>JAZPYF010000038.1:0-21033 GCA_045544055.1 Acutalibacteraceae bacterium | reverse complement strand
AGCATTCGTTTGCACATCGTTAGGTCTTAGAAGATGTGCATACGGATGCTTTTTTTCAAGGAGGCTATTATGTCAAAGCTTAAACTGACGTCAAAATATTTTTCAAAGGCAGAAACCGTGCTGTGGTGTACATCGGCGGCACTTATCGTAATATCGTTTTGTATATTTGACAGAGAAAATTACCTTACGCTGTTTGCTTCACTTATCGGAGTAACATCGCTGATATTCAACGCCAAGGGCAACCCTTTCGGTCAGCTGCTTATGGTAATATTCAGCCTGCTGTACGGAATCATCTCTTACACCTTTTCTTACTACGGCGAAATGATAACCTACCTCGGTATGACAATGCCTATGGCGGTATTCGCACTTATATCGTGGCTGAAAAACCCTTATAACGGCAATAAAGCCGAAGTCAAGGTGAATTCAATCAGCAAAGCCGAAACCGTTCTTATGTGTGTAATGACGGCGGTAATTACCGTTTTGTTCTATTTTATACTCAAGCACTTCGGAACGGCTAATATATTGCCGAGCACGCTATCGGTAACAACGAGCTTTCTGGCAGTATATCTCACCTTCAGAAGAAGCCCGTATTTTGCGCTTGCATACGCCGCAAACGATGTTGTGCTTATTGTTTTATGGATACTTGCAAGCATAACCGATATACGTTATATATCTGTGGTTGTTTGCTTTATCGCATTTTTTGCAAACGATATATACGGCTTCATCAGCTGGAAAAAGATGAAGAAAAGACAGACACAAAATGTATAGCAACTGCATGCAACCTCCCGACAGCGGGAGGTTGCTTTTACTTATTGCTTTATCTATATTATTTTGATATAATAAATTTTAATCATACAAAAGGTAAGGAAAACACAAAATGAAAGATAAACTTAAAACCTGCTTTGAAATTGAGCGGATAATTCAACGCTTTGTTGCCGTATGGTGCGCGCTGAATTTTTACATTGCGCTCGCAAGCCCGATAAGCTTCACGGATATCAAATTCGCATTTAATATTGATCTTGTCGGCTATGCCGTTGTTTTCATCTGCGGATTCGCAGCTTTGTCGGCACTGAGCTTTATACTGTCGCGGTATATGATCGATACGTGGGGTATGACGCTTAGCTTTGCGCTTTTCTCCGCTTACCTGCTTACGGTCAAGCGTGATTTCTGGTTTGCGCTTAGCCTTATAATCCTCGCTGCAATTATGATGATTTTCCTGCTCAAGGATGATAAGCTCGGGCTCGGTGAAATCAAAATCGGTAACAAGGCTACCGTTGGCATAGTCACCGTACTTGGTGTTACGTTGCTGGCGATAATTGCTGTTATAACCTGCCTGCGATATGCCACTTACAGCTCGCCCAACTTTGATTTCGGTCTTTTCGTTAATATGTTCCACCATATGAAAGAAACGGGTCTGCCCATAACCTCAAGCGAGAGAGATCAGCTTCTTTCTCACTTTGCGGTACATATTTCACCTATTTATTATCTGCTTTTACCGACTTACTTTATTTTCCCCTCACCCTATACGCTCCAGATAGGTCAGGCTGTTGTGCTTGCAAGCGGAATTGTGCCGATTTATCTGCTGGCAAAGCACAAGGGACTGAGCAACAAGATAATTATTCTGCTTGCTGTTGCATACTCGTTCAGCCCGATTATAATCTGTGGCACAAGCTATGACCTGCACGAAAACTGTTTCCTCGTTCCCCTTTTGTTGTGGGTATTTTACTTCTTTGAGCGTGAAAAATACCTGCTCATGTACATTGCGACTGTATTTGTTTTCGGCATTAAAGAGGATGCCTGCCTTTTTGTTTTCTTCTTTTCGCTCTTTGTGATTCTTTCCCGCAAGCGTTATCTTCACGGCATAATCCTCTGTGCGGCTTCGCTTATATATTTTATAATTGCAATCACAATTCTTACCAACCACGGAGACGGTCTGCTGACCTCGCACTACCAGAACTATATGTTTGAAGATAAAGGTCTGCTCGGTATGGTGCAGATAATCCTCACCAACCCTGCATACGTATTTACACAAACGCTCAAGGTTGAAAAGCTGCCATACCTTATGTACGTGCTGCTGCCGCTCGGTTTTCTTCCGTTTGCGACAAAGCGTGTTTCGCACCTCATTCTCGTTCTGCCCTTTATGCTCTTTAACCTTATGACGAGCTACATTTACCAGTACAATATTGATTTCCAGTATACCTATGGAGCAATCTCGTGCATGATTTACCTGGCGATAATCAATTCGTCTGAGCTTGGCGCACGTGCAAGAAGATATACAGCTCTGCTTGCAGCAACTGCATCGGTAATGTTTTTCCTCGTCACCGCCGCACCGAAGCTCGAAAACTACACACACCGCTATACCGTAGCGCGTCAGGAATTTGAAATACTCGATTCTGCGCTGGAATCAATCCCTAAGGATGCAAGCGTTAAGGCAAGCACATTCTTCGTGCCGCATATTGCACAGCGACACGAGGTTTACGAAATCAAATCCAAAAACGAGACCGACTACGTTGTGTTCGATATGCGCGCACCGCTTGTTGATGAAACCACAGACCTTCGTGCCGAGTACCTCGAAATGGGATATCAGCCCTACCTGAGTGAATTCGGCTATATACTTATACTCAAAAATCCCGCGATAAATTAAGGAGAAAGCTATGTCTTACAACTTTTTTGCAATGTTTTCCAGAATGAAATATATCGACCGCTGGGCACTTATGCGCAACACACGCAAAGAAAACCTCAGCGAGCATACACTTGAGGTTGCCGCAATTGCCCACGCTCTTGCAGTGATATCCAACGAAAAATACGGTACTAACTACAATGCAGAGCGTGCCGCAATGCTCGGCATATATCACGATATGCCCGAGATTATCACGGGTGATATGCCAACACCTATCAAGTACGGCAACCCTCAGTTAAAGCAGGCTTACAAGACCGTCGAGCGTGAAACGGCCTCACATCTTGTAGCTATGCTGCCTGAATATATGCAGGCAAATTACCGCCCGTTTTTCATTAAGGATGAAGCGGATGCTCCTCTTTGGAGGCTGGTAAAAGCGGCTGATAAAATCTCCGCTCTGATCAAATGCATAGAAGAAGAAAAGGCAGGCAACAGCGAATTCAAAAGTGCCAAACAATCTACGCTTGAGCTGATTGCAGGGCTTGATATTCCTGCGGCAAAAACCTTTGTTGACGAATTTATTGCCGCTTATGACCTTGATCTTGATAAATTACAGCAAAAAAACTAATTTTTTTTGACATTTTTGCTGTTGATTGTAAAAAATGTATAGTTTTTTGAAAAATTCTACGAATAATCTATTGACAAATTTCTTTTTATACAGTATTATTGATTTACTTGCCCTAAGGAAAGTGAGGAACTGCGATTTGAGCAACGCTCTTTTTACAGGATTATCGGATGAAGAGGTTGTCTCACTTGCAAAATCCGATGACGGCGAGCTTGCCGTAACCGAGTTGATGAACCGTTTTTCCGGCTTTATCAGCTTCAAGGCTCACCAGTTTGCCAAGCAATACTGCTACGACCGGCAGGACCTTTCTCAGCAAGGCCTTATGGCAATTCTTTACGCAATCCGCTCCTATGACGCCGAAAAAGGCGTCAGGTTCTCAACATATGCTTTCCGCTGTGCCATCAACGAAATGTATTCGCTTTGCGGAAAGCCCAAGAAAAAAGGCGTACCTACAGTTACTCTCGAAAGCCTTTATTCAGCAGAAGGATATACAAGTGACAGCGATGACCTTCAATCCTATGAATTTGTTGAGGAAATGGCAGAAAAAATAAGAACCCGACTTTCAAATTTTGAAAGAACGGTGCTTGCGTTATATCTGCGCGGTATGACCTATGCAGATATCGCAGCTAAGACAGGCAAGACCGTCAAATCTGTCGACAATGCAATGCAGCGTATCCGCCGCAAGCTCAAAGCCGACTGATTCTGACGAGAAGCATATATGCCCCAGTAGCTCAAAAAGAGCGTGCTCCAAAAGCAAGATGACGGTGAGATTCCGTCCGGGGTGTCAAAAATATTTATTTTTTAGCGAGGTAACCAAAATGTACGAAGACAAGACTCTCATCTGTAAGGAATGCGGCAACGAATTTGTTTTCACAGCCGGCGAGCAGGAGTTCTATGCTGCAAAGGGCTTTGAAAACGAGCCTCAGCGCTGCAAGGCCTGCCGTGATGCACGCAAGAATGCAAACAAGCCCGAGCGTGAAATGTTCGACGCTACTTGCGCACAGTGCGGCGCAGAGTGCAAGGTCCCCTTCAGACCCCGTGAGGACCGCCCTGTTTACTGCAGCGAGTGCTTTGCAAAGATGAGAGAAGAAGCATAATTATATAAATTCTTTTTTCTATTCTTATGCACAAAAAACCACAGCCGTTCTCTTAACAGAGAGCGGCTGTGTTCTTTTTTATCTTTTTCTTATTTAAGAATTACTATTGTTACGCCCGTTTCACCCTCACCGTAAATGCCGAGGCGGAATGACTTTACAAACTTACTCTTTCTAAGGTAGTTATGGGTTGCGGCACGCAGAGCGCCTGTACCCTTGCCGTGAATTATCGTAAACTCGCTCAGACCTGTTCTCAGACCGCTGTCAATAAACCGGTCAATTTCTATCAGCGCATCATCAACCATCATACCTCTCAGGTCAAGTCTTGTTTCAGCGGCAAGCGTTCCCCTGCCCTCAAGGCTGTCACCTGTTTTACGTGGTTTATTCGGCTCGGATTTCTGCTTGCTCTTATCGGTCAGCAAACGGAGATTTTCAACCTTAACTCGCATTTTTGCCGTGCCTGCCATAACCTGAACATTGTTGCCCTTTTCGAGCGCAAGAACGGTTGCTTGCTTGTTAAGGCCGACAATCAGCACGCTGTCACCGACTGCGAGCGGTCGTGGCAGGACATAGTCGCCGTCATCCTCATAGCTTTCAACAGGGTCTGCTGCCTCGTCCATGGCATCAACGCCTTTTCTGACGGTTGCTCTCGCTCTGCGGGCAAGCTCCGCCATATCCTTCGCCTTGTCTTTTTCCTTTTTGAGCTTATCTATTTCGGCAAGCAAGGCATAAGCCTCACGCTTTGCCTGCTCAACAATACGTGTTGCCTGCGCCTTGGCATCGTCAAGCTCTTTCTGGCGCTGCTGCTCAACCTTTTCTTTTCTGGTTTCAGCTTCACGGCGCATCTCTTCGGCACGTCTTGTCTGCTCATCGGCCTCCTGACGCTGAGATTCAAGATCTCTTCTGCTCTTTTCAAGGCTTTCTATAACGTCCTCAAACTGTGAGTTTTCTGCAGAAACAAGCTCTGCCGCACGTGCAACAATATCGCTGTCCATTCCGAGCCGTTCGGAAATCGCAAAAGCATTCGATCGTCCCGGCATACCTATGAGCAATCTGTAAGTCGGACGGAGGGTTGCAACGTCAAATTCACAGCAGCCGTTTTCAACTCTCGGTGTCTGAAGTGCATAAGCCTTAAGCTCGGCATAGTGAGTTGTTGCGGCAATCTTTGCACCCTTGAGAGCAAGAGATTCAAGAATGGCCATAGCGAGAGCCGCACCCTCAACCGGGTCTGTGCCGGCGCCAAGCTCATCAATCAGCACAAGGCTTCTGTCATCGGTAACAGAGAGAATATCAATAATATTTACCATATGAGCAGAAAATGTTGAAAGTGACTGCTCAATAGACTGCTCATCGCCGATATCAGCAAGAATTTTATCAAAAACAGATATTTCACTCAGCTCGCTGACGGGTATCATCAATCCGCAGGAAGCCATGATAGTGAGCAAGCCTACGGTTTTAATCGATACGGTTTTACCGCCCGTATTCGGGCCTGTTATAACAAGCGTATCAAAATCCTTGCCCAGGCGGATATTTATCGGCACAGCCTTTTTTTTATCAAGCAGAGGATGGCGAGCGTTTTTCAGCTCTATCCTGCCTTCATTATTGAGCTCGGGCGTAGCAGCATTCATACTGTAAGCAAGCTGTGCTTTTGAGAAGATGAGGTTCAGCTCAACCGCACACTCAAAGCTACTTTTGATAGAGGCGGCAAAGCTGCCTGCCTCAACGGAAAGAGCGGAAAGAATACGGTCAATTTCATCACGTTCTTTCGAAAGCAGAACCTTGATTTCGTTGTTCGCTTCAACAACAGCCATAGGCTCAATAAATACCGTTGCACCACTAGACGAAGTATCGTGAACAAGGCCGGGTACGGCACCTCTGTGCTCATTCTTAACAGGAAGAACATATCTGCCGTTGCGCATTGTGACAATGCTCTCCTGCAAAATATCTTTGTATTTTGACGAACGTGTCATTTTGTCGAGCTGCTCACGCACCTTCGATTCCTGAATACGGATTTTACGGCGGATTGAAGCAAGCTCGGGAGAAGCATTGTCCGACATCTCCTCTTCAGTTACAATTGCAGAGGTTATTGCATCCTCAAGATATTTGTTCGGAGTGAGCGCACCGAAAAAAACATCAAGACAGCTCTCAACGCCTGCATTGGTGCTGCGCCACTGAACAAGCGAGCGTATAACACGCAGCGTTTCCGCAATATCGAGCAGCTCACGCATAGAAAGCGTTGAGCCTGCATCAGCCCTGTGCAGAGCGTTATTGACATTTTTCATTCCGCCAAAGGACGGACCGCCGAAGCGCGCAAGGAGCATATGAGCATCCCTCGTCTGATTCATCAAAGACTGTGCCTCATCAAGTCTGCCGGAAGGTCGCAGAGCAAGAGCCGCCTCACGGCTGTCATCACAGCAGGTGTATTCAGCAAGACGCTCGAGTATTTTATCAAATTCAAGTGCAAGTAAATGTTTATCCACGGTTCATCACCTTTTTTTCGCAAATTTTCCGAGCAATCTTTTGCCCGAATCCAAAATATAAATAAATTCTTCTGTTTTTCTGAATCTCAGCAAGAAAATAATGTTAGGCACAACGACACAAGCCGCAAGACGGTAGGCAAACAAAGCCGCATAGCCGTACTTTTCAAGCGGAGCTGTAGCAAAAAATATTGCCGCACCGACGGCACAGACCCTGAACAGCGACGCAAAGTAGCGCAAATAGTATTTCTTCGGTGAAATACCGAAAGCGTGCCTGTGAACAAGTCTTGCATCAAACCACCAGGTTGTTACGAATCTGCTGATAATTGTGCCAAGGAATATACCTGCAATTCCCATATAAACAGCAAGCACAACCGAAAGAACAAGATTTACAATAACGCTTGCAACAGGTCTGTACCTGCCCTGCCAGAAAAGTCCGCAGGCGTCTTTATAAGAAAGCACTGCATTCTGCAAACCCTCGGTCAGGAAGTTGAGAACGATTATAAGAACGGTCAAATCATCAAACAGCATATCCCTGCCCCATACAAGAGCAATGAAGGGATTTAACAAATTGAAAAGCGATATTGCGCAAAAGCCGTAAAACCAGAAATTAAGAAAATTCATACAGCGGAATACAAACTCGCTTTTTTCTTTGTTTTCTGCGGCAAAAAGGTTGCCGATGCTTGCCGTAAAAGCCGAAAAAACGCTTTTGACAAGCTGAGTGACCGCCATTGTTATGAGCGAATAATTCGAGTAAAGACCGACAGCAATCATACTGATGCGGTTTGCGATTATTAGATTATCGGTCGAGCCGAGAATAGTATTGCTGATTTTATTGACAGAGAGCGCAAACAGATTTTTGAAAACTCCCCTGCGCTCATCACGGCTCAGCCGTTCTTTTTTGCCCGAAGCAAGATAAGGGTAACGCTTGTTGACAATTATTGAGCAGACAAGGCTCTTTGATATATTTCCCACCGTCTGCACAACCATATAAGCTATATACGACCTTGTCAGCGCAAGCACAACGGTACGCAGAGCTATTGTTGCAACCGCCGCAGCGTTGCCGATAATATTGACAACGTATTTTTTCTGGTCTGCCTGCAGGAGTGCACTCTTATACGCAAAAAAGAAGTAGGAAAAAGCACTGTCTGCAATATAGAGAGCATAAACTGCGTTGACATCGACCAAATCGGTTGTTCCCTTCATAAAATGAGGAAGGAACGGATAGAAAACAACGCCGAATATAACGATTGAAATGCCAACTACACGGTACGCATTTTTGAGCAGATTCATCGTAGCACAGACTTTTTTCGTATCACCTTGCGCCAAAGGCTTATAAAGCGCATAGCATATTGCCGTGCCGATTCCGAGCTCACCTATACTCAGAATTGTGATTACGCTGGTGAAAAGTCCGCTGATACCGAGGTATTCAACACCTATTGTATTAATAAGTACAATTCTGTTGACAAATTGCAGAAGAAAGGTCAGCGCCTGACCGCCTACTCCCGTTGCAACGGATTTGAGGCTGTTTACTGTACGTGTATTCTTTTCCATAAGCTCAGGCGGTCAACTCCTTTCTTCGCAAACTTTTATAATCAAGTTATTATAACATATACTTATTATTTTAGCAATTATTCGAAAATAAATATATAAATTGTCTTTTTTGATTGCAAAGACAAATCTGATATGATATAATTATTTTATCTGTGAGCCTATCACAAATCACCATCAAGGAGGTTGCCATATGGCGAAAAAAATCAAGAACAAGCTCACCGTAGGCGAAATCGCAGCATATTCGCTCGGTTCACTCGGCAGAGAGTTCAGCAACAACTGTATCAACGCATTCTTCCTCGTTTACCTTTGTATCTACCAGGGTCTCAACCCCATGGTGCTTACCGTTGCTTTTGTTATTGCAAAGCTCTGGGACGCTGTCAACGACCCGATGCTTGCAACAATCGTCAACAACACAAAGAAGAGTAAATTCGGCCGTTACCGCCCCTGGATTCTTATCGGCGCAATCATCAACGCTATCACGATCGTTGCGATGTTCTCAAACGTCGGTATCCAGAGTGTAATCGGAAAATACGCATACTACCTTATTGCTTATGTTCTTTGGGGTATGTCATTCACAGTGCTTGACGTTCCCTTCTGGACAATGCTTCCCACAATGGCAAACTCAACCGACGAAAGAAACCAGGCAAGCTCAATGGCTAAGCTCATCGGCGGCTTCGGCGGTTTCCTTGTAGGTATGCTCGGCACTTCCTTCATCCTTCCCATGTTTGCTGACGGTGAAGGCGGAATGAAGCAGGCTTACCAGTACCTCGGCATGGCAACCGGTATCGTTATGGTTGTATTCCTTCTTGTTACGGTCATCGGCGTACGCGAAAGATATGAGCTGCCCCATGAAAACGTAGGTCTCAAGTACATTCTTTCAACCTTCAAAGAGAATGACCAGCTCCGCGCATACGCAGGCTCACTTATATTCTTCCTTATCGGTACAACAATTGCCCTTTCTCAGATTCTTTACCTTTATACATACTGCTACGAAGACGGTGCTAACTACCTTCCCAAGGCATACAGCTACACCCTTTTCTGGGTTATCGCCTGTACAGGTCAGGGTATTGCAATGATCTTCTACAGCCTTATTGTTAAGAAGCTGCCCCGTGAAAAGATCTACGGAATTTCATTCCTTGCCTGCATTGTCAGCTATGTTCTTCTTTTCGCAATTTTCTTCTTTATCAAGCCCGGTCAGTACATTGCAAACACCGTTCTTGTTGCTCTTTCCGGTGCATTCCTTATGACAGCTTCGGGTCTCAACCAGATCGGCTCCACAGTTATGATTGCTGACATCGTTGACTACGGCGAATGGAAAACAGGCAAGCGCGGCGATAGCGTTATGTTCAGCGTTCAGACCCTTATCACTAAGTTTGCAGGCGCAATTGCTGCCCTCATCCTCGGTATCGGTATTGCTGTTTCGGGTCTTCCCACTATCACAGATATGACTGTTACCGACCTTGAAACAGGCGCAATCAGCACTGTACAGCTCTTCACAGATGAAGACGGAAAATATCTCGTCAAGGACGAAGTTCTTTACAACAACCTCCTCGCTATGGATGACGAGGTTGAGGATGACCAGATTATCAAAATAGCTGCTGACCAAGAGCTCATCGAAACAAAGGGTCTTACAATCCTTCGTGCATTCATGTTCCTCACTCCCATTCCGCTGACAATAATCGGCTACTTCATTTACCAGAAAAAATATTGGCTCTACGGCAAAAAGTACGATGACATCAAAAAAGAAATCGACGAACGCCGTACTGCTGACAAAAGCTGACATCAGTTCATGAAAATGCACCCGCTGCACAAAAAAGTGCGGCGGGTGTTTTATTGTCGCCAGTAAAGATATTGCACTTTACAAATGGCCTTTTATGATAAAAAAACAACTGATCAATGATATTCATAAAATCTCTTAAGCCCAATAACAGCGCAGTTTCAGGCAACAGTTCATCCTTAAACAGTACTTTTGTCCCAAACCGCAATTTTGTCAAGTGTTTATACTTTACTTACGCTTACAAAACAACCTTTTTCCGAAACTGTGAAGATTTTTTCAACTTTTAATGTTGATATTGTATTTTTAAGTATTATGTATTATAATATATATCGTGTAATTTTGCACATATCGGAAGGAGAAACAAAAAAATTGAACACAACAGTTGAAAAAAGAAGGTCGCTGCTGATAAACGTCACCTATTTTTCGCTGATAATCGGTGCGTTTTATCTGTTTATGCGCTTTGCATTTTGGACGGTGGCTCCGTTTTTATTTGCTTTCTTTGCGGCGGTGCTTCTGCAAAAGCCCGTAAGAGCAATCACGGATCGTACACCTCTCAAAAAGGGATTTGTTTCATTTGTTGCCGTTTTGCTGATTGCTCTGTTCCTTATAGGACTTATTGCATTGGCAGGCACAAGCATAGCAATTGAGATCAAGGGTCTTATCGGCTCACTTATGCAAACCTTTGAAAGCATACCGGATTTTATAACACGCGCCGAAAGCTACATTATAGGTCTTATTGAGCCTCTGCCCGATGCAATTGAAGCATCACTTGCAGAATCGGTAAAAAGCCTGGCAGACAATCTTATCAGTGCGTTTTCCGAACAGCAGGCAGAACACGAAGCACCTCCCCTGCTGAGCTTTGATCCGTCTATACTCAAAACTCCGCTCTCAGGAGTGCTGACAACAGCAAGCAAAGTTCCCAGTTTTTTAATTTCTGTTGTCATTTTCTTTATTTCGTGCTGTTTTATGACTGCCGACTATGACAGAATAACAGGCTTTATCAAACGGCAGCTGCCCGAAAAGAAAAGAGAAAACCTTACAAAAACAAAAAATCTCACACTCAATACGCTAAAAAAGATGTTCAAGGCATACTGCCTTATTATATGTATCACATTCACCGAAATTTTCATCGGCCTTACTGTGCTTGACCTGCTCGGCTTCTATGACGGCGGTTACAAGGTGCTGATCGCACTTTGCATTGCAATAGTCGATATTCTGCCGATTCTCGGCTCCGGTACAATACTTATTCCATGGGGAATCATATCCCTTTTTATGGGACATATCGGTCGTGGAATAGGTCTGCTTGTGATTTATGTGATAATAACGGTTCTTCGCCAGTATATTGAGCCTAAGCTCGTTGCAGGTCAGCTCGGTCTGCCGCCGATTGCAACGCTTATAGGAATGTACCTCGGTCTCAAGCTCTTCGGAGTGCTTGGAATGTTCATTCTTCCGCTGACCATAACAATACTGAAAGTACTCAACGATGATGGCATTATCCACCTTTGGAAAACCTCACACAGTGTTCCGGCGGAGGGTACATCATCGGTTGAACTGAAAATACCTAAGTTAAATAAAAAATCAAAAAGGAAAGGAAGTAAAACCAAATGAGTAAAATCATCGAGGTCAAGGGCCTTGAAAAATCCTACGGACAAAACAAGGTTTTGCGCGGTCTTGACCTTAGCTATGAAGAGGGACAGATAATCGGTCTGCTCGGTCCCAACGGCTGCGGTAAGACCTCGCTCATCAAAATCCTTACCGGTCTTATCCACGATTACAGCGGCACTGTTCTTATCGACGGACACGAGCCCGGAATTTACACCAAATCGATCACAGCATATCTGCCCGAGCGTACCTATCTCCCCGAATGGATGAAGGCTAAAGACGCTATCGACTATTTTCAGGATTTCTTCGCAGATTTTGACAAGGCAAAGGCTATGGATATGCTCAGTCACTTCCGTCTTGATCCCAACCAGAAAATCAAGACAATGTCAAAGGGTATGCAGGAAAAGCTTCAGCTCCTCATCGTTATGAGCCGTGCTGCAAAGCTCTACTGCCTTGATGAGCCGCTCGGCGGTGTTGACCCCGCAACAAGAAGCGGTATCCTCGACATCATTATGAACAACTACGCACAGAAATCAACCGTTCTTATCTCAACTCACCTTATCAATGACGTTGAGCGTATCTTCAATTCAGTACTCATGATCGGTGAAGGTCAGGTCAAGCTCGACTCAAGCATTGACCAGATACGCGAAAGCGGCAGAAGCGTAGAAGAAATTTTTAAGGAGGTGTTCAGCTTTGGTTGGTAAGCTCATCAAAAACGAACTCAAGGCAGGACTTCATTCCGTTGCCAATATCTATATTGCGGCTGTTGCAGCCGTTGCTTTCCTCGCAATCTCACTTATGTTCGAAATCACATGGCTCTCAGCAATTTCTCTTATCGCGGTAATTGTTGTGGCGCTCGGTATTCTTATCGTCACACTTATTTCCGTTATAACCAACTTCAACAAATCAATGTTCCGCGACCAGGGCTATCTCACATTTACTCTCCCTGTCACGAGCGGTCAGCTCCTTTTTGCAAAAACACTTTGCTCATTCTTCTGGATTCTGCTCAGCTATATTTCACTGATCGGCATTTTCTTCGGAATTTATCTCTATGCTGCAGATCAGGTTGGCGAAGAGAATATCGCAATGATTAAAATTCTTATCTCCACAATCGCAGAGCTTCCCGACACAGGCGCGGTAGTTACGGTTATTGCAGTTATCGTTACAAGAATTTTCCTCAAGATAGTTTTCCTTATTGCAGAAATCTATTTTGCCGTTACACTCTCTAACGTGCGCCCGTTCCAGCGTCAAAGCCTTATTCCGGCAATAATCATCTTTGTAGTTCTCTACGGAGTTACGACAATTATCAGCACATACCTCACCGCTTATATTCCCCTTTCACTTCTCATCTCCGTTCAGGGTATCGAGCTGACAACCCGCGCAATGACATCCGGCGGTATGGTTTACGGCGTTGCAGACGTAATATTTGAATTTGTCGCAACAGCACTCTTCTTCTGGCTCAGCGCATGGTTTATGAACCACAAAATCAATCTTAAATAAATCGGAGAAGTTATGCATAAGATTTCAAAAGCAATTATCACCCTCGCTTTAACAGTAATTGTTTCGCTTTCGCTTGCGACAGTTGCTTTTGCCGATACTGAGGTAATACAAGATATCGAATTTGCAGCATATTGCCGCTCACTTACAGATGTCAATACCGCTGTTGAAAGCGGCGCTGACTATGTTTCGCTTGCAGACAGCATAAGTCTTGCAGAAGCTGTGCAGGTAATTAACGGCAGATCAGTAACAATTATTGTTGATGCAGCCGATATTCAGCAGGCTGAAGAAAAGTTCAATGAAGCGGCAGCACTCGATATCAAAACAGAGGCTGTTTACCGCATCAAAGCAGGCGCAGGCGAAGCTGCCGAATGGGCAAAAAGCAAAGGCGCAAAGCTTATAGGCTACTACAAAGGCAATATTTATCCGATTGCCGTTGCAAAGGTATCAGCCTACGGCAAAGCAGAATGCTGTGACACAGTACTGCTCCAGACAAACAATCAGGACGGTGTGATTCTTCACAACAGCGTTACATTCTTCTTTGACAAATCAGGTGTCAAGGGTATGTTCTCATTTGCAGACTCAACAAAGAGTGCAAAAAGAACAGACTCGGCACGCAGTTGGGATGACCTTATAGCAAGAGGCTACACCGTGCTCGAAACCGCCTATCCTGCTGATTTTGCAGCTTACCTTGAAAGCAACACTGCAGAGCGCACAAAGCTCACACAGAGTGTGAATGTGGCAAAGGCTACAGACACAGAGGGTTGCGCTCCCAACAGAGTTAATGACTATAAGTCTGCTCTTGAGGCTGCTGAGCTTCTGCTTGCAGACGGCACATCGGCAACATACGCAATGGCTGATGCAAGAGACGTACTTGACGAAGCCGTAAGAAACATAACAATTCAGGACGGCTCCAAGATTCAGGGCGATATTGAAATTACGGCAGGCAGAGTTGTTGCCGCACTTTTCGGAATTGCGCTCGTACTGAGCTGGCAGCTTTTCTTCAGAAGCCGTTGGGCCAAAAAGAACAAATAAAACATAATTTCGTGTGAACGGAGAAATGCAGACGATGACTACGCTGACCTCTTTTGTTTGCGCAGCACTTATAGTGCTTGAAATAGTTTTTGTGCCGCTGTATCTGAAAAAGATGTGGCCTACAAAAACCTGGCAATCACTCGGCATAAAAATGGTTTGTGCAACCGATTATCTGCTTGTAGCGGTTACCGCAGTTATCTCATACAAAGGGCTAAATGTGTTTTCCGCTATGATGCTCACAGGCTTTGTCGCCTCATGGCTTGGTGACCTGATGTTGCATATACCAAAGCCGACAAAGAAATTTTTCGTTATCGGTATGCTGTTTTTTATGACAGCACACATTTTCTACTGTATGGCATACATTAGGATTCAGTGTATTTTGCCGGACGGAATGCCTGTTTTTTCCGCAGCAGAGATTATTTCAGCCTTAGTTATCGTTGCGGCGTGCTTCACATTCTGCTTTATCAAAAAAATCCGTTTTGATACGCTCTTTGTACCCTGCCTGGTTTACGGTTTTTTCGTCACTATGATGATGATAAAATCCGCCAATATCGGCTTAAGACTTCTCAATAACGGCGGTTATACCGTACCAGCCGTTCTGCTGATAATCGGCGGTATCTGCTTCTTCCTCTCCGACCTTTCGCTTGCACTTATTTCTTTTGACACCCGCTACAAAAAGTTCAAGCTGAAGGTATTTAACAGCGTTACATACTTCGGCGCACAGGTTTGCCTTGCGCTTACACTTTTCTTCTTTTCAGCAATCTAAATATCCAAGGAGGATTTTAACCATATGGAAACCGTAGGAATTATTCTGCTTTGCTTGCTTGCACTGATCGTGATTCTGCTCGGCATAGCTGCCGTTAAAGCAGTTAAAATCAAAGCAAAGCCAAACACCGCTGCACCCGCAATCAACCCCACAAAACAAGAGGCTGACGACTATGCGGCAAAGCTCTCTGAAATGATAAAGGTACCAACGATTTCACTGCGCGGCAATACTGACCTCACACAGTTCTATAAACTGCACGAGGTTATGAAATCAAACTTCCCTCTTATTTTTGAAAAGCTCGAATGTACCGAGCTTGAGGGCAATCTGCTTTTCCGCTGGCCAGGTAAAGATTCCTCCAGAAAAGGTCTGCTTCTTATGGGTCACCAGGATGTTGTAACGGCAGACGAACCCACATGGGAAAGAGACCCCTTCTCCGGTGAGATTGCTGACGGAAACATTCACGGCAGAGGCTCGATGGACTGCAAGTCAACAGTTTTCTCCGAGTTTCAGGCTGTTGAAGAGCTCCTTGCCGAGGGATTTGTTCCTCCCTGTGACGTATACCTTGCAACCGCTGTTGACGAAGAGATTTCGGGCGGCGGCGCTCCGATGCTTGTTGACTACCTCAAATCAAAGGGTGTAAAGCTCGACGTTGCTATGGACGAGGGCGGCGCTATACTCAAAGGTCAGCTCCCGACAATGGACGGCTGGTGTGCCGCGATCGGTATACTTGAAAAAGGATACATCGATGTCAAGGTAAAGGCAAAGGGCAAGGGCGGTCATTCCTCAACTCCGCCCAAGAACACACCTATGGTAAGGCTTGCAAGGTTTGTAGCAGATATAGAAAAGGACCAGCCCTTCAAAGCAGAGATTTCAGGCCCCGTTTATGCAATGCTTACAGAAGCTGCTCCCTATCTCGGCTTCCCGCTGAGAATGGTGCTTGGCAACATGTGGCTGTTTAAGGGTCTGCTTACAAAGGTTCTCCCCATGGTAAGCCCCATGTGCAAGGCTTTTGTTAAAACAACCTTTGCCTGTACTATGGCAGAGGGCTCACATACACCAAACGTAATTCCGACAGAGGGATATGTAGTCTGCAATCTTCGTCCCTCTCCGCACCAGAACGTTGAACAGTCGCTTGCAGTACTGCAGAAGTATGCCGACAAGTACGACCTTGAGCTGGAAGTAATTCACGCAAGAAGCGCTTCAAACTGCGTTGACTACAAGGGTGAAGAATTCCGATACCTTACAAAGTGCGTAAACGAATGCTACCCCGACGCAGGCGTTATCCCCTACCTTATGACAGGAGGTACAGACTGCCGTCACTATGAAGCAATTGCAGATAACTGCCTGCGTTTCTGCCCGATCAAGATGAGCAATGCTCAGCTTGCCGCCATGCACGCCGCAAACGAAAGCATCGGCGTTGATGAGGTTGCCCACTGTGTCAAATTCTATAAGTACTATATTAAGAATCACAAGTAAAATTAAACCCACCTTCCCCTCAAAGGGAAGGCATAAAAAAGCTTCGGTGAACAAATCACCGAAGCTTTTATTTTTATTCACTTCTGAGAGCTACCACGGGGTCACGCTTTGCCGCAACTCTTGCAGGAATGAAGCCTGCCACAAGAGTGAGCACAACGCTGATTACGATAAGAGCTATCGCTCCGTAGAACGGAAGCTGTGCAAGAGACGGGATACCTGCAACCGCATCGATAATTGCATTTATCGGAATCAGCAGCAGGAGCGACACGAGTATTCCTATCGCACCCGATGTTAAACCGACAATGATTGTTTCCGAGTTAAAAACGCGCGAAATATCCTTTTTTGAAGCACCGATTGAACGGAGGATACCGATTTCCTTTGTGCGTTCTAGAACGGAAATATACGTGATAATTCCGATCATAATTGACGAAACGACAAGTGAGATTGCAACGAATGCTACAAGCGCATATGTCACGATATCTATTACCTGAGTAATCGAGCCCATAACGAAGCTGACATAGTCGGTATAAGCGATTGTGTTTTCTTCTTTGCCGTCAGCAATCTGCTTTTTATTATAATCGTCAATGATTTCAACGATACGCTCCTTTGCCTCAAAATCCGTCGGATAAATTTCAATGCTTGTCGGATTTGATGCATCGGCTGAACCGAGGGCAAAGAGGTTCTCTTCAAGAGATGAATAGGAGAATTTTTCTTTAGGCTCTTCAGGCTTTGCTGTGGGTTTTGAGTTATTTGAGGTTGAACCTCCCTGCTGTGAGCCGCTCTCAATTTCCTCTTTTGTAGGAATATCTATCTGCTGATTGCTTTCAACCGCCAATATAATTGCGGAGAGAAGCTGCAGCTTCATATCCTTGTTCATCATCTGGAGATACGAATAGACCGTTGCGCTGTCGGCATCACTGCCCTCAAGCAGCTCATCGAGGTAAGCTATGAGCTTCTGTCTTTCGGAAGCGGAGCGGATATCCTTGAGCATAAGCCTTACAAGCTCACGCAGCTTTTCCTTTTCTTCGCCCTCGAAATGCTCATCAATATATGTGTAAATCTCCTCCTGGGTCATAACCTCAAGCTCTGCCGAATTTTCAACGGCAACAGCCTTTGGTACTTCGCCCTTATGGGCAGCAAACTCAACCTGAGGCATAGCCACAAGTGATGCTGTGGGAGCTACGGTCGGCTCTGCTGTTTCAAAAAACCTGAGGCCCGTAAAGACATCGACCTTCGGGTTTGCCTTTTGCTGTTTTACGATTTCGCTTGAGTTAGCAAGGCTCATTGCCCTTTCGGTAAGACCGCTGAGGTAACCGATTGTGCCACCCGTAACAGTTGACTGTGCGCTCGGCTTCGGTTTTGCAACCGCAACGATTTTCAGTTCATCCGAAGCATCGACAATTTTTTTCATATACTCCTCGTTGCCGCTCATATCCTCCCAGACAATACCGTTCTTGCGGTAATAATCTGTAGCGGGCACAAGCTTGAACGTGAGGTTGAGAAATTCCTCATAATCATAACCCTCAAGCTCAACGGGCTCCTGATTGCCGTCACTATCGGTAACAGGCTCCTGCGGCTGATCTTCAAGCTCACTCACATCGGCAAGACCGAGTGCATAAATCGTAATATCGTTAATCTCGTTATTTTCATCCAGGAAAAGAACCAGCTCATTGTGGTTCTGCGGCCATCTGCCTGCAAGCACGTCATACTGGGTATCGAGAAGCTGGGCATCACCAACAAGCTCTTCCCAAACATCAGCGCTCGAATCAAGACCAAGCTTTTCAAGTGCATCGTTCGGACGCACTCTCGTGACACCGTTGCTTGTATCTGCCTTGAAAATCTGCAAATCAACATCATAGCCGTATTTGATATCGGTACAAAGCGGAGCGAAAACCTGAGAATTAAGCTCAATAAATTTTTTGAATTTGCTCAGATCATTCTGCCTGCTTTTGAACTCAAAATCCGCAACGGAATTCTGCAGCATAGGTCTTTTATAGACCTTATCCGTACCGTGATCGGCAGTTTCCTGCTTGGTATCGCTGATGTTGCCGAGTATCTGCGTCAGGTCAAAGCTCTCCGTCTCAATTGTCAACGGATAAGAGGCAAGTGCATCACGCTCGATTGAATTGATATATGCCTGCATACCGCTTGAGAGAGAGAGGATAAGCGCAATTCCGATTATACCGATACTGCCTGCAAACGAGGTGAGCAGCGTTCTGCCCTTTTTGGTAAGGAGATTATTGAAGCTGAGCGAAAGCGAAGTAGCAAAGCTCATTGAAGCTCTCGGAGCCTTCTCCTTTTTCTTGCCCTTTGCGGTTTTGGGCTGTACTGTTGCAGGTACAGCTTCACCGTCGGCAGGATCATACGGGTCTGAATCCTTGCGGATTTCACCGTCTTTGATACGTATTATACGGCTTGCATATTCTTTTGCGAGCTTCGGGTTATGCGTAACCATAATAACGAGCCTGTCCTTTGATATTTCACGGATAAGCTCCATAATCTGCACGCTGGTTTTGGAATCAAGCGCACCCGTAGGCTCGTCGGCAAGCAGAATATCGGGGTCATTCACAAGTGCACGTGCAATTGCGACACGCTGCATCTGACCGCCTGACATCTGAGTTGGCTTTTTGTGAAGCTGGTCGCCGAGTCCTACCTTTTTGAGCACGTCCTTGGCTCTGCGGCGGCGCTCACTTTTGCTCACGCCCGAAAGAGTAAGGGCAAGCTCAACATTTGCAAGCACGCTCTGGTGAGGAATAAGGTTGTAATTTTGAAAAACGAAACCGACAGAATGGTTGCGGTAACCGTCCCAGTCCTTATCCTTATATTCCTTTGTGGAGCGTGAATTAATTACAAGGTCGCCCGAATCGTAGCGGTCAAGTCCGCCGATAATGTTGAGAAGTGTTGTTTTACCCGAGCCTGACGGACCGAGGATTGCAACAAACTCATTATCGCGGAAACTGATGCTGACATCGTTGAGCGCATGAACCTTATTAAGCCCCGACAAATATGATTTCTTTATTCTCTTAAGTTCTAACATTCTTTTCATTCCTTCCGTACGCTCTATTATAGACAAAGTTACGGTCAAGGTCAACAATGCTGAAGAAAATTAACCACAGCGTAAAACCAAGAACACAATTCACTTACTTGAGTGTAAGTGTAGCATTCCAGTCATCAATACCGTAATTACCTGCAGTGTGCTTGAGAAGCTCATAAAGATCTGCCTTTTTACCGTCAAAGGTTTTTGCGTTGACCTTCTTGAGCAGGAAGTTTATCCTTTTGAGGAAGGCAAGGAAAACATCCCCCTCCGGAGTGCCCTCTGTAAAGCTCTGGTTACCCTCAAAAACCTCACGGACAAGGCGCACGGCATAATCCTTGAGAAGCATTTTTCTTATTGATTTGTCACACTTGATAAAAAGCAGCCTGCCAAGCGTACCTACCTTAATTGAGTTGATAAGCTTGCCGACCTGTTTAAGAGCAAACTCAACTGCTTTTTTATCCTGCACGCCAAATCGCCTGAGCAGCCATGCGGGGTTTGATTTCATATCCTCAATGATACTGTTTACCATACTGTCAAAAGTATCGGACAGGTACTGCTTGCAGTCCTTACCTTTTGTATCCCAATCAAAATCAGGAGTAGGAATTGACTTTATATCAACGGTATTCTCATCACAAACCGTAACAAGCCTTATTACAGCAGGTGCCGCAATTACAGAGCCTGTACAGACATCGTAAAGCTTGTTGCCATTTTCGCTGACATATTCGTTTATGCTCTGCTGGTGCATATGACCTGTGAAAACAATATGCACGCCCTCATCTGCAAGCATTTCAACAGCTTGAGCAGAGCGCTTTTGCATTGCACCCGAAACGAGAGAAAACAGCGGTTGGCACGGCAGCAGAGGATAATGGTTCATTGCAATCATCATCTGTCCGTCCTCTTTTGCTTTTCGAGCCTGCTCCACAATCCACTGTGTGTGCACGCTGTCAAAGCTGCGGTCGCCGTCACGGCTGCCGTCATTATTGAGCGCAAGCAGGCGCACACCATCACCAAGCTGAACAACATAGGAAAGATGCTCGCGGTCAACTGCAATTGCCTCACCAAAGCCGAAAGAGTTATAGATATCAAACAGCTCATCACGGTTTATGCCCTCAAGCTCAAACCTGCCGTTTTCGTTGTAGCCGAAAGGATGCGCGCTGCAGTCATGGTCTGCCGTTACCACATATACTCTCTTTCCGCTTGCCTTAAGGCTGTTGAGCATACCGACAAAGGCTTTGTGACTTTCACGCTCTCCGTTAAAGGTAAGATCACCCGCAATAAGTACAATATCCGCCTCGTCTGCATTCTTCAGCCACTCAAAGACAGAGTTATTTATGCTTTCCGTTTCGGCAAAGCATTTCTGCTCATACCGCATAAACTGATCGTATTCCTTACCGTAAGCACCGAGAGAATTTTTATAAAAATGAGTATCGGTAATAAGATAAAACTTCAGTTTTTCCATATTCACAGCACCTTTAT
>JAZPYF010000037.1:0-18883 GCA_045544055.1 Acutalibacteraceae bacterium | reverse complement strand
ACAAAGCCCCAGGGCAACTCCTTGGCTCACAGAACGACATGGCTACGATCCGACTTGGCAGGCAGAATGACTGATGCACAGGCAAGCGCAATGGAAGCAGCAGCAAATAATCCCAACGGTGCTATGAATGGCTTTATGGGCTTTAATATGGCTATGGGTGCTAATGGGGGCTTCAATGCTGCACAGATGTATCCGGCGGGAGTACAGCAACAGCAGCAGATGGCTCAACAACAGGCAGCACCCACACCTGCTCAGGCAGCTCCTGCAGCACCTGCAACGGGCTGGAAATGTGCCTGCGGTGCAACCGTAAGCGGTAACTTCTGCACAGAGTGCGGCGCAAAGAAGCCTGCAGAAGAAGGCTGGACCTGCTCCTGCGGTGCAGTAAACAAAGGCAAGTTCTGCCCGAATTGCGGCGGCAAAAAGCCTGCAGGCGCACCTCTTTACCTGTGCGACAAGTGCGGCTGGAAGCCTGAAGATCCCCACAATCCGCCGAAGTTCTGCCCTGAATGCGGCGACATCTTCGATGCGAATGACGCTCAGTAACTGAAAACAATTTATTAATTTATAAAGGAGATTTTTATTATGGGACTTTTTGATAAGAAATTTTGCGACATCTGCGGTGAGAAAATAGGTCTTCTCGGCAACAGAAAGCTTGAGGACGGCAATATGTGTAAGGACTGCGCAAAAAAGCTTTCACCCTTCTTCAGCGACAGAAGAAGCTCAACAGTTGATGAAATCAAACAGCAGCTTGATTACAGAGAGCAGAACAAGCAGGCTCTTGCCGCTTTTTCACCTATGCTTACATTAGGTGAAGATGACAAGATTTATGTCGATACAATGAAGCAGAGCTTTGTTGTTTCAAGCCGTAATCCCGGCAACTGGAGTGACGAAAACCCTGATGTTATTCCGCTTTCAAGCGTTACCGCCTGTAATCTCAGAGTTGATGAAGACCGTGAAGAAATATACACTCAGGGTAAAGACGGACAGGAGGTCAGCTATAATCCTCCGCGCTACAAATTTACATATAATTTCTACATTGATATAAACGTAAACAATCCTTACTTTGATGAAATTACAGTCAGACTTAATGATAGCGATGTTGAGGGTATGGGTACAATGGAGTATAACCGCTATCAGCAGATGGCACAGCAGGTTATCAACACTCTTACACCCGGCAGAGGTGCAATGCCAAATATGGGTGTGCCCGGTATGGGAATGAATAACTCAATGCCTATGAATCAGGGCTATGCTCCTGCAAACGCTTACGGTCAGCCTAATCAATATGCTCAGCAGCCTAATCCTTACGGTCAGCCTCAGGCTAACCCCTATGCACAGCCCAATCCTTACGGTCAGCCTCAGCAGGCTAACCCCTATGCACAGCCCAATCCCTACGGTCAGCCTCAGCAGGCTAACCCATATGCTCAGCAGAATCCTTATGCACAGCCTCAGCAGGCAAATCCCTATGCACAGCAGAATGCTTACGTACAGCAGCCTGCACAGGCTCCTGTTTCACAGAGCTGGGTTTGCCCTGCCTGCAATGCAATGAATGAAAGCGGTGCGTTCTGCGCTTGTTGCGGAACACCGCGCCAGAGATGAATAGGATAAAAACCGCATTCATTGTTATTGTGATTGCTGCTTTGGTTGCGGCAGTGGCGGTCGGTGTGTGGTATTACAAAACGAAGTTTTACATACCTGATAAAGACGGTATGATCTATTCTTCTACAGATACAGAAAAACAGGGGGATGATTAACCTTGTCAACAATTCTTGAACAGAAATGTCCGTGCTGCGGAGGTGCTGTTGAATTCAATACAGGTGCACAAAGGCTGAAATGCCCTTACTGTGACACTGAGTTCGATATTACCACTATGCCTGAGGATACATCGAATCAGGTTGAGCTGATTAGCTGGAATTCTCAGGGGGCGCAATGGGGTGCAGGCGAAACAGACGGTATGAGTGTTTATTCCTGTAATTCCTGCGGCGGTGAAATCGTTGCCGATACAACAACGGGCGCAACAACCTGTCCATACTGCGGTAATCAGGTTGTTATGAAGGGGCAGTTTTCGGGTGCGTTGAAGCCCGATCTCGTCATACCTTTCAAGCTCGATAAAAAAGCTGCCAAAGAGGCGTTCAAAAAACATATTTCAACCAAAAAATTTGTTCCTAAATCATTTCTTACCGACAATCGACTTGAGGAAATCAAGGGTGTTTACGTGCCGCATTGGCTTTTCACCTGTGATGCTGTCGGTAACGCTAATTACAAGGCTAAAAAGGTGAAGAAATGGTCTGACGAAAGTTACGAATATACCGAAACATCATATTTCGATATTTACAGAAGCGGTAATATCAGCTTTGATAATATCCCCGTTGACGGTTCAACCAAAATGCCTGATGACCTTATGGAATCCGTCGAGCCTTTTGATTTGTCACAGGCTGTTGATTTCAACACCGCTTATCTTGCAGGCTATCTTGCGGATAAATACGATGTGACAGCAGAAGACAGCATGCCGAGAGCCAACGAAAGAATCAGACAGAGCATAATTGATTCGTTCAGAGAAACCGTAAAGGGCTATGACGATGTCGAAAATCAGGGTGCAATTATGAATGTTGCAAACGGTATTTACAAATATGCACTTTATCCCGTGTGGATTCTCAACACAAAATGGAACGGTGAGAATTTTACCTTTGCGATGAACGGGCAGACCGGTAAATTTGTCGGCAATATTCCCACAGATAAAAAAGCCGTCACAAAGGCTTCACTTTTACTCGGTGCAGGCATAGGCGCAGCAATCTACGGCCTTATGTGGCTGATAGAGCTGCTTTAAGGAGGTGCACAGAATTTGACTAAAAAGATTTTTGCAATGCTTATTGCAACTCTGATTTGTTTTTCGTTCTTATTCTCTGCATCTGCTTACACTCAGCAGTATGTAATAGACTATGCCGATAAGCTTTCTTCAAGTGAAATTGAAGAGCTTGATTCGTTTGCCGAAAAGCTTGAGTCAGCTTACGGTATTACCGTACTTTTCTGCATAACCGAAGGTACGGGAGATGTTACAATTGACGAATTTGCATCAGAAACATATTTCGATTATACCGACAGCGAAAACGGAATTATAATCGTTCATGACGATTGGATCAAAGAATATTCAACATTTATTTCGGACAATGCAGATGAAATTCTGACAGATGCTGTCATTGGTGCTCTGATTAATGCATATGACAGCAATGACAGCTACTACGGTGGAATTTCCGCCTGCTATGAGCTGGCGGAAGAATATCTTGAAAACGGATATTCTGGCGGATACATTTATGATGATGAGCCTTTGAATAAAAATACCGATACAATAGGCGCAAGCGAAGAAAAAAACGGTGTTTCAATTATCTGGCTGCCCGTTTCGCTCGGCATTGGTTTACTTGTCGGTTTCCTTATCATTAATTCTATTGCATCAAAGAATAAATCCGTACATATGCAGGAGAATGCAACCGTCTATACCAGACCCGGCAGTATGGTTATAACAGGAAGTGCGGACAATTTCCTTTATAACAACGTTGAGCGCAGAGAAAAACCGAAACAGCAGAATAAAAACTGATTTTGAAAGGAGATATTTCCAATGGGACTTTTTGATTCTCTTAAAAGGCAGGCGGAGTCAACTATCAGAAGAGAGGTTTCGCAAGGTGTAAGCAAAGCGGTAAATAGTGCCGTACAGTCTGCAGGTAAGGGCAGAAATCATACGGAAACCTTTACCTTTGCAGCTCTTCCGACTAACATTACCGAGCTTCAGGCACTGCCCGAGGCAAGCCTTGATTCTCCGTTTAAGACAACAGCACTTACTCTTGCGGTGCTCTGTAATTATGAGCACAACCCCGATGCTACAATTGAAATGCTCAACTTCTTAAAGGGGCCGGGCGAGGTGAGCGGCTTTGAAAAGCAGTTTATCAAAGAACATCTCGGCTCAGAAGGCTATAAAGCACGCTCTTATTTTGCGGGTGCAACTCCGCAGAACAGCTATAAGCCCAGTATTCCGTATACAATATCGGTAATTGAAAATCCGTATTCATTCGATATTGAAAACTGGGCAACGCTTTACGTGCAGAGCGGTGGCGCTGATAATCCGAGACCGATGAAGCTTCGCCAAAAGCCTTCAACCGGTCAGTGGTTTCTTGTTGAAATCCAGTGTCTTGCAGATATCCGTGTTCCGGTAGAAGAGGATCCTTGGGCATAACAAAAATAAACCAAAGGAGTTTTTGATATGAAAAAATTACTCGCATTGCTTTTGGCGCTTGCAATGTTGTTTTCCTTTGCATCCTGCGGCGACGATACTCCCGAGAAACCCGACAACAACACAAAACAGCCGTCAAGTAATTCCGATGCTGACATTAAAGCTACACTCTTTACTGTTAAGCTCAGCGACGGTTGGATAAACATTGAAGAAGACTTCAAGAATGAAGAAGAATATTCCAAAGCTGTTCTTCAGGTTCTTGATCCCGAAGATGAAGAATATTACTTAGTTGAGGCAACAATCAAAGTTGAGATTGATGAACCCTATGATTTTCGTGAGGACCTTGTTTATTACGGCTTTAACCAGTATGAATACAAGGAGAATAAAGCTTACGAAACAGTAAATGTAGGCGGTGTTGACCTTCTCAGGTATGATGACGGTGACGATACTCTCGTTTACTTCAACCGCGTGGAGAGTGCAAACGCATCTGTTTATATTGAGTTTGATACAACCGATATCAACGACAGCCACATTGCGGCTCTTCTTGACGGTATTACATTCAATCTTAAGGATATCGCAAATGTTGACGGCCCGTGGGAATGGGAAGGCGAAAAGTTTTCAGCCGATTCTGCAAGCGTGAACGCAGGAGCATTTACCGTTACATCAACATTTGTTCCCTTCGAATCTCCCGTTACAACCTTTGAAACCTTCGATCATTCTGTTGCCGCGATCGGTGACAGGGTATATGTACTCGTTGACGGTGTGCTCAGCGAATGCCACTATGACGGTTCATACCTTGCTTTTGTTCAGCCGATAGAGCTTCCAGAGGATGATTATGAGAGAATCGAAGCAACTGCCGACGGTACACTCTGGGTAAGCGGCGGTCTGAATGATATTCTCTGCATTAAGGGCGGTAATGTAGTTACAACTTACGAAGATATTGAGAATCTTGCGCTTCATCCGTCAGGTGCATGGGGTGTTGACTACTTCACCTCAAATGAGTGTAAAATCGTAACCTTCAACGGCGGTTCTTTCTCCTCAACTCCCGTAACATTCAAGGAAATCGATACAATAATGCATCTGTGTGTTGACGAAAACAATATTTACGTCTGCGCTAATGCCGCAGATGACAGCGGACACAAGGTATTTGTTTACAGTAAAGACGGCGTTCTTCAGAAAACTCTCTGCGATGCAGAGGGTGAGGGCCTCGGTAGTGTAACTTTTGTCACACAGACTGCAAACGGATATATCGGTTTTGACGGAAATATGAGGGATATCCTTCTTTGGGACAGTAACGGCAAATTCGTTGCCGAAATTTCCGACGGCGATCTGTTTGGCACAGGTTATCCGTGGTTCTGCGATTCTGCAGTTCTTGATGACGGCAGCATTATAACTGTTATGACTGATGAGCGTGAGGATAGATCCGCAACAGAACTTATTGCATTTATTGTCAAAGGATTCTGATATAAATGAATAAACTTAAAAATACTATCTGCATTTTATTGGTTTTGTGCTTCTTTGTTATCTTAACCTCCTGCGGAGAAGATTCTCCGCAAGGGGTTACTCCGTCTGAAACAACGCAGTCTGTCATAAACGAAACAAGTGAAGAAATAACAGTTCTTGCACTCAATAAAGAATATATTTCTCATTATGAGTGGTATGAGGATCACCCCGAAATGCTTGTGAGAAGCGAATATACGGATGTTACCCTTGATAAATCAATGGAGAAAAAGTATCCGCTTCTTGCAAAAGCTCTTTCGGAAACCTCTGTTATGCGAAAGAGAGCAATGGACGAAGAAAAGGATAATTTAATCGTTACTGCAACCGAAGAATTTTTGAAAGACAGTGAATCCTTTTCAACCTGCATATCAACGCTTGATGTACAGGTAAGACGTGCTGACAGCGCTGCTGTGAGTATTCTTGAGGATTATGCTACGGAAGATTCAAGGAGCTTCAACTCCCTTAATTACGATACCGAAAGCGGAGAAATGCTTGCTCTTTCCGATGTTGTAACGAACATTACCAAGCTGCCCTCAATCGTTGAAAAAGAAGTTACAAGCCGTATATGGCAAGGAGAATCTGACGTTGAAACCGCTATTCCCGATTATTTCAAAAACACTCCTGAAGAAGATATCACGTGGGTGCTTGACTATAACGGCATAACCTTTTATTTCTCACCGGGTGCGGTTGCTCCGACAAATTTCGGTGTTCAGATTGTAACGGTAACATTTGCTGAACATAGCGATTTGTTCGAAGAAAAGTATACAGCCGTGCCGGATGCTTATACTGTAAATCTGCCATTGGATTCAGTTTTCTTTATCGACCTTACAGGCGATAAGAGAAGTGATGAGCTTGTCGTTTTTGGCAACTATGACTCTGACGGCAGGTTTTATTACACACTCGGTATCAGTACGGAAAAGTCTGATTATGAGGTGGATTGGTTTGCCTATAACCTTCACCCGTACTATGTCAAAACCGCAGACGGTGACAGCTTTATTTGCGTTTTATGTGATGAAAGTGAAGCAGAAGACCGACAGATGATTCTTTGTGTATTCAGCCTTGAAAACGGTGAAATCAAACAGATAAGCGAAACCGAAACGGATATGCTTTATAAAGGTAACAATACTTTTACCGTTCCGACCTCACCTGATGATTTTTATGGCTTATAGAGCTTTTTAAGTGCCGTAAATTTTCGTATATCAATGCAAACAGTAATTCTAAAGGCTCTGCATAGCTTGATGCTGTGCAGAGCCTTTATCTGTTTAATGGAATCAGTTACAGAGTATATCGGTTTCTATGTATCTTACACCCATATCGTAGAGTGCCTTGGCTTCTTCAACTGTGTTTACCGTGAAAAGAGAGAAGTTGACGTTTTCACGCTTTGCAAGCTCGATATTTTCCTTTGTATTTTTATCGTAGCTTGCCGAGAGCCACACGTTATCGCCGAGCTGCTTTGCCTGCGCAACAGTCTCAGCTGTCATTGTATCAACCAGATACCACAGTTCAATGTCGGGGTTGATATTGTGAATTGCCTTAAGCTGTTCAAAATTAGGGGCAAGAATAATTGCCTGCTCAGTGAGACCTCTTTCGGTTATTGCTTCAACAATGCTGTTGAGCATAGTGAAATCGGGAATACCTATTTCAATCTGCGGTCTGGTTTCTGTGCCTACAAAAACATCAAGATATTCTTCAAGTGTAGGTATTCGTGAATCCTTGTATTTCCACAGATTCGGACCCCAGTTGTAGCTGAAGGTTTTAAGCTCTTCAAGAGTGAGGTCTGCTATTTTTCCGTACTGGCAGAATCTGCCGTCAACCTCAGCGTTGTGAATAACAACCCATTTGTTGTCTTTTGTGAGCTGAATATCACATTCGGCGGAGTAGTAGTTGTTTTTTACTGCTTCTTCAAAAGAGGGTAGCGAATTTTCGGGAGCAAGAGCGTTAACTCCTCTGTGGGCTGTGAGGTACACAGGGTCTTCTTCAGAGCCTACACCGTTTTCGGAAAGTGATATAAGCTGCTGCGGCTGATTGAACAGCACGATTATCGGGTAAGTGGGGGAGAGAACGCTGAAATAAATCGGTACAAGAATTAAGGTAATGATTTTATTAATTATGCTTATCATCGTTTTTTCTTCCTTTCGTGTTTTTAATAATCATATCATGTTTAATCAGAAAAAACAACAGTAAATACTTCTGCAATATATTATTGCTTTGTTGAAAAACAAAACTAATATACATTTAATTGTCCTGTATTATGTAATAAAGGAGAGCAGCGTTATGTCAAAAGTGAAAAAAGCTTTGATTATTGCTGTTGCGGCTGTTGCGGTTATAGCGGTTGCTGTTACGGTTGCCAACGTTTTTTCGGTTCGTCATCTTATGCTGAGGTTATAGTTCCTGCAAAGAATATGTTCCTCTGGGCAGGTATAGTTTGTATATTCGCCATTATTCCTCTATATTTCCTTATTAAAAAAGGAGTAGACAACAAAGAAAGTGCAGATGAGGCGTCAGCATGAGCAAGTGGAATTTTTATACATCAAAAAGTATTAAACCCGAGGGTTGGCTTCGCCGTCAGCTCGAAATTCAGGCAGAGGGTCTGAGCGGCAATCTGCATAAGATATGGCCAGATATACGCGACAGCGCTTGGATCGGCGGTAACAGAGAAGGCTGGGAAAGAGTGCCTTATTGGCTTGACGGCTTTATACTGCTTGCATATCTGCTTGAAAATGAAGATATGATCGCTACCGTAAAGAAGTATATTGATGCGATTGTTTCTTCACAGGAGGATGACGGATGGATTTGCCCGTGTGAAAAGGAGAAAAGAGCAAAGTACGATACATGGGCTTTACAGCTTATCGGCAAAACGCTCAAGGTCTATTATGATTGCTCGGGTGATGAAAGAATCCCCGATGTTATTTACAGAGCTTTCAGGAATTATTACGATATGCTCAGCAGTGGTGAGACAACTCTGTTCAAATGGGCAAAATACAGGTGGTTTGAGGCGTTTATCGCTCTTGATTTTCTGCATGAAAAGTACCGCGAATCCTGGATAAAAGACCTGGCACGCCTTATAAAAGAGCAGGGCTACGATTATAATTCTGCGATTGATTCCTGGAAAAAGCCGAGCCATGTGTGGCTGAGAAAAACTCATATAGTAAATATCACAATGATGCTCAAGAGCGAAGCTGTTTCGCACGAGTTGCTTGGTGAGAATTATACCGATAATGCAGAAAAGCTCCGTGCGGTTCTCGATAAATATAACGGAACAGCTTTTGAGGGCTTTACGGGCGATGAAGTGCTTTCGGGCATTGATCCCACAAGAGGAACTGAGCTTTGTTCCGTTGTTGAGCAGATGTATTCCTATGAGGAGCTGTTTGCTCACACAGGTGATAACAAGTGGGCGGAAAGGCTTGAGATGCTTGCCTTTAATGCTTTGCCGGCAACGCTCACCGAGGATATGTGGACCCACCAGTATGTTCAGCAGGTCAATCAGACAGCGTGCAGAAAAACAATGATTATGGCTCCGTTCAGCACAAACGGACCTTACGCACACACATTCGGATTGGAGCCGAACTTCGGTTGCTGTACCGCTAATTTCAATCAGGGCTGGCCGAAATTTGCTCTTTCAGCATTTATGCACAAGGGCGACAGGGTAATCAATTCCGTTATGCTGCCGTGCGTGCTTAAAGATAACGATGTTACCGTCAGGATTGAAACAAACTATCCGTTTGAAAATAAAGCCCGCTATTATATTGATGCACAAAAGGATTTCAGCCTTGTGATCCGCATTCCGTCCTTTGCAAAGAATATTAAAGTGAACGGTGAAAACAGCGCTGTTAAAGACCTTGAGCTTGAGGTAAAGCAAGGTAAAACAGAGATCAGTCTGGAGTTTGAAGCAGTACCGTTCCTCAAAAAGAGGCCGAATGATCTTTATGTTTTGCAGATGGGTTCATTGCTTTTCTCTGTTCCTGTTGCCTATGAAAAGCAAATGCGAGAATACACAAGAAAAGGTATTGAACGCAAATTCCCGTATTGCGATTATCAGTTTATTCCCAAAACACCGTGGAATTACGGCTTTTCGGCTGAGGAATTTGATGTGATATTCAACGGAATAGGGGATTATCCGTTTTCGCAGGATAAGCCTCCCGTAACCGTAACGGCAAAAATGCAGCAGATCGACTGGGGTCTCAAATTCCCTTACAGATCAATCTGCAGAAAAACTCCGAAGTCCAAAAAGCCGATTTCGGCTGTGCAGGAGGTTGAGCTTTGTCCGTACGGCTGCACAAGGCTGAGAATGACCGAAATGCCCATACTCGGTAAATAAATTAACATGAGCCGCCTGAGTGTAAAAACTCAAGCGGCTCGTTTTGTTTGTGCTGTATTTTATTTATTATTCAAAGAAGTCTTCGCAAACCTCATCAAGGCAGAAGATGCCTCTGCGGTAAGGCTCACGGTCAATCCACATTCCGTTTGTGAAATCGGGGAACGGAACGGGAGCACCGCCAATTGCTATTGACTGCTCTGAAAGGCAGGTGACAGCCATCCATGTTGCAGCATCATAAACATCAATCGGGGGCTTTTCGCCAACCTTTACGCTTTCAACAAATGCGCTGAAAACAAGGTAGTCCATACCTCCGTGACCGCCCTCGCGGATACCGTCCTCGCTGTATTTTTTCCAGAGAGGATGCTCGTACTTTTCACGGTATTTTTCAAAATCCTCAGCAGGATGAGTCCAGTCGCTGTGATCGTGTGATGTAACACCCTCAAGGAAGAGTGAATCACCGTCTTCCATGTAAAGACCCTTTGTACCCTGGATTCTGTAGCCTCTGGAATAGTTTCGGGGCAGTGAGCAATCGTGAGTGAGAACAACTGTCTGACCGTCTGCGCACTTGATAACGGTTGTTACAACGTCACCCTGATTGAAGGGATAATCTGCAATATCATAATCCTCGCCCTTGTTCTCTTTCATCCAGAGATTAAGACCTCTGGACTTTGTTGAAAAGGATGAAAGAGCGATATAACGGTTGCCTCTGTTAATACCGAGTACCTTTGAGATCGGGCCAAGCTGATGAGTGGGGTAAAGCTCACCGTTTCTGTGCTGGAAGTTGAAGAGTCTGCCGTGGCGGTTTTCTCTGCCAAGACAGATTTCGTCACGCAGATCGTGCTGATATCCGCCCTGCATATGTATAATTTCGCCGAAGAGACCCTGCTTGACCATATTGAAAAGTGCCATTTCGTTTCTGTCATAGCAGCAGTTTTCAAGCAGCATACAGAATTTACCCGTTTCCTCGCTTGCTCTGACCATCTGCCAGCATTCCTCAATGCTTGCAGCGCCGCCAACCTCCATTGCAACATGCTTGCCTGCACGCATTGCATCGGTAGCGATTCTGGCGTGTGTTATCCATGTGGTGAAGCAGACAACTGCATCGATATCGTCTCTTGCGAGAAGCTCCTTATAGTTAAGGTACAATGCGGGCTCTTCACCTGTCTTTTCTTTGACGATTTCAACGCCTTTTTCTGCTCTGTCCTGGTATTTATCGCAAACGGCAACAACCTTGACGCCGTCACATTCAAGGAATTCTCTGAGATTTCCCTGACCTCTGCCACCAAGACCGATAACGCCGAGTCTTACTGTTTCTAACATAATCTGCCTCCGTAAATTAAAAGTATATTCTATATTATAGCGGCTTTTGAAAAAATCTCAATATCATTTTGAAATTATTAGGATTTCTTTTTGAAAGTTTGCTTTAATCCGCTATTTCTATCATCTGGTGAATGTCAACCTTTGGTACGGTGAAATTTGCAAAACCGTCAGAATATTCAAAGCTAAGTTCCTCACCGGAGGGTACAAGCGCAATCTTTGAGGGATTGTTTTGGCATCTGACAGAGCAGGTGATATCATACAGCGGTACGGTATCTTCAATAACCTCTGTGTTTTCTCCTCTGACCGTTGTGTGTGCAAAGAGCAGGTGAAGTATATTCCTTTTTTGTTCTTCCTGCCTTGTGAGCGTTACAACACCTCTGTCCGGAAAATCAACGCAAATGCTTGCGCTTTTGCCGAGCATTTCGGAAATTATGTGTGCGAAAAGCTCTTTGAAGCAAATGTGACCGTGCTTAGCATAAGCGCTGAAAATATCCCAGCCGATATAAGCTACGTTGCCCTTGATAACCGCACCGGGCATTACCTCATTCGGGTTGTTCGGTGCGTGAGCGTGTGAACAGAAATGCTCAATCGTTCTGTTGAAATACGGGTTTTGCATATAGGCAACCGTTTCACAGTCAATTGCAGCGAATTTATAAGAATTACAGCGCATTACATATTCCGTAATGCCGTTTGCCGTTTCGTATCGGGGAACAAGATAAGTGGGTGTGAATTCATTGGTGCCCTTGTATTCGGCACCGGCATCAAGGAAGAATTTACCGCCGCTGATAAGTGCGTTGCCGCTTGCAATAACCTTGCCGCCGTCTGCAACATAGGCTTTGATTTTTTCTATTGTCTTTTGCGATGTGATTTCAACATCGGGCAGAATAAGAATCCTGTATCCTGAGAAATCAGTTTCCTCATCAACAAAATTGTAAAGTATATTGCCCTCAAGCAGCATTCTGTTTGCACCAATGTCTGCTTTGATATCACGGCTGCCTGTTACTGCTTCTGCACTAAGTACGGCTACATCGGCAATATTGACCGCACCCTCCAGCCACGGCTCTTTTTCTTCTATGAGAGAGTATGCCTTGCCGATAAGAGAGTATGTGGAGAGATTCATTTCGCCGAGCGGATGCATCTGGTCGCCGATTGAGCAGCCTGCACCGTTTGCAACGCTGAGCGAGGTTTCATATATTAGCGCATTGGGGTGCTTGAATCCGCCAAATTCGCCCCAGCTCTGGTGGAATTTGCCCGTCATACCGAGATAATCTTTTGTGCCGAGTGTGCGCACATAAGCGGCTGAAAGCGGAAAATGGTCATAGCCCCATCCGCCTGTCGGCAGGCTTTCAAGCTCAAGATGTGTGTTTGCATCAATAAACCTGCGGTCGCCTTTAGGAATATGACCGCTGTTGTGGAAAATCGTGGCTGTATCGCTGTGCTTTCTTACAGCGGCATTGGTTGCTTCGACATACTTGTAGAAAGTCATTTCGGAAAACTTTTGTCTGTCAGCTTCACTGTTTATATCAAGGCCGAGAGACTTCATATCCGCAACGCATTTATCGCAGTAGCATACCTTTGGCGATATAATATCGAGAAAAATGCCGCAAGGGTTATATTTAACCATAACCTCCTCAATCTGAGCACAAAGGACATCGAGGTAACCTGTGTTGAAGCAGAGAAGATGAAAATGAACTTCGTTCTCATATTCCTCAACATCGGCTTGGTCGGGTGAGTAGTGGTATCTCCATTCGGGATGCTTTACAAAATCCTTTTCATCAAAGCCTGCAGAAATATAAACGGGTGCATTTACACCTATTTCCTTGCAAGCTTCAAGCTGAGCGCCGAGCAGGTCAAAGTCAAGCTCGGGGTGCATTTCGTTGGCTTCAGTCGGATGATATGACCAGCCGTGGTGGCATTTTGAAAAAACGGTTATGGAATCAACATGACCGAGCTTGAGCGCACGCTGAAACTGTTCCTTTGAAAATGTTTTGCCTACGGGCAGTGTTCCGTTTGTATGAAAATCGAGATGTACCTGTCTTTTTCTGAGCATTTTTATCACCTCAAAGAGTTTTTGTATATTTTAACATGAGTAAACCGTAAAAGGCAATATAAAAGTAGCAAATCAAGTCTTGATAAAAATAAAAAGTGTTAGTATAATTACAAAAGTAAACTAAACTTTCGAGGTAGAATATGAAAACACAGAATTTCAAGCGTACAAAGCTGGCGTGCTATACGGCATATTTTACAATGTCGTCTATTTTCAGTCTGCCGCCGCTGTTGTTTGCGCCCTTGCGTGAGATGTACGGAATTTCCTACACTCTTCTCGGCACACTTGTACTTACAAATTTTTGCACACAGCTTTTGATTGATTTGATCTTTACCGCTTTCTCAAAGTATTTCAACGTCGGTAAGGTTGTTAGAATAATGCCGCTGATTACAACGGCGGGTCTGCTGATTTATGCGCTCGTACCTGCTTTTGTTCCTGAGCACGCTTATGTCGGTCTTTTGATAGGCACTGTGCTGTTTTCTGTTTCGGCAGGCTTGTCCGAGGTGTTGTTAAGTCCCCTAATAGCGGCAATACCATCTGATAATCCGCAGAAGGATATGAGCCTGCTCCATTCACTCTATGCTTTCGGAGTGTTTACCGTAGTTGTATTAAGTACGGTGTTTCTCAAGTTTTTCGGTGCAGAGAACTGGCTCTATCTTACACTTTTCTGGGCTCTTCTTCCGGTTTTGGCTTCTGTTATGTTTATGCTTTCTCCAATGCCTGATATGGCTTCGCAGGAAGGTGTTCAGAATACCGGCAGAGCAGGTAAGCGGACATTGGCAATGGCTTTGTGCGTTGGCTGTATTTTTTTTGGCAGCTGTGCTGAAAACGCTATGTCAAACTGGATTTCAAGCTATATCGAAAACTCGCTCGGAATTGATAAAACAGTTGGTGATATTCTTGGTATGGCGATGTTTGCTATTCTTCTCGGTATGGCACGAATCGGCTATGCTAAATACGGCAAAAGTATTATCAAAGTTTTGATGGTCGGTATGTCGGGCGCTTGTTGTTGCTATCTTGTTGCAGGTCTTTCACCGAATGTAACCTTTGCTTTTATTGCCTGTATTCTTACGGGACTTTTTACTGCTATGCTCTGGCCCGGCACGCTTATAATGATGGAGGAGAATATGCCCGGTGTCGGTGTTGCGGCATATGCGCTTATGGCTGCGGGAGGAGATTTCGGTGCTTCAATTGCACCGCAGCTGCTCGGAATAGTTGTTGATAAGGTTGCGGAAAGCTCTTTTGCCGCAGAGCTTGGTGTCAGTCTCGGTCTTGCTGCAGAGCAAATAGGACTCAAGGCAGGTATGCTTGTAACATCGCTCTTTCCTTTGCTCGGAACAGTTCTTCTTATCTTTACCGTCAGATATTTCAAAAAAGCAAAGCTCAATAAATAACGTAAAAATCGGTCAAAGCCGTGAAGCTTTGACCGATTTCTTTATACTTTATCAATCACCGAGCAGACCGTAGTATCTGCCCATCCAATAGGGAAGAAGGAAGATGTAAGGCTGCATTGCTCGTTTACCGTTTGCAAATGTGCTGGGGAGGGTGGAGGTGCGGTTGACAACCTTGCTGTTAATGTGAACAAATTCTTCAGCTCCCGAATCACATATGAACTGGTTGCCGTCATAGTGGACGAGCGCTCTTGCCGAGTATTCCACCGGGTATTTGAGCTGAGCGGGAATGCCCATTTCCTCTTGCTCTGTATCCCAAACAAGGTCTTTTCTGTGGCTGTTGAAAACAGGCCATCTGATGAGATCAAGGTTCATTTCAGCAAGCGATTTTGCGGCGTTTTCAATGTCGCAGGGATTACTTGTCAGAGCACCGTAAACAACATTAAAGAACGGAGAACGCTCAACTCTCTCATAATCCCAATGGTGGGTGAGACCCATTTTGAAAATCTCTTTCTGAGCCTCGCTGTCAGTATAAACAACTAGGGGATAGATGTTTGTAAAATCAAGCTGATCGTCGATATGTGCTACGTGTCCGTCCTCGCACTTGTACTGCATACAGTTCATTGCGTAGTGGTGCTTTTGAATGAGCATATCGTAAACCCTGTTATACTTTTCATCGCCTGTGACGTGGTAAGTTGTTTTAAGGAAAGAGAGAATTTCGAGCGAGTTTGTACCTCTCTCATAATACCATCGGTCATCGTTGTTGAGCAGATCAGGCTCCCAGTTTGCCCATGTGGTAGGCACACCGTCAACATCGGTAAGATGGAAATTGTGCTCAATAATATGGTCGGTGATTGTCTTTACAACTGTTGCAATCTTTTTCTTTTCTTCTTCGTCAGCAACAAGGTCGAAATAAATTCCGTAAGCAAAATAATGGCCTGTCATTTCGTCACTTGAGGTTTCACCGAGCCATTCGCAATCGGGATTTCCTTCGCAGTAGTGCCATTCCTCTCTGTTGCCTGTGCCGAAGTTTTCTTCGTGAGAGTATCTTGTGGCTCTTGCTGTGAAACCGGGCTTGCCCGTAACCTCAGTAAGCTTAATCATGGCTTCAACTGCTCTCTTTGCGTTTGCCTTTGCATCTTCATCACCGGTAACCTTGTAACGGAAGCATTGGCTTGCGCAGTAAAGACCTGTGAAAAGACCGTCATTGTCCGAATTGGGGAGCCAGCCCGAATCAAGGTCGCCGTATTTGCGAAGCTCTCTTGAAACCTGATAGCCTTCATTTCTTGTGAAGTACCTGACGGCAAGCTCATCATAGTGAGCAGCTTTTTCTTCAAGAGTCATTTCCTTGCAGGTGATAAGGCTGATGCCTCTGGGTGTAACAGCGGCCATAGTGCCGTTTTCGGAAACTGCGATTTTTGTAACTGTCGGGTGCATAAGCCATGCGCCGTAGGAGAAGTATGAAATTCTACCCTCAACAAGTGTGACTATACCTGTGTTTGTGGCAAAATACTTCTTGCCGTCGGATGCGAAGTACATATCGTTGAATGAGCCTGCGGGTACAGAATAAAGGTCATTACCGTTGAACCAATAGCTTCTGCCGTCATAAATATTGAGGCCTTCATCTGTGCCTACCCAGAGATGACCGAGGGCATCAATTGATATGCAGTTGATTTTTCTGCTGAGCACGCCCGACATATCCGGTACAAGCTCGGCCCAGTGGCGGCGCTTGCCCTTCATTGAGAGCAGACCCTCCTCTGTACAGCCGATGAACACAGTTTCGCCGTATCTGAATTTATTATCAAGAGCGGCAAGGCAAACGGTATTTTCAGGCAGGTCAACAATTCTTTCAAATTTATCGTCCTGCATAAGGTAGAGATCTTTTTCGGTTATAAGCCAGGTTGAGCCGTCAAGAGCGACGGAAATATCAACAACAGGTGCATCGAAATCTGCGATTTTCTTGATTTTTCCCTTTATTACTTCGGCAAGAGAAGTGCCGACAGCGGCAAAAAGTTTGCCTTTTCTTGAGAATAAACCCGATACGCAGGCGGCAATTTTCTTCGATTTTCCTTCAGCGTACTCTATAAGGCAATCGGGCTGAGTGATGTAGAGCGTTTCGCCGTCAAATGCGATTGCTTTCACATTTTCAACATCAATACCCGAATCTGCCGTAAGGAATCTTTTGTCATACTGCTTGAACTGTCCGAAATAAAGTGTGCTTTTTTTCATAGTTTTATCTCCTGAAAAAATGATTTATGAATTTTTATGCTTTTCTGTTACCGCGTGAAGTACTTCATGCTTGAAATCACCGAAGATTTTATACTTTTTCGTAAAGATTATGAGAGAAACGATTATCATCACAGGCGGTACGATGAACATAAGGAAAGAAATCGCACTCTGTGCCTGCGGTGTCTGGATTGCTGCTTCACCATCATAACCCGTTACGGTAAAGGTTGCGTACATAATAATTGCCTGAATGGTATATGCCATTTTCTGCAGGAAGCCTTTCATTGAGAAGGTAAGGCTCTGGTTGCGGTTACCTGTTTTGTATTCGCCGTAGTCAACACAGTCTGCAAGCATAACCGTCTGGTTAACAAACATACTGCCTGTGCCGAGCGATGTGATGATGTAAAACAGTCCGAGCGCTGTAACATTGCCGCTCAAGCCGTAACCCATAACAGCCATTCCTATGTAGCCGAGAGCAGCAAGGCTGAGCGAAAGCTTGTAGATTGAGCGATTGTTCATGAATTTTGAGCAAACAGGTACAACGAGAATTGCAAGCACCGAACCGACAGTACCCATAAGGTTGAATTTTGACTGAAGTGTAAGGTCGCCGAGTACGGATGTGAAATAGTAGCTGCTTATGCCTGAGGTCATATAAAAACCTGCATTTGATATCATTGCAAAGAGCATAAATACAAGAAGCTGGTCATTCTGCTTGATTGCTGTAAGTGCCGCTTTGAAGGAAAACTTCTCGTTATTTGTTATAATTCGCTTTTCTTTTGTTGAAAGCACGCTTATTAGTGCGAATACAATCAGACCGACAGCCGTGATAACCGACCATTTGCCGAAGCCCTTGCTGAGAGTATCGGATGTCATTGAGTCGAGCTTGCTGCCTGCAACGCCGCCAAAGTATGCAACGGCAATGGGAGTGAAGATTGAGATTATGCCCTGACCGAGTCCTGAGAATGCTCTGGCGATAGTTGAAACAAGGTTTCTGTCCTTTTCTTCTGTAGCAAAAGAGGGTACCATTGACCAGAACGGAATGTCAGCGAGTGTGTTTGTCATACCCCAGAAAACATACAGCACAGCGGCATATATGTAAAGCGCCGCAGAGCCTGTTGAGAATCCTGGATTGTTAAAAAGCAGCACAAGCACAACAGCATTGAGCATTGCGCCTATGAGAATCCAGGGGCGGTACTTGCCCATTTTTGTCTTTGTGCGGTCAACAATCATACCCATCATCGGGTCATTGAAACCGTCCCAGAGTCGGGCGAGGGGAGTTATGATAAGCAAAAATGCAGGGTTTATTCCCAGCGCGTTGGTCAGAAAGATTGACAGGTAGGAATAGAACATTCCGTAGCTCAGGTCGAGGCCTACTGCGCCTACACCGTAGCCGAGCTTTCTGCCTAATGAAACCTTATTCATTGTCGAATTCTCTCCTTTGGATTTGCCGTATTTTTCACTATTATATTGTAAATAAAATGTTTTTTCAATATTATTATGATTATTTATATTTTTAATTGTAGATAATCCGTAAGTGTGTTATAATACAAAAGAATATACTTTACGGAGTGTTTATTATGAAAAAATATCTTTCAGCTTCAATAATGTGTGCTGATCTCAATAATCTTGAAAGATCAGTAATTGAGCTTGAACAGGCGGGAATAGACTATCTTCATGTCGATATTATGGACGGCAGCTTTGTTCCGAACATCACTCTCGGGTTTGACCTTGTGAACTCTGTCAAGAAGATTACGGACATTCCTCTTGACGTGCATATGATGGTGAATCAGCCGTCAAGATTTATTCCTATGATGAACCTTGACGAGAAGGATATTCTCTGCGTTCATTATGAAAGCGACATC
>JAZPYF010000036.1:0-8377 GCA_045544055.1 Acutalibacteraceae bacterium | reverse complement strand
CATAAACGCACACGCAAACATCACTGATATCAAAAAAACATTTCGTTTTGAGAACACATCATCATTATTTTCATCTTTCGTATCCGGTACAACCGGTTCCGCTATTGTTGTATTATTGACATTATCAGCTTTCGTTACTTCAGTTTGCTGTGAAAAGATAAAAACTTCCTGTGCGTTTTCGCAAATCAAATTGTATTCACCGACATCGCAATTATCAAAAATAACTATATGACTATTTAAGCTTTCATCCACCGGTGCCTGTGATAAGCCTACTAATGCCTTTGTGCTGTATGTATGCTTTCCTGTATCAAAATATTCGGCTTTCGGCATACCTGTTATTTCATCGGTTAATGAAATAATTTCCGCTTTTTCACCTGTCACCCAAACAACAAGACGATCTGCCTTAGAACCGAGTACAAATTGGAGATCATCCGAATTAGCCGTATTAAGAACGGATTGATTGAACATCTTCGAGTAAATATTCATAAGGTCTTCAACCATATTTGAAACCTTGACAATACCCTTATTATGCTGAGTATACAAACCTATGGATTCATTAGCTGTAATTTTAACCGAATCTCCGCTACCGCAATAGTAAATATCAATATCCTCAGCATCTTTTGCCATACGAGTCAATTCACGTTGCAAATCAAAACCGATTGCATTGCTTTCAAACATACCGTCAGTAATAATTAAAAGTGCTTTTTTTGTTGCATCGGATTCTTTCAGATCATTGTACGCCATTATAATCGGTTCAAATGGAGTACCTCCACCGGAAACCGTTTCCATATCCGATATTTTTTTAACATCATAATATCCATTTATATCTATCGGACTATTATAATTTGCAGTTAAACCGCCGTTCAGAGCAACATCACACAGGGGATAAACGCTTATAGAGCTTCCGTTATCATAATTAAACGCAGAAGCAAATAACTCTAACGAGTATTTATATCTGCACCATGTCTCATCCACAAATGTAGAAGCGGAATTATCGTATACAATATTTATTTTATTGCAAGAAGTTGCGCTGTCATATGCTGAAACTGCGCTAACTCTCATACCGCTAAAAAGTGAAAAAACGCAAAGGCAGGCAAATGTCGCGCTTATAGCTTTTTTGCGAAACATATATGTTCTCCTTAATCTGTAAAATATATTGTATTTGATTATATCACAAAACACTTCTCAAATAAAGGTTTATTTTCAAAAATGGAAATCGTTCAAGATTAAACCGTTCCAACAACACAATACACCGATACAGATAATATTAATTTAATCTTTTTTCGGTATGTCAAAAAACCTCTCTACGTCGGGGTAACCGTTCGCAAAGAGGTTTTATTCACATTTAATCCGAAGTTACATCGCAATACTTACCGAGCTCGAACATAATCCGCGGTTGAGTTACCCGTCTGCCGCAGGAGGTAATGCCGTCAAGCTTTACCTGTACGGTGTTTGTTTTGCTGTCAGTACCTGCAATTTTCGGCCTCATATACGAGGTGTAAGAGATATTCTTGAAAACAATGTTCTTGATTTCAAAATTCTCTGCTTCCTCATCATAAATCTTCACAAGAATCGGTCTGCCCTCATCACGGAAAATTTCAATGTTTTCAAAAAGTATTCCGTCAATACCGCCGTTGGTCTGCTCTGCCACAACAACAAGCGAGCCTATTCTGTCATTGTCCCAGATACCGTCACGGTAAACTACGGCACAGTCACGGAAGGTTACACCTGAAATTAACTTGTTGACTTCGCCCGTAATTCCGAAGCACCTTGCATAGCCACCCCAGGCAATACAGTTCTCGAAAGTGATGTTTCTGCTATCCATTATACCGCCGAGAGCTTTTACCTCAAAGGTATCATCCGCAACTCTTGCAAAGCAATTTTCAACGGTTACATTGTGGCTGTTGCAAATTGCAAAGCCGTCGCAGTTACCCCTGTTACCGATGATATCCACATTATCAATGCTGACATTGGTACAGCAGTAAGAAATAAACGACCACTCGGGTGAATTTATAATTTTAATATCACGCACATTTATATTGCTGCAGTTTGTGAAAACAACACCGCGCCTTTCGCGCCTGTCGAGGCGGGTCATATCTATTACACCTCTGCCTGCAAACGTTATATTGTTACAATTATAAAAATTAACAAACGGATATCTTGTAAGCCCGATTGAATTGTCTCCCGGCGCAGTCGGCTCAAAATATTTGTTTTCATCCTCAGCACAGTCAATATCGTAAAGGTGGTTTGCAATAACATAAGCACCCTGGCGCAAATAGATTACAAGATTATTATGCGCAACAAGATTGACGTAGTCGTATTTATACACGCCTTTATCAATAACCCAGACATTATCCTCTCCGTACTCCTCTATGTATGCTGCAATTTCGGCATCCTCATCAACCTTTTCACGCACCATAAGCGTATAGCCGTAGTACTGGTTTGCACCGTTGAAAAGGAAAGTGTATACACCTGTTTTGTTGATTGATGCGGTTACGGTATTATCGCTGCACTGTGCCTTTACGCCGTGAGATTCGGGAAGAACAATTGCGTTTTTGAGTGTAACATCAGCACCTGTTATTTCGATATTAAACGAAAACTCCTCACTTGAATCAACATAAATTTCGGAGAAAGAGTGGAGTGTTCCCGTATCATCGACACGGATGAAAACCACCGAAGCGTAAACGGGAATTTCCTCGCCGCTCACCTTTGCCGTATAATAGGGTGAAACCGTAATGCCGTTGATATCGTCATATCCGCCGGACTGAACATATTCAGGCAAACGAGCTGAGGCTCTGCCCACAAGCTCCTGCTCGGTAAGACCCGCTTCCTCAAGGGTTACGATAGCCTCATTCGGGTATTCGAGAAATGAAAAATCAAAGCCCTCGCTCTCGGGATTAATCGTAGCGGGATAAAGCAGGTTAGAGAAAAATACAGAAACCGTAGTAAAAACAGTAAACAGAAACTTAATAAACTCTTGCATAAAGTCACCCTCCGTTCATGAAATAACATTGTATTTTTTATATTATAACACATCCGCTCTGTCCGCTCAAGTCAGTATTCAGTAAAAATTATAAGTTAATCAGGTAAACGGATAATAGTCTTTTATTAAAAAATATATGCCATTACGCAATCATCATAACAAAATGTCATCCTGAACGGCAGTGAAGGATCTTAAAAACGCAAAGATTCTTCGCTCACGCTCAGAATGACAGGGTTTGTTTATTCGCTGCTTTTTTGAATTGCCGCTGTTTCTTCAGGTATATAATTATAAGCGGAATATCCGCAAGCAGCCATGCGGCAGGGCCTGCATAGCATACGGCATTAAATCCGAGAAGAGGCGTAAGAACAAAGGCAACGGACAGTCTGCCGAAAAATTCACCGACACTGGCAATGGAATTGGCATAAGTAAAGCCCATGCCCTGAAGCGTATTGCGCATAACAAAAAGTATTGCAACAAGGCTGTAGCACTGCGCTATGGCGAGAATATATCTTTTTGCCGCCGCCATAATTTCGCCGTTCATATTGTCACCGAACAGCATTATAACAGGCTCTGCCGAAAAATACAGTATAAGGCTCATAGCAACGGATACGAACAAATCCAGAATAAATACTTTCTTTACTCCGTCTCTTATTCTGTCGTAATTTCCTGCACCGTAATTCTGACCCACAAAGGTCTGTGTAGCAACGCCAAGGCCCGACATCGGAATATTTGTAACGCTCTCCACCCGTCCTGCGGCGGTGAAGCCAGCAATTACGTCGGTGCCGAATGAATTTACCACGCTCTGAAGACACATTGAGCCGGCAGATGTAACGGTAAACTGAAGCGAAACAGGTACGCCCAGCCTTATCTGATGAAAAATCGTATTTTTGCAAGGAACAAAATCATTCTTACTCAGCTTTACATTCTTATTGAATTTCAGCACATATACAGCGTTCAGCGCACAGGCAACGCAATGAGAAACCAGGGTTGCCGCAGCCGCACCCTCAACACCCAGGTGCAGATACTTTACAAAAACTATATCCAGAACAAAGTTAACAACAACACTAACACAGAAGAAATAGAGAGGCTTTTTACTCTCACCCGTACTGCGTGAAATTGCCATAAAATTATTTGAAAGCATCTGAATGGGAACACCGTAATAAAGAATGTTTATATAAGAAGATGCCGTCGCCTTTATGTCTTCGGGAGTGCCTACAAGCCCCAGCAATATGGGGGAGATTATATGGGATACAACCATAATAAAACAGCCGATAACAAAGGCGATTAAAATACTGCTGCCCGCATAATGGCTCAGCTTCTTTTGGTCTCTCTCACCGAAAGCATGGGCAACGGGAATCGTAAAGCCTGTTGTGAGTCCGAGAGCAGCTCCGATTATAAAAGCGTTTATCGGGCCGACACAGCCTACTGCCGCCAAAGCACTTTCGCTAACATATCTGCCTACGATGATATTGTCCACCAGAGTATAATTGTACTGAAGCATTGACGAAGCCATAATAGGAAAAGAAAAAAGAAGTATGCTTTTAAGCGGACTATCCGTAAGCATTGAAAACTGCTTTTTCATCTGTCACCCTCCCCTCTCGCTGTTGTTATTATACTACTGCCTCCCGTGCTGTCAATGCATTTAATTCTTTTTGTGCAAATTTTTCATTCATACAAACACATAGCAAAACTCCGCTTACCGATTGCTCAGTAAACGGAGTTCGTTTTATTCTCTTTTCAAATTCTCAAAACCATTTGAATTGCCGCCAAACAAGGCTTCTCCTTGAGGAAAAGCTCCGTCGCAAGACGGTGATGAGGTGTAGGGACAAATGAAGATTCATTATGCCTGTACAGCCGTTTTCACCTCATCCGTCACTTTGTGACACCTTCCCCTCAAAGGGCTCTTTCTATTTATTCACTTAATTCCGAATGAAACGAAACTTATTTCATCTCAGCGATTGCTGCCTGTGAGGCGGTTAACAAAACAGGGAATTATGTCAGTCGCTACCTGATTTTGAATCATTTATAATCATCAACAAAATATGCGTTAGTGTTCGCCTTTTTCCCTGAGGGACCTATCACTTCAATTCGGAAGTATACATCCTCATCCTCCAGTTGAAAATCTGCTTGAGTTACATATTCACCCACAGGAGCATGCAAAGCCTTTGAGCGTCTGCCTGCTGTTGAGAGCGCTATGCGTTGAGCCTGCGAACATTCAACGTGAACTCTGCCGTTCTCTAAAGTCAGTTCAAAAATTCTCGGCTCACGGGTACAATAAAACGACCCACTCTGCATAGCAGATATAACAGATTCATAACTGAGAGAGTCACATAGAAAAACTGTTTTCCCTCCGAAGCTGTCGCAACGAACATCACCAAAAGGAAATTCATTATGATTATCGTCTGCCATAATGCAAAAAAGTCGCTTTTCTCTGCGGAGCATTTCATCATAAACCTGCTCTTGTCCGTCATCTCCGCCTTCAATAAACACAGAATTGTTATATATTTCAACAATACTGCAACCCTCTAAATCACGATAGTCGTCAAGACATTGCATTGACCAGTATGGATGATTATATGCAACTATAAAGCCTAATTCTTTAAGCTTCTGTATATATTCGTTTACAGCTTTCATATCCCTATAGTCAGGTGTAGCAGGAAGAGTAACTTCTTTGTCGCCGTTTATATTAAACGCATTGAGATGATAGCATCTTCGGAACTGACTGTTGCTCACAACATTGTCGCTGATATCCGCCTCAAAAGAATTAATTGCAACAAAATCATCTGTGCAAAAATCGCTATGATCAAAATAATTATCGTGGTCCGAAAATGCAACTATGCTGTACCCCTGTTCTTTATATGCATCACGAATTTCCTCAGGTGTTTTTCGGCCGTCCGAAAGTGTGGTATGACAATGCAAATTAGCAACATATTGGTTTTTCTCTTTAGAAATTAGTATATGCTTCATCGGCTCTCTCCTTCAACAACCACTTTGTTTTTATCCATATTTTATCATATTGAACTCATATAATCAAGCAAGAGAGTCATTTGAATTATTCATAAATTCTCCTTTCTTTTGTGATAATGATTTTGCCCTCCAACCATATACGACACAAGAAAACCAAAATGTTCCAAAGGTTGGAGAAAAATTTTATAACAAATCCAAGTAATCGGAACAAAAAGAAAAAGCCCCGCACGAAGCGGAGCGAATAAAAACGGTCTGTTTATTTCTATATGTGCAGAGTAATCAGTACCTTTGTATATGAACGGAATAAAAAACACGGTGGAATTTTTCTTTTTACTGTGGTATGATTAGAGCGATAAATAAGAATTTGAAAGGAAGATTCGATGCTTCTGAAAATAGTTTCATTTATTGCTTCAATAGTGTTGTTGTTTACTTCGTCTGCAACAATATCCGACAAATCCGATGTGCTTGCTGAAGTGCTTAATAACTTAAGTGAAAACAGAACGGCAGACGAAATAAACGGCGCAAACGGAACAAAATTTTATATTCAGCGACCCAAAGCTGATAAATTGAACGAGGTCAATGCCGCTGATTTCGGACTTTCTGAAGAAAACGAAGATAATTTTGCCGCTTTTCAGAGTGCACTCAATTATTGCTCACAGCATCCACAGACGAAGCTTGTTATTGATAAGGGTACATATTATTTCAAGAGTACAGACGGTCTTGATGCAAACAACTGCACCGATTTGCTGATTGAAGGCAACGATGCAACCTTTGTTTTCTCTTCAACCGATTACAGATTTTTTATCAGAAACAGCGACTGCGTTGAAATACGTAATCTCAATGTTGATTGGAACTGGAAAGAAAGTCCGCTTGCATCGGTTGTTACCGTTCAGAACAGCAATGCGGATACCAATACTCTTGACCTTGTTTTCAAGGATGCGGAATACTGCGATGAAAACTGCCGATTGATGGCGATTACTCAATGCGACCCCGAAACTTATACTTTCGGTGCAAAATATTCGTCAAAAGAGGTTTATCTTTATCAGGACGAAACGAATATAAAATCCTTTCAGAAGATTTCCGATAACACCTTGCGTGTTACTCACAACGGTTGCATGAACGGTTTTGAAGACGGAGAAACATACATACTCAGGCACTATGTCTATAACGGAACGGTTTTCAATCTCCGCGATTACAGTAAAAACATAACCTTTGATAACGTCAGCATTTACGGAAGTCCGGGTATGGCTTATATCTGCGAGGGTAACAGCTCGCATTTTCAGATTATCAACAGTTTTATCGGAGTAAATCCCGAACACAAAGATAAACGTTGTGTGTCCCTGACTGCTGATGCGATTCATATTGTCAATACAAACGGTTGCTTCAACATTTCGGATTGTGACATAAGCGGTATGGGTGATGATTGCATTAACGTTCACGACGGTCTCGGCTATGTTTCTGCGGTTAACGGTAACACACTTACTCTTATTGCTTCTGCAATGAGGCTTGAAGCGGGCGATACTCTCGGCTTTAAGAATGATAAATTTGAGAATACTGATTTAACTGCAAAGGTTGTTTCTGTCAAAAATCTTGACTGGATAACAAAAGAGGTTGTTGTTGAAGGTCTGCCCGAAACTTTATCGGTGGGCTGGACCGCATATAATACGGAATGCAACAGCGGTAACTACGTTATCAGAAACAATTATTTCCATGAAAACAGAGCAAGAGGTCTGCTTCTTCAGTCCTCAAACGGACTTTGCGAAAACAACCGATTCTATAAAACAATGGCTCAGGCGATAAAGGTTGTTATGGATATTGAACCCACTCTCTGGCAGGAAGGCACGGGTGTTGATAACCTGATTATCCGCAACAACACCTTTGAAAAATGCAATTACAGCGATTGGGGTTCCGTAATCGAAATCGGCACTAACATTGCAGGTAAGTCTGCCGAAACTGCCGTTTTCACAAATATAGAAATCAGTTCAAACAGTTTTAAAGATATACCGTCAACACTTATGAGAACAGACAACATCAACGGACTTGTTTTTTCGGAAAACACAGTCGATACGGGTGATTTCTTTGACAACTCTTCCGTTCAAGGCAGTCTTTGGTTCGGAGAATACTGTTCAAACGTAAAGTACACGGATAATATTTTTGTTAATAGCGGATTTATGCAAAACAAAGAAATTGCAAAATCAGACAGCATCCGTGTCTGGGCTGAGATTAATTCTCAGCTTTGAATTAACAGCAGAAATTTGCAGAAATCCAATTTGTCGGACGGTCAGATAAATAAGAATTTAATGAGGTACATCATGGTAGGAATAATGGATGTCGGCGGCGGATTAAGAGGAAATTATGTAAGCGGTATTATCGATTATCTTCTTGATAATTCTATTGATATTGAATATTGTTTGGGCATTTCTGCAG
>JAZPYF010000035.1:0-60051 GCA_045544055.1 Acutalibacteraceae bacterium | reverse complement strand
GTTGCACCGTGCTCTGCACACCATTTGAGTGAATGACCGCTTCCGCAACCCATTTCAAAAACAGCTTTATCGTTAAGGTCGGGAAAAAGGTGCAGTTCATCCTCTGTCGGAATTGAGCAACCGAGCACAGGTAAAGCGGTAACACCGAAGAAATCTTCAGCCAACACATTCCAACTTTTTTCGTTTTGTTTTAATATCTCGGAATTCATATCTGTACCTCATTAAAAAGAAGCTTTTCTATAGTAATACGAGGACGCCACCAAGCTCTTGCTTGCTCAAATTCAGGATACGGAGTATACCATTTCCAAGTGATGTCAAATCCGCCGTCTTTCATTTGCAGCTTACCTAAAATTTCTTTTTCTGCGGCTATCAGCATTTTTGTTTCAGGTGTGATAAATTCAAGATATGTGCCGGAGAAAAAGTCAGAAGGCATCGGTACATATTCAACTCCGTACTTTTCAATATCTTTACAAATGGAATTATCAACAGCTTTGCATAACAAATCTCTGAAATGTTCCAAATCAATTATATCCTTAATGTTGTTTGATTTCAAAAGCTTATATGTAAGCAGAAAACATTTCAATGAATCTCCGCTTATTTCTTCGGTATTTTCAATATACCCAAAACCCTCTTTTATGATTTCTTCAGAAAGAGAAGTGCGATTACCGTAGCAAATCAAAAATGCCGCCAAAGATATTGACGGATTAAATCCGCTGATGCCGTCACCTTTTTTCTCCCACCATATTGCGTGCGGATAATCCTTGTTACTGTCAATTGCAAACAGCCAACGCTCTTTATCCTCATCAAAAGAAACGTGTGATTCAAGATATCTGACTATTCCTTTTACGATACCGGAATCCTTATCAAGTGCGTTTACACGGTAAAGAGTGATTACAGCATCATTTGTTGCAATAGGACTTGAATTTGGATTAAAAAAATCAGGCTCAAGCGCATTGCCAAAACCGCCGTCGGGGTTTTGAAAATTCAAAAGCTCATCAACAACAGCTTGGTTTGAGCCGTTTTCAAAGAAATACTTGTAGATTGCTAATTCAAGAGGTCGTGCATTTTGTAAAATATATTTTATTGCTGCGTTTCTGTTCATAGCTTTATCCTCATGTGAACTGTAATTTGAAAAATACAGTAGGGCAGGGGCTTGCCCCTGCCGATAAAAGAGATAAGATAATTAAAGCCAAATTAAGATTCTTCGCTGGTTGCTCATAATGACAATTTACCATTCGTATTTTGTCAGTTTACCCTCGCACAATAATTCGGGATAATCCCATTGTCTTAGCACTTCGTAAACACCGATTGCTACTGAATTTGACAGGTTTAGACTGCGTGCTGCTGAGTCGTTGATCATCGGTATTCTTACGCATTTTTCGGGGTTTGCTTTTAGTAACTCTTCGGGCAATCCCTTAGTTTCTTTCCCGAATACAAGGTAGGTGTTGTCTGGGTAAACTACATCTGTGTGACGGTGTGTTGCTTTGGTTGAAAAGTAGAAAAAATTTCCGCTGCTGTTCTTTTCAAAAAAGTCTGCAGTATCCTTGTAGTATGTAATATCAAGCAGGTGCCAGTAGTCGAGACCTGCACGCTTGAGCTTTTTGTCATCTACCTTGAAACCCATCGGCTCAACGAGGTGGAGCCTTGCTCCCGTTGCGGCACAGGTTCGGGCAATATTGCCTGTGTTCTGCGGAATTTCAGGCTCAATAAGAACAATATTAAGGGTTGCTTTACTCATCTTTTTCCAGCTCCTTGATAAGCTCAGGCAGTTCGCCCTCAAATGCTACTCCGTAGCGTACATCGGGCGTGTGCTTTAATGTGCGTTCAATGCAGCCACAGGTAAATCTGGTTGCCGTCTGAACAGCTTTTGCAAGGCTTTGTCCGCGCACAAGCGCACCGCACAGCGAGCTTGCGAAAACATCGCCCGTTCCGTGGTAAACCCCTTCAAGCTTTTTCATCAGGAAATACTCTGTTTTGCCGTTGTCATAGCAGGCACAGCCGAGGTTTTCATCATCAAAATAAACGCCTGTCAGTACAATTCTTTTCGGCCCCAGCTCAGCCAGCTTTGTCAGCATTTTTTCAACATATTCCTTGGTATAGGGACCGGATTTATATTCTTCTCCGGTCATAAACGCTGCCTCTGTAAAATTGGGCACAATAATGTCTGCAACCGCACACAGCTCTGACATTTTTTTTGCAAAATCAATATCGAAAAGTGCATACATTTTTCCGTGGTCAGCCATTGCAGGGTCGCAGATATAAAAGCAGCCGTCTTTTTTGAATTTGCTTACTATTTGCTTTACGATTTCTATTTGCTCAAATGAGCCGAGATAGCCTGAATAAATGGCATCAAAGCTGATTCCGAGGCTTTCCCAATGCTCGGCCATAGGAAGCATATCCTCGGTCAGATCCCGCCACGTGTAGCCTGTAAAGCCGCCAGTGTGGGTGGAGAGTATGGCTGTCGGCATAACCGTAGTTTCAATTCCGCACGCGGAAATTACCGGCAGAGCAACCGTAAGTGAGCATTTGCCGAAACCCGAAATGTCATGTATTGCCAGTACACGGCTTATTTTTTCCATTTTCATCACCGTCGATCAAAAAAATTACAAAATATTATAACACAAAGCATATGGCAATATCAAGCCGTCTTCCATTAACTGCACCTGTTTTGTTGCCGTTTTGCAGACAAAATAATATTAACTTGAATTTGTGAGGTGAGAAAATGAAATCGGCAACAACCAAAATTATGCTCGGTATGCTTGCAGGCGGTGCAGCAACGGCACTCGGCGTGTCTATGATGAGTCCGTCGCTCAAAAAGCAGACCAGAAAAAATGCAATGAAAGCGATGAAAACCGTCGGCACTATGATGGACAGCTTTCAGGGAATGATGAAATAGCTTTTATTTTGTCGGAGTTTGTGATATAATACAAAATACAGCGGTGAAAACCGCTAACATAAAGGGGATAAGAGAAATGAAAAAATCACTTTTGATTGCGGCTTGTGTTTCGCTTCTGGCTGTTGCCGCCGCTGTTTTTATCGGCAATAAAGACCTGCTGTTCGGTACGGACGAAACAACACAGGCAACAACGGCTGGCGAACCTGCAAATGTCGATAAACCTACCTCTGTTACTGTGCAGCCTACAGTACGGCCGACAACTGCCGCGCAGCCAACCACGGCTGCGCCGAAGCCGACAACAACTGTCGCTCCGGTGCTGAAAAATCCAAGCTTCAAGGCAGAGAGTGTTACCGGCGCACCGAGTGCCGCCGCAGGCACTTATACGGGATACATGCCGCTGCCTGCCGTTAATTTCAGTGTTAATGATCCGTCGAACAGCCGCGGGCTTCCTACCGCGGTAATTAACCACAGCTTTGGTGTTGCGAAAAATTCCATGCCTCATCAGATAAGTGTTGATTCGCAGAAATTCTTTGAATCAAAGGGATATAATGCAGTAACCTACGATTCCAAGTCGGGCGAAAAGGTTCTTTATCTTACTTTCGATTGCGGCTATGAAAACGGCTATACCTACACTGTTCTCGATGTGCTTAAAGAGAAAAATGTCAGTGCAGCATTTTTCTGTACTCTTGACCATATTGAGGCGGAGCCGAAGCTGATTACGCGCATGATTAAAGAGGGACACATCGTCGGTAACCATTCAACAAACCACCCGAATTTCAGCAAAATCAGCCGTACAAAAATGATGGAAGAAATACAGACTGTCGAGAATCATCTTCGCTCAAAATACGGCTATTCTTCGCCCTATTTCCGTTTTCCCGAGGGTGCTTATACCGAGAATTCTCTCGAACTTGTGCAGTCTCTCGGCTATAAGAGCGTTTTCTGGTCACTTGCTTATTCGGATTGGGATACCTCTGCTCAGAAGGGCAAGGATTACGCATTCAAAACCGTAACGGCAAGGCTGCACCCCGGTGCGATAATTCTTCTTCACTCAGTTTCGGCGGATAATGCTGCCGCTCTGGGCGATATTATTGACTACGCACTTTCACAAGGCTATGTTTTCAAACCGCTGACATACTTGCCTTAAAATATAGTTTATTTTGAAGCGAAAATCATATCGGGTTTTCGCTTCTTTCTATTTACAGTTGACTAAACGCAAAAAAAGAAGTAAAATAGTAGCCAGTAAAATATAAGGGGCGTGGCCGAATTGATTAAAGTTACGGTTTATAATGAATATGTTCATGAGCTTGAGGATGAAAGCATAGCAAATGTATACCCCAATGGTATTCATGGCTGCATTGCAGATTTTCTCGGCAAAAACGACGGTATAGAGGTAAAAACAGTAACACTTCAAACCGTTGAGGAGCTTACGGAAGAAGTGCTCAGAGATACCGATGTGCTTATCTGGTGGGGTCACTGCGCACACGAAAAAGTTCCGGATGAAATTTCCGAGCGTGTTTACAATCAGGTTATGTGCGGTATGGGCTTTATCGCTCTGCATTCCGCTCATTTTTCAAAGCCTTTCCGCAGGCTTATGGGAACAACCTGCTCTCTTTGCTGGCGTGAGGGCGACAGAGAAAGAGTATGGAACATTATGCCCTCTCATCCCATAGCGCAGGGAATAGGTGATTTTTTCGAAATTCCCGAAGAAGAGATGTACGGCGAGCGCTTCGATATTCCTACTCCCGATGAACTTATTTTCCTTGGCTGGTTCAAGGGCGGAGAGGTGTTCCGTTCTGGCTGCTGCTGGCACAAAGGCATCGGCAAAGTGTTCTATTTCCAGCCCGGTCATGAGAGCAATCCTACATACTTTATCCCCGAAGTACAGCGTATAATTACAAATGCTGTTTATTGGGCTGCTCCGCTTTACCGTCAGCCGTCGGTTGAGTGTCCTCATACCCCTTCTCCCGAGGAAGCTCTCAAGTAAAATTCTCCTTTCTGTATTATTATTTTGAGGTGTGAATGTTGAAAAAAATTCCGTTAGTTTTGTCGGTTCTGATTTCGGTTTCTGCTTGCCTTACGGCATGCTCAGCTCCCAAAAAGCCGGAGAATCCTGTTGAAACAACTCTGTCTTTTGAGGAGAAAATGTCTTACTATGACAGCCTTGCTGATGCTGGTGAGGTTGCAAGCGTTGAGGCGACAGATCCCGGCGCTTTGTACAGAGTAACAGGTAATCAGGTTTTGATGAATGCTCAAGTCTATACCGATATAATCAATATTTTCAATAAGTTTTATCCCGAAATATATTATAAATACGGCTCGGAGTATTATGAGCCGATAGTTACCTTGAATTTTGATCCGACATATCTTCGCGATGACCCCGGTAATGTTATCGGTAATACTATCAACATCAATATAAACTGGTTTAACGAAAACCCAAATAAGGCAAGTGTAATAATATATTACATCGCTTCAACCGTACTTGATTATAACCACTCCGCTCCTGAGTGGGTCGAGAAGGCAATCAATTACTATATTGCTGCGGAATTTGATGCAAGCGGATATGATTTTTCCGGAATATACAACGGCGGTACTTATGAAAATGATGCTGCAACCGCTGCCGATTTCTTTTATTGGATAAAGAGCACTCACGAAATTGATATAGCCTACCGTCTTAACAAAAAGCTTATTTCATCCAGCTGGTATGACGAAGAGTTCTGGATTGAGGAAACGGGAAGAACTCTTGAACGTCTCTGGAACGAATACAGGAGCTGAATCAAATGAATATTGCGTATATTTATAAGTCTGTTGAGTCTGTGCCGGATATCTGCAGCATAGAGCATCTGCCTTTGAGTAATCACTTGTGGAAAGAGCAATATCCTGCTGCTATTTTCTCTTGCGCCGGCATTTTTGCTGTTGAAGGTGAAGGTATTTGTGTTGCCTTGACAAGTGACGAGCACCCTGTTCGTGCCGAATACTGCCACCGAGATGATCCGGTTTATCTCGACAGTTGCATGGAGTTTTTCTTTCGCCCTTTTGAGGATGATGAGCGCTATATAAATATCGAGGTGAATCCGTATCCTGTGTGCCTCAGCGAAATAGGAACAGGAAGACACGACAGGAGGCTCCTTCGCGATGTTACCGATATTGCGCCTGAGGTTTCACGGATTGAGACCGTGGGCGGATGGGGCGTACTCATTTTCGTGCCGGAACAGCTTATAAGCGAGGCTTACGGCAGAGCTTTTTCTGTGAGTGAGCTTGAGTATATTTATGCAAATTTCTACAAATGCGGTGAAAAAACCGAGGCACCTCATTTCTATTCTGCTTTTGAAGTGAAAACAGCAACCCCCGATTTTCACAGACCCGAATACTTTGAAAAAATACATTTCCGTCTTAACGAAAGGAAAGAAAACCAATGATTACAAATCTGTTTGACATTGATGAAATTATGGCGAATTACGCCTTCAAGGGTGAATATTACGATTTTTCAACTCTCAATAACGGTCATATTAACAACACTTATCTTCTTCGTTTCGACTATGACGGAACCGAAAAATGCTATGTTCTGCAGCAGATTAATACTGCTGTTTTCAAAGATCCCGAGGCGCTTATGCGTAACTATGTTGGTGTAACTGAGTTTGTTCGTAAAAAGGTTATTGAGGCCGGCGGAAACCCCAAGCGCGAGTCAATAAAGGTCTATTTTACCAAGGACGGAAAGCCGTTTTATCTCGATAAAAACGGCAGGTACTGGCGCGTTATAAACTATGTTATAAACACCGTGAGCTATAACTTCCCCGACAGCACAGAGGTGTGCCGCAGGGCAGGTAAAACCTTTGGTAATTTCCAGAAAATGCTCGCAGATTATCCGGCTCACACGCTTGTTGAAACTATTCCGAATTTTCATAATACGGTTTCTCGCTATGCTGATTTTGAGGCTGCCGTCAAAGCAGACAAAATGGGCAGAGCCGCAAGCGTGCGCAGCGAGATAGAGTTTGTCATTAACCGCAAAAATGATTGTTCGGTTTTGCTTGACCTTCTTGAAAAAGGCGAGCTTCCCGTGCGCGTAACTCATAACGATACAAAGCTTAACAACGTTCTTTTCGATAAAAAGACAGGTGAAGGTATTTGCGTAATTGACCTTGATACAGTTATGCCCGGCCTTTCTCTGTATGATTTCGGTGACAGTATGCGCTTTGCAGGTAATACTGCCGATGAGGATGAAAAGGACCTGAGTAAAGTCGGATTTAATATGGATATCTACCGCAGTTATACAGAGGGTTATCTTTCTGCGGCTGGTGACAGCCTGACCGAAACAGAGGTTTATTATCTTCCTTTCTCCTGCAAGCTTATGACTCTTGAGTGCGGTATCCGTTTCCTTACAGACTATCTTAACGGTGATGTTTATTTCAGAATAAGCCGTCCCGAGCATAATCTTGACCGTTGCCGTACTCAGTTCAAGTTGGTCGAAGAGATAGAAAAGCTGTATGTTGAAATGCTTTCTGTTACCCAATCAATTTACTCAAATATCAAGAAATAAAAGAAAGGGGAGTCAGCGGTGAATAAAAAGCTGTTGATTGCCTCGTCTGCCTGCGTGGTTTTTGTTGTCGTTATCTGTTTTTTGTTGTTCATCAAGGGCGGCGATTCAATGAATGCGTTTGAGCGTTCGCAGGTTGACAGGTTCCTCTCGGTGAATCCGTTTATCGATGAGGAGAGCGGCGATGTTGTGCGTACTGTCAGTATTGCTGCCGCAAATAATGATGAATCGGCTGAACGAAATTCGTTTTTGTGGTTTCGCAACAGGTACGATCAAGGAACTTCTCATGTGTTGGTAAATGTAGCTTTTAATACAGACGGTAAAGCGTGCCTTGCGGATTCATTTGCTGAGGCTAACGGAAATTCTGTGGATTTTCAGCGAGTGGTAAGGCAGCTTATTCAAGAGGATGATGAGCAAACAGGTTTTGTAATCAACCTTTGCGAATACGGCGCATTGCGCGATTTTGCTTCAACACTTGGCGCTTTTGAACTTGAGCGTCGCTCCGTTGTTATAGGTGTCAACGAAAATGCACTTCCCGTAGTTTCGGAGAGCCTTATCAACGTACCCGTGTTATGCGATTATTCATCCGCAACCAAAAGCTCTCTTGAGGAACTTAAAGAAAACGGTGCGGCAGGCATTTATTGCCATACTGAAGATTTTTCATACACTCTTCTTGAAAAGGCAAAGTCATTGGGAATGTTGGTATGGGTAAACTGTGAGGACGAGATTTTCGGCACACTAGAAGCCATGTATTATCTTGCTGACGGAATAGTTTCGTCAAAACCGCAGATGGCTGTTTTGGCTATGGATAATTGGACTCCGGAGCTTGCTGACGAATTGGCACATGAATTCAGCGATTAACAAAATATAAAGTATTTCAAACGCTCCCTTGTGGAGCGTTTTGTTGTTTTTGTGCATATATTTACACTCGTTTTTTGCATATTTAACAAATTTTAATTCTAATAATTATAATAGAGCTAATTGTGTTGACTTTTTTGTTACGAAGTGATAAAATCACATTGTGTATATTTATCTCTATATATTTAAGTATTATAATATATATTAAGAGCTGCAAATTTTAGTAAAGTAAGGGGTTAGGCAAATGGAAGACAACAAGAAGCTTGCCGCACAGCAGGAGAGCGCACAGCCCGCAAAGAAAGGTGGCAGACGTCAGCGTGCAATGGAGCTGATGTTTGAGCCGGTCTTTGATACACATCTGAATATGGCTCTCGATTATCAGGCGAGTGTCCGGATTCTTGACCCCAAGATGGGTGTAATGCTTCCCGAGTATTATGTGCCGGTTGCCGAAAAGAGCAACCGTATCTGCGAGATAAACCGTTGGGCTGTCGAAGAGGGCTGCGAGGTTATCAAAAGGGCGGAGGCAAGAGATGCAAGCATCAACAGCCTGATTATGAATATTTCGGTTCGCTACCTTGCTAAACCGTACTTCGTAACCCAGGTCAAGAAGATTCTCGAAAAGCACGATGTTGAGCCCGATAAATTCTGCTTCAACATTACCGAGAATATTTACGAGGCGGTAAGTGCTCAGGTCCTCAAAAATATCCGCGAGCTTCGCGATTTCGGTTTTCTCTTCTCTATTGACGATGTTGGCGTTGAGTACACATCAATGTCAAACCTTTCTCAGTATGAGGTCGATTACATAGGCATCAACAGAAAGCTTGTCGAGCCGATACAGCCTGAACTTTACGAGGACGAGGATAAGCCCAGAATAGTTGTACAGGGCCTTATCGATTTTGCTAAAAAGCTCGGCGTTAAAACAAAAGTCGACGGTGTAGATAATGAACAGCTTTCACTTCTTCTCGCTAAGATGGGTGCAGACCGTATGAGCGGTAAGTTTTACTGCACAGACCTTTGGGACGAAAAGAAAATCAAGTAAGCATCTGCACATAAATCTCAAAAGAACAGGAGATGTTTTGATTGGCAAGAAAGAAAAAATCAGCCGAGCCTGAGATAACTCAGCCGACAAACGGCGGCTTTGTTCCGGGTGCTACCGGCTCTTACATACCGGCTCTTGATGACCCGATGGGCAAGTACGATGTCAATACAACAGCCGAAAAGGTTTACAAGCGCAACTGGCTGTTGAGAATAATCGCTATCATCGTCGGTGTCCTTCTTCTTCTGCTTAGTATCGGCTACGCCTGTACGGCTGTTATTAACAGTGCGGGCCGTTTCACAGTAAGCATGGCGGGTAACCTCTACGGTATCCAGCTTGCAGACAATGCAGATTTTGAAAACCCCACGCTTCAGCTATACGGCTCAGCAGTTGAAAATATGGATAACATCACAAAGCACTGGCTACTCAACCATAACGGTGAGCTTGGTGATGATCCTGTTTACAAGACCTATGCTGATCTCGATAAGGTCTACGGTGACCATAACGGTACCAACTACCTTGCCTATACATTTGCTGTCCGCAACGGCGGTCAGGCGGTAGACGGTGAGGATGCTATAGTTGATTACATGGCAAGCCTTGAAGTTGTCACAGCCTATAAGGGCGCTGACGAAGCGATCCGAGTCATGGTATTCATAAACGGTAAGCCCACAGTTTACGCAAAACCCCGTGTGGGCACCGAAAACATCAGAGAGCTCTTTGCTGTTGACAAAAACTTTGTTTCCGATACAACGGTTATGGAGTATGTCCGCAGCGATTTCGAGGTAGGCGGCATTGACCGATATACGGTTGTTGTCTGGCTCGAAGGTGAAGATCCTGAATGTGTCAACGATATTATGGGAGGTGAAGTCAAACTCAAGATGAATCTTGAGGTTCTTGAAAGACAGACTGCCGAATAAGTTGGGGGAGACTTAAAAAGGCTTATTCTTTCAGGTATGATTTCATTCCAAAGCATCAGCGACACTTTATGGATATATAAAGTGTGAAAAACACAACTCTAAATATGGAGGCAATAATTATGAAAAAACGTTCACTCGTGGCAGCACTTGCGATGCTTGTAGTGTCCGCAATTGTTCTCACATCATCCACCTACGCTTGGTTCGCAGCAAGCAACACAGCAACTATCTCAGGTGTTTCCGCTACAACAGGCAACTCAGCAGGTTCTATCTACATCTCTGCTGACGGTTCTAACTGGGCAACATCTCTTACACAGGCTAACTTCGTAGGCGTTGGCACAAACAGCTTCCCCGGCGAAGGCGGCTCACTCACTCCCGTTTCCTTCGACAAGGACGGCAATGCATGGTACACAGGTACATTTGGTCAGGCTGATGGCTCTGCAACTTCCACTCTTGAGTCAAAGGTTGCTACATCACAGGACCTCATGGGCAACTACATCAAGTTCACAGTTTATATGTATGCTGAAGTAGCATGTACAGTTACTGTAACTCCCACATTCACAGACACAAGCAAGTACTGCTACGCTGCTTTCGGTCAGGGCACAGACTACACAATTATCGGTGCTGTCGGCAACGGTTATACACCTATCGGTAGTGCAGGTACAGCTAACGATTCAACAATCCCCGCTGACGGTATCATCGATGCTGCAGAAGCAGGTGCCGGTACACTCACACTCGGCAATGCTGTTGAGGTTGGCGCAAACCAGACTCTCACATATGAGTTCACTGCTGACAAGGTTGGCGAGACAGGCCAGGTTTCCTTCGACGTTTACGTTTGGGCAGAAGGCCAGGATGCTGACTGCTTCGGTATCGTTGATGCAAAGACTGTAGGTCTTCAGCTCAACTTCCAGAAGGTTGACACACAGCAGGGCTAATATTTTAGCTTTTTAGTCAGTCTCATTACTTAAGTGCATAGGGGTGTGCAACTCACCCCTATGCAGTTTCTCCCCCGTAGGGGCGGCTAATGAACCGCCCGAAAAGTTGTTAGCTAACAAAAGATCTTTTGGCTGCTGATTAGCAGTCCCTACAAACGGTGTCCGACCGTTTTCGCGATTCGGTCGGACATCGATTGAGCAGGTGTGATTTGATTGCTGTTATTTGTAACAGCATTGAAATGATAGTTGCTCCCCAAAAATGATTTTACCGGAGGAATGAATTAGTGAAAAAAGCAGGAAAAGTTATAGGAAATATATTTGTTACGGTTATTTTGATTTTTTCTATCATTATGACAGTGCTTGTTATCTCGTCAACAATAGGTGATGCAAAGCTGCCCAACTTGTTCGGCAAAGCGATAATGTCGGTACAGACTGACTCAATGGATGGTCCGAACGGTTTCCCGGCTGGTGCGCTTATCGTTGTTCAGCTTCTTGATAAGGAGCAGGCTGACAATCTCAAAGTCGGCGATGTAGTAACTTACACCGATTATTATGAGGATCAGATGTTCTACGACACCCATAGAATTGTAGATGCAACCCGTAAGGGCTCTTACAATCACTATACAACTAAGGGTGATAACACGGTCACTCACGATAAATACACAATAAACTGTGAAAGAATCATAGGTATCTGGACCGGTATATCAATTCCGCATCTTGGTACGGTTATGGATTTCCTCCAGTCACAGCTCGGCTTTATGCTCTGTGTTGTTATTCCCACAGCTATCTTCTTCTTCTTTGAACTCTTTAAGTTCATTTCCGTACTTATGGAAAGCAAGAAAGAAAAGGCCCTTGCAGCTGTAAAGGATGCTGAGGAAGAAATCAAGCAGAGGGTTGTAGCAGAAATGCTTGCTAAGCAGGAAGCTGAAAAGTCTGCAACTGAGAAGAAGCCCGAAGCACCTGCCAAACCTGCCGAAGAATCCGAAGAGGAGATTAAGAGGCGAGCTGTTGAAGAGTATATCGCTCAGCAGGAAAAGGCAGCCCGTGAAGAAGAGATCAAAAAACAGGCAATTGCTGAATATCTCGCAAAGCAGGCTGCTGAGAAGAAAGCATCCGAAGATTCAACCGATTCAACCGACACAGAGGAATAATGTAATATATATTTATTACATTAAATATGTCTATTTAAGAATTAATCTAATATATTAATGTATTTCAGAGCTTGAGCTCTTAAATAAAAAATCTAAGTAAAGAGGGTAAACAAAAATGGCAAAACGTAAATTAGGACTTTCGCTCATCGTTCTTATCGTTGCCGCAACAACAATGGTTTCAGGTACATACGCTTGGTTCCTCGTTGGCGGTTTCGCAGAGCTGTTCGATCTCGGCTTTGATGTTATCGAAGCAGGCGGCGGCATTGAGATTCAGGGTTCAGCAGGTCACGCTCATATGGGTGCAGAGGATACTGAAACAGTTGAATGGGGCGCTTATCTCCAGAGAGACTGTTTCGCAGAAGGTGAGCTTATCGCAGCAGATGGTAAGTATTCTCCTGTTTCAAGTGCTGACGGTGCAGCTTTCACTAAGGTCGGCCTTGAAGGCGGTTACTTCGCATCTTTGACTCCTACCAAGGGCTCTGACTATAACGAGCTTAGGATTAAAATCCGTTCAACAACAACAGAAACTGTTGACGGTACAATCAATGTTTCACTCACAGGCCTTGAGGGAGACAACGCAGCTGTTGATGCAGCACGTATCTCGGTTACATATAAAGGCCAGACAACAATTTTCGCTAAGGAAGGCGACAGCGCTCAGGCTGTTGTTTCCAACGATATTCCCGCTGCTACTGTTAAGGATTCAAATAATAACAGTATCCTTGATTCAGAAGATGCTAACTTCAATTCAGGCTATGTTTCATCTCAGAACATTGGCGGTACTCTTACTCCCAGCCAGGCTGATGCAAACAAGTTTGAGGGCTCAATGGCTCTTCAGCAGATTTCCGGTAATACAGGCTTCGATGAAATCATTGTTCGCATCTGGATTGAAGGTAACGATGCTGACTGTACAGGCGAAAAGCTCAGTGCAAAGCATCTTTCAGCAAAGATTTCTTTCGGTTCATCCTCCGCTGAGGAAACTCCCGAGAATCCGTAATATAATTTAGTAAATAAGTATAGAGTGTACAGCAGGTAAAGCAATATGAAACGTAAGAACATACTTGACAACAGAATATTCCATATAGCGATGAATGTTCTTTCGTCTGTTATTCTTGTGTTTTCTATTGTCATCTGTGCACTTGTTATCATATCCGCCAAATCGGCAACAGGTGTTGCAAAGCTCGGAAATTACTCGATCCTCTCAGTCCAGAGTGACTCAATGGAGGATGAGTTCTTCCCCGGTGACCTGATTGTTATCAGACGCTATAACAAAACCCATAAGTATAAAGTCGGCGATGTTATCTCATTCATCGCTCACGATAACACAGGTACAATGTTTATCAACACCCACCGTGTCAATTCTATTATTGAAGGCGAAAGCACAATAAGCTATGTCACTAAAGGTGATAACGTTGATACGGTCGATAAAAAACACGTAACTTCTTCAAAAATTCTCGGTCAGTATACGGGCAAACGTGTTCCGGGTCTTGGCAGTTTTATGGATTTTGCCTCGACCTCACGCGGCGTAATGCTCCTGATCGTTCTTCCTGCAGCATTGATAGTAATCTGGCAGCTGTTCGGCTATCTTCGCTCTCTGGCTCTTGAGAAGCGAGTGCCCGTGGCCCAAGGTCCGGCTACGGCTCCGTATATGCCGCAGCAGTATTACCCTCCTGCAGCGGAAAGCGAAAAAGAGGCTATTATTCAGGAATACCTGCGTCAACAGCAGGCTGAAGAAGCCAGAAAGCAGCAGATTATCGAAGAATATCTTGCTAAACAGAAAGAAATTGAAGAAGCTGAAAAAGCAAAGGCTGAGGAAGAGAAAATCAAGTCGATTATCGCAGAGTTCCTTGCTCAGCAGCAGGCGGCACAGGCCGCACAGAATACACCCGCTGAATCAACCGATGAAAGCGGAGAAAATTAAAGGTCAGTTTAACTTAAAAAATACAGCAAAGGTGGCTACAAAATGAGCGGTATTTTCCAGTTTTTAGGCGATTTTCTTGAACAGCTTTTTGTCAAAGGCTTTTGGGGAATTATCAAGGGCTTCGGTCTCGGTGTCGCCAATATCTTCAATATCCCTAAGTATGTAACAATCTTCAGACAGTACGCAAGCACACTCGGTGTCGGCGGAATTATCCTCGGTGCTCTGTGCGTTCTTCTCGTTCTTGCACTTCTTGCAGGTATCGTACTTCTTCTCGTACTTCTGCTCAAGAAGTATCTGCGTTTCCGTAAGACAGTTGTCAACCAGGAAGAGCTTCTCAACGAAGTTGCCACCCTCAACCGCGAGGTTATGAAGCTTTCAATTGAGAAAGACAAAATCCTTGCAATGAAGGTGTCTCAGCTCGGTCTTCGTCCCGGTGAGAATCCTTACCTCGAATCTGCCGACGGCACAGTTGCCGCTGCAACTGAAGGTGAAGATGCAGAAGCCGCATCAGAATCCGATCCTACACTTGATGAGGATTACAGCCGTTTCTACAAGCTCACTCAGGTTGACCTTGAAATGGCAGACTATGTTCCTCCTGTATATAACAATGAAATTACTCTTCCCGGCATCATTGATATGTTCCGCAACTTTGCGGCTTCCAGAATGGGTCTTTACTATGAGCACAGAACGCTCCGTCTTTTCCTTGCAGCGTTTGCTTCAACCCGTCTGATCATCCTTCAGGGTATTTCCGGTACCGGTAAAACTTCACTTCCGTACTCATTCGGTAAGTTCCTTCAGAACGATGCTATCATCGCTTCGGTTCAGCCTTCATGGCGTGACCGTACCGAGCTTTTCGGTTACTTCAACGAATTTACTAAGCGCTTTAACGAAACAGAAGTTCTCAAGAAGATGTACGAAGCTACATACAAAGAGGACATCTACCTTACAATCCTGGACGAAATGAATATCGCACGTGTTGAGTATTACTTTGCTGAAATGCTTTCAATCCTTGAAATGCCCAGCCGTGACGAGTGGATTGTTTCTCTGGTTCCCTCAGTCTGGCCGACTGACCCCAAGCATCTCTTCGACGGTAAGCTTAAGCTCCCGGATAACATGTGGTACATCGGTACAATCAATAACGACGACTTGACTTTCGCTGTTACTGTTAAGGTTTATGACCGTGCTATCCCGATTGACATTAATACAAAGGGTAAGTTCTTTGAGGCGCCCTGGACAGATAACCTTACTCTCAGCTACAAGCATCTCGAGTCAATGTTTGCTGAGTGTAAAGAAAAGTATAAGGTTTCAGAAGAAAGCCTTCGTAAGCTGGCAGAGCTTGATGACTATGTTATCGAACACTTCCGTCTTGCTTTCGGTAACCGTATTGTTAAGCAGCTTCAGGATTTCGTTCCTGCATATGTCGGCTGCGGCGGCACAGAGATTGACGGTCTTGACTTTGTTCTCTGTCACAAGATTCTCCGTAAATTTGAATCACTCAACCTTTCATTCATCCGTGATGAAATTGCCGGTCTTATTACATACCTCAACAAGCACTTCGGTAAATCGAATATGAGCGAATCCAAGGAATACCTTGAGCGTCTCCAGAAGATGATCTAAATATTTATTACATTATATACGCCTCCGCTGAGAGGCGGAGGCGTATATCAAAATGTTACTCTGATTTTTAAGGGGCGAAACTTAAATGGGCACTTCATTCGAAGAACTTTACAGCGAATATACTTCTGCATCACTTCCGATTTTTACAGGTGATGAATACTACGGCGATATGCTCGACGCTATGGAAAGCGGCAAGCATGAAATATCGCTGTTTAACCGCTTTTTTGAAAAGAAAATTGACCTCAAATGGGTTGAAGCCATTGAGGCTTGTACAGTTGCGCTCGATACAATCGTTCGTAACCCCCGTAAGTTCATCGTTCAGGAAGAGGAAATTGTTCCGATTGAGCGTGCCAGAAAAATTACTGCTGAGTCTGTTCGCCACCTTGCTCAGCACACAAGCATGATCGCCCGTGTTGACGGCGACAGAGTTACTCCCAGCCAGATTCTTAACGTTTTCCGTGAGGAAAGCTTTGAAATTTACGAAAACAGATTCATTTTTACGCTTTTGCGTAACCTTCGTCACTTTATCGATACGCGATACAATGTTCTGTTCAATATGGAGCAGGATGAAAAGAAGTCTTCGCTGAGTATGAACAGCGAATTCCGTGCCGGAAATGAAAAAATCAGCTACAAGCTTGAGGTATCCTCTCAGGCTGTCGCAACAATGTCAGCTGATGCTGCTGCATCAGCTCAGGGCGACGCAAATGCAACCGCGCTTGCCAGAATAGAAAGGATCAAGCGTGTTGTTAATGGTTTCTGTTCGTCTTCCTTTATGCGTGACCTTGAGCACTGCACTCCCGTACGCCCTCCCATTATGCGTACAAACGTAATTCAGAAAGACCCCAACTTCCGTGCCTGCCTTAATCTTTGGCAGTTTATTTCGTCATACGACGAGGTTGGTTATGAAATAACAGCAAAAGAAACTAACGAAATGGTTAACGATGAATACAGGGCAGATCTCTTCCGCCTTGCAACTGTTAACTATATGCTCCTTAAGAAAAATACAGGTGAGCTTGAATCCGGTGATATTAAGCAGAAAAAGCGTAAGCTCAAGCCCAAACTCCTTAAGCGTCTTGCTGAAGAGTTGGTTCTCAACTATGATATGGAAGAGGTTGAGATCAGAAGAGTATTTGTAGATGAGCTTAAGCGCGCCAACAAGAAGAAAACAGCCGGCGAAACTAAGATTAATGAGGCTATCGATCGTGCTTTGGCTTCTGAAAATGAGCGTAAAGCAGAAATCGAAGCCAGAATCCGTGCTGAGATTCAGCGTCAGAAAGAAATCGAGAAGCGTCGCAGAGAAAGAGAAAAGGCTCGTATCGCAAAAGAGCTTGCTCTCGAGAAAGAGCGCAAGGCAAAAGAGAAGGCAAGACTCAAAGCCAAGAAAGAAAAGGAACTTGCTCTCGAAAAGGAACGCAAGGCAAAAGAAAAAGAGCGTGCGCGCAAGGCAAAGCTGCGTGAGCAGGAGCTTGCAAGGCTTGCTAAGGAAAAAGAAAAAGCAAGAATTGCAAAGGAAAAGGCGAGAGCTGAAAAGCTTAAGGCTCTTGAAGAGGAAAAAGCACGAAAAGCCGCTCTTCTTGCTGAGCAGAAAAAGGCAAAAGAACTTGCCGCTCAGCAGGCAGCTAAAGAAAAGGCACTTGCTGCTAAGCAAAGAGAGAAAGAAAAGCTGGCAAGGGCTAAAGCTTTACAGCTTGAAAAAGAGCGAGCAGCAAAAGCAAAACAGAAAGAAAAAGAGCGCTTAGCTAAACAGAAGGCTCTTGAAGCTCAGAAAGCTAAAGAAGCTGCAGAAAAGCAGAAAGCTAAAGAAAAAGCAGCCAAGGAAAAGGCGCTTTTAGCCGAAAAAGAGCAGGCTGCAAAGGCAAAGCAAAAGGAAAAAGAGCGCTTAGAAAAGCAGAAGGCTCTTGAGGCGCAAAAAGCAAAGGCAGCTGCAGAAAAACAGAAAGCTAAAGAAAAAGCAGCAAAGGAAAAAGCTTTACAGGCTGAAAAAGCAAAAGCGGCCGCCGCAAAAGCCAAGGAAAAAGAAAAATTGGCTAAACAGCGTGCTTTAGAGCTTGAAAAAGAACGTGCTGCTAGGGCAAAACAAAAGGCAAAAGAAAAGGCCGCAAGGGAAAAAGCTTTACAGGCTGAAAAAGCAAAGGCGGCTGCAAAAAAACTCAAAGAAAAAGAAAAAGCGGCAAAAAACAAGTCTGCCGCAACAAATACCGAAGAATAATCAGTTAACTACCGGTCTCGTTTGATAAGAACGGAGTGTAAATGCAGAAAGAGGCATTCCGAGGTCGACCGAACACAAGGGACAAAACATATTTTACTGGAGGCATATTAAACCATGAGAAAGAGTATTTTGTTCAGAACTATAACAGTTTTACTGGCGGCGGCAACCTTGCTGTCGTCTACAAGCGCATACAATCTCTTGGTTTATGCTAACCAGGAGATAACTTCTGCTACTCTTTCTGCAACAGGTGACGAGGATAAATTCGAGCCCAACATTACCGTTCAGGGCGGTGAGCTCCAGACACAAAGTGTTGAAGAACAGGATACTAACTCTGTTGCTGACGGCGAAACAAACAGTTTCTCCTGGGGCACATACCCCAATCCTGAGAATCCGGATGAACCGATTTATGCCAACGGTTCAAAGGAGTACCCTTATCAGATCAGTGACCTTGAGCATCTTCTTGCTGTTAATAATGTAGTTAACGATGATCAGGGTAACATTTTTGCTGATAGCGCAACTGACAAGTATTTTGTCCTTACAGCTGATATTGACATCAGTCCTCTTGCTGATATGGAGAATCCTTTTGTTGAAGGAACCGGTTACGCTTACCTTGTATCGACCGATTATAAGAATATTGATTCAGAAGAGATTTATATCAACATCGACGGTTCATATACCGATACAAACGGAGATAGCCAGCGCTATAAGATCTGGGGCGGCGAGTCCGGTTGGGATGTCGAAATAAGCGGTCACCAGTATTTTTCAATTTTCGGTTACCTTGGTTCAAAGTCAGTTGTTCAGAATATTATTTTTGAAAATATCAGAGTCAATGTCACAAATGCTAATCCCCGTGGTATTTCAATTGTTTCTTATAAGAATGACGGCTTGATTCAAAACTGTTCTGTAAACAATTGCACAATCACCTCATCTCTTTCTTCTAATCACAGAGACAGCTTTTATTACGATAACGCCACAGGTACTGTTGCTTTTTACAACGGTATTGCCGGTGCGGTTGTTGACAATGGTGAGAAGGGCAAGCTTGATGCTGTTAAAGTTAACAACCTCAAGATTGATGTAAGAAACGGTGAAGATGATTATATAGGCGCAGTAGTTTCCCAAAACAGAGGTCTTGTAGATTCTTGTGCCGTTTCCGGCATTAAGATTACGGGTGCTGATCCTGAGACTTCCTCTGCTCAGAACTTCTATATTGGTGGTATTGCAGGTTACAATGTTCCTGCAGCTGAGCATCTTGGTGTTCAGAACTGTTCCGTAGATATGGGAGGAACAGGTGATACAAAAACAATTTGCAACTTTACTTTCGGTAAATATATCGGCGGTCTTGTCGGTAATAACGAGGGTTATCTTTATAACTCATCTGTAACAGGTACGGTTGATTCTGCAACTGTTCCGACAGAGCGTAATTACAATATCTCTTCCAAAGTATATTATAACTGTGCTGATAAGTCATATTTTGGCGGCGCTGCCGGTATCAGCACCGGTAGAATTGTCAATGTAACAGTTTCTGATGTCGGTTTCTTCTTCAGAGCATCGGCAAAAACAAAAATCGCTTACTATGGCGGTATCACTTCAACTGTTAAAAATGCTGATTCTATAGTATCCTGTATTGCTACCGGTTCGTTTGCTTCTTCTGAGGATGCAAACATCTACGCCGGCGGTGTAATTGGTTATGCTGATAAAGATATTGCGGCAGCGGCAATCAGCAATACATACACTCTTTATAAAATTGACAATCCTACAAAGGATTATATTGGTGCTGTAATCGGTTGGGGTGGTAATTCTGCGGCTATGTCCGGTTGCTATTGGTCTGACCATGTCAGCGGATGTGCAAGCTCATATATTAAGGCTGATGAATTCTATACCGATCTTGTTGCAGGAGGAGATGCTGTTACAGGTAATCTTTATTCCGCAAACAAGGGTGTTATTGTCGGTCGTAACAGTTCCGGAACAGTCAGCAAGGATTCACTTATCCATTCTTGGGGAGCAGTCGGTGTAAGTATCGGTGTCCCTTCTGCCGACCTTAATGTTCCGACAAACGGTCATAACAACTCATTCACTTCCTACGCTTATTCTGTTCCCGTATCCTTTGCAGAGGCCGGTGTCGGCTCTTCTGACAAGAGAGAATTTGACGTTGCTTTTGAAATTGATGTTTTTGTAACAACAGCAAACGGTGACCCTGACAGTATTAATGACCCTATGGAGATTTCTTCTTCTGCACAGGTTCATTATATCTACCGTGCACCTTATGGACACTTTAAGCTGTCACAGAATAATATATCAGTTGCTGGTGATGCTTGGGAAGCTCCTGTTTTCTACGGCACAATTGACGGTGACGGTTATACGCTCGAAACAGATACTCCTCTCTTTAAGATTGTTATCGGCTCCAGAGATACAGATATAGGTGCAATAGCTATCAGCAACGGAGAAACCGCTACTGATCCTGCTGAAGATACTAATGATTTAAGCAGGGGCTGTATCAAAAACATAAATGTTGCTCTCTCAGATAATATTAATACATCTGTTTTCGGTAGTCTTATCAATGCGACTTTCTTAAATGTTGAGCTCACTGACGGTGATACTGCTGAAGATGATAATAACTCTTCAACGTTTGACGGTTTTTATGTAACCTTGAATCAGAAGAGAGATGCTGCTTTTGCAGCTTCTGCTAACGGATATTCATATATTTACGGTTGTTCAACATCAGTTTCAGCCTATGTTGATAAGGATGGCAACGGTTCATCTTATAATGATCAGGCTATCTTTATCGCAAAGGTTACGGGTAATACCACAATAGATAACTGCTACATAAACTCAGTTATTCATATTATGCACGGCAGCGATAATAACTCAGGCAGAGCTGCTTTCCTCGGAAATATTTCTGAAAATAAAGGCTATGTCCTCAACTGTGCTGTAAACGCCGGTGTTGACCGTGTAGCAAGCGTTTTGATTGGCCACTGTCCTGTAATTTTCGGAGAAATAGATACAAGTGCAAGCAATAACAACTACGGCAAGTATAAGAATATTGTATGGTCAAAGAGCGAGCCTGATATGCCTCTTACACCGTATAAAAATACTGTCAATGTTGATATGAGCCAGCTTGTACTTTGGGGTGCTGAGCTTTCCAGCAGCAGTTTTGCCTATCCCACTAAAATTGTTTCCGCAGGTATACAGATGGCTTTAACCATTGATGTTCCGAAGAATATCAAGGCTTTTGAGAATACAACTGCGTCTGATTTCGTGGTTTCAGAGTACCATAAATATGTCAGTGACGAAACTGAAATTGAAAGCTTATTTGAGATTATCTCTGTCGATTATGCGGACGGAAAACTTACTTATGTTGTTCGCGCTAAGGATACAGCTGAGGTAGGCGATAAGGGTTATATACGCGTTTTCCATAGTCCCAGCGGTATCAGTACATTTGTTACTATCAGTATTAAGGCCAGCGGTCTTGTATACGAGGATGGCTACTATATCATCTCAAGTGCGTCTGATCTCAAGTTCCTTGCAGATCATTACAAGGATAGCGATCCGAATCACAGCGGTTATTACTATAAAGATGCTGCATATATCCTCGGTTCCGATATTGATATGGCAGGCATCGAGATTTCACCGATAGGTGATACTACTAACAGATTTACCGGTATCTTTACCTGTCCCGTTGATGAAAACGGTCAGCCTCTCTATTCTGTTTCTAACTTTACAGTTACCAGAAAAACTGACGATAATAAACTGACAGATAATGTCGGTTTGTTTGGTGTTGTCGATTTCAGCGGAGAGGATAAACAGGTTGGTTCATCAACTCTGCCCAGGGGTATCAGCAATATTTCACTCACAGATGTAACTGTTGAGGGTAAAAACAATGTTGCTGTTTTGGTCGGATATGCCGGTGACCCTGATGTTAGCAGCAATAACTCCGATGATAATTACGGAAAAGTTTCTATTAAAAACATTATTGTAAAGAATTCTGTGGTTTTTGCCGGCGATAATGCCAGTGACGGTAAAAACGCTGCCGCTGTTCTTGCTTTTTCCGATAGTGCAATTGTTGATATTCAAGGTGTAGTAATCGAGAATGTTAAGGTTGCATCCTACTATGATAAAGCTGACAGCAAATATTTCCTTTCAAGAGAAGACAGCAATACGGATTATTCCGGCGGTATAGGCGGTGTAATCGGTGCAGTAGATAACTGCTACTATGATGATGCTGACATGACAAGTACAATGTCAGTAAATATCAAGAATGTTGATATTTCCGGTCTTTCTCTTTTCCGCTATATTGACAAAAGTACTGTTGGTGACAGCAAAGAGTGGCGATACGTTCCTCTTAATGCCGGTGCAGTAGTGGGTACATTCTTTACAAAGTACGGCACTAATACCCAGAAGCATCCCTTTATGAATATCGGTGACTCTGCTTATTCCGGAGATGTTTACGATATCAATATCTGCGATACAGTTATTCTTTCTAAGGGTAATGCCGGCGGTGTTCTTGGTGCAACAAATGTAAAAACAGCCATTAACAGTGTGCATGTCTATGGCAGCGAAAATCCTGTTGGTGTTACGGGAGATACGCTTACCGGTATGACAGTTCGCAGTGAAACCAATTTCGCAATCGGCGGTATTGCCGGTTATATCGGAATAAAGGTAGGAGATAATGCTGCCGCTCCTTTCGATGGTGCAGCAAATATCTCAAAAGCATACGGTTCTGTCACTAATTCTCTGGTTGAGCAGGCTGATATCAGATTTGTCAATTCAACTGCAGCTCAGCTTACACGCAACACTACTGTTGGCGGTATTGTTGGCGCAATCAACGGTAATAAAGAAGGCTATGCTGTCTACGGTTCAACACTTAAAAACAGCCATATAGAAGGTGTTGTTGTCGGCGGTATTGTAGGTGCAGGTGTTGAAACCAACGGCGAAAAAGACAAAGTTGTTTCCGACAATTCAATCAATATTAACTCATGTTCTGTTCGCGGCTCCGAAATTATGACAACTCCGGGCTGTTTGCCGGCAACCGAAATATATGACGGTTTAATGTCTTACGGTGTTGGCGGTATTCTCGGTACAAACAGAAAAACTCTTTATAACTATGCTCAGCATACATCAATTCAGCGTTGCCTTGTTGACGGCGAAACAGTAATTACAAACAGCATTTCCGCAGTTTCTCCCGATGAAAATGGTTATAATGCGGTTCACGCTGCAACCGGTGGTATTCTCGGTGCGGGCTTTGAAAACGGTAACGATGTCGGTATGCTTGAACTCAAGTATAATGAGGTTTATGCAAAAATTGTTTCCAACGGTGAGATTCCTGAATCAACAGCTGCTCCTGCAGTTGGAGCTGCATGGCATCAGACTCTTTCCGCAACAGGTGGTATTGTCGGCGCCCTTATCGGTAATCAGTATAAGGAATACGCTGCTGAATATTATGAGGTTTGTGATCTTTCAAAGGTTAGTGTTCAGCATGCAATTTTTGGCGGTTCAATCATCGGCAGTAACGGTATCGGTGGTGCAATCGGTGTAATTTCCGCTGCTTCGGCTTATGCGAATACCAATCCCTCAAATCTTATCAGTGATATTGCGGTTACAGGCTCTCTCGCTTCCACCTTCGATAATTCTGTTTATCGCGGCGGTATTGTTATAGGTCATATTGCAATCAAGTCAAACGGTGTTGATAACAGCACAGATTCAACATATTACGCTTTTGATGCAGCTGCAAACACAGATATCACGGGAATTTTCAACAAGATATATTTCTCTTCATTTGGTGTTGATTCTTCTAAATTCCCGATATTCGGTTATCTTAATGCCACAAGCGGAACAATAAGTTCTGCTTATTCTCCGCTTGCTGATAACGCACAGACTATGCTTAGAGCTTGTTATGAAGATATCAACAAGCTTGACGGTAACTTGACCGTTCAGTTTGGTGATACTTCTTCCAGCAACGAAGAGTGGGTTCCCTCAGCAGGTACGTATATACCGTCTGCAACACGTCCTCTGAATGAGATCGTTGACGGTAAAATCAATGTCAACTATAAGAGTGATGGCAACTTCTCTGTTGCAGATCAGAAATGGGACGGCTCAAATGACAGTATAGCTGATGTCGAGAGTACAGGTCCCGATAACCTTAAGGTTTTACCGAAAAACACCGGTACAATCAGCGTTATGATTGACTATGTCGGTAAAATCGGCGATGCAAGTTGGGAAAAATCTGTAAATATTACAGCAGGTTTCAGATTCACTTCTCAGAATCAGGCTCCGCTCAGCAGTGTAACCTACAACGGCGAAACATATTATTTGATTACTTCTCCTGCAGATCTTTCAATCATAGGTAAGAATATGAATGAAGGTGAAAACAAGGGTAAGTATGATACCACTCATATGGGGCTCAATTACTGGCTTACCGGTAACATTGATATTTCCAATGATATGTTCGAAAAGGACGGTCTCTTTGAGGGCGGCTTTACTCCTATCGGAACTGTTTCCGGTACTACGGTTACTTATGTACCGTTTACCGGCACATTCTCTTCAGTTCCTGCAGGTGTAACTTATACTGTCGGCAATGAAACTGTTACATCAACAGGTGACAAATACCGTATAAGCGGTCTCCAGCTCAAGTCCGGTACGCAGGTCGGTCTGTTTGCAGAGGTAAACGGAGCAACATTTGAAAACTTTGTACTTGAAAATGTTTCCGGCCAAGTGGCAGATACAACTCTTACTACTGCTGCCGATTCGTATCTTGGTGCTATCGCCGCTAAGGTAACTGACTGCGTAACTGTTAATAATGTCACAGTTTCCGGTGTTAATCTTACCGGTGCCGATTATACCGGCGGATTCTTTGGCGGTATTCTCGCAAGCACTAATGATTCAAGCTTTACCAATGTTTCACTTCTCGGCAATTTAGAAGATGATACTTATTCCAATATCATTGGCGCTTATTGCGGTGCTGCGGGTATTGTTGCTCATACGAGCCATAATAATGCAAATATCACCAATGTAGTTGTTGAAGATGCAAAGATTACTCAGGAAAAGCCCTCGGGTGCTACCTCTACCTCATCCGGAATCGGAAAAATTTCCGACTATCATGATCTGGGTGCGGCAGGTATTTCTATGGCTTATGCCGGTACAATTTCTGCAACCGACGGCTCCAAAAACAGGGTAGAGGGCTGTGATATTACAGCTGAGATCGCTTCTGCAGTTGTAACTCGTACATATACCTCAACCTCTGCAACGGCATTTACTTCACACGCTGCTACAACTACAAGTAATACTGCTCCCGCAAAGCGTGCAAGTGTTCTTGAAATAAAGAATCTCGATGTTAAGGCAACGAGTGTCACCGGTACCCATACCCGTGATACTTCCGGTACTACAACAGTCAGATACTTTGTCGCTTCCGGCGGTATTCTTGCCCGTGTTGATGCTTCTTTTGTTCAGCATACAATCTCCGATTGTACTCTCGACAGCGAGACTTATATCAAGGCTCCCTTTGCCGCGGGCGGTATTGTAGGCAGCTTGGAGTCTCCTAATACAGAGCCTACAGCTACGGTTGCCACTCCGCATTACCTTACTGTTTTTGATTGTGAATCATATGCAACGGTTGAGCTTACCAACACGAATTCAGCTACCCCCACAACTAACTCAAACCGTGCAAATATGGGTGCAGGTGCGGTGCTTGGTTATCTCGGTAAGTACAATTCTTACGCTCATGTTTCAATCAGCAATACCGTTGCGGGCGGCAGAATCCGCGGTTACGGTAATATCGGCGGCCTTATCGGTGCTATCTGGACTCAGCGTGATACACCGAAGTTTGCTACTGACAGCCACTTTGCTGAAAACTGTGTTATTTCAGCCGAACTTGAAACACCTGATGCAAGCAGCGAAAGCGGCTACTCATCAGCTTTCAGTTCAGGTCTTAACGGTGTCGGCATTGTTGTAGGTTACGTTTACGGTACACATACAACCCTTACCGGTACCAATATTTATCAGAGCCTTTCATTTACAGAGGCTAATTATCCGTTCTACAACATCTATTTCTCTGATGCTGTATATGCTGATGAAAATAATGTCCGCCTTTATGGCCAGGCATCATATTCCAATTTCCAAAACATCAGCTATATCTCTGATTTTACTGATCATATCTTTAACCTCAACAGAACAGGTGCATATTCAATTGATTCTACCAGCTATGTTTTGAGCTTTGTTGAAGATACTAACCGTATTGTTGTAAATATTTCAGGTACTCCCGAATCCGAGAAGCATATTCTCAAGCTCAATTACAACAATATTTTGGCAAGCGGATATCAGATCAAACCGGAGAATTTCTATATCGATGCATCTGTAATTGATTCTGATGATTTTGCTTTCAATGCAACAACCAATGTCAACGATATACCCACAGTTCCGCTTGACAGCTTTACCGTCAGTGCAAAGGACAGTGCATCTGTATCGGCTGATGCTCAGTCAACTGAGTTTGTTCTTCAGAGTATTACTTGCTCTGATTCGAGAATCACTGTTGTATCAGCAAACGGCGAGTATAAGCTTACTACCCAAACCCTTGCAGGCGGTGTAGATGCACAGCTCTATTTCAATTATTCCAACGGTCTTACTCTCAGCATCACTCTTGAAATAGAAATCAAACCTGAGGATTTCTGGTTTAAGCCGAATGCCCAGAACAGTGCTGTTGATGATTTCCTCGTCTTTAACGCAGCCAACCTCAGCTTTGTTAATAAGAGAGCTGCTGCAACCTCGAATATCATTCAGTGTTATGATGTTTTCTGGACCGTCGCTAATGATTCGGATGTCAGCGCGGTAAATGCAGCTCTGGCAGGAAAAACACTTGCCGATGTTTATAGTGCTGAATTTATCGCTACTCTCAATGATTATAAGCATCCGAACCCGTTATATGACGGAACCGAAGCAACAGAGAGATATGTTACATTCGATGTGCTGTTCAATACCACACCGGAGACCAGAGGTACAGTCCTTCTTTCGGAGCTTGTCGGCACAGTTCAGAAGACCGAATACGATGCCTATGGAGAGGATTGCGGCGCTGCAATTTACAACCGCTCTGATGCTTTCAAGGGTTCGTATACCGTTCTTGAATCCGGTATCAATACAGGTTGTACAGAGGCTGGGCAGACCTATAAGCTCTACGGTCTCGAACTCCGTTCCGACAAAGTAAACGTACCTGATTCTCTGTATGCAGGTATGTTCACAAAAATAGGCGAAGGTGCTGTAATCAGCGATATTACCTTTGTCAACCCTGTAATCAAAGTTGTAAATTCATCGGGTGCGGATGACTATGTCGGTGTGCTTGCAGGTGATATTACAGGTGCAACGGTAACAAACGTTACCATTACAGAAACAAACGGCTTTGATTCAAAGGTTGTATCGGCTCGCCGTATGACTGCTGCCGGCACAAATGTCGGTGCTCTTGCAGGTAATATCGGTGTTGGAACAACCGTTGAGAATATTAACATTGACGGTATCGAAGTTGTCGGTGCTGCTACTCAGGATAACCGTGCTACAAACGCTTCTGCAATGAAGTATGTTTACGTCGGCGGTGTAGCAGGTTCAACTGCAGGCAATATCAATAATGTTACTCTCAATAATGTCGAAGTTTATGCTAACAGGTTCGTAGCAAGAGGCTATATCTCGTACGCAGGCGGTATTGCAGGTCAGGCATACGGTAATATCACCAATGCTTCTCTCAATGTCCTTGTCGGCGGTGCAGATGTTCCGCCTCCGGAAGTTGATCAGACTACAAGAATAGCTAACGTAACCTATACCCCCGATCTAACCGGCGAATACGCAGACCGTGTAGGTGGCGTTGTCGGTCTTGCAAGCGGCTCACTTACTGTTGAAGGCGCTGTTGTGAATAAGATTGCTGATAGCGAGGTTACTGTTAATGCGTTCGATGTCGCAGGCGGAGTTATTGCAGAAATAGCAAATGACGAGAGCATTTCCGTCACAATCAAAGCATGTGACATCGGTTCAGATACAAATCCTGCAAAGGTAAGCATCGTCGGATCTACCAACGTTGCAGGTAAAATCTACGGCAGAATGTTCTACAACGCTGTAGGCGGAATTGTCGGCTATGTTAACAATGTCGCATCTCTTACAGTTACAGATTGCGATTTTAACGGCTATGTCGGTCAGTATGATCTTATTAAAAGAAACTGTACCGCAGGCGGTGTAATCGGTCTGGTTGGTGAGAATCTTACATCTCTCGATAATATCATTATCGGCACCTCAACCGTTCAGGGTGAGGTTACAGGTTATTACAACAAACCGAATTCCGATAATGCAAATCCTCGCATTTTTGGCGCTGCTGGCGGCATAATAGGCAAGATTTACAATTATGCCTATAAGAGCAATGCAGGAACAACCATGATTTCTCAGTCTGTAATGTCTGCTAAGGTCAATCTCTATAATTCTGCAGCAGGCAACACTGTGAAGGCTGATTATGTTGACGAGAACGGTAATATTAATTATTTGGAAATGACCGATGATCCCAATGTCGGTAAGATTATCGGCGGACTTCGTAATGACTCAAATGGCGAAAACTTTGCAAAGACTGCAACTGATGAAACCGGTAGCGGAATAACCTTTACAAAGTACGTTTCCGAGGTTTATGTTTCGTCCTATCCGCAGAACATTATTCCGTTCGGCTGTAAATCTTTCTATAATAATCAGTATCCGGCAAACGATCCTAAGCTGACATATATAGATATCAATAAGGAAAACAGATATCTCACAGCTGAGGATGAGGCTGAGTCTACGGTAAGCTCGTTCATGGTTGACGGTACTGTCGTCACCGACACGAGTGTTCCGCCGACTGACTATAATACAAACACTTATACAGGTACAGCTCTTATCACTTTTGATGATGAGCAGGCTGATCAGAGTGTTGAATCGTCAAGGTATTTCAGACTCAAGTATGAAAACATCGTAATCGATGACAGCAGCAATAAGAGTATTACATTTGATAATAAATTCGCTATTTCTGTTGAGGATACAACCGAAGACCTTTCAGGTATTACGGTGGTACCGAATCATTACAGCTCTTCAGCTCCTAACCTGACAGAAACTGTTGGTACAGATCACAGCTATGATTATTATGCAGGTGTAATTACTGTTAAATCAAATTCAAATATTGATGTTGTCGGTTACATTTCTGCTAAGTACACATATGGCTTAGAGGTCGGTATCAACTTCATCAGCATGGAAATCGCTGGAGACGGTTCAAGCATTAATCCGTTCCAGATTGCAATACCCAAGCATTTCAAGGTTGTCCGTGCGTTGAAGGGTGCTAATTATCTCCAGGTTGCTAACATTGACTTTGCAGATCCAGCAAATAACCAGTATCTGCATACTACTCCCGGTGCACTCCATGCTGAGGACGGTAAGGGCTTTGATCCCATCGGTGATGCAGCCGGTCCGTTTACAGGTACTTATGACGGTAACGGTTATGTAATTTCAAATGTTTATATCTTTGATCCCTTAGCAAAATATGTAGGCTTCTTTGGTTATGTCGGAACAGGTAATAACCGTGCAACTCTGAAGAACATTCATATTGAGCTTGCTTCAGGAATCGAAGCCTCCGATGGAAACTCAAATATAAAAACGGTTTCCGGAGGTATAACAGGTAATAAAGAGGTAGGCGGCCTTGTCGGTTATGCAAAGAACGCCACTATTACCAACTGTTCAGTTGCAAACGGTTTTGTAATGGGTGAAACGAAGGTAGGCGGTCTTGTCGGTGCTACCGGTAATGCCGAACTTAATTCTTGCTTCACCTCGACATCTACCTACTCATATTCTACAAGCAGTCTTTCCGGCAATAATAAGAATGTCGGCGGTCTTGTAGGCAGTTCGGGTCTTTCGACCGTTATTGCAAAATCGTTCGTTCTCGGTTTTGTAAGTGTCGGCACTACGTCAGATTCGGGTGTTGCAGGCGGATTGGTTGGCTTTGCAGAATCCAGTGGCGAACTTAGTATCAGCCATTCTCTCGTTGCTGCAACTGTTTCCGATTACAACGGTAACAAAGTCGGTGAAAATTCTTACAAAGGTATGACCGTTGGTCTGGCAGGTAACAATGCAATTGTTAGAGCTGAAGAAGTTACTGTTGCTTCAGCAAATACCTTCGGAAGAATTGACGGTGTTGTTTCTAACCCGATTCTCGGCGGTACAACAACTGCGGATGTCAAAAACATCTATGTTGATACCGACGTGACCGGTGAGTTTACAGGCTCAGAAGAGTATACTGCTGTAACAAAGGTAAACGGTCTTTATAACTTTGCGGTCGATACATCGGCGGCAGGGGATGTGTATACGGCGGCTTATGTGGCTCTTGCAGTAATTCCTCTTGAGATGGATTCAAACGAGGTTGCAGACAGAACTGCTGATACTCCGATCAGAGTTCCCGGATATTTCTATCCCGTAACACTCAGTAATAACGGTGAGTATAAATTCTCATCATCTGTTATTGATGAAACAGATCTTGTGGCTTATCCCTCCGGTATCGATAAGGATCTTTACGGTATCCAAACCGAAGAGAACAATAACAGAAATACAGACCTTCTTTTCCGCGATCATGACGGAAAAACAACGGTCTATCCCAATGTTTTCCCGAAGGAAAGTAGTACAGATATCTTGAACGGTGCCGTTCTTAACGATGGCACTGTACATCCAAACAAAGAGGTAGCGTACTGCGTATCAATGCCGTATTTTGACATGAACGGTTCCGTAACTGTTCATGGTCAGACCTTTGAAACCGAGCGAAAAGTATACTATCCTATACAGACAAGAAGAACAGGCGGAGAAATCAACTATGCTGTTTGTACAGCAAGACAGCTGTTTGCTTTAAGCAACCTTGAAGAAAAAGTAACAATAGACGGTGTTGACTCTAAGTTCCGTGATTTCTATACTCTCAGCGGTAATTCCGATTCCGCTAAAAGAAGGTATACAATTACTGCAGATATAGATCTTGACGGCAGAAACTTTACACCGATTGTCGGTTACGAAGGCACTATGGACGGTAAGGGTTATACTGTTGATAACCTTACTATCAATATGAGCAGTCAGAACGAAGTAGCTATGTTCAGAACGCTCGACAGTGCAACTATCAAGAATCTTAATCTTGGCGTAAAGAACATTAACGGTAAAGATAATGTCGGTGGTCTTGTCGGTGCAATAATTGCCGATGATGCAGATTCGGAAAATTCAAACAGCGCAATGGTAAGAATTGAGAATTGCCATGTTAAACAGTCTGCAAGCGGTTCAGGAATTGTTGCTACCGGCTCCAATGTCGGAGGACTTGCAGGTGCGGTAACTCGCAGCAATGCAAATTCTGAATACGGAATTTTTGATTCTTCTTCATCTGTAAGCGTCAGCGGAAAAGATGTTGTGGGCGGTCTTATAGGTTACTGTGAGGTTCCTGTAAACGGCAGCTATTCAACCGGCTCTGTTAACGGTGAATTTACTTCAAAATCTGCTACGGCAATCATTTCGCATATCATCAACGGTGAGGAAGAGGCTACAAAAGGTTCACTTCCCTCTTCTGAGTATCACGGTATCGGTGGCTTGATTGGCGTACTCAATATGAGTGACGTCGATAATGTTGCAGCTGCATCGGTTAATTCCTGCTTTACCAGCGGTATTGTTGATGTAGCAAAAGCACAGTATGCTCAAAACAGCACTTACGGTGTCGGCGGTTTGGTCGGTATTGACAGTGCAGGTGCCAATATCGCAGTTTCATTCTCCAGCGGTAATGTTTATTACTGCTATGAGCAGGCTGAGAAATCTCCCAATTGTGATAATGTCACTGTTGGCGTCGGCGGTCTTATCGGTGTGCTTAAAAACGATTTGACCAATGTTTATTCAAGTTCATCCGTTGCAGCTGAATTTGGTGATGTCAGCAATGCAACCGCTGTTGGTACAGGTGGCGTGGTCGGTATTTCTTACGCAACTCTTTCCGAGTCTTATTCCTCAGGCTCAACACTCAGTGTCACGTCTACTGCGGATTACAGCAACTGTAATTACGGTATGGGCGGTGTTATCGGTCTTCTTGACAGTAAGTCAATCTGCTCTACACTTAAGTATGACCTTAATGTTTCTATCACTGATAAGGTTGTAGGCAAGATAATGGAAGGCAGTAGTTTGAATACAGGTAACTCAGGTGCAATGACAACCGATTATCTCACAAGCGAAAGCGACTTTATGGGATTTGCGTTTGGCTATGCTGAAGGTGCTTACCCGTATCTGAGAGACTTCTTCCTGAACGAAGTTTCGCTTACAGTACGTATCAATGCTCTTCTGAGTGTTGTTGCTCTTCAGATTGATGAACGAGATACCTCTGCCGCTGAAGGTAAGGGTATTTCAATGGCACTCAAGGTTCCGTCCGGATTTAGCTTCCCGAATGCAGGTGCTGATTACAGTGAAAACGTAGGTGATTATACTTACAGCTATAATGATGATTTGATACTTCCGGGTGCAGCATCCGGCGTTATTGATAATCAAACAGGCACACTTTCGGTTCAGAGAACTCAGAACCAGGCACAGTATGTAAACTTTGTTATCACTGTTGCTGAAAAAGATAAGAATCCGGTAGATAATAAGACAGGTCAGCTTTATTCATCTGTTGCTAACCGTACCGTTTCCCGTCTGTGTGCCCCGATGCTTGGTAATGAGACTTATCCTTACCTTGTTTCAACACAGGAAGACCTTAAGCATGTCGGTATGACAAACGAGGAGCTTCGAGACTGTAATCCTGTTAATGAGCCTATGTATTGTCAGTGGGCCACACCTATCCTTGAAAACGGCGATCCGATATCAGGTCCGCTTTATTTCAGAATGATGGGTAATATTTCGCTCGCAAATTATGACAGAGCTCCTATTCCTGACCTTACGGGTGAGACTTATACCATCGGCAGCGACGAATTTATCTTCGACGGTCTGAATTTTGACGGTAACGGTTATTCTATCCGTAATCTTCAGACAAGGCTTTATGAAACTATCGATGAGAAATCGTCTCTCACCAATATGACATTTGAAAAGGTCAGCTTCTCAACAGTTGACGGAAAGTCTGCTCCCGGCCTTATCGGCACAGTCAACGGCAGGGTAGAGGGTGTTAGCATTTTCGGCACAGCAATAGGCAGCAATACGGCTGCTCTTGCATCAACGGTTGGTAAAACCGGTCAGGTTACAGGCGTTCTTGCAAATGTTGACCATAATGATACTGCTCACGTAGGTAATATTGCAGGTCTGGTCCTTAAGAATGAGGGCTTGATTGAGATGAGTGCCTCTGTCGGTAACTTCAGCGGTACATCTGTTGCAGGTCTCGGCGGTATAGCTGTTGAGAACAGCGGCGAGATCAAAAACAGCTTCACAATCGGCAATATTAAATATCCGGTTCAGACAACAGCTGTTTCAAGTAATGTCGGTGGTTTTGTCAACACAAACACAGGCACAATCACAAACTGTTACACCCGTTGCAATATCAGCGTCAACAACGTTGCTAATGACGTAGTCGGAGGATTTGCAGCACGTAACAGCGGCACAATATCTTCGGCTTATTCTTCAGGCTTGTTTGAACTGACAGGCGATGAGTCAGTCGATCTTTACAGCATATTTGTTGCTGATAATTCAAACGGCACGTTTGAGAACTGTATGTTCGATAAGCAGATGAGCGGTCAGCAGTTCAAGAATATCTACAACCTTGCTGAACGTACACTTGACATCATTAACCTTACTAACCATCAGAATACTATGGTCGGTGACAATGCATATACATTGTCAGGTTATGATTCAGAAAATAAGCCTTATGAGAATATCTACTATCCGCAGCTTTCCGTAATTCTCGGTACTGAGTTTGATCCGGATTCTGCTCCGGTAGATATGACTGCAGCTGAAAAGTACGATCTTGAAAGACGCAGCCGTATGTATAATCTTCTAAGAGCGTATTCATTCATCAGTTCTGCAACGGTACTTGTCGAGGATGATAACTATATCGATAATCTTGCTCCGTCAAGCAGAAGTGCATTGAGCTTTGATACCAATGCTGAACACAGAGACCTCTGGATGAAGACATCAGGCTCTGATAATGCAAGCATCAGCTTCTACGGTACGTCTGCTTCTGCCAAAACAGGTAACAATATTTTTGCAAGTGCAGCTCCGACACAGCCGTATGAAACTTCTGTCATAACTGCAGCAGTCAAGATGATTAACTTCTACGGTAATGAAATCTACTATGATGATGCCAAAACTGATGCTGTAAAAGCAAAGCTTGATATCTTTGCTAAAGTTACTGACGGTGTACATCCGAACTTCGGCGGTACTGATGCTGAGAGCGGCAGACTCTTGATCAAAAATCCCGAACATGTCGTTGCCCTCTCATTCTACGGCACAAATCCGGCTAACCGTTTCCTGGTCAATAACGATATTGATATGACTCCCACTGTATGGACAGCTTATATCGACAATTTCAAGGCAGACCTTGACGGTAACAATAAGGTGCTTTCAAATGTCGTTATCGGTGCCGACGGTAATGATTCACTCTTCGGTACAGTAAACGGCGGTAAGATTGACAGTCTCGGTATATCCGGTATCAATGTTACTGTTGACGGCAGCTCAGGCGGTATGCTTGCCTCCAAGGCAACAAACGGCGCACAGATCACCAACTCGTTTGCAGTAGGTGAAGTTACTGTTTCCGATACCGCAACAGCTGATTCAATCCGTGTCGGCGGTCTTGTAGGTGAGATTGACAATGCAACCATTGACGGATGTGTTGTTTCCGGTAAGGTTGATTCAACAGGTGCAGCTCCCTCTGCTTCAGTCAAGCTTGGCGGTGCAGTCGGTTCAGCTTCTGACGGCTCAACGGTTTCAAACGTTCTTTCAACTGTGTTTGTTAACGGCAGACACATCGATGTAGCGGGAGGAATAGTTGCTACCTCGTCAGGCAATGTAAACGTTAACAATTGTGTTTTCGCTTCAGATGTCAAGGCAGTTACTAAGGGTATCAACGGAGCAGCTGATCAGCTCGGCACTGCAGGTAACCTGGTAGGCGACAGTGACGGAAAGGTCAATATCACCTCATGCTACTACGACAAGCAGATGACCTCTGTTGATGAGGCTGAAAACGGTGTTTCAACTTACTACCTTACAAGCGGTGCTACAATGGAGCAGCTTGGATTCAGTGATAAAATGACCCGTATTGATGGCTTTGCAGGCTATCCGGTGCCCGTTGCTTTCGCAAATGCGACAGGTAGCTTTGGTGATGGCGTGAAGTTTGCAAGTGCACGAATTTCGCTTTCAAGCGGTGCAGGCGCAGGTTCACTCAATTCGTTTACTGCAATTTCAGCTCCGCAGAACTTCTCTGCTGCTCTCGTTGAAGATTCGGATTACCTCGCAGGAACTGGTACTCAGCTTGAAACTGTAACCTCTCAGCTTAAGCTCGGTCAGGTTGTCGGCAGTCAGGTAACTTATGAGCTTGGCAATATGGTAAGATACTTTGACCTTAATATCGGTAAAACGCTTAAGGTTATCTACAATATTTCCGGTCTGGATGCTACGGCTGCTGCAGTACTCAATGTTCTGCCCGGTATGAGCAACATTTCCTCAGTCAATGCTTTTGCAACTGCAGGCAAGCATACAAATCAGCTTCTCTGCTCAAGTATGGTAATTCCTTACGATAGTGCAGAGCAGGGTTATGTGCTCAGAGTTTCAACAGAGCTTCCGAGCGGCGTTCGTACTTCTGCAGCTTCCGCTGTAGCTTACAACGGCGATTCTTCGGTTCTCTCTGCATCTGCAGATGAGGCAGAAGATAACGGAATGTTCAAGCTTACCATGAAGACCCAGGAGGGTCAGACATATAGCTGTGATACGATAATTATCAACATCACAGTTGCTGAAGATTCCGTTTGGGGAATCCACAAGTATATTAATCTTTTTTGACATTAAGAAAGGGGGATTGAGCTGATTATGAATATTCGTAACACAAATGCCGTACAGCTTGCTATTGCAGGCATTGTCGTTGTTCTTGTTGCAATCTGCGGTACATTCGCTTGGTTTGCAGCAAACGAAAGAGCAGGAATAAAGGGCGTTGAGGCAGTTGCCAGCAGCCCGACGATTGAATCCGGTATCAGCGAAATCCAGTATAATGTAAACGGCAATTGGAATACTTATGACGGTAAAGTTCCCCTTAAATATGTCCCCGGGCATAATGTAAAATTCAGGGTAATCTTCTACGCCGCTCCGACCCAGAACATCACCTTAAAGATGACAAACATCAAGGTCGGTGCTGAGGGCGAAGAAACAGATTCCTTTACACAGGGTGATTTCTCCGGTGCCTTGCCCAAGCTTTGCAAGGCACTGGAATACCGTGTGAAACTTTCTGATACTGATTCAGGCGAGTATGTACCTTTGCTTGATAAGATTGATCTTGAAGGTGACAATAATCCGGTAGCAGTGGTGTTCGGCCCCGAAACGGTTGATCAGTCTGCGGCATCGGGTCAGATGTATACTTATTATTACGATCTTTCTCTTCCAGGTTCGGTAGGCAATGAATATTTCGATTGCTCGCTGATGTTCGATCTTGCACTTATTATTTCTTAAAATTCCGGAAGGACAGCTATGAAAAAAGTAATTTCAACTATTATTAATGTTATACTCGTTGCTATAATTATTTTTGCCGCAGGTGTAATGGTGCTTGTAGGCGTTAATGCTAAGAGCGGCAAGGCAACAACGGTTTTCGGTTATGGCTTCATGGCTGTTCAGACGGGTAGTATGACTCCCGAATATCCTGTCGGCTCGGTTATAATAATTAAAAAATCCGATCCCGAAACTCTCAAAGTTAAAGATGTTATCACGTTCTACTCCAGCGATCCCTCATTGGGTAATATGATCGTTACTCACCGTATTATGGAAATCAAGGATGACGGTGACGGTACATACAGCTACATCACTCAGGGTGATGCAAACGTAATTAAAGATGAATATCCCGCCGAGAGCGAGAAAATTATCGGCAAGGTTGTTGCTAAAAGCTCTCTTATGGAAAAGCTTGTTAATATCAGGCAAAACCCGGCTACATTCCTTTTGTTAATTTTGCTCCCGATGAGCCTTATCATCGCTCTTGAGATTTTTAATATCAGCAAAAAGAGTGCCGCCATAAAGGACGGTAAAAACGATGAAAAGAAGGAATAAGCTTTTTTCCGTACTCGGCGTAATAATATTTCTGCTTTCCGTACTTGTATGGGCACCAAGGCTTTTAGGCTTTGGCTCATACTATGTCAGCTCCGACAGTATGGAGCCTGCAATTCTCAAAGGCAGCCTTGCTTTTGTTGAAAAGGTTGAGCTTGAGAATATAACAGCAGGGGAGGATGTGCTCGTTTTCGCAAACGAGGCTCATTCAAAAACCTTTATGCATCGCGCAATTGCTGTAAACAAAAAATTGCAGCTTATATACACTAAAGGCGATAATAACAATGTCAATGACCCTTTACCTACCGAATATTCAAAATGTATCGGCAGAGTGAAGTTCCATGTGCCCTTTATCGGCTATGCTGCTTGGGCACTTGATACAACGGTCGGTAAGATTGTCGTAATTGCAATTTATATACTTGCTGTGGCTGTTCTTTTCGAAAGCCGCAGAGCATCTAAAGAAAAAAGAGGTGGCAGTCAATGAAAAACAGAATAATCTGCCTTGTCCTTTCGCTTGTTTTGATAGTCGGTCTTGCCGGTGCTAATGGTGCCTATGCCTGGTTCTTTGCCGGTTCCGGCGGTGGCGCAGGAGCAGGAGGTACACATTGGCTGACAACAGGCAATGTCGGATATACTCTTGTGGGCGATTTCAAAGAGTTTACATCTGATGATGCTGATAATCCCATAATCCCGATTGTTCCGGAAGACAGGCTCCTTGCCGATCTTTCGGAAGATAAAGTGCTTGCTGATTATGAAAACTGTAAGATGTATCTTTCAAACACATCTTCAGTTGATTCCGAGCTTCGTATCAAGGTTACATACGGCTACGGTAAAAACGGTGCGATTGTTGTTTATGACGGTGCTGAAACATCTCCGTTGACTGTTGAATTTACAAATTCTGATCTTTGGTCTTACGATTCTGCTAATGGTTATTTTGTTTTCGTTGCAGATATAGTTAATCCAAATCCTGTAATTCCCGCTCACGATGCTGCAGCTGAAAATGCTGAATCTTTTGTCATACCTATGTTCAATTCGATCCGTTACAGCGGTGAAAATACAGAGAGTGATATGATTTCCGGCGAGTCACTTACGGTGACCGTGACTATCGAGCTCAGACAGTCCCAATATGTTGATTGGGAAGCATTTAATGTTACTACATCAGATATTGAAGAAACCGTATGAAAATACTTAATATAATTTACAATATCGTTGCTATAAGCATTGTGCTTGTGTTTGCTTTCACCGTTGCTGTTCCGGTTACAGGTACTGAAATTTTCTCTGTTGCAACTCCGAGTATGGAGGATGAGATACCGGAAGGCTCACTTGTCTTTGTTCGTGAAGCTGAGCAGTATTTTGAAGATGATGTAATCACAGCACGACTTGCAAACGGCAACACATTTACCCACCGCATTATAAAGGTGGATGCAGATAACCGTCTTATCTACACTAAGGGCGATGCAAACCCGGGACCCGATCCGGCTCCTACCGCTTTTTCCGATATTGTCGGTAAGGTTGTTTTTTGCGTGCCGTACCTTGGCATGCTTTCGCTGAACTTTAACAGCACTACGCTGATTTTTGTCCTTGCGGCGGTGCTTCTGGCTCTTGTAATAATCCGTTTTGTAATCTATAAAAGAACTTCAAAGGAGGTAACCGAAAATGAAAAAGCTAACTAAGCGCAGCGTTTTCAGTGTTGTGCTGGCTCTTATGCTGGTCTTCTCTGTCGGCTTTTATTCTTCGGCTGAGCCTACAACTGCGTGGTTTACCGCATTTGGAGACAAAGAAAAGGAATTTCAGATGGATACCATTGATATCGAATACAGCGGTATCAATGAAAACGAAACGGCTGAATTTACTTTCGATGTATCAACAAGATTTTATGATGCTGATGAAAGAAGCAAAATGTTCGAATATGCCTGTAAATTCTTTACTGTAACGCTTACCAACAAAGGTGAGCGCGATGCACTTGTGTTTATCGATGTTACAGATTCTGCTGCGGCAAGAGAAGCAGCTGTCGATAAAGGTGTTCGCTACTATATTTATGAGTATACAAGCAGAGTATCTTATGCTGCTGATGCCGTTAGCGAAATTGTTCCCGGTGTTTACGAGACAGCTTATATCGACGATGTAACAGGTGCAACAAAGTACCACCGTGTGCTTAAGGATAATGACGGCTACTTCAGAACAGACAAAATGATCGCACAGATTCTCGATGAGAAAATAGCTGCAAGCTCACTCGATGTTGCAAATATGACAGGCGAGGAGCAGAAAGAATTTCTTGCTACTTCAAGCCTTATTGAGCTTGATGCGGGCGAAACAAAAAGCTTTTGCTGTGCTGTCTGGGTTGAAGAAGAATACTTTAATAATGATGAAATTGTCGAGTTTGACGAAAATGGCACACGTATTCTTAAGTGTAACCTAGATGTTCTCGTTAACGCTGTACAGGCTGAACATTATCCCGTTCAGCAGGAGACTACTTCTGAACAGTCTTAATTTTGATTTTGAAAGGGCGCAACTCAAATGGGCAAAAACAGTGCAAAAACAAACAAAAAATTTAAGCTCAATCCGTTCGTGATTGTTGCTTTGGTGCTTTGCGCTCTTGCGGTAGTTTATACCGCTACAACCGCTTGGCTTACCGGCACACCGATAAATCCTGTTCGTTTTACCGAATTGCAGGATTTCAATTACGATTTGAAAATTTATTTCGAAGGGGCAAATACCCCTGTTGTTGATACCGCTAACGGTGTCAATCCCAATGGCGTGGTCAGCGTGAATTTTTCTGATCCGTCAGAACCAAACTATGTAGGTAAGCTTCGTGCAGAGGTTACGCACACAGGCAAAGGTGTTGCTTTCTCAAGGCTTAAAATATCCCATGAATGGCTCTATACACCTCAGGGCTCAACAGAAGCAACAAGGCTCCAGGGTGATTACTATCTTCCCTATATTATCAATGACGGCTTCAAGGATTCACGTGAGTTTGACGGTTATGTTTATCACGAGGGTGCAATGGCTGACGGAGAAACCGTAAGTGTGATTACAGGCTTTGATGCCGCAGCTTTTGATGCTTCTGCAGTAACTGCTCTGAGCGGCACGGTAACTCTTACTGTCAACATTTCGGTTGATGCAGTTCAGTTCAACCGTTATCAGCAGATATGGAATATGGATTCAATTCCGTGGCGCTGACCGAAAATTAGAATCATTTTGGAGAAATAACTGATGGCCAACCGCAGACAAAAAAAGAAAAAAAGTGCAGCTGCCGCTAAACAGGCTGCTACACAGTATAAAGGTAAGAATGCTCCTCTGAAGGCAGCTCCTGTAAAAAAGCCCGTTGAGAAGCCTGTTGAGGCTTTTGTCAAAGCACCTGAGCAGCCTGCAGAAAAGCCTGCTGTGCAGGAAAAGAAACCCGAAATCAAAAAGCCTGAGCAGCCTGTAAAAAAAGAGGTAAAGCCTGCAAAGGTCAAAGCTCAACCTAAGTCAAAGCCGCAAAAGCCTAAACCCGAAAAGAAAAAGATATCTGCCAGCAAACCGAAGCTTTCAAAAAGGTTGAAATCTGCAATTGAAAGATTTGGAGTTAGAAAATTTGCTGCCATTGTTCTTGGTATAAGTGCGGTTATTGCTGCTGTATGTATAGGAATATGGGTTTCTTCAAGTCGTTTCGGTATTCCGAGTGAGGCTATTCCGAAATACTCAGGCAGAAATATTTCATCGGATATAACTCTTACTGTAAACCATGACCTTGCAACTCAGTACGATTTTTCCGACAAAATGAATCGTAAGGGCGATACAAAGGCGTTTCGTTATTATGCCGCAGAGGATATTGTTTTTCCCGAAAAGAATTCTTTGGGTACGCTCAATCTTGTAAATGTTTATGATAACGACTGTGTTATTGTTGCAACCGTTATCGATGAAAACGGCTATGTTTGTTTCAGCTCTCTCGGTTTGCCGCCGGGTGAGTGTCTGACAGATATCTCGATTGACAGCCGTCCCTACGGAACTTATAAAATGAAGCTCGTTGTTTCAGGCTTTGATCCTGAAACCTATAAGCTTATCGGTGTCCAGAGCTCAGCTTTGACCGTACAGGTCGGAATTGAAGAGGAAGAAACTCATGTCGAAGAAACCGAAAAATAATCTCCCGGTTACGCAGGGGGAAAAAAAGAGAAATCCGCAAGTAACGCAAGCTGCAATAATGTTGTCCGCAAGCTGTTTGCTTCTTGTTGTTGCGGCTGTTGCGCTGAGCAGCCTTGGCTTTTTCCATATGATAGGCGGTTGGTTTATTCCACGCGGCAGTGTTACACAGGGCGTGATTTCCGAAAAAGGTCAGATCACTTCGCTTGACGGTAAGGATATTGTTTACCGCATAAATTCCGATGTTGTATTTGAAAACACCTTTTCACAAGGAACGATAATGCTCGAAAACCCAAAGGTTTCCAATTATGACCTGCAGTTTTCTTTTTATCTTCCTCAGAACCGTATGGATCCGATTTACGAGTCACCGGTTTTGTCACCGGGTGAATGTATTCTCAGTGATAAGCTGACTGATACAATGCGTGTCAAAAAAGGCTTTTTCACCTGTCAGTGTATTGTTTCCGCTTATGATAAGCAGGGCAATTACAAAGGCAAAAACAGTTGTACCGTAAAAATTGAAATACTTGATAATTAACAATAAGAAGCTGTAACCGACGGTTACAGCTTCTTTGGCTATTTAATAGTTTTCGGGTTTAATCTGGAAATATGCCTGTGCGTGTGAGCAGACAGGGCACACGGCAGGTGCTCCTTTACCGATTACGATATGCCCGCAATTCCTGCATTGCCAGATAGTTTCACCGTCACGGCTGAAAACAAGACCGTCGTTGATGTTGGCAATGAGCTTGCGGTAGCGGTTTTCGTGCTCTTTTTCTATTTTTGCAACCTGCTCAAAGAGTGATGCAATTCTTTCAAAGCCCTCCTCATGTGCAGTCTGAGCAAAACCGTCGTACATGTCAGTCCATTCATAGTGCTCACCTGCAGCGGCATCTGTAAGGTTGTTGAGGGTAGGGGGAATACTTCCTCCGTTAATGAATTTGAACCAGATTTCTGCGTGTTCACGCTCATTTTTTGCGGTCTCTTCAAATATTTCTGCAATCTGTTCAAATCCGTTTTCTCTTGCTTTTGCCGCGTAGTATAGGTATTTCGTGTGCGCCTGGCTTTCACCGGCAAAGGCTGCAAGCAGGTTGTTCATTGTTTTTGAGCCGTTGAGTTCCATTTTTTTCTTCCTTTCATTATTTATTACTGTTATTATTTTCAGTAATAATTGTCATTATTCGCTTTATGTGTTATACTTTTTTTGAAAAGAAAATGGCTTATTATAAAAGGAGAAATAATAATGGGCAAAATTGTAGCAATTGGCGGCGGCAGCTTTGAATACGGCGAAATCTGGACAATGATTGAATATGTGCGCTCTCTTACCGACAAAGAGCATCCCAAAATGCTTTTTCTTCCGACTGCGAGCTTTGATTCGCACGATGATACGCAGACCTTTATTGATGCCTTTGCAAAATACGGCTGTACGGGTGAAGGTCTTTACCTGACAGATGAAAACCTCACCTATGAGGAAATCAGAGAGAAGATTCTCAGCAGCGATATTGTATATGTTGATGGCGGCAACCTCAAATTTCTTATGGATATATGGAATAAAACAGGTGCAACTCAAGTATTCCGTGAGGCCTATGAAAATGGGATTATCCTTTCTGGCTTAAGCTCAGGTGCAATGTGCTGGTTTGATATGGGTTGGGATGATTGTCTTGAGGGCGGAGAATTTGCATTTATCGAGTGTGTCGGTCTGCTGCCTTACTGCAACTGTCCTCACTTCGAGTCTGAGTATTGGCATCGCTTCAAGGATGAAATAAAAAAGCTTAACGGACCGGACGGAATGGGTATTGATAATGATGTCTGCGTCGGTTTTATCGACGGCAAAATTGAAGTTGTAAAGCATGAAAAAGAAAAATCCGCATTTCTTTACCGTAAAGCGAATAACTTTGAAGAAGAGGATATGGCAAAGATTTACTCTTAATATAAAAACGGGTCATCACAAGTAAGTGATGACCCGTTAATTTATTTGGTTTACATTTCGGGAGGCATGCACTCAAGCACTTCAAGTGTTTCATTTGCCTCAATTATATAATCAACTGCTTTTGCAGGCTCAAACAGGCAGTCTCCCGCTTTAACTTTGAGCACCTTGCCGTCTGCCTTGAATACGCCGCTGCCCTTGGTGATTGCAATACAGCAGGCTCTGCCGCTGGTTTTACGCTCATAGGTTTGTTTAACGGTGATTCTGTTAAGCGCAAAGCACGTTGTATCACAGTATGTGATAAGGCTCTCTTTTTTATAGCCGTTGTCCTCGTCGAGTGTGACGGAGCTGAGTGCATAGCGTCTGAGCAGCTCTTCTTCTGTCACATCCTCATATGTAAAGCACTCGAACATCTTATCAAATCCGAGACCCATGTGGCAAAGGTGGTCGGGCATAAGGTTGCCGCGCATATCGCACTTTTCAACGCTGATAGTGTAGTCTGTCGGCTCCTGCACCTCAAGCAGCATACAGCCCGAGCCTATTGCGTGGGGTGTACCGCCTGTGATAAGGAATACATCACCAGGCTTAACAATAATCTTGTGCATATATTCCTGCATCGTTGCCATATCCTGACTGTCAAAAAGCTCTTTCCACTTTTCGCTCGATACGGGCTTTTTGAAGCCGAGCAGAATATAAGGCTCTTCACCGTTAATTACACGGCTGTCAAGAATATACCATGATTCGGTTTTGCCGTAGTCGGAGTTAAACAGTCTTTTAGCCGCATCCTTTGTGGGATGCACCTGAATCGGCAAACGCTCTGCAGAATCAAGAAACTTTGTCAGCACGCCGAAATTGACACCGAATTTTCTTATGTGATCTTCACCCAGATATGTTTCGGGATCGGATTCAATCAGGTCCTTGAGATAAACTATGCTGCCGTCATTGGTTTCAACCTGGCTGAGACCCTCTCTTTCGGGCTTGTCAGCACGTTCTGGGTTGTCAGCAACAACTACGCTTGCCAGCCAGTCCTCGGGGAAGTTACCGTCTTCTCCGTCGCCGTAAGCATAGCCTCTCATCTTATCAATCAGCTTACCGCCGTAGTAAAGCCGCCAAATGCGGTTTTCTTTCATTTTAAGGGGAAATATCATTTTATAATTCCTCCAGGAGTTTTAAGTGTATATGTGCCGGCTTTTAGCATTTCAACAAGCATCTTTTCATCGGTCGGTCGCTCTTCAAAATAAACGCCGCCCGGTGTTGAGCGGAACGGCTCGTGGCAGTCAGAGCCGGAAAGCATCTTAAGTCCGTGAATCCTTGCCCATTCATAAGCCACGCTGTTGCGCGAGTTGTGGCTTGCGTTGCCGTTGTAAACCTCAATTCCGTCAAGCAGATAAGGGTTTACAACCGTCATACCGTTGCGGAAAGGGTGAGCGTGGAATATCATAATTCCCTCATATTCATTGATAACCTGTCTGAAATGTGCAAGGCTTGTTTCAGTTATTTCGGGGTGGTCATAGAAAAACTGTTTGTCTGCACCAAATACAAGGTAGTCGTTGTCGTGATCCTTAAACCGTATTTCTGTGCCGTGGAGCACAGTGAAATCCTCGGTTTCGTATTGCTTTGCAATCTCATAGCCGAGCCACTGTCCGTCAACTCTGCCTTTCCAGTCGAGCTGACCGTAGCGTCTGTCTTCTCCAAACGGCTTGAAATGATCGGTTATGATTATGCCGTCGTACCTGTTCATTCGGTAGTATTCAACCATACCCTTTGCGGGTATTTCACCGCAGGTGCTGGATTCTTCGGTGTGAACGTGTGTATCAAATAAAAACATTCAAATCAACCTTTCGTAAGGTGAAAAGGGGCATACGGTTAGTATGCCCCTCACTTAATCAAAGACCTGTCTTTTCGGAGATATACTTTCTTGCAATGCAGGCGTACTCATAGGGGTTAGCTTTTGCAGGGTCTTGTTCTGCTTCAACTACAACCCAGCCCTCATAGTCTGCCTTGGCAAGAATATCAAATACGGGTGTGAAATCAAAGTCACCGTCGCCGGGTACTGTGAATGAGCCTGCACGTACTGCGTCAAGGAAGCTGTAGCCCTTCTCCTTCGCATCGTCAATAACGCTCTGACGGATGCTCTTGAGATGAACGTGCTTTACTCTGTTGACATACTTTTTAAGTACACCGATTGCGTCTTCACCCGAGAATGAAAGATGACCGGTATCGTAAAGAAGATAAACAAGATCAGGGTCTGTGATTTCCATGAGCTTGTCAATTTCAGCCTCTGTCTGAACACCTGTGCCCATGTGGTGGTGTACTGTGAAATACATTCCCTTTTCCTTGGCAAGTCTGCCCATTTCGTTAAAGCCCTTTGCAATAAGAGCCCACTGCTCATCGGTGTATACGGGCTTTTCACCGAAAATGCTGACGGGCTTGCCCTGAATGCTGTTGCCCTGCTCAGATGCACCGATTACCTTTGCACCGAGAGCGTGAAGAAAATCTCTGTGCTTGATAAATGCTTCAATTGTAGCCTCGTAGCCCTCGGACAGAAGGAGAGAGGAGAACCAAGCGTTGCAAATGCGAAGTCCTCTTACATCAAGCTTGTGCTTAAGTGTCTCAACGTCCTTGGGGTACTTGTTACCGATTTCGCTGCCTGTAAATCCGCTGAGTGCCATTTCGCTGATGCACTGTTCAAATGTGTTTTCAGCGCCGAGATCGGGCAGATCATCGTTTGTCCATGCGATGGGAGCAATTGCGAGTGAAACTTTATCTTTGTTAAGCATTTGCGTTTTTCCTTTCAAATTAATATTCTCTTGCCTTGCTGATGTTTTCAGCCATATCTTCATAAGCAGCCTGAACCTTTTCGCTTGTAGAAACCTCAGCCACTCCTACTCTCCACCAGCTGTCATAGCCGTGGCTCATACTGCCGTGTGCAACCTTGATGTCTATAAGTGTTGATACGCTCTGCTTTTTGGAATCTTCAATAGCATAGATAAGCTCATCAACGTTTGTTGCGGTATATGTCTTACAGCCATAGCCCTCTGCACACTTTGCAAAGTCAATGGGTACAATCTCACCGTCAAGCAGACCTGTAATGGGGTTTCTTGCAAGAAAGCGTGTGCCGAACGTATCTGTGCCCTGTGAATTCTGCAGGTTTTCAATACAGCCCCAGCCTGTGTTGTCAAAGAGCATTACATTGATTTTAACGCCCTCCTGAATAGCTGTGTAAAGCTCGCTGTGGAGCATAAGGAAGCTGCCGTCGCCAACCATTGCATAAACCTCTTTGTCGGGCGCAGCAAGCTTTGCACCGAGAGCGCCGCAGATTTCGTAGCCCATGCAGGAGAAGCCGTATTCCATGTGATATGTTTTGGGCTGAGTGCATCTCCAGAGTCTCTGCATGCAGCCGGGAAGACTGCCTGAAGAGCCGAGTGCGATTGCATCGGGTGCGATGCGGTTGTTGATTTCACCGAGCGCTCTTGTCTGTGAAAAACCGCCCTTGATTTCTGCGGTGTAGCAGGCATCCATTTCTTCAACATAAGCCTTTTTAGCCAGCTCGAATTCGTCAGCCCAGCCGCTTCTGTAATACTTTTGTGAAAGTGCGGCTGAAAGGTCAAGCAGAGCCATTTTCGCATCAGCTATTACTGAAACGGCATCCATTTTGAATGCGTCAAAGGAGCTGACATTTATGCTGAGTATTTTAACATCGGGGTTCTGGAATCCCCATTTTGAGCAGGTTGTAAAGTCTGTGAGCCTTGTGCCTACTGCAATGATGAGGTCAGCCTCTTTTGCAATAGCGTTGGCTGCAGCACCGCCCGTAACGCCGATACCGCCGAGATTGAGCGGACAATCCCACGGAATCTGACCCTTACCTGCCTGAGTTTCACCGATCGGAATATTGAAGCGCTCTGCGAAATACTGAGCTGCCTGCCATGCACCTGAATAGGTTACGCCGCCGCCGACAATCATCAGCGGCTTTTTGGCGCTGTCAATAAGATCAGCCGCAGCATCAATTTCTCTGCGTGTAGCGGGTCTGCGGTCAAGATACCATACTCGCTTTTGGAAGAAGTATTCGGGGTAATCGTAAGCCTCACCCTCAACATCCTGAGGCATTGCAAGGCATACTGCGCCTGTTTCAGCCCAGTCTGTGAGCACTCTCATTGCGTTGAGGCAGGCGGTCATAAGTTGTTCGGGACGTTCGATTCTGTCCCAATATTTGCAAACAGCCTTAAAAGCATCATTCGCTGTTGTAGCGTAGCTTGTGGGCTGCTCAATCTGCTGAAGTACGGGGTCGGGCTGGCGGCAGGCAAATGTGTCACCGGGGAGTACAAGAAGGGGAATGCGATTTGCTGTTGCAGTACCGCAGGCGGTAACCATATTGAGCGCACCGGGGCCGATTGATGATGTGCAGGCGATAATCTGACGTCTGTCGCTCTGCTTTGCAAAAGCGATAGCGGCGTGAGCCATACCCTGCTCATTGTGACCCTGATAGTATCTCAGGTCGTGACCGCCCTGCTCGAGAGCCTGGCCGATACCTACTACACAGCCGTGGCCGAATATACCGAAAATGCCCTTGACAAATTTGGTTTCCTCACCGTCAAAGCTGACGTACTGATTGTCGAGAAATTTGACAAGAGCCTGTGCCATTGTCAGTTTCATTGTAAAATCAATCCCTTACAGAATAAATTAATAGATTTCGCTGACCTTGACGGGTCTGCCCTCAGCAACGCTCTTCTTTGCGGCAAGAGCAACAACAATTGCGGCAAGACCGTCATCTACGTTTGCGGGTACTTCCTTGTCGTTAAGAACTGCATCAACAAACTGGAGCATTTCATCGCGGAATGACTGCATGTATCTCTCAAGGAAGAAATAGAGCGGCTTTTCGCCTGTGCAGCCGTTCTCATCCATAAGTACAACGTTTGAGGGAGTATCGTTGGAAGCGCAGGCCGCTCCCTTGCTGCCGAATACTTCAACTCTCTGGTCATAGCCGTATGCGGCACGGCGGCAGTTGTCAATAACGCCGATTGCACCGTTCTCAAACTTGAGGGAGATAACTGCTGTGTCAACATCGCCTGCTTCACCGATTGCAGGGTCAACAAGGCAGGTTGCGTTTGCATATACCTCTGTGATGGGGCTGCCTGCCATGAAGCGTGCCATATCAAAATCGTGGATTGTCATATCTACAAACATACCGCCCGAAACTGCAGCATATTCGGGTGAGGGCGGCTCAGGGTCACGTGATGTAATTTTGATAACCTCAACATCACCGACCTTGCCGTCGTTAATCATCTTTCTGATTGTTGCAAAGTTGTGGTCAAAGCGGCGGTTGAAGCCTACCTGAAGCTTAACGCCTGTCTCTTTAACCGTGTCGATAACAGCCTGTACCTTTTCGGGTGTAAGGTCAACGGGCTTCTCGCAGAAAACGTGCTTGCCTGCCTTTGCAGCGGCAATGGCGATGTCTGCGTGTGTGTCGGTTGAGGAGCAGACAAGAACTGCGTCTATGTTTTCATCTGCAAGCATATCTACATAGCTGTCATAGATTTTTTCAATTCCGAGCTCTTCGCAAAGAGCGGGGAGATGTGCCTTATAAACGTCTGTAATACCGAGGACTTTTGCTGTGGGTACGTTGTAACAGATTGACTGAGCGTGGAGCTTGCCGATTCTGCCTGCACCGATGATGCCGATGTTGAGCTGTTTCATTGTTTGTTACCTCCGTTTTGGATTGAATTCTAACGCTGAAATTATAGCATTTCCGTTAATAAAAATCTACCTCTATTTACTAAATATTTATAAGATTTTAGAGTTTTTTTACTTGTAAATTCTAGTATCTTGTTGTATAATATAAGAATTAAAATAGGGCTATATGTCCATTTTGGAGGTATCGTATTGATGCAGTCTGATTTGCGTCAGTTTGAAGTGTCATTCGACGATATAAAAAAGCAGCGTGAGTATGCTGCACTTGCAAAAACAGTTCTTGAGGCACGCTTGAGTAATGGCCGTAAGCTTGCCTATGTTCACACCTTCGGCTGTCAGGGCAATTTGTCGGACAGTGAGCGGTTGAAAGGCTGGCTCAGCCTTATCGGCTATGAGTTTACGGATGAGCTTGAGAATGCCGATCTTGTGCTTTACAACACCTGTGCAGTGCGTGAACACGCGCATGACAGGGTGTTCGGCAATGTCGGTGCGCTCAAACCAATCAAAGAAAAGAATCCTGATATGATAATTGTTCTCTGCGGCTGTATGATGCAGCAGGAACACGTCTGGCAGAAGATAAAAAAGAGCTATCCGTTTGTCAATCTCGTGTTCGGCACTCACTCTCACCACCGCCTGCCCGAGCTGCTGTACAAAGTTCTTTGCGGCGGCAAAAGAGTGTTTGACGTGTTTGCAACCGACGGTTTTATAGCTGAGGGTACTCCGGTTTACCGTGACGGCACGTTCAAGGGCTGGCTGCCGATTATGTACGGCTGCAACAATTTCTGCAGCTACTGCGTTGTTCCTTATGTTCGCGGCAGAGAGCGCAGCAGACGCAGTGAGGATATCATTGCCGAGGCGAAAGAGCTTGTTGCATCGGGCTGTAAGGATATAACGCTTCTCGGTCAGAACGTCAATTCCTATAACCGCTCAAGTGATGAGATGAGCTTTGCGCAACTTCTTCGTGAAATCAACGCTATTGAGGGCGATTTCCGAATCCGTTTTATGACCTCTCATCCGAAGGACTGTACCAAGGAATTGCTTGATGCAATGTCGGAGTGTGAAAAAGTCAGCCGTCATCTTCATCTTCCTTTCCAGAGCGGTAATGACAGAGTCCTTAAGGAAATGAACAGGGGATATACGAGGGGAAAATACCTCTCACTTATCGAATACGCTCGCAAGGTTATGCCGGATATCAGTCTTACGAGCGATGTCATTGTCGGTTTTCCCGGTGAAACTTACGAAGAGTTCTGCGATACGGTTTCGCTTGTTGAGCAGGTAGGCTTCACATCTCTGTTTACTTTTATATATTCACCGCGTGAGGGTACAAAGGCGGCTTCAATGCCTGACCCGATAAGCCGTGAGGAAAAGGGAAAGTGGTTCCGTGAGCTTACCCTCGCACAGGAAAAAATCGCCTCAGAGCGCTGTGCGAATATGATAGGTAAAACCTACCGTGTACTGGCAGAGGATTTCAACGGCGGAATGCTTGCCGGCAGAACAGACGGCAGTGTTATGATAGATTTTCCGGGTGACGAATTGCTTGTCGGTACGTTCTGTCAGGTAAAGGTCACCTCAGCCCGCAACTGGACTCTTTCGGGCGAAATAGTTTAGGTAAAAACCCTAAGGGATTTTATAAAAAATATTCAAAATTTACAGGAGAAGAAAAAATGGACATCATCAAACTTACAAGAGAACTCGGTAAGGCTATCCAGGCTGACGAAAGATATGCAAAGTTCGTAGCCGCAAGAGAGACCAACGAGAAAGACGATGCTCTCAATGAGCTTATCAGCAGAATGCAGCTCGTTCACATGAGCTACCAGCACGAGGCATCAAAGGAGGATGCAAACGAGCAGAAGCTCGCAGCATACGAGGAAGAGTTTATGTCTCTTCGCGACCAGATCATGAGCAACCAGAATATGATCGATTACGAGAAGGCAAGAATGGATATAGACGAAATGATGAACTACATCATCGCAATCCTTACCGAGTGCATCAAGGGTGAAGACCCCGAAACATGTGAGCCTCCCCAGGAGCATTCCTGCAGCGGTAACTGCTCATCTTGCGGCAGCGATTGCCACTGATATTTATAAACACCTTTGTGACTTTATAGATATACATCTTATCCGTCGGATTTTCCGCATCTCTTCATCAAAATGCTCGGTAATACACAGAGTATTACCTGCGCTTTTATATTAAGATGACAAAAAACCGTCTGGTAATCTGTATATCTCAAGTCAAACGGCGTTTACGGATTGTTTTTGAACAACAATCAATCAACAAAACAGATTGTTCTGTTAATCTACTTTTGCGGAGGCGTGCAAATGGCTGAATTATCACCGATGATGAGGCAGTATCTCGAAATTAAGAAGAACTATGAGGATACAATTCTTATGTTCCGTCTTGGCGATTTTTACGAAATGTTTTTCGAGGATGCCAAAACTGTATCAAGAGAGCTGGAGCTTGTTCTTACGGGACGGGACTGCGGCCTTGAGGAGCGCGCACCTATGTGCGGTGTGCCTTTCCACAGCGTTGATTCATACCTTGCACGTCTTATTGCAAAGGGCTACAAAGTCGCCATCTGTGAGCAGATGGAAGACCCTGCAACAACAAAGGGCATAGTGCGCCGTGACGTCGTCCGTATCGTAACACCGGGTACCGTCATTGAAAGCAGTATGCTCGACGAAACCCAGAATAACTTTCTGTGCAGCGTTTTCTGCCGCGACGGTGCGGCTGGCGTCTGCTTTGCCGACGTTTCAACGGGTGCGATGCACCTGACTGATATCGACGGAAAAATGCTTGAAAGCAAAATTATCAATGAGCTTGCCCGATTTATGCCAAGCGAGATAATACTCAACCGTGAGGCGGCAGCTCTCAAAAACCTGCGCAGCTTTATTACCGATAAATGCTCTGCGCTGACCGAAACCTTTGATGAGGATTACTGCCTTTTCAATGAGGCGAGTGCGGCTGTCTGTTCGCAGTTTGGCTGCAACTCTCCCGAGGAGGCGGCTCACGGAATCGGAATCAGCGGAATAATGAGCGCAGGTATCTGCCTTAAATATCTGCGTGAGGTTCAGCGGTCTGATCTTGCAAATATCCGTTCTCTCGATTATTACAGCGAGAGCGGCTTTATGAAGCTCGATCTTGCCGCGAGAAGAAGCCTTGAGCTGACACGAACAATGCGCTCTAACGAAAAGCGCGGTTCTCTGCTCTGGACTCTTGACAGAACCTGCACCGCAATGGGCAAGCGTGAAATTAAGGAGTGGCTTGACAGGCCGCTAGCAAACCCTGCCAAAATTATCGGCAGACACAATGCCGTTGATGAGCTGACGCGTGACTCTATGCTTTGCGGAAATATTGCCGCCTCCCTCAGCGGAATCAACGATATGGAACGACTTATTACCCGTATTTCTTACGGCACCGCAAACGCCAAGGAGCTGCGTGCGCTGAGCGCCGCAATCGACAGACTGCCCGATGTCAAGGCTAATTTGACGGAGTGCCGCTGTGCTTTGCTTGTTGAAATCCGCACGGGAATTGATACTCTCGACGATGTTTCGTCGCTTATCAAAGCCGCAATTGTTGACGAGCCTCCGTTTTCCGTTCGTGAGGGCGGAATGATACGTGACGGCTTCAACAGCGAGCTTGACGAACTGCGCACGATTGTTAATGACGGCAAGGGCTTCCTTGCAGGTATACAGCAGCGTGAGCAGGACAGAACAGGAATCAAAAAACTTAAAATCGGCTATAACCGTGTATTCGGTTACTATATAGAGGTTTCCAATTCGTTCAAGGAGCTTGTGCCTGAGGATTATATCCGCAAACAGACACTTGCAAATTGTGAGCGATACATAACTCAGGAGCTCAAGGAGCTTGAGGCAAAGGTGCTCGGAGCACAGGGCAGAATTGTACAGCTTGAGCATGAGATCTTTTCTCAGGTGCTTACCAAAACCGCCCAGCAGCTCGGCAGAATTCAGCGCACAGCCAATTCTGTTGCACGCCTTGATGTTCTTCGTTCATTTGCAGCCGTAGCGCTTGAAAACGGCTATGTCAGACCTGAGATTACGGATTCCTCAACTCTCAGAATTACAGACGGCAGACATCCTGTTGTCGAAAAAATGCTCGGCGGAATGCCTTTTGTGCCTAACGATACCGAGCTTGACTGCAACGAAAACCGTTGCGCAATTATTACAGGTCCCAATATGGCAGGTAAGTCAACCTATATGCGCCAGATTGCAATTATCGTAATTATGGCCCAGGCAGGCTCTTTCGTGCCCGCAAGAAGTGCAGTTATCCCGATTGTTGACAGCGTTTTCACCCGTGTCGGTGCATCTGATGACCTTTCGGGAGGGCAGTCAACCTTTATGGTTGAAATGAGCGAGGTTGCTTCAATTCTCAAAAATGCAACCTCAAAAAGCCTTATCATTTTTGATGAAATCGGCAGAGGAACTTCTACTTATGACGGTATGAGCATTGCACGTGCTGTGCTTGAATATGCCGCGGACAAAAAGAAGCTCGGTGCAAAGACTCTCTTTGCAACTCATTATCACGAGCTGACCGAGCTTGAAAATACCGTTGACGGCGTAAAAAATTACAACATCTCCGTCAAAAAGCGCGGTGACGATATAACCTTCCTGCGCCGTATAGTCAGGGGCTGTGCAGACGGCAGCTACGGTATTGATGTTGCAAAGCTCGCAGGTGTGCCTGACAGCGTAGTAAAGCGTGCCAGACAGGTGCTTGCTCAGCTGGAGGCGGACGAGCCTAAAGCAACATCGGCTCCTAATTATTTCAGCTCTGTTGACGATGCGGATATGCAGATGTCCTTTGCCTCCAATGCGGGCAGCGAGATTGTTGATGAGCTGAAAACACTTGATATTAATACGCTCACCCCGATTGAGGCGATGAGCGTGCTTTACAGATTTGTGCAGAAAGCAAAAGAAAACTGAGAAAAAGGGCGGTGAAGTCAATGCCGAAAATCAATGTGCTTCCAAGAGAAATATATGAGCTTATCGCAGCAGGTGAGGTTGTTGAAAGACCTTCATCCGCTGTTAAAGAGCTACTTGAAAATTCCGTTGATGCAGGTGCTGACTCGATTACGCTTGAAATACAGGCAGGCGGTATCAAATACATCCGGATTACAGACAACGGCTGCGGAATTGCGCGTGAGGATGTAAAACACGCCTTTGTCGGTCACGCAACAAGCAAAATTTCCGTTTCTGATGATTTGGACAGCGTTTCAACTCTCGGCTTCCGCGGTGAAGCGCTTGCTTCCATTGCGGCAGTAAGCAGGGTAGAGATGTTTACACGTACTGCAGATGAAGAAATCGGAACTCATGCTGTTGTTGAGGGCGGCAGCTTTATCGGGATGGATGATGCGGGCTGTCCCGTCGGTACAACTCTTGTTGTGCGTGATATTTTTTACAATGTTCCTGCGAGAATGAAATTCCTCAAAAAGGATGTTACAGAGGCAAATTCCGTTGCCGCAGTTGCGGACAGACTTGCCATTTCACATCCTGAAATTGCCGTTCGTTTTATCCGTGACGGTAAGCAGACTCTCTGCTCCTCAGGTGACGGCAAGCTCATAAATGCCATTTATGCGGTCTGCGGTAAGGAATTTGCAGACGGGCTTATTCCCGTCAGCGGCTCCAATTCAACGGTAAAGGTTGAGGGCTATGTTTCAAAGCCGCTCGCCGCAAGAGCAAACCGCAATATGCAGCTTTTTTATATCAACGGCAGAATGGTGCGCACCAAAACAGCTTGTGCCGCTCTTGAGGAGGCGTTCAAGGGCTCAATTATGGCAGGCAAATTTCCTTCATGCGTGCTAAACCTCACAATGCCTTACAATTTTGTTGACGTAAACGTTCATCCTGCCAAAACAGAGGTTCGTTTCGCCAATGAAAAAGAGGTTTTTTCAGCTGTTTACTATGCAGTAAAAACCGCACTCGAGCAGAGCGATAAAGCTCCTGCGCGTGATGCTTCAAAGATAATTTCTCAGCGTGTTCAGCAGCAGTGGTTCTCGTCGGTCGAGCCTGCACGTCAGGTTCGATTTGCTCCCGAACCGCCCAAGGAAGAAAAGCCTGCTCCCGTAGTGTCTGCAGAAGTTAAAACTACTCCTGTTACTGCCGTAACAAAGGTTCAGCCTGCGGTAGTACAGTCATCGTCAGACGGCTATTCCGCACAGTCCTCTGAGCCTGATCTTGTCAGCAGCTACACAGCGGCAAAGGCTCAGGAACTTCCTGTTCCGCCTGTAAAGGATGAGCCGAAGCTGACGCTCACCGTAGATGAACCCGTGCAGGTGCGTGCGATAGGCGAGGTTTTCTCAACCTATATCCTTGTCGAATACGGTAAGGAATTGCTTATGATTGATAAGCACGCCGCACACGAGCGCATTATTTATGAACAGCTCAAAGAGCAGAATAAAAATATCGCTTCACAAATGCTCATAAGTCCTCTTGCCGTACACCTCAGCCGCGAAGAATATGCAGCGGTTGTTGCAGAGCTTGAGCTGCTTTCGGATTCCGGCTTTACTGTTGAAGATTTCGGTGACGGTACGGTACTCGTGAGCGAATATCCCGCAATACTTGAGGGTGCTGATATTTCGGCACAGCTTACCGAGATTGCCGGCTATCTTTCAAAGAATATCAACCGTGTTACAACGGAAAAGCTGGATTGGATTTTTCATTCGGCGGCTTGCCGTGCTGCGGTAAAGGCAGGAGACAGCACCTCTGTTTATGAAATGCAAAGGTTTGCCGAAAAGGTGCTTTCAATGCCCGATATCCGCTACTGCCCTCACGGCAGACCGGTAATAGCAAAGCTTACAAGACATGATATTGAAAGGCTTTTCGGCAGAGCCTGAGAGGTGTGTAATGAACGAAAAAATTCCGCTTATAGTAGTCGCAGGGCCTACGGCTTCTGGCAAAACCGCTCTCGGCGTTGAGCTTGCAAAAAGGCTTGGCGGTGAGGTTGTTTCGGCTGATTCCATGCAGATTTATCAGGGTATGGATATCGCCAGCGCTATGCCGACTGCAGAGGAAATGCAGGGTGTGCCGCATCATATGCTGGGCTTCCTGCCTCAGAGCGAGCGTTACAGCGTTGCGGCTTACTGTCAGGCGGCAAATAAGTGCATATCCTCCATTGTTGCGGCAGGCAAACAGCCTGTTGTTGTCGGCGGAACGGGTCTTTATATAAATTCACTTGTTGATAATATTGAGTACACCGAGGAGGAAACCGACCTCGATCTGCGTGAGCGGCTGGCAAAAAGGCTTGAGGCGGAAGGCGTTGATGTCTTGCTTGAAGAGCTCAGCAGGGTAGACCCCGAAAGTGCGTCAAGACTTCATCCCAACGATACAAAACGTATTCTGCGTGCGCTGGAGTTTTATTACCAGACAGGTATTACAATAACAGAGCAGACCCGTCTTTCAAAGCTTAGAGGCTCTCCTTACAACGCTTTGATAATCGGTCTTAACGCCCGTAACAGAGAGTTCCTTTATGAGCGGATCAACAGGCGTGTCGGTATAATGGCGGAAAACGGTCTTGTTGAGGAGGCACGCAGCTGCCTTTACGGCTCTAAGGCCACAGCGGCACAGGCAATAGGCCACAAGGAGCTTCGCCCTTATTTCGAGGGTGAAATGAGCCTTGACGAGGCGCTTGATAATCTCAGGCAGCAGACAAGACGCTATGCAAAGCGTCAGCTCACGTGGTTTCGTAAGGATGAGCGTGTGAATTGGTTTTATATTGATGATTACGCAGATTTCAGCGAATTAACAGATGCTGTTTTCGCTGTGTGCGAAGAATTTTTAAGGAGGAAGGAGAATACAAATGGCTGACAAAAAGAAGAAAGCGGCCATCCCGATAGGTATCAATCAGGATTTTGTTGAGCGGGTAAAAACCCGTCTGAGAGGCTTTTACGCCGATAATAAACCGATTATTATGAAAAGCGTAACGGTTACAATTGCGTTGTTTTTTATCTTCTATATCGCTTTTCAGTTCTATGTAACGGGCATTGATAAGGTGGATACCGTTACTGCTTATGAGCAGACTGTCAACGACAGCATTTTTACAAAGGGATACTTCATCCGTAAGGAACAGTATATAGAAAATTCTGCGGTAGGTACGGTTGTTCCCGTTGCATCCGACGGTAAAAAGGTATCAAACGGAAATACCGTTGCAATTGCTTTCGGCAGTGATGAGGATGCGGCAACCTATACAAGAATACGCACTCTCAAAGAGGAGCTTGAAAGATACGAGAAGCTCAGCTCGGTCACACCCTCGTCAGCAATAGATACCAAGACAATGGATTCTGTTATAGGCTCTGCTGTTTCAGACCTTATGGACGGTGTGCTTTCCGGTAAGCTTGATACGCTCACCGAGGGCTATGCAGAGCTGAGAGATTCAATTGTAAAAAAACAGCTTATCCTTGGTGAAGAAATTGATTTCAACGGCATTATCGGTGGCATAAAAGCTGAGCTTTCACGCCTTGAGGAAAAGAAAATTTCTTCCCGTGAAATACTTGCCGACGGTTCGGGTTATTTTATAAGTACTACCGACGGCTTTGAAAATATCTACGACTATTCTCATGTAGCTTCAATTTCACCTGAGGATGCGCAGACTCTTTTTGAGTGCAAGCCTCAGACCGTTTCAGACAATGTTATGGGCAAGCTTGTAACAGGCTTCAAGTGGTACATTGTATGCGTGCTTGATATTGAGCAGATTTCATCTCTTTCCGTTGGCTCAAAGGTAACGGTTGATTTCCCTTATGCCGCTACGGATATGCTCAAAACTCAGGTCGTTTCCGTCAATGTCAGCGGCGCTGACAAGGCGGCTGTTGTGCTTGAGTGTCAGATAATGGACGAAGAGCTTGCCAATATGAGAATTGAGGATATCGAGCTGATATTCAGCACGGTTAAAGGCTTCAAGATTCCGAGTGAAGCGGTGCGTGAAGTGGACGGTGTAAAGGGTGTTTTCATTCTCCGTTCATCGCTTGTAACGTTCCGCGAAATCAATATAGTTCTCTCCCGTGGTGATTATGTTCTCAGTGCTGATCCGCCAGAACCCGATACATCGGAAATGACTGAGGAGGAGAGAAAAGAGGCTCTTGATGCTCTGCCCGACAGCGAGATCAGGCAGTACGATGAAATTATTGTAAAGGGGAAGAATTTGTATGACGGAAAAACACTCCGTTGACGCACAGCGCTTTGCCGATATTGAGTATAATCTCAGTGTAATACGTGAGCGTATTGCCGAGGCGGCGGTTCTCAGCGGCAGAAAGCCCGAGGATGTCACTCTTATGGCTGTAACCAAAACGGTTGCCCCGGAATATATCAATCACGCAATCAGATGCGGAATAAACCTCATCGGTGAAAATAAGGTTCAGGAGTATCTCGGAAAGAAGCCAGATCTTATTGAATGTGAGGCTCATCTTATCGGTCACCTCCAGACCAACAAGGTCAGACAGATTGTGGGCGAGGTGAGTATGATTCAGTCGGTTGACAGCATCCGTCTTGCAAACGAGATTGCAAAGCGCTCTCTTGCGGCAGGCATAACAACCGATATTCTTGCCGAAATAAATGTCGGTGCAGAAGATTCCAAAAGCGGAATTGAGTGGGATGCGGCAGAGGAAACCGTGGCTCAGCTTTGCGAAATCGAGGGTATCAGACTGCGCGGTTTAATGGCAATACCTCCCATTTGCGAAAATAGTGATGAAGCACGAATGTTTTTTTCAAAAATGAGGCGTTTGTTTGTTGACATTCGCAGTAAAAAATTAGATAATAACAGTATTAGTATATTGTCGATGGGTATGTCGTCAGATTACTATGAAGCAATACTTGAAGGTTCTACGCTTGTGCGTGTCGGTTCGTCGATTTTCGGCAGGCGTATCTATTAAATAAACGGAGGAAAGTATTAATGAAATTCAAGGATACTGTTGATAAGTACATCAACTTCAGCGAAGGCGATTATTACGATGACGCAGACGGCGTAGATTATGGCTACGATGACGAGGCCGAAGAGTATGATGAGCAGCCTGCAAGAAAGAGCCGCTCATCTGCTCCGAAAAAGAGCTTCTTTGATGCATTCAAATCACGTGCTCCCAAGAAGGCTGCAAGAGCTCCCGAGCCTGAGTACGATGATTATGACGATTACGATGATTATGATGACGACGATTATGCAACAGAGGAAGCTTCATCCAAGGTTGTTGATTTCAATTCAAAGTCAAAATCAGGACACGCAAAGGTTATTCTTGCAAAGCCCTCGATTTTTGACAGCGAAACAGCAAAGGATATCGCAAGGCATATCAACAAGCAGCGCCTTGTGCTTCTTAACCTTGAAATGGTCAGCGACCCCGATGTGCGCAGAATGATCGATTTCCTCAGCGGCGTAGTTTTTGCAAACAACGGAAAGATCAGCTGCATTTCACACAAAACCTTCATCGTCCTTCCGCACAGCTACGATTTTACGGGCGATGTTCTTGAAAGTCTCAAAAACGGATATTACAGTATCTAAGGAGGATATAAATAATGACACCTGCAGAAATCAGAGCTCACAATTTCCCTTCAGCGGGCAGAGGTACATACCGTTCAATTGACGTTGACGAATTTATGGGTGAGGTAGCAACAGCTGTTGAGGCCATTACTCATGAGAAAAACGAATATATCAAGCGCATTGCCGCTCTTACCGAAAAGGTAGAGGCTTACCGCGCAGAAGAAACAAACATCAGTGCCGCTCTTCTTACAGCACAGAAGATGGCAGCTTCAATTACTGCTGAAGCTGAGGAGAAAGCAACAAGCACAGTCGCCGGTGCAAATGCTGAGGCTGAGGCTACACTTTCCGATGCTCAGGCAAAGTCTTCCGCAATGCTTTCCGAAGCAGAAGCAGCTGCAGCTGAAGCTGTAGAAACGGCAAAGGCACAGGCTGAAGCAACACTTGCACAGGCTGAGTCAATCGCCGCTGAGCAGATCAGCTCTGCTGAAGCATCCTCTCGCGATAAGATGCTCAAGGCAGACAGCTATTATAACGAAAAGATTGCCGCAGCCGAAAGAAGAGCTGCCGACATAGTAGCTGCTG
>JAZPYF010000034.1:0-3014 GCA_045544055.1 Acutalibacteraceae bacterium | reverse complement strand
ATATCCGCTGATCAGAGCAAAACAATTCACAGATACAAAAGAAAGGCTGTAAATAAAAATGATTATCAATCGATTTACTGACAGATTGTTTATATCATCAATTGTGCCGTCACTTCTAAGAATATGTAAAATCACAATCATGAACATAGAAAGAATTCGGAGGAATTCGATTCCGTAATTCTTTTCCGACTCTTTTTTTACTTCCATAACAATCGACCTCATTTTTCTATTGATATATAACTTTTACCATGTATTATCTTTTCAAAAATCACATTAAGTATATATTTGTTTTCAGCATTTTGTCAAGATTTTACAGCTTTTGAAATTTCTACGGCGACAAGCAGAGCAGCCGAAAGAGCGACGGTGAGAAGCCACTGCAGAGCATTGAGAGGTACTGCTGAAAAAAGAGCCGCAGCAGGTGCAAACACAACTACGCCGAGCTGAAGCGCAAGGCATACGGCGAGTGCAAGATTCATCCGTCTGTTTGAAAAAAAGCCGACGGTAAAAAGTGAAAATCGGCTTCGGGAATTAAAAGAATGTACAAGCTCGCAAAGGCTCATCGTGCAAAAGCAAACAGTACGCCCGACCTCAAGACCCCACAGGTGCTGACCCAGCGTAAAGCCGAGCAGGGCAAGTGTGCCGATAAAGATTCCTTCTGTTACAATATCTGCCCAGCCGCCCTTTGTGAACAGCCCTTTTTTCGGGTCAACGGGCGGTCTTTTCATTATGTCGGGGTCTGCTTTTTCGCTGCCGAGTGCCATTGCAGGGAGCGAATCTGTAACCAGATTTGTCCAGAGCAGCTGAATGGGAAGCATAGGGGAGGGCAGGTGCATAAGCCCTGCAAAAAGCACGAGAACAATTTCGCCTATATTGCTGCTCAGCAGGAAATGAACAACCTTTTTTATGTTTTCGTAAATTCCTCTGCCCTCACGCACAGCCTTGACTATTGTGGCAAAATTATCGTCTGCAAGCACAATGTCAGCCGCACCCTTTGCAACCTCTGTGCCGCCTTTTCCCATCGCACAGCCGATGTCTGCCGCCTTTAGGGCAGGTGCATCGTTTACACCGTCGCCCGTCATTGCCGTCACCTCACCGTTTGCGCGCAGAGCCTTGACGATTCTGACCTTGTGCTCGGGGCTGACACGGGCATATACTCGCTGAGTGCGTACCTTTTCGCAAAGCTCAGCGTCGCTCAGACGGTCAAGCTCGGCACCCGTCAGGGCGGATTCTCCTCTTTCGCAGATTCCGAGTCGGGCGGCAATAGCGCGGGCTGTGCGCGGATTGTCACCCGTAATCATAACGGGTGTTATTCCTGCCTGCTTGCATATCCTTACCGCCTGTGCCGCTTCACGCCTTTCGGGGTCTTCAATTGCGATAAGTCCGACAAAATCGAGCCCCGATTTATCGTATTTTCCGTTTTCGTCAACCTCTGTACGGGCAACCGCAAGCACACGCAGACCCTCATCTGCAAGGCGGTTGTTGAGCAGGTAGCCGTTGCCCGCAAATTCGCAGAGCGCAAGCACTTTTTCGGGCGCACCTTTTACTATATAAAGCTTTTTTCCGTCTGCTTCTGCGGTCACGCTCATCATCTTTTTTTCTGAGCTGAAAGGTGTTTCATCAATTCGGTTCACGCTTTTTGCCAGCGCTTTCTGCTCACTTGCTGCACGTACAATTGCAACCTCTGTCGGCTCACCGTCAACCGTTGTTGCATTGCAGCAGATTGCCGCTGTACGCAGAATTTCTCTGCCCGAATCGCTCTGTGCCGAGGTTTCACCGAACGGAGTGCAGAGCCGACAGACTGTCATTTTATTCTGGGTCAGCGTGCCCGTTTTGTCCGAGCAGATGTATGTTGCACTGCCGAGCGCTTCAACGGCGGTCAGCTTTCGGACTATTGCCTTGCTCTTTGCCATTTTTGAAACGCCGCCGCTGAGAACTATTGTAACCACCGCAGGCAGACCCTCGGGTATTGCGGCAACGGCAAGGCTGACAGAGAGCATAAAGCCCGAGAGCAGGTCATCGTGCCTTAACATACTCAGTACAAAGATCATTGCACAGATTGCAACGGCACCTATGCCCAGAATCCTTCCGATTTTTTCAAGCCGTACCTGGAGCGGAGTCTGCGGCGATTTTTCTTCGCCTATCATATCGGCAATTCTGCCTATCTGCGTGTTCATTCCCGTGTGGGTGACTATGGCCTTTGCGTGTCCGCCAAGTACTGTTGATGCGGCAAAGACGAGATTTTTCCGCTCTGCAAGCGGAGTTTCCGTGCCGAGTGTGAGGTCGGCATTTTTTTCAACAGGCATCGCTTCACCCGTCAGCGAGCTTTCGTTTGTTTTCAGCTCAATGCTTTGTATAAGCCTTGCATCAGCCGCAACACAGTCACCTGTACTGAGCAGAAGAATGTCGCCCGTAACCACATCAGAGGCAGGGATTTTCTGTGCTTTGCCGTCACGCAGAACAGTTGCTTCCGGTGATGACATCTGTTTGAGTCGTTCTATTGCGTGCTCTGCCTTGCTCTCCTGAATAACGCCTGCAACAGCGTTTATTACAACAATTCCGAGTATGATTATCGGGTCGATATACGAGCCGTTTTCTTCAAGATGTGCGGTTGCAAAGGATATTACCGCCGCTATGATCAAGGTGATAACCATAAAATCCTTGAACTGTGCAAAAAACCTTGTCAGCAGGTTTGTTTTCTTTTTTTGCCGCAGTATATTTTCGCCCTGCTCGCCGAGCCTTTTTGCCGCCTGTGAGCTTCTGAGCCCGTATGACGCATCCGCACCGAGTGCTTCTGCTGCCTGCCCGACGCTCATCGAATGAAAATCCATCGGTCCGTCTCCTTCTCAAGTCGCGTTTTTTACAATTTATATGCAGAAAAGTATGTTATTATTAAATTGACATAATTACGTTTTTGTTATAGAATATATATTCACAAGCGGATTGGGCAGCTGCGGCGGTAAGGACTTATCACCCTTGCCGACGAGGAAAGTCCGGGCTTCACAGAGCAGGATAAC
>JAZPYF010000033.1:0-39437 GCA_045544055.1 Acutalibacteraceae bacterium | reverse complement strand
CTCTCCCAGCTGAGCTACAGACCCGGAGCGTAAGTATTATATTACAACGATAATTTTATGTCAACACTTGAAAATTGATTCAAAACATTGTATAATTACAAAGAATATGTTCATGGTGGTGATAATGCTGAAGAAAATCAGAGTAATTTGCCTTGCAATAGTACTGACAATGCTGTGTGGTTGCTCGCTCGGCGAACATATTTCTGATAAGCTCGAAACCACTACTGCAATACCAACCGTAACGATTACTTTCCGTGAGGGATTAACGGTTGAAGAATGTGCAAAGCTCCTTGAAGAAAACGGTGTCTGCTCCTTTGCGGATTTTGTAAATGTGAGCAATTCCCCTGCTCCGAGAGATTTTATCAACGAAATCCCAAATCTTGAGCAAAGACCCTTTGTTCTTGAGGGCTATATTTTCCCCGATACATACGAATTCTATTATGATATGGAGCCTCAAGCGGTTCTTAATAAGTTCCTTAACAATTATGAGGCTAAAATCACAGCTGAATACAAAGCGCGTGCAGCTGAGCTCGGCTATACAATGGACGAGGTATTGCGTATTGCTTCTATAATTCAGGAAGAAGCCGTTGACAGTGAAATGAAAAACGTGTCTTCCGTACTTCACAACAGGCTTAATTCCGATTACGGAAAGCTCGAATGCGATGTGACAATATTCTATCTTAACGAACACGTCAAGCCTTATGTTGAAGATGTTTCCGTATACAGTGAGCTATACAACACATACAAGTTTTCAGGTCTGCCTGCAGGTCCAATAACAAATGTCGGTATTGCTGCAATTGAAGCAGCCCTCTACCCTGCCGATACCGATTACTATTTCTTCCTTACAGATTCGGATATGAACTTTCATTATGCCGTCACCTGGAAGGAACACTCCAAAAACGTTGACCTGTATTACCAAAAGTAACCAATGCCTGTAAAGGCATTCAAATACCGAAAGGAGAAAAAAACAATGAAAAAACTCACAGCACTTCTTCTTGCCGTTGCAATGCTCCTTAGCTTTGCAGCATGCGGCGAGAAAACACCCGACCCCGTAGAAACCACAGTAGCCAAAGAGGTTACAGACGACATCGGCGAAGTTGTTGACGCAACAACAGCTGCTCCCGAAGAGAACACATCAGCAGAAGAGAATGTTTCTTCAGAAGATGCAACAACAGCTGCTGACGCTGAAACAAGCGCAGCAAACGAAGAAACATCAGGCGTTGAAGAAACAACAGCTGCAGCTGTTCCTGCTACAAAAGACGAAATCATTGCTTACTACAACACAGCAGTAAACAAGGCTGTTGCAGCTAAGGTTGGTTTCAACAAAGTTCGTTATGTTGACAACGAGCAGCTTAATGCAGGTATCCTTCTCAAAACATTCGGCGATGTTATGTACAAGTTCATGGGCATCGGTGCTGAGAACAAATACACAATGGATGTAACTAAGGGCCAGTGGGAATCAGACCTTCCTCACCAGTATCTTCGCAAGAGCACACTTACATCCGCTGATGTAACAGGCGCTACTTGCACAGCAAACGGCAGCCAGTACACAATCGTCCTTAATGTTAAAGGCGGTTCAAGCTACGCAGACAAGAACAAAAAATCCAACAATTCTCCCATTGACAAGTGCGGTATCTGTGTAGGCGACGGCGACAAGAGCTATTTCGACCACAAAACAGCTATCGTTATTTACGATGCAATTGATGACATTCTTGGCGGTGCAAAGGTAAGCGAGAGCTACAAGAACGCAAAGGTTAAGGCTGTTATCGATTCCACAACAGGCAACCTTGTAAGCCTTACTGTTGAATACAACATCGACGTAGTTATTGATGTTGCAGGCGGCGGTAACGCAACAGGTGCTGCTCACATCTTATACAAGAACTTCAAGTATTAATTAACTAAACTAAACAAACAATGCCTCCGATTCCGTTAAAAGAATCGGAGGCATATTTTTTTAATCTCTTCTCAACGCTTCAATCGGAAGCATTTTTGCAGCTCGTCTTGCAGGGTAAATTCCAAAGAAAATACCGATTGCACTTGAGAATCCGACAGCAAGAAGAATTGTTGAAAACTTAATTGCAATAGGAACGTTTACATACGCCGCAACAGCCAACGCTCCCGCCACACCTAGCACAAGCCCTATAAATCCGCCTATGCTGCACAGAATAACAGATTCGGTCAGGAACTGAAGCATTATCGTGGAGGTTTTTGCACCAAGAGCTTTTCTGATACCAATTTCTCTTGTTCGCTCGGTAACAGAAACAAGCATAATATTCATAACACCTATACCGCCGACAACCAGCGAAATTGCACCGACAGCGGCAATAAATGCGGTAAACACGTTTATAACCGTATCTATAAGCTCGATATATGTTGCCATATTCGTGACCTTGTAAATATCACGGTCTGCATTGGAGTGTCTGACCTTGAGTACATTTGCTGCAGAAGCACCTGCACTGTCAAGGAATCTGTCATCGTCAGCAGTGAGGTAAATCATCGGATATTTACCGCTCTGACCGTAGAACTCGTTAAAAGTAGTAGACGGCATCATCAGAGTAACCATAGTGCCCATCATACTGGAGCTTTCCATCATCTGCGACATTGAATCAACATCCATATTCATCATCGATGTGCTGTCGCCCACACCGATAATCTTAAATGATACTGCATTGCCGTTATATGATATGCTTATCTTTTCGCCGACACAGTTTTCACGCCCGAACATTGTGTAAGCACTCAGATTATCAATACAGACAACATTTCTTGCCGCTTCATAGTCAGCTTCGTTATAAAATCTGCCGTACATCATCTGCGAATTCATAATATGCTGCAAATCGGTAGTACCGGCCATTATCATAGCTGTTCCGTTTTCCTGATCCGTTTCACATAGCGCCATATTGAAAGCCATCGGTGAAACCGACCTTATACTGTCAAGCCTTTTGATAGCCTCAACATCTTCATCGGTAATATAGTCACTTGCGGTTGCCGCATCGGTGGCAACGGTTATGCTGACCATATTAGAACCCATTGACTCAATCATTCCGACAATGTAATCCCTGCCGCCGTTACCGACAGTTACAATTGCTATAACCGAAGCAACGCCTATTATGATGCCGAGCATTGTCAGCAAAGAGCGGGTAAGGTTTGTACGGATACTGAAAACGGCAATGCGGATATTTTCAATAATGTTCATATACACACGCCCCTAACACTTAAACAGCTTCGCTCTGTGCGTATGTTACAGCAACCTTTTTGCCCTCTTCAGCTATTTCCTTAAGAGCGGTTGCCTGGTTCTGAACAATCTTATCGCCTGCTTTACAGCCCGATACGACCTGATACTGTGTATCGGTTGCGAGACCAAGCTCAACAGGAACACGGGTTACTGTGCTGTCATCCTCGTTGAACTTGTAGATATAGCTTCCCGTTCCGTCGGTTTCTACCGCTTCAATCGGAACTACAACAGCATTTTCAACCGCACCGAGCTCTATATCAATATCGACATCTATGCCGATTATAATGCTTTCATCGGGGTTTTTAATAAGAACCTGAGCAGGTATTGAGTTTGAGCCACTCGAAGTGGTACCGCCCATAGCACCGAGCATTGTATTGATATCAAGACCGGAACCGGCGGAAGCAACGGGACTGATATAAACAACCTCACCCTCAAGCGTATGGCCCAGCGAATTTATTGTTGCTTTCTGACCGAGCTTAACATCAAGAACATCGTATTTACCGAGAGAAAAAGATGCAATAAAGCTGTCGTAATATTCAACGGTAAGAGCAATATTAACCGGAGAAGATGTAAACGAAGAAAGCAAACTGTTGATATCAGCACCGCCGGAGAGCAGCCCCATAATTGAATTCATATCAAGACCGGACGAAGTGTTTGCCGGAGCTGTATACGCCTGACCGGGTACAAGAGTGAGGCTGCTGACAACACCGTCAGCCTCAGCATGCCAACCGTTGGCAAGCTTTTCAACAGACTTCTTTGTCTGTTCAAGGCTCTGCTCAGCCATATCCATTATTGATTTATATGTGCTTTCAAGGATGTTCTGCGCCTGAGTTTCAAGCATTGTCTTCTGCGCCTTAAGCGTCATAAGATTCATCTGAGCACTCATCAGCTCACCTGCGGCACCGCCGCCGACAAGCGAAGAGATATCAAACGATGCACCTGAAGAAAAGCCGTCAATCAGATCAAATACAGTCTTTCTGTCAGCACCCCTAGCGGCAAGCTTTACAAAATAACTGCGCAGCTCATCAACGGTATAGTTGTTTCCAAGCAGCTTTGAAAGCTTTTCATAGTCGATTTTGTCAACCCATTCGGGCACATTGGTTTCAACCTCAGCTGTCGAATCCTTATCAGCCTCAGCTTCGAGAGCTGCAACCTGCTTTTCAAGCTCAGCAATCTGTGAATTGACAAGCGGCAATTTTACAGCAGCTTCTTTGGCAGAATTCAATGAGTTGAGATAATTAACTCTTGCGTTGTTGTAATCGTTTTGTTTTACGGCGATAATACCGTTGAGCGAAGCAGGCTCAAAGGTAGCAAGGAGCTGACCTTTTTCTACCCTGTCACCAAGCTTTACAAAAACTTCTTTCACTACAACTCCGTCAAAAATCTCAAATTCTCCCCTGTTCTGAGATTCGACAACACCCTGCGTGGAAAGGGTCTGTTTGATTGTTGAGGTTTCAACGCTCATTATAACCGCTTCAAACCTGTTGTTCGTTTTCTGGCGGACAAAAATAACACCGCCGACTACAACAGCCGCAACAAGCACGCAAGCAACAATTACCCTTACGAGCTTCTTTCTGTTCTTCATAATGAAGAATCCTCCCTTTTTGCCAGTTTATTTATTTCAGAGCTTCAAGTGCTCTCCTACCGATATCAGAGCGCTTATGAGCGCCGTCAAAAGCAATTTTTTCCGTAGCAGCATAAGCCTTCTCAAGAGCCTTGGGCAGATTTTCAGCCCTTGCGGTTACACCGAGCACACGGCCGCCGTTTGTAAGAAACTCACCATCAGCAAGCTTCGTGCCTGCATGATATACTGTTGCTCCTTCAACTGAGCCCTTGCTGTCAAGACCGTTGATCTTGATTCCCTTGGCATACGAGCCGGGATAGCCACCTGAAGCCATTATTACGCAAGCACAAGCATCATCAGCAAAAACAACATCAATTTTATCAAGTGTTTCATCAGCAACAGCCTCAACGACATCTGCAAGAGGAGTTTCGAGCAAAGGCAGGACAACCTGTGTTTCGGGATCACCAAAGCGTGAGTTATACTCGATAACCTTAGGTCCGTCAGGTGTAAGCATAAGACCGAAATAGAGACAGCCCTTGAAGGGACAGCCCTCGCTGCTCATAGCTTTAATTGTTGGCATAAAAATTGTATCCATACATTCACGGGCGATTTCTTCGGTATAGTACGGATTGGGGGCAACTGTACCCATACCGCCGGTGTTGAGGCCCTTGTCGCCGTCGAGCGCTCTCTTGTGATCCATTGATGAAATCATGGGAACAAGTGTCTTTCCGTCGGTAAACGAAAGCACGGAAACCTCAGGACCGGTAAGGAATTCCTCAACAACAATGTTGTTGCCAGAAGCACCGAAAACCTTATCCTCCATAATCGACTTTACTGCATCTTTAGCAGAATCAAGGTCTTCAGCAATAACAACGCCCTTACCGAGAGCAAGACCGTCTGCTTTGATAACAACCGGGAATTTGCCTGTTTCTTCAATATATGCTATTGCTTTATCAGAATCAGAGAAAACCTCGTATGCCGCTGTGGGAATTCCGTATTTTTTCATAAGGTTCTTTGAAAAAACCTTACTGCTTTCAATTCTGGCTGCAAGTGCAGAAGGACCGAATGTCTTAATGCCCTCTTTTTCAAAAGCGTCAACCATACCTGCTGCAAGCGGATCATCAGGGGCAACGAAAACGAAATCTACGCCCTGCTCCTTTGCAAGGTTGATCATACCGTCAATATCCATAACACTGACTGCAAAGCATTCGGCATCGCAAGAGATACCACCGTTACCCGGTGCGCAGATAACACTCTCTACCCTGTCACTCTCGAGCAGCTTTTTAATGAGCGCATGCTCTCGTCCTCCCGAACCGACCATAAGAATTTTCATAAATCATTACCTCCGATTATATGCAAATAATTTCTGATATTTTCTAACAAGGTATTATAACATACTTTTATAAAAATAAAAAGCAATTTCATGAAAATTCACAAAATTACAACACAAATAATAAAATCGCGATCGGTATCACTTAAAATTTGCCGACATATATTGTTGTTAAGCATATTATCAGGGGTGATATAATGGACAGTTTTGATAAAACAGTAGAAAAATACAAACAAGAGCTGATGAAGTATGCAAGAAAGAATGGCGCCGTATACGGTGGAATCAGCGACGGATTCAGGCAAGCCAGAAAAACAGACGAACCGAAGCACGAGCACAAAAAGTATTCAGAGAAATACGTGAGCAACCGACCTATGCCACCCGAGTATTTCGGAGAAGATAACCAAGCAGATGAAGCGGTATCGGTAAGTGTAGACCCACAGATGAATGATAACAGAAACCCTGTCATCGAAAGGCTTTATGCCGATTATAACGATTTTATTGGTGAAAACAGCAAAAGCGGTAAACTGCGTGTGCAAACCTATGCATCCACGCAGGTTTTTCCTGTTCAGAACGCGAGAGTAACCGTTGAAAAACAGTTTGAAAACGGCAACCATATTTTCGCTGATTCATACACGGATACAGACGGAATTGTCGAAAACATCATATTACCGACAAAAAGCAGAACACTTTCTCTTACACCGGAAGAAGCAATCCCCTACACCACATACACAATCAGGGTATCTCATCCGAATTTTGCGCCGATAGTGTTCAGAAATGTACCGATTTTTGAAGCAATCGAATCCTTCCAGCCCGTCGCAATGCTGCCACTTGGAAGTCCCTCAGCATTTGGCAATGTTGACGAAGCAGAACAAGAGCGGTGAGGTGGCATATATGGCAACACCAATAATTCCGGACAATATAACCGTACACCTCGGCGCACCTAACTCTGCCGCTCAAAATGTGACTGTCAGCTTTTCGGACTATATAAAAAACGTTGCTTCAAGCGAGATTTATCCGACCTGGCCCGAAAGTGCACTCAGAGCCAACATTTACGCAATAATCAGCTTTGCGCTCAACAGATACTTCACTGAATTTTACCGCAGCAAAGGGTACGATTTTGACATAACATCTTCTACACAGTACGACCAAAAATTCATAAATAACAGAGAAATATTTGAAAATATTAGTCAGATTGTTGATGAGATTTTCAACGATTATGTAACAAAGGGCGAACAGATCCAGCCATATTTTACTGCATACTGCAACGGCACAACGGTACAGTGCGACGGACTTTCACAATGGGGAACGGTAAACCTTGCCGAGCAAGGTCGAACCCCCTACGAAATTCTGCAGTATTACTATGGCAACGATATAAACATTGTCAAAAACGCTCCGACAGGTCCGAATATTCCGTCTTATCCCGGCGTTATTATCGAGCTTGGCGACTCAGGCGAAGATGTACGTACAATTCAGCGCCAGCTCAACAGAATTTCCGCAAACTATCCGTCAATTCCCAAAATACCGTCGGTCAACGGAATTTTTGACAACGAAACTCGGCTTGCAGTCGAAAGGTTCCAGAGAATATTCAACCTCACTCCCGACGGAAGAGTCGGCAAATCAACCTGGTATAAAATCAAGCAGATATATAACGGCGTAAAAGATTTATCCGAGCTTTACTCTGAGGGAATTACAATCAGCGAAGTTCAGAGGCAATTCCGTGAAATTCTGCAATCAGGCGACAGCGGAACAGACGTGGCAACACTTCAGTACTATCTTAACTTCCTCGGATTTTTTTTTGATACCTTGCCGAGAATAAGCACAGACGGTTATTTCGGAGATGAAACAAGAAACGCTGTACTAGCTTTTCAGGAGCAATTCGGTCTTAATCCCGACGGAATTGTGGGCAGACAGACCTGGTACGCCATTCAAGATCAATATGACGGTATTCTGCGTTCATTACCGAGTGAATACAGCAGCTATTCCTCCCTGCTCTACCCCGGATATTTTCTTACAACAGGTGCAACAGGCAAGGTTGTTGAACAATTGCAGACATTCATAAACACTATAGCACAAAGCAACCCCTCAATACCGTCAGTTACCGTTGACGGCGTTTTTGGCACGGGAACAAAAAATGCCGTAATTGCAATTCAGCGGCTTACAGGGCAGAATCAAAGCGGTGCGGTAGGTCCGTTGACCTGGAATGCAATAGTAAATTTGTACAATGACAGCAGATAAGGAATAATTCAGCGTTATCTGCAAAGAATAACCAAAACATTTGTGGAAGTGATAACAGTTGGCGCAGGATTTTTCTAAAAACTACGATGAAAATATTAACATTATTGATAACGCACTGAGAGTTAACGAGAGCTTTGATATTGTTTGCAGAAACTTTGTTTTTGCCCAAAGAAAGGCTAAGCTTTACTTTATTGACGGACTTGTAAAGGACGATTCAATGGTAAAAGTTATACAGGGTATGCAAGCCCTTACTGCTGAAAAAATCAACCAGGCAACAGACGCACGCGGTTTTGTGAACCGATTTATAAGCTATATTGAAACTGATGTTACTGCCGATATTGAAGTTGTAAAAACCTTTGTGCTTTCAGGTGCGCTGTGCATATTTATAGAGGGGTATGAGCAGGCAATCATTATTGATGCAAGAACTTATCCCGCCAGAGGAGTCGGTGAGCCTGAAAACGATAAGGTGCTTCGCGGAGCACATGACGGCTTTACCGAAACGCTGATTTTTAACACAGCGCTTATCCGAAGAAGAATGAGAAATCCTCAGCTGACGGTTGAGCATTTATCCGTCGGCTCGGCTTCGCACACAGATGTTGTAATTTGCTATGTTGCGGATAAAGTTGACAAAAAAGCTCTGCAATCGGTCAAAACAAAAATTCAGAATGTTAAAATCAACAACCTCTCAATGGGTCAGGCTTCACTTGCAGAAGCGATTATGCGAAAACAACATTTCAATCCATTTCCCAAGGTCAGGTACACCGAACGTCCCGATGCTGCAGCCGCAAGCATAAATGAGGGTAATGTTGTTGTTATGGTGGACAATTCGCCGTCTGCAATGATTGTGCCGACAGGAATTTTTGACTTTCTTCAGGATTCAAACGATTTCTATTTTCCGCCGCTCATCGGCTCATATCTGAGAATAATCAGAATGTTTATTTTTGCACTTACATTACTGATGACTCCGATATGGCTGTTGCTGATACAAAACGAACAGTATATTCCCGAATGGCTGGAGTTTATCAAGATACAGGATGAATACCTAATTCCGCCTTTTGCTCAGCTGCTGATTGTAGAAATAATCATTGATGCACTCAAGCTCGCTTCGTTAAACACACCTTCTGCTCTTAGCAATTCATTGAGCATAGTAGGCGCACTTGTTCTGGGAGAATTTGCAGTACAGTCCGGGTGGCTTTCGTCAGAAGTAGTGCTGTATATGGCTTTTGTCGGCATCACCAATTTCACTCAGCCGAGCTATGAGCTGGGCTATGCATTCAAGCTGTGCCGAATGCTGTTGATTATACTGATAGCTCTGTTCAACCTCTGGGGCTTCATTGCAGGACTTCTGTTAACTGTTGTGCTGATTTGCATTAATCCCACTTTCAGCGGAAGATGCTACCTCTATCCGCTGATTCCGTTTGACGGTGAAAAGCTTTCAAGTCTGCTGATAAGAAAAAGAATCAACAGCAAAAACAACTGATATACGTTGCCGATTCCGATTAAAATACGGAGTCGGCTCTTTTTATTAAAAAGATTGATTTTAGACTAATATTTTGATATCATTAAAATTAGAATATTTCAGGAGGTTAAAATTATGCTTAAGACAATCCTCAAAACAGTAACGGCTGCCGCTGCGGCCGCAGGCATTGCCGCCACAGTTAAAGACAAACGCCTTGACCCTGCATCAGCAGTTGCAAGAACGGTAAACGCAACAAAAGTTACTGCCCAAAGCACCGAACCCTATGACAACGGTGTTGCCCTCACTCCCCCTATGGGATGGTCAAGCTGGAACACTTTCCGTAACAAAATCAACGAGGAGCTTATCCTTGAAATTGCAAACGCAATGGCAAAAAGCGGCCTTGCAGATGCAGGATATCAGTACATAAATCTTGACGACTGCTGGCAGTCATCTCAGCGTGACGAAAACGGCAGATTTGTAGCAGACTACAAGGCATTCCCCCGCGGAATCCGTCCGCTTGTAGATGATGTAAACGCACTCGGACTCAAATTAGGCATCTACTCCTCTAACGGCACTCACACCTGTGAGGATTTACCCGCTTCTCTCGGTCATGAGGCTGTTGATGCCGCAACATTTGCTGAATGGGGAATTGAATACTTCAAATACGATTTCTGCCACAACAAGCCGTTCCCGACTTCTGCACCTTATATCAGCCAGATTACCGTCAGCAACACAGACGGTCAGGACATCGCAGTTATAAATGCTGAGGATGCAGAGCTTGACGGTCACGCAAGACTTGCAGACGATGCTAAGCACCCCGACAAATACATAGTTGGTCTCAGCTCAAATATCGGCTCGGCAACCTTCAACGGAATTGAAATTGAAGAGGACGGTGTTTATGTTCTCACAATAGCAATCCGCAAAAAGGGTCAGTTTAATAAATATGCCCGTGTTGAAATTAACGGCAGCGATAAATACGATCTCTACGCTGCGCCAACCAAGGCACCTTCACCCGACGGAGTGCTTCAGCTTAACGTAAAGCTTTACAAAGGTACAAACAGCATCAAATTCTACAATCCCTTTGCTTCAAGAATGGATGCTGCAGCCTGCCAATATATCAGAATGGGTCAGGAGCTCAAAAAAGCAACTGCCGAATATGCAGAAAAGAACGGTGTGCCCGAAAAGCCGATTTGCTACTCTATCTGCGAATGGGGCTTCAACCGTCCGTGGCACTGGGGCAGACAGGCAGGTAACCTCTGGCGAACAACGCTTGATATCTTTGCCGCATGGCGCTCAATTGTCGCAATTTACGAGCAGAACGTACGCCTTGCAAAATATGCCGGTCCCGGTGGTTGGAATGACCCCGATATGCTTGAAGTCGGCAACGGTGACCTCTCAATGGATGAAAATAAGGCACACTTCACCCTCTGGTGTATGATGGCGGCTCCCTTGATTCTCGGCAACGATATACGCCGCTTTATTGATGAAGACGGCAATGCAAAAGAGGATGACGAGATTCTCCGAATCCTTACCAACAAAGATCTTATCGCAATTGACCAGGATAAGCTCGGCGTACAGGCAAGAAGATACAAAACTAATCTTAAGGTTGATGTTCTTGTAAAGCCTCTGGAAAACGAAGAAACAGCTGTATGCTTCTTCAACAAATTCGGCGATGAATCAAGCGAATCAATCAGCATTGTTGAATTGCTCAGAGAGGAATATTGCTCACTCGAACCCTCTAACAACTACAAGTGTAAAGACCTCTGGTCGGGTGAAGAATTTGAAACAGATGAAAAGCTCAGCGTTACACTCGCTCCGCACTCTGTAAAGGTATTCAGAATTAAAGCAAATTGAGGTTTTAACTTATGTCGCTTAAAATAACGGTAATTACCGATACGCATTACTACTCACCACAAACCGGCACCAGCGGCAAGGCTTACGAAAACGCTCTGATGAGAAGCCAGAAGCTTCTCGGCGGCAGCCGTGAGCTTCTCGAAGCTGCATTTGATATGATTGCCCGCGACAAATCCTCCGATATTGTTTTAATAGCAGGAGATGTCACAAACGACGGTGAAGCAGCCGCTCATGCAGAATTCCGGGAAATGCTGCGTGAGCTTGAGAAAAAAGGCAAAAAGGTTTATGTAATAACAGCCACCCACGACTATAAGGAAAAATGCAAAAAATATGTCGGCGACAGAATTGAAGATATGCCGGGACTAAGCCGTGACGAGCTCTTTGATTTTTACAAAGAATTCGGTTCGCAAAAGGCAATTGCCTGTAAGCCCGAATATATGAGCTTTGTGGCACAGCTTCCTGATAATGTAAGGCTGTTTGCTCTTAACGATGATATGGGCATTGAAGACGGATTTCTTGAATGGGTAAATGAGCAGGCGGAAGATGCCCGTAAAAACGGACAGTTTATTGTCGCAATGACCCACCACCCGATTATTCCTCCGTCACCGATGTATGAGCTTATCGGCAAGGGTGATATGCACAGAAAGTATAAAGACCGCCGTAAGGAATATGCCGATATGGGTATTTCCCTTATGCTCACGGGTCATACCCACACCCACAACATCGGCAGAATTTTCAGCGACAGAGGAAATGTTTTTTACGCTGTAAGCACAGGCTCACTTGTCGGTTACCCTGCTCCTGTGCGTCAGCTTACAATTAACAGCAAAAAGGTCAAGATTGAAACTCAGACCGTAAAAAATTCCGATATTGACACAAACGGACTTTCACTTGAGCAGTACCTCAAGAATCAGCTTATCGGCGTAATCGGTGAGATGATCAAAGCCGCAGGCGGTGATATTGACCGATTTGCATATATGGCGCAGGCTATCAGCATTAAGCCGAAGCTTGTATATAAGTTCGGCTGGATAATAAAGCCTGTTTTCAAGTGGCTTAACAAGGTAAAATTCGGAACGTTTGCAAGCTGGACAAGAAAAGAAACAGGTCTCAAGAAATCCGACATTGAGGATATTAAGAATGACAAGGTGATTGATTTTATTATTTCACTTGTTTCAAACCTGTTTTCCGGCGAAAACAACCTCACCCCCGATGATCCGAAATGCCGAATCTATATAGGATTTCTGCGTATAATCGACAGTATTCTTTCAACAGTACACATTGACCTGGGCAAAATAGTAAAGGTTGCACCCAATGCCACAGCTTTACTTGCACCTCTCGCCTGCAAGGGCGAATTTGACGCTTATGAAACAGAGCTTGAGCTTTTCGAATATCTTGACAGCTCACAGAACAGAAGCGTTCCTTCTTTTACACCCGGCTACGAACAGATTCCCGCCAGCAAAAAAGGTCCGGCAATTATAATACTTGGTGCAGTAGGTATTATTCTCACCCTGCCAATTATTCTGGTTGCCGTTTTGCTCGGCTTTATAATCAACCAAATAAAATATTCCGACAAAATAAAAGGATAAGACTATGGACTACAACATAAACAAAATTGCAGAAGCGGTAAGAGAGGCAGGTAAGATTATCCTCAGCGCTCATGACCGTGAAAGCTCCGTCACAGCTAAGGAAGGCAAAAAGAACTTCGTTACCAAATATGATGTTGCCGTTCAGGAGTTTCTCCGTTCACGGCTCAGTGAAATACTGCCTCAGGCTGAATTTGTCGGTGAAGAAGGCAAGTCCGATTCCCACAGCAAGGCTTTGCGCTTTATTGTTGATCCGATTGACGGCACAACCAACTTTATGCAGGATTATCGTTTCAGCGCAATTTCGGTTGCTGTGTGCGAGGGTGATGAGCCTGTTCTCGGCTTAATCTACAATCCCTACGCCGATGAAATGTTTACGGCCGAAAAAGGTAAGGGTGCATATCTCAACTCCGAGCCGATACATGTCAGCGAGCGTCCGCTTTCTGACGGGCTGGCACTTTTCGGAACTTCACCATATCATCCCGAAAATACTGATGAGACCTTTGCCTTGCTGAGAAAGGTTTTTGATTATTCGCGTGATATAAGAAGAAGCGGCTCTGCCGCAATTGATATCTGCTACGTTGCCTGCGGACGCTGTGAGATCTTTTTTGAAAAAGAGCTTCAGCCGTGGGATTATGCGGCAGGAACCGTAATACTGCGTGAGGCAGGCGGTATTGCCGAAACATACAGCGGAGATGCTCCGTCTCTCGTTTGCGGCAGTGATGTGGTTTTTGCTAACCAGAAAGCCGTAGAAGAATTCAGAAATCTGCTCAACAACTAAAACTACGGAGAAATAAAATGAACAAAACACCGGTTTATAAAAATCCCGATCTCCCGATTGAAGAGCGTGTGGAAGATTTGCTTTCACGCATGACCCTGCGTGAAAAAATCGCACAGCTTGATATGAAATTCGGAAACAAGTACTGCACCGAGGTTGACCCCAATCACTCCTGCTCGGTAACACCGACAACAGACTACGATTGGGACAGACTTAAGGCTGATTTTCCTGACGGCCTCGGATATCTGCACGATAACTATTCTGTTCCCGCCGTTATGAACAAGCTCCAGAAGTTTTTTATTGAAAACTCAAGGCTTGGTATTCCCGTGATTTTTACTGCCGAAGCTCTGCACGGCATCGGCGGCACAAGAGGTACGATTTTACCGATACCGACAGCATGGGCTGCAACATTCGAGCCGAAATACGCATTTGAAGCAGGCAGAATAATAGCGTCAGAAACACGTGCACTCGGTATGTATGAGGTGCTTGCACCAAACCTTGATGTCGCTCGTGACCCGAGATGGGGACGCACCGAAGAAACCTTTGGTGAGGACACCTGTCTTTCAACTAAAATGGCAATAAACATTGTAAAAGGACAGCAAAACGAAGATATATCGGCGAATGATTCCGTTATATCCGAACCTAAGCACTATTGTATCCACGGCATTCCCGAGGGCGGCGTAAACTGCGGTACCGCAAGAGCAGGCAAAAGAGAAATTGAAAGCTGCTATCTGCCTGTGTTTGAAGCCGCAATCAAAGAAGGCGGCGCTTATGACGTAATGGTAAGCTATAACTCTATCGACGGCGACCTGATGATGACATCAAAGTACTATCTTCAGCAGGTGCTCAAAAAGAGATTTGGTCTGAAAGGCATATGCCGCTCAGACTGGGGCGGTCTTCGCCGTGTGCATTATCTGCACAAAATGGCTAAGAGCGAAAAGGAAGCCATTTACCTTTCAAAGAAAAACGGACTCGACTGTCAGGGCGGCGATGAATACCCTAACAAGCTTTGGATTGATTCGCTTGAAGAGCTTGTAAACGAGGGCAGAATTGACGAAGAAAACATCAATGAATCCTGCCGCCGTGTGCTGTCTCTCAAATTCAGGCTCGGTCTGTTTGAAAATCCGTATACCGACGAGGAAAGGTATAAATCGGTTATCAACTGCAAGCCCCACCTTGACAAAGCGCTTGAGATTGCAAGAAAATCAATTATTCTGCTCAAAAACAGCGGTATTCTGCCGCTCAACAAGAGCAAATACAAGAGAATTGCACTCATCGGACCGACATCGAATAAGGTGCGTTTAGGCGGATATTCCGCAACGCCTGTCGGCAGAGACCTTAAGACAATTTTTGATATTCTCAAATCTGCCCTGCCGGATTGTGAGATTATACAGTGCGACGGCTGCGGCATAAGCGACAGCGATTTTGAATTTGCCCTTTCTGACCAGAACCATCTTCGTGATATAAAAGCCGAAGAAAGTGTTGACAAAATCAACGAAGCGGTTGAAATTGCAAAAAGCTGTGACCTTGTGATTTTCTGCGGCGGTGACGACAATATTTCAAGCGGTGAGGGCAGAGACCGCTGTGAGCTCACACTCTGCGGCAGACAAAGCGAGCTCATAGAAAAGCTTGGCGAAACAGGCAAACCGATTATTTTTGCAATGATCCACGGCAAACCGCTTGCTATAAAGGAAGAAAGCGACATATGTGATGCCGTGCTTTCCTGCTGGTTTGGCGGTGAAAGCGGACCGCAGGCAATCTGCGATGCTATTCTCGGCAACATCAATCCAGGCGGCAAGTTGCCTTTCTCATTACCGCGCAGATCAACAATGATACCTTGCTACTACTCAATGCTGCCAGGTGCAAGCAACGAATACTACGAGGGAACAGGAACTGCGCTTTATCCGTTCGGATTCGGTCTGAGTTACACCGAATTTGAATACTCCGACCTCATTATCACAAAAACCGGTAAAACCGATGTCAATGTGAAACTGACCGTCAAAAACATCGGTAAGCTTGAGGGTGACGAAGTAGTGCAGATTTACGTTGAGGACTGCGAAAGCTCAGTCGTTACTCCCCTGCTGCTTCTCAAGGATTTCAAGCGAATAACATTACAGCCTGACGAATCCGCTCAGGTTGAATTTAACCTCGATTATAACGCTTTCAGGCTTATAAATCAGGATTATGAATGGGTTGTTGAACCCGGTACATTCAGAATCTGCGCCGCCGCATCTTCACGCGATATCAGGCTCAGCGGAGAAATATATCTCGATTAAGCATCAAAAAAGTGGGATGGCTTTGAAGCCATCCCACTATATTTTTGTTCTGTTATTTTAGATTGCAAAGCCGAAAATAAGCATCTGAATCCAGTTGAAGAGATTTTTGAAGAAGAATGAAAGCTTTGCAAAGAAACCGTCACCAACAAGGTCAAGCGGCATTTCAATACCGATAAAATAAATTTCCGCACCGTCCTCAGCAATATAACCGCTAAAAAAATAGTCTTCTGTTTCCTCTCCGTTCACGGTACAGCTTTCAAGAACTTCATCATCGGGGAAGAAATATCCCTCAACAGGTGAAAAATACATATAAATATAGTACTTATCGCCTGCTGCAAAAGTATCGCAATAATTGCCCATACTGTCCTGAACATAAACAGCAGGGTCGCCAAGGTAGCTTTCAAAAACAAGACCCTCTGTTTTGATTGTAATGTAATCTTCCCAATCGTTTACCGATACACCGTCAAGGTCGGTATCAAGCTCAATATTAATACTGTTGATATACTTTGGTGTTTTGGCAGTAACCTTTACCTCGATCTTGATAAACTCAATTCTTGTGTTGACTACATAGCTGTCAACAACATAGTCTGCCGCCTCACCGTTAACAATCACACTCTCAAGGGCATAAGCACCGTCTTCATCCTTTGCAAAGCTGCAATTATATATAGGTTCAAGGAAGATATTGAGTGTATACTCTTTACCCGATTCAAATTTCTCCTCTACTCTGTTACCCTCGGCATCGTATGCTATTACGGAAGCCTCTCCGTTATACAGAAAATCAACACCTCCGCTTACAAAATCGATGTATTCATAATAGTTTTCTACATACATATCGCCGTAAACATCGGCCTTAAGCTCAACATTCTTGATATCGCCGCCGAGTTCAATTCTGTAATACACAACAATCGTATCCATAGGACCGTCTTCGTTGCTTTCAAGATAATGCTCAGCTTCTTCCCCGTTGACCGTAACGGAAGAAAGCTCAAATTCACTGCCCGGGAAATAATAACCCTCTGACGCTCTGAGCACAATACAGAAATTATAAGCTTTGCCAAGCTCAAACTTACCATCCAGAAGATAATCGTTATCATGAAAAACAAAAGCCGTGTTGCCGTCATAGACCTCAGTCTTCTCAACACCCTGTGTTTTGACGGTAATATAATCATTACAGCTGTCAATAGCCATACCGTCGGCAATATTGATTTCAAGCTCAACGCTGTTGATTACCGAAGCAGCCAGAGAGCCTAATGGTAAAGCGGACAAAAGAATAAGTGCCGCCAATAAAACCGATGCTGTTCGTTTGAACTTTTTCATTGATAATTCCCCTTTCAAATTTGCTTAATCTAATATAAACACAATTACCAATAATATGCAATAAGTTTAATTCAATTGTAAACTTTTGTTACACAAATGTAATTATCTGCTGTATTTGTCATTCTTTTTAAGGTAATCGATAAGCATCATCGGCCAATCGGTCTGAATAAAATCAAAGCCTCTGTCCGCAAGCCAGCCCCAGCCGTAATCCATTGACTGAGTGAGAGCAGAATCGTCACTGTGACCGCCAGAAAGCTGCACTTTATAGTCATATATTATTGAATTGACCCATACAAGCGTATTGTCGCGGTGCATCTGTTCAATAAACGCTTCACCTGCAAGCGGAGAATCGTCCTTTTTGAACAACACCTCAACACCGACATAGTTTATATTTCGTTTGAGAAGCTCATCGTGCGCAGGATGCTCCTCCCTGACAATCGGCATAAAAGGCAGCTCCGGAGCCAGATCTTCAAGCACCTTGATTACCTTTGGTGACATCGAACTTTTGACAAGCATCTGCTCAACCATTCCGTGACGCTTGATTGCGTTATAAATTTTTTCGGGATTACCCCAGAATTTATCAACGTTTATAAAACATCTTCCCTTGAACTGTTCAAGGAAATCGTCAAGCTTTGATATGCCGAACTGAGTCGGAGTTTCATCCACATTGCGGTAATGCAGCTTTTTCACCGTATCATATTTCAAAAAAGAAAGTCGTGTCAGCCTGCCGAGATGAGCTTTCTCCATTCCTGGATGAAAAAGAATAAGCTCTCCGTCTCGGGTGCAGTCAACATCAATTTCGAGCATATCTGCTCCCTGCTTGAGTGCAATTTCATATGCCGCCATAGTGTTACAAGGTATATTGCCGCCCGAAGCACCTCGGTGTGCTACTACAATTATGTTTTGCCGAGCTTTCTCACGAAGGTCAAAATGCATTAATTTCACCTTATTTCATTAATAATATTCCATGCTTCAATCAGCTTTTCAACACTCCACGCAGCATTTGCAGGTGAGGTTGACGGCAGACATACAGACTCTCTGCCGATACTGCCGAGCAAATATTTATTATAATACTTTTCTGCTGTTTTGCCGTTGACAAAAATCTGTCTGATATCGGCGGTGTCCAGAATAACGCTCAGATCGTTTGGCGTTACGTTCCTGATCGAGCTGTCTGAGCTGCCTGTAATCTCACACGAAGCTATGACGTCCCAGAGCGCTATGCCGTTAGCAAGCAGCATTTGTCTTTTTTCGTCAATATTCAGCGGCAGTTCGCAACCCAGAACGGCAGAAATCACACGCCAGAATCGGTTTTGCTTATGTCCGTAAAAGAACATCTGGTCACGCGATTTCACAGACGGAAAGCTGCCTAAAATCAGTATTTTTGAATTTTTATCAAACAAAGGAGCAATGGGATGAACAATCATAATCAATCCAAATAAAACTCTTTCATATCATCAAGGCGCAGGAGCATTGGCTTGAATCCGCAGGCAGCACCTGCATCAATATCAGCCCAAGTTTCGGTTATAATTGCTCTGCCCTTGTACTCATCACCGTAATAAACGGTCGGTGTGTGACCGAAAACGGTCATAACATCATCAAAATATCTCGCATTGAGGTTAGGTCGGTTCCAGATCAAATCAAACTGCGAATACTCCGAGAGCTTTTTATCCTTATTAAATGCCCCCAGACCGCTGTGAGTAAGAACAAAATCCCTGCCGCCTGCAGTTACCGTGTCGTATAGTGGAGCTTCTTCCAGAAACTTCAGCAAATACTTCCGCTCACTGTCACGAAGCACGGAAAGAGCCTCTACCGTCGGCTGACCGCCGTTTGAAATCCATGTTGAATAAAGCCTGAGATCGGTACCTGTAAGTTTGTCAATTGCTTCCTCCGCAACTGTTTCAAAAAGAAAGCTGCAGGAGAGCAGCATTTTCTCGTGATTGCCAAGAATAAGCTGAAAATTCGGCTGATGCATAAGCCAGCTGAGCAATCTGACTCCGTCAGGTCCTCTGTCAATTACATCACCGAGAACAAAGCAATAATCATCATTGCCGAAATCCGCCTTATTAAGAAGGCTCTTGAACCCTTCGAGCGGATAGCCGTGAAGATCGGAAACTGCGTAAATCATGCTTCTTTCTTCTCTTTTCTGTCATGAATTATCATACCGACAACCGTAAAGCCGAGAAGAATAACGTGGGTCGGAAGTGCACTGAACGATTTTGAGAAAATATCGTAAGAGCACCAGAGAAGAGAGTTTACAATAATCCAGAAACGGTACTTGGCGCCGCTCTTCTGACCGATACACATAACGAACGATACCGAAGCAACAATCGCAAGAATACAAAGCGGATTTAAGCCTGCAACAATAATATTAACCGCAATAAAAGCTATAACATAAATTACAACAAGCCACTTGGGCAGCGGCTTTCCCTTGGACTCAAAGAAATAGTTTATAATAGTCTGCGCAGCACCGATAAAGCACGATGCTGCACCGTTTATTCCGCTGCCGCCTGCAAGGTAGCTCAGCGCAACAAGAAGGTTACCCAAAAATACAAGGCAAAGAATTGTCTTCATCTTCTTTCCTTTAATAAGGGATGCGGCAATCATTGATATAAGACCGAGGGTACTGAGAACATAAGATAATATATGCATAGAATCCTCCAAAAAATCAATTATGATAAGTTCCAACGTTTTTCAAAAATTAATGAAACCAATTTACCGGGGACAGCTAATAATAACAGCGCTGTATTCATAAGTAAATCATTATTTTCCAAGAAATAGGTATGATTCTTTTTATATTCAGCCGTTGCCATTGAACGATAAACTATGTAAAACAATAATCTGTTAACGGCTGTAGCGAAAGTCAGCTTAAATTCTTTTCTGTTTTCAAGCTCATACTTAAAATCAAACGCATAGTTTGAACAGGTTTGTCTGTTGAGCTTCGGACGGGACAGACTCTCACCCTCGTTTATATAATAAACCAATGTTTCTTTGTTCGTGTACCATGTTCGGTACAAGCGATTGAGTTTATGCCATACATAGTTTTCCGTAACGAAAGATACACCATCAGGCGTCGGATATCTATAGCCCTTCAGACACTCTGTTTTCATCAAGCCCAATTTATCGCCACTTATACCGGCCGCAACAGCCTTGGCTTTTTCTGTCGGCATAAAATTGATGCCTTCCGGATACGGTTCACCAATCATCTCTCTGTTTATCTGATCAATACACCTGCCGTGAATACACCAGTAATCTTCTTTTATTTCGTCAGGAATTAAACTGTATTCACTGACAAGAAATTCAACAGTATGCGGCAAAAATTCATCATCTGCGTCGAGCTGTATAGCAAAATAACCGTTCAGATTGTCCCATGCAACATTCACGGCCGTATGCTTTCCGCCGTTAGGTTTTTCAAAGTATCTGACAGGATATTCAGCCTCTTGTGCATATTTCTTTACCAGCTCTGCCGTACCGTCGGTAGATCCGTCATTGACAATTATATGTTCAATGTTTGTGTATGTTTGGTTTTTTATTGAATTAAAAACACGATGAAGGGTTTTTTCCCCGTTATAAACACAAGTATAAATACTTACAAGATAATCCATAAAAACATCCTTTGGCTATTAATAAGTCACTTTTCTGCCGGTCACAACTTCAGCAAAACCTCTGGAAATCACATCGGCAAGCTTTTGGAATAACCCTTTGAAAGTTACCTCAACTGCTGTACGGAAAGTAAATTCATCCGCTTCAGACTTAAGAGTACCAAGGTCTGCTAAAGTAAACATATCGTACCAATGTACAACATAGGTGGAATAGACAGAAGTGTTTTTTTCACTAACATCAATTATCCTGTAACCGTATCCTGCAGAAAAGCTGTCACCGTTATAGCGTGTGCTGAGTGAATTTGTGATATCAATACCTTTATATCTGACGCCGAAAGCGTTTGTATGGTCATGGCCTGTGTAAATTGCAAGCACATCACCTTTTTCAACCATTGCGTCAAACTGGCCGTAGTTACTGTAGCCGGGACAGGGTGTTTCGTTGAGAGTACCGAAATTTGTTCTTTCGGGATCAAACATATAGTATTTATCAGGCTCGTACAAGTGTTCAAAGGCAAACATTGCCGGCTTATCAACCGGTTTAAGTGCATCATAAATCTCACCGACGATTATATGTTGAAAAGCAAGTGAATTAACCTTTTTTCCGCCGTTTGCGGCAGTGAGAAGATCAGATGTTGATTTATACCACTCAACCTGATCCTTGTGTACGCAGTCATAATGACCTGCTCCGTCACTGGCATTTGAATCAAAAACCCAGATATTAAAAGCAACCTTCGTGCCATCAGATGACATAATCGGAACATTGTATGTACCACAACCGGTAAGCGCTTCACCGTCATCAACCGAAACAGAGCTTGAATGCGTGTTGTAATAAGCCATAAGCTCTTCTCTGGACATTGCACCTGCTTCAGAATCGTGATTACCGAATGTTACGGCAACGGGAATATTTCTTGCATCAAAAACGTCCATCAGCTTATCAATAAGAATTTTGGTATCAGCAGAGTCAGCACAGTTCTCAACATTGTCGCCGGTGATAACCGCCATATCAGGCCGCTCACGGTCACACGCCTGAGCAATAAGACAAACGGATGCATCGACATTTTCAAAATCAAGATGTGTATCCGTGACATGCATAATTCTGAAATTGCCGTCAGCATCAAAGCTTAAGCTTTCCTTGTTCGAGGACTTTTCTGCAGCAAAGGCGACAACACAAAAACTAAACAGCATTGACAAAACGATCGCAACACAAATCAACTTTTTCATGTTTATACTCCTTTTATAATTTCTTTATTGCTTTTTTTAGTCTCATATTGCATTGAATCTCCCAGACAGGCATAATCAAACCGCCCTTAAGTCTGCAGGAAGCCTCATTCATTGCCGCATAATACGCAACTCTGAAATCAGATTCAGCCGAAAGGCCGTTCAGTTTTTTATACTCATCATAAAGACCGTAGCAATTCCCCCACATATTCAACAGCTGAAACAAATCATATTCTCTGTCTGCCCACATAGAACCGTTAGGATCGATAAAACCGAGTAAATCAAATGATTGGGGATCTGCCATTATATTCATGATATTAAGGTCACCGTGGATAAGAACCGCACTTTCAGGTTCACAGCACACTTTATTGAAAATTTCAGTTGCGTTGCACAGAAGCTCATAGTTCTTTTTACTATATTTGCCTTTTTCTGCAAGCTCTCCGAGCTGAGAGAGCCATGGTTGCTGTTTTTCAGAGCGGTAACACTCAATCCACGAATCATAGGTCGGATTGCCAAGTGAACCGAATTTGTTGTTTTTTACTGAATGCCACTCACTCATTCCTGAAACTACCGATTTTGCAAAAGCTCGCTTTTTTTCACGGCTTTTTAGCAGAAACAAGGGATCAAGAACATTTTTCCCATCAATAAAGCTCATTCCCATCAGTGCACATTCTTCATCTGAATATGTAAACAGCACTTCAGGCATTCTGACACTAGTCCGCTCAGAAAGAAAAGCAAGCTGAAATGCCTCATCTTTGTGAGCACCGATAAGCCTGAATGCTTTTACAGCAATAACGCTCTTATCGCTGAGAGTCACGGCAAAAACCTTACCAAAGCTGCCGCCGCCGATGTATTTAATGCTTTCTGTGCCGATGCCCAGCAACTCACGGACAGACGTAAGAATTCTGTCACTAAGATAGGAATTACTCATATTCATTTATTCGCAACCCCTTCCAATATGCTTATTTTTAATTATACCATATTTTTCTTCCGTTTTCAATGAAACATATTATTATATTTTAATTAATAATGTTGATAATTGTTTCAAAATATGTTAATATGTAGAATAGATAAAAATGTACTAAAGGTGTTCTTATGAGTATTTCACAGCAGTTATATAAGAATTTTACAGAAGAACAAAAGTTAAAGCTCCGTGAAATTCAGGGAATTGAGCTTAGAATTCTTCGCGAGGTTGACCGTATATGCAAAAAATACGGTCTTAATTACTCACTCAGCGGAGGTACTCTTCTGGGCGCAGTTCGTCACAAGGATTTTATACCTTGGGATGACGATATCGACATTGATCTTAAACGCAGTGATTTCAATAAGCTCATCAGCGTACTGCCTAATGAACTCGGCGATGAATTTGAATTCATCAGCTATAACGAATACGGCGAATATCACTGTGACTTCATACCGAGGATTTATTACAAAAACAGCAAGGCGGTCAACTCATTCAGCAGAGACGGCGAAAAAAGCAACTTTGCCAACGATCCCCGTATGAACAGAATTTTTATTGAGCTTTACTGTTTACACGACACAACCGCCCAAAAGGTTAAAAAGCAGATCTTTATGGTAAAAACAATATACGGTCTTGCAATGGGTCACCGACTGTTCCCCACCGATTCATCAGGCTACTCAGCTAAGCAGAAGATCCAGGCAAAGGTGCTTACAACGATCGGCAAACATATTCCGCTGAAAATAATATACGGAATGTACGAAAAATGCGTCAACGAAATCGCTACCGGAGAAGGCGACCTTTATTTTAAGCCAAGCGTCCCACTACCTGTTCAGCACAGAAATGTTTTTCCGAAGCACTTTTTTGAAAGTTATGTTGAAATTCCGATAAGAGACGATATGGCAATGGCTCCCGCCGAATACATAAAGGTACTTGAGTATCTCTACTCTAATTGGCAATCACTTCCCAGTGAAAAAGACAGACATCCAGGCCATTTCGACCTTACAAATACCGAAATTTTTGCAGGTGAAGATAAATGAACATAATCATAATTATGTCCGGCGGTGTCGGAAACAGATTTAACGCTAATATTCCCAAGCAGTACTGCCACCTCGCTGGCAGACCTGTTATTGATTATGTTATTGATGCTGCAAAGGGTTCTAAGGTGGCTGATAAAGTTATTGTTGTCTGCGACCCCGATTGCATCAGTCTTTCCGAAGCTCTGCAAAACTCGGGTTTTGATTTTGCAGTAAACGGCAAAGAACGACTTGACTCACTCAAAAGCGGTTTTGACTATATTCAGGCAAATTACCCCGAATGCGAGAAAATTATAATTCTTGATGCGGTTGCTCCTTTTGTAACATCCGAGCTGATTGACGACTATCTTACCAAGCTTGATGATTATGATGCAGTAATCACCTGTCAGAAGCTCACAGGTGCGCTGGGAAACTATGACTTTGATCCGCTCGACAGAGAAAAGTTTTATATGACTCAGTCGCCCGAGGCTTTCCGTTTCAAGACTCTCATCCCCCACTTTACTACGACATTCCCCAGCCAGGAGCTTGCATGGCAGATGCCCCGTGAGACAAAGAAATATCTCAATTTTGATTTCAAGAACAACCTAAAGTTAACCTATGATTTCGAGCTTAAATACGCCGAATATGTTATGGCACAGAACAAATAAACGGAAGTTGCGCCTATGATTAAAAACAAAAAGGGACTGTTTACCGTTGCATCAGACCTTATTTACAGCATTGCCGGTCTTTTGCTGATGAACGGAGTATTACAGCTTCTTGTCAATCCAACTCTCAATAATACGATCGGTGAAGATGCCTTCGGCAACTATCAATCGATTTTCGCAGTCGTATCCATTATGGGTACGACTTTTGGCGTTGCCGCCAACTATTCGAGAATGGTACGATCGAGAACAAAAAATGACACTAACGCCGACTACAATGTTTTTCTTGCGATTATTGCTGTACTGTGCGTTCCTGTCGCGGCAATCACTTTGAGCGTTTTCAATTCATTTTCAGCTGCTCATTTACTGCTTTTGAGCGTATTGACAATCTTTACCGTGCTCAGATATTACGGCGACGTAAACTACCGCATACAGCTCAATTACAAAGGCTTTTTCATCTATTACGCAATTATAACCGCAGGATACTGCATAGGCTTATTGCTGTTCAGATTTGTTTCAAGCCAATGGATGCTGCCGTTTATCATCGGTGAAATTGCAGCAGTTGTTTTCGTAGCACTGCGCGGTTCAATCTTCAAAGGCAAAAAACCACTCACTCCTTCTTCTGAATTCAAGGGCACAATCAAATCTGTCAGCATACTTTCTGCAACAAATCTGCTGTCCTCCATCGCTCAGCAATCAGATAAAATAATACTCGGTCTCGCAATGAGCGGCGAAGCTGTTACTGTTTTTTATGTTGCAACTCTGCTGGGGAAGGTAGTTTCGCTCCTTACAACACCGCTCAATGGCGTGCTTATCGGATATCTTACCAAGTACGAGGGTAAATTTACACGAAAAATGCTTAGCCTGTTTGCAGCCGCTCTGCTCGCAATCGGTGCTGTCGCCCTGATTGGCTGCTATATTGCATCTCTTATTTTTGTAAAGCTGTTTTATCCCGATGTTTTTATGCGCGCTCAGCCATACTTTTTCCTTGCAAATGCAGGTCAGATTTTCTACTTCATTTCCAACTGCCTTATGACCGTAATTCTGCGAATTGCAAGTGAAAAATATCAGATGTATATAAATATCGCTTATATCATAATCTATGCCGCAACAGTAATCCCCCTCACTTTCGCTTACGGTCTTTGGGGAATTACGGCCGCTCTCCTCATCACGAATGCGGCAAAGTTCATTCTTACTGCTTTTATAGGATTTATAAAAACAAAGAAAACATAAAGAACTTCTTAGAAGCAAAAAAATCCAAGTCTAATGACTTGGATTTTTTTATTTGTGTCAGGCTTTTACTGTTTTTTTCTTATCCTTTGTAAGGAATTTTTGAACCAAAAGAAGAACAACAATAAGAGCTATACCGATTGCATCTGTCAACAGACCGGGGATAATCATACAAAGACCGCTTGCAAGAGCCATAATTCTCTGCCACCAAGGCATTTCTTTGAGAAGGTAACCCTCCATACCGGAAGAGAGAATAAATATACCTGCTATAGCTGTTATTACGAGAAGTACTATTTCATACCACGGAGCATCCGAACCGATAATCAGCATTTCAGGGCTGAAAGCGAAAATATACGGAACAATAAATGCTGTGATAGCAAGACGAGTTGCCGTAACACCTGTTTTAAGCGGATTGGACTTTGCGATTGCCGATCCGGCATATGCGGCAAGTGCAACAGGAGGCGTAATATCAGCGACAATACCGAAATAGAAAACAAACATATGAGCCGCAAGGATAGGCAGGCTGAGGCTTCGGATAAGGATAGGAGCAACCATTGAAGCCATAATAACATAGTTTGCCGTTGTAGGAACACCCATACCGAGCACGATACACATCAGCATTGTGAGCATAAGTGCAAAAATCGGATGAATCTGCGAAGCGGACTGAACAAGAGCTGAAAGCACATTGGCAAGACCTGTCTGCTGAACCATTGCTGAAATACATCCCGCAACAGCACAAGCAAGAGCAACGCCGATTGCATTCTTAGTACCGTTGGAAAGCGAGCGGAAATAAATTTCAAAATCAAGCTCAAACTTCTTATGAGCTATTGATTTGACAACGCCCTCTATAAGCTTGATACCGATTGCACAAAATATAGCTATAATAGCCGACTTTGCAGGTGAGAAATGATTCATTGCAATAACAAGAGCAACAACAGGAAGCAGCAGATAGCCCTTGCTGATAACGAGCTTGAAGAAGTTGGGAATTGACTCCTTGGGAAGACCCTTGAGGCCGAGCTTCTTAGCTTCGAAATGAATCATCATAAAGATGCCCGTGAAGTAAAGAACAGCAGGAAGAATTGCAGCAATAACGATCTGGGAATAAGGCATACCTGTATATTCGGTCATCAGGAATGCAGCCGCGCCCATGATAGGCGGCATAATCTGACCGCCGGTAGATGCAGCAGCTTCAACCGCAGCCGCAAACTCAGGCTTATAGCCGCAGCGCTTCATTGTGGGGATTGTAACAGAGCCGCTGCCAACGGTATTTGCGACAGATGAGCCTGAATACATACCCTCCATTGCACTGGAGATAACAGCGACCTTTGCAGGACCGCCTGTTGCCTTACCTGCAATCGAGTTTGCCAGATCAACAAAGAAAGCGCCGATTCCCGATTGTTCAAGGAAGGAAGCGAAAATAATAAACAGAACAATAAACGAAGCGCATACATTCAGCGGTGTACCCGCAATACCTTCGGTTGTATAAAAGAGCTTATACATAATAACACGCAGCGGATTACGGTTAACAACAAAGAATGCATAAGCAATAAATGCTGCAGAAACACAGACAATCGGCAAGCCGACAACGCGGCGGCAGGCCTCAAACAAAAGCAGAGTACCGACAATTGCTATTGCAATATCGAGCTCATTAATTCTCGAAGCTCTGTCAACAATCGTCTGGCAGTTGATTGCATAGTAGAAGAACGAGCCTGCACCGACAACTGCAAATATATAATCGTAAAACGGCACATGGTTGAGCCTTTTCTTTTCTTTTTTACTTATAGGATAAAGGATAAATGCCATAAAGACTATGACGCCGATAAACCACGACATCTTTTGTCTTTCCTCCATTGTTCCGGTCCAGCCGTCAAACATAACATAGAGGGAAAAGAGCATCATACCGATCTTGATAATCTTATCAAATATTCCCGAAAAATGGCGCGTGTTTGACTCCTTGTCAAAATCAGCCATCAATTTGTCAACATCAATTACTTCGTCATCAGCCTGCATAGCAAGAGGCTTATTATTAACATCTGACATTGATCACATTCCTTTCGTCAGAATTTCAAAGCCGGAGACGATTTCAAAAGCAACTCTCGCACTTTTTCCGCACATATTGCGAAGGCTGATCTCCTCGCCGCCGAGAGTGAGGATATGGTCGGACACCGTTCCGACACAGTATCTCAACGGGTCATAAGTAATATCGAAACCCGTTATAATCATATTTCCGTCTTTATCGTAAGTCATTTTCTGGTCGCCCTCAAGCGCGGTCTGAACACCCGCGCCAAAGGAACGGTAAAGCGTTGAGTAAGCACGGATTTTACCACGCTCAAGTATAAAGGTATCTTTCACCGGGGTTTTGTTGACCGAATGAATAAACTCAACAGAAAACATCAACCCATCGTCAGCTTTTTCGGTTATATAAGTTTCCCCGGTATCTGAATCGTATAAAACCAAGTATTCGCCGAAAAGTCCTTTTATAAAAAAAGCAGCCGCTATAATGAATATCATTAGAACGGCTGCTGCGATTAACCTTTTTTTGAAGTCAGCCTGCAACACACAGCTCATCAGCTGATAGCGCCAACCTCTTTAAAGTATCTTTCTGCACCGGGATGGAAGGGAACGGAAATGCTTGAAACAGCATACTCAAGGCTCATTTCTGCAGCCTTTTCGTGTGTGTATTCAGCCTTGTTCTCGTAGATAGCCTTTGTAAGCTGGTAAACTGTTTCCTCATCAAGATCGTTGCTTACGATGAATGTAGCCTTAACAGCAACTGTCTTAACGTCAGCATCGATACCATTGTATGTACCTGCGGGAACTGTGTACTCAGCATAGAAGCCGTAATCATTCTGAAGCTTTGCAAGATGCTCTGCATCGATTTCAACAAGAACGATACCCGTTGTTGTTGAAAGGTCTGTGATAGCTACTGTGGGAGCGCCAGCTGTGCAGAAGAATGCATCAATCTTGCCGTCCTTAAGAGCATCAGCAGAAGCTTGGAAGCTGAGGTTCTGCTTGTCGATATTTTCGAATGTGATATCGTATGCACCGAGAATCTGCTGAGCGTTGAATTCAACACCGCTACCGCTGTCGCCTACAGAAACTTTCTTGCCTGCAAGGTCAGCAACTGTCTTGATGCCGGAATCAGCTCTTGCTACGATCTGGCAAACCTCTGCGTATGCAGCACCGAGAGTTGAGAAGCTCTTGATTTCGCCAACATCAGCAAAGAGTGATGTGCCGTTGTAAGCGTAGTCCATAACGTCGTTCTGAACGATAGCCATATCAACGTTGCCGTCATCAACATCAAGGATATTAGCCTTGGAAGCGCCTGATGACTGGATGATAAGGTTAGCGCCAACCTTCTCTTTAAGAACGGTTGAAATAGTGTTGCAGAAGCCATAGTAAGTACCTGTGGAACCGCCTGTACCGACATAGATCTCTGTCTTAGTAAGGTCAGCTGCGGGAGTTTCGCCTTTCGGGTTTGTTGTTTCGCCACCGTTTGCATTGTCACCGCAGGCTGTGCAGAAAACAAGTGCAAAAGCGAGGATGAGAGAAAGAACGATTGCTAATTTTTTCTTCATGGTATAACCTCCTGATATTGTTTCCGAAAAACATTACGGAAACTTATTCTGTATGATTATAAACTATTTCACAACAATTTGCAAGACTTTTACTGTATAAAATATACAATTATATAAAACAAAATACAATTAACTGTATTTTTATGCTGTATTTCGGCTTTTAATTACAGCAAAATGCACAGTTTCATAAAAATATATTATCTATTGAAACGTTTTTCTTTTTTTAGTAGAATATGCACAGAGGTGGTATTATGAATATCAGATTAATCGGAAATCCCCAAACAATAATTTCAAACCCCGACAGCTGCCACGCATATTTCGGCTGGCCTACCGTCGCTTTACTGCAAGACGGAAAAATTGCAGTTGCAGCCTCGGGCTTCAGAATTGAACACGTATGCCCTTTCGGCAAAGCTGTTATATCATACAGCTTCGACAAAGGAGAAACCTACACCTGCCCTGCCCCCGTCATAGATACTCCGCTTGATGATAGAGACGGCGGAATAAGCACCTTTGGCAAGAGCGGTGTTATTATTACATCTTTCAATAATTCCGCTCAGATGCAAAGAGGATATAACCGGGAAAATTCATATGCACAGAGCTACATAGACTTAATAACAAAAGAGGATGAGTACAAGTATCTCGGCCCGACATTCCGTATCAGCCGCGATTGCGGTATTACATTCGGCCCCATTCTCCGCTCAACGGTAACAAATCCGCACGGCCCAACTGAGCTTAGGGACGGCACTGTACTGTGGGCAGGAAACAATTTCAACAATTACTATGGCGGAATCGAGGTTCACACTCTCGATACAAAAAGCGGCAAAACCGAATTTGTCGGCAGAATCACAACCGACGTACCAGGTCTTGTGCTTGCCGAGCCGCACTTAATTGAGCTTGACAGCGGCAGACTGATTTGCCAGATCAGAGGTGAAGACAACGGCGGAACAGACGCAACATTCACTGTTTTGCAGAGCTTTTCTGATGACAAGGGCAAAACATGGACAAAGCCCGAAATGCTGCTCGATCTTACAGGCGGTGCGCCGCCACACCTTATTCAGCTCAGCTCCGGTGTGCTTATTTCCACCTACGGCAGAAGAAAGCTGCCATACGGAATTATGGCAATGATAAGTACAGACGGCGGAATGACCTGGGAAAAGGATATCAGGCTTTACGAAAACACCGAAAGTGATGATATCGGCTACCCATCAACGGTTGAGCTTGATGACGGAACTTTGCTTACTGTTTTTTACGCAAGAGACGAAGAAAACGGTCCCTGTGTTATCAAACAGCAAAAATGGCAGATTATATAAAAATTAGGGAGTTGAATTTTTACGTTCAACTCCCTTTTGTTATTATGCTTCAACCGTTTGCTGCTCCTTGTAAAACCTCTGAACCGATATGAATGCGCCGATTACACAGTAAAGAGCATATACACCGTAAATCAAATAAGTAATCTGGCTGTAATCATTCACAGCCATCTGTACATTGAGCAGTAAGCCCAATACCGCCTGAACAATCCATAGATATGTATATTCTATATAAGCTAGCATTGTCATAACAGGTATGATAAACCCAAACAAGAATGAAATACTGTCAAGCAGAGCATATTCGTAACCGAGGTAATAGAAAACACCTGCAAGCACCGCCCAGGCAATGGCAACACCGCCAAAGAAAATAACACGCATTTTGTTGGACATTTTCTTAAATACAGCCGTACTTTTATAGGCGTTTTTCTTCCACCTGAAGAAGGTCAACAGCTGAATAGGAAAGCTGAAAAGAAAAGCCGATGCCGCAGAGCCGTATATACCCATATAAATATAAGCCGCAGTATAAATAAGCGAATTAAATGCACCGATAAGAGGACCGATCCTGTTTGCCTCCGACTGAAAAGCCATTACAAAGAGCGAAACAAAAAGAGGAATCATAAGAAAGAACTTCTGTCGGCACAAAATCCCGGCTGCAAGAATTGCTACACCTGTTATTATTATAATGATTTTCTTATAGTTTTTCATGAAAACTTAACTTCTCCGTTTCTAATCAATGAAAAAAATATATCAATTGTTTTTTTTATTTCAAAATGTGTTTCCTCTGGGGAATCACACACATATACGTAGTGCTCAGCAAAATCTTCATAGGATTTTGCTTCACCCGATTCATCAAAAACCGACACATTATAATCTTCTATAAGCCAAAGATAATCCCTACCGTAATCATCCTCATACAGCTTAACCCTATCGTTTTGCTGAGACTGAATCTTTTTAGAAAGACCGTTTGTTCTTGAATCCACCCATACTGATGTGCCTAAAACCAAAGCCAGCTTTTCAAAAGTATCAATGCGCGGAAATGCCTGGCCGTTTTCCCACTTGGAAACTGATTTATCCGTCACATCAAGGAGGGATGCCAATTCACTTTGTGTCAGATTCTTTTCTTCGCGAAGCTTGCAAATATAGTTGCCGAATTTGTACATATTCATACCGTTCACCTCACGAGAAATTATATAGGCGCAATGCCATTTTTGCAACAAAAGCAAGGTAGAATTAAAGTAGAAATTAAATTACCACTTGTTTTCAACATATTCGCAGAAAGTGAACAGGTCTTTTATCTCAAGCTTTGTTCCGTCATCAAGAATTACGTTGCCGTTCCAGACTCCGTAAACCTGGTGACAGTTCATTCTGCCTATAACAAAACGAACGTCGGAATGATTATCAAGCGTCGGCTGCATAGTCATATTAAACCTACCGTCTTCGCTGATAAACTCCCACAGTTCCATAAACCTGCCCTTAGGGAATGTTTTAACATCAACAGCGCCTATCTTATGCAGCTTTCCGTCATAGAAAAGGCAGGTTTCCGTGGCGTTGCTCTCGTTGCCGATTGCCCAGGTTATTTCAAAACCGAAAAGGTGATTTTCTCCTTTTTCGTTGGTTATATACTGACTGCCGCTGCCCCAGTACCAAACCATTTCGTGAACTGTATTTACCCTGCCCCAATCAAGTGAACAAAAGGCTTTTTCCTTTTTGAACTCATACACATAGTCACCAAAAACGAACTTACCGCCGCACGGCATGCAAAGCTGCTTTGTAGTCATAAAGTACTTTGTCTTATCCTCATCAAACGGAAAAACAGTAGTGATGCTCTCAAGCCCGTCCATAATATCCATACTCGCGGTAACCTCAACAGGTTTACCCTTGCACGAACCTTTGAAACAAAGTGTACGCTCGTTTTTCATTGTGTTGAAATCGAAGCTTGTTTTGCCGATTTTATCGCTGAAGCGGCTCGGTGAATCGGGCTTTGAATGAGAAACACACTTGTCCTTGCCGAAAAAATACTGAACGGCATCGCAAATAACCTCACCTGTTCTGAGGTTGAGAAGCTTTGCCGCAACATAACCGCCGATGCTTATATTTGCATAGCTGATGAGAATCTGCATTTCATCATCGGATATCGTATAAAACTCCCACTCTTTTCTGCTGATAAGACCTTTTTTAACATAATCCCTGTTATACTCAAAAACATTATGCCTCGCCCAGCCTTTGGCAAGCAAAGTGCCGTCGGGCGCAAGCAACGGAGTAGGCTCAGTATATTCAATCTGCTTTGATTTTTCTTTCCAATCCTTAAACGGAACGTACGTCCTTTTCATTTCGCCGCTCATATATATCACCCTTACGTATTGTTTTGTTTCAAATGTATAGTATCACAAACAAAAGGAAAAAAACAATCTGATTTTTCACCTGACTCCAGCGCGTCTTATAAGAACCATTCCTTTTGCAATAAGAAGCAAAAGCGCCATTACAACAGCATATACTTCTCCTGTTGCCGCAAGAAACATCACCGCCAGAATATTTACAGATACAGAAAATACAGTTAAGATACGGTCTGCCTTTTCAGCTTTGATTTTTGTAAATAATATCTTTAATGCACCTGAAGCAACAAGAGCTGCAAACATCACATAGTAAACGGTTTTATAAACGGGTGATATATTTGTGTAAGCTGGCAAATTTACCGCCCCGACAAAGCCATCAATAATATTTGGATAAAGCGGTAAAATCACAAGCAGAAGAGAAAACAAATCAGCGATGCCGAACAACAAATCACACATATTTCTTATGTTTGATTTGTTTTCCTTTTCAGCAATATCAATCAGCTTATCGCCCGAAAGCAAATCATCAACAGAAACAGAAAAGAAAACCGATATATCTTTGAGTGTATCAATTCCGGGATATCCCCTGCCCAACTCCCATTTTGAAACAGCTGCTCTTGATACGAACAGCGCACGTGCAAGCTCTTCCTGAGTCAAACCTCTGCTTTTTCTCAATTTTTGCAGCTTTTCATTAAATTCCATAAAAATCCTTTCAGCATTTATCAGTAAGTAAAACAACTGATTTATAAACAAAAAACAAACTAAAGCTCAACAAAACCGAACCGACTATATCGGTAAACCAATGAACACCCGAAACAAGCCTGCCAACAACCATAAAAGCCGAAAATAAAACCGAAAGTGTATTGATAACACTTTTTACGTTTTTTCTCTTCAACCGCTTGTTAATCTGAAAAACAAGTGTCGGCATAACCGCAAGAACGAGCAAAGTTGTAGATGACGGATAGGACACTTCCATTTTCCCGTTTATGAGAACAGGCCTGTAATTAATCGGTATGGTCTCAAACACAAAATAGCACAGTATTACTATAACATAATAAACGCCGAGAAATAAGATATCACGATCGACTTTCAATATACTTTTTCGCTTAATCAACTGAACAAATCCCAAGACACCGAAAGCAAAACACACAAAAAGAGGTATAAGCCCCAGCCAATCAGTAACTGTATACAGCAACATATCAACACCTGTAAACGAATGAAAACGACTGTTCAGGTCAGCAAGACCGACATTGGTTGAATTCACACCAATCGGTTTAACGTCTGCCGCCACAACAAACACTGTAAACACAGCAAACGCAAACAGAAACCCCAATCCGACCGCCATTAATCTTTTTCCTTTAACTTTCATTTTAACATATCCTTTCATTTGTTATTGTAATTAGACTTTAACAAAACGATATAAAAAAAGTAAAGAAAAAAAGCATAACAGCTCTGATACTTTTCGTATCACAACAAAAAAAGCCACGCTTATTTGATGAAAAAAGTCCCCTCAACGATAGGCTTTACCTTTCATTGAGGGGATGGCAAAAATATTAATTAATTCTTACAACAAGGTCGCTTTCGGGATAGCAGCAGCAGGGATGTATGAAATTGAACTGCATATCTGCTATACGGCGCTTATCTTCACCCTCGGGGATATAAACCTTACCGCTGACGAGCTTGCTTCTGCAGAAGCCACATTCACCCGTATGACATCTTGCAGGAACAACTATACCTGCACGCTCAAATGCACAAAGCACAGTTTCACTGCTGTTTGCCTTGATTACAGTTTCATCACCGCGGTTGATAACGGTAATGCTGTATTCCTTCGGCTCTTCATCAGTTTTTTTGCCTGAAGAAAAGACTTCAAAGCGTATATATTTTCTCTCTTTACCGAGCTTAGGCAGCTCAGTTTCAAGGAATTTATATAATCCGCCTGGACCGCAAACAAAAATGCTGTAATTTCCTTCGGGTGCATATTTCTTAATTATATCAGCACCGACAAAGCCCTTTTCATAGCCCTCTTCATCGCTGTGGCTGAGCACATAAACAACATTGATCTTTTCATTTTTCTCTGCGAGAGAGTCAAGCTCTGCTTTGAAAAGAATTTCATCCGATGTTCTGCAGCCGTACAGCAGAGTAAGCGTGCAATCCTCATCGCCCTGATCAATTGCTCTTGCAAGCGAAAGGAAAGGAGTAATACCGCTGCCGCCTGCAATAGCAACTATATTCTCTGCATCTCTTAACGGATTGTAGGTCATATTGCCCTCAGGTGCATAAGCAACAACCTCGTCGCCAACCTTCCAGTTATCAAGAATATAATCGGAAACAAAGCCGTCGCTGATGCGTTTGACGGTAATCTGATATTCACCGTTTAATGCACTTGCAGGAGATGATGCTATTGAATATGAACGGGTAACAACGGAGCTGCCTATTTCAAGCTTAAAGGTAAGGTACTGACCTGCCTTGAAATACGCAACAGGCGCACCTGTACTCTTAAAATAATAGCTTTTTGCGATGGCTGCGTGCTCTTCAATCCTGCTGATTACAAGCTTCTGCTCCTTGGGATGAAGGCTTTTTGCAACCTTGTTTACACCGAAATCGTCAGTACGGGTCGGTAAAGTTGCAGCAGCACTGTCAATAAAGCGCTTTCTTTCTGTTAAAAACTTTACTGTATTGACGCTGTCTTTGAAGTTACCATGTACAGAAAACTTCTTGCTCATTTACTTTACCTCCTTTGACATATTGAGTATTGCGGCCTTTGCTGCCATATCACCTGTCGTATAGCTGGGTGAATAACCCATATGCCTTGTGGTATAGCCGCCTGCAAAATAGAGACCGGGAATGCCCTTGTCTATCATATCGAAAACAATTCTCTTTACAATACCGTCTTCCTGTGTAGCCTCATAACCGTAGATAGTTCCTGCCGGAGCATCGGTATAACGGGCATAGGTCATAGGTGTGGCAATTTCGATTTCTTCAATATAATCCTGAATTGCAACACCTGTTGCTTTTTCAAAATTCTTTATCATTTTCTGAGCGAATGAAATTTTTGTTTTGTGGTAATCCTCAACGGAAACCTTGCTCCATTCATCGCCTGCAAAAATAGAAGTCATATAAAGTATGCTTGTGCCCTCGGGTGAACAATCATCAAAAGCCCTGTTGAGACAAACCGTTGCCTGAACATCGTTGGTTTCTATTTTTTTGCCCAATTCGTAACAAAGTCTGTTGTCATTGCTTGGATAAATGAAATAGGTGTGATTATTAAGACCCAGCTCATCTGCAGAACGGTTAAGACCGAGGAAAACCGCAAAACCTTTTGCGCCAAGTGTTTTGGCATTTACTTCTTTTTTGAGCTTTTCGGGAATAGCCTTTTCGTCTATAAGCTTTGTAAATGCATTGTACGGTGAAGCATTACAGATAACAGCCTTGGCTTTTATCTGTGTGCCGTCATCAAGCACAACACCTGTTGCGGCGCCGTTTTCGATATTTATCTTTTTTACGCTTGTATTAAACCATGCGTCACCGCCGTTTTCGGTAAATGCTTCAAGAAGAGCTGTGCTGATCTGGTGGCTTCTGCCCTTGGGAATAACAGCACCGTCAATGATATACGAGTGAAGCATTGTAAAATAGTGGATAACATTAAGCTCATCGGTAGGCTGACCAAGGTAGCACCAATAACCGTTAAGTATATCCCTTGTTTTCCGGCTTGCACCGAATGCTTTGAGTACCTCGTCAACAGAATAATTAGCAACTTTAAGGAACTCTGTATGCTGTGAAAAGATCTCCTTAATCATTGAAGGCTTGAAATCTTCAATATTGCTTACAAAATCGAGGGTTCTTTCAATACTCTCGATAAGATCAAAGATCTTTGTAACAACAGGTGCGGAGCCGGGATCATATTTCTCCAGCTTAGCAATAAAAGCCTCCTTGCCGAGAGGCATCAGATAGTCACACTTTTCGTTATCATTGAGTGTAAGTAATCTGTAAGCTTCATCAAGTGAAACCCATTCCATTTTATCAGCCGCACCAACCTCCTGAAAAATCTTCAGCAGAGGTGATTTCCCGGTAATTGAGCCGATACCGCAAAGCTCGTGAAGAGATGCTTCAAACTCGAATCTGCCCCTGACAAAGCTGGTAGCAAAGCCACCGGGCAAATTATGGCGCTCGATAAGCAATGTCTTTTTACCCTCTTTGGCAAGGCGAGCCGCTGCAACAAGACCGCCATTACCGGCACCGATAACAACCGCATCATAATTCTTTACCATGTTTCCACTTCTTTCCTAAATAATATCGATTAATTATATCACATTATTAATCTGATTACAATAACATTAATTACGTAGAACAAGCTGCCCAAAGTTATTGTTCGGGCTCAGTATGTACCCCAATTGACAATTCATCAGTAATTAGTTCTTTTCTGAAAAATCAGTTCAGATAGACCAGAAACTGTCAATAAAGCGAGTTGCACGATGAGGAAAGGCTCTGAAGAAATCATCCGCATTGCTCTTAAGCTCAACACCGTCGATATACACAGCCGTCTGTGAAGTGTGTCCCTCACCCGCAAGAAGCAGCCTGGCAGCCGCAGATGCAGTAAGCGCAATATCGTAATCTCCTTCATTTCTGCGTGTAACTATTGCTTTACCGTTTTGATATTCTACATCAAATATTCCTCGATTCTGTTCAAAATTATCAAGGCTTAAGATGCTGAATTTTCCGTACTGATCGGGATACGCATTGTTTTCAAGAAGCTTTTTCAGATTATAAATTCTACCTGCATAACCGCCCTCTGTTTTGTAACACACGCCGTCAACTCTGTCGGTAAGGCAGGCAAAGGGTGAGCCCTGATACTGCTTTTTAACTACAAGTGTTTTCACAATTCCGTCGTAATTGCGAAGAAAACCAACAATTCCTTTGAGTGCATCGGGAGTCAATACGAACAGCTCTTCGGCAACAAGCTCATCGGGACGTTTAACCTTGAAACGCACATATCCGTCCGCCTCACCCAAGCTGTTACGGTGAATGTAAGTATAATCCGCCTCTTCAAGCGGCTGATGACAAAAATGCTTTTTATCTTCTCTGAGAGTCATAAGATTCTCCTGAAAAACGCATTTATTATGCAGGTCGCACAGCTCTTCAAGCTGTTCGCCGGTATAAAGCTCAACATCATTATTATGAGGTATATGGGTAAGATTCTGATAAGGAACGCTGATTGTAAAAAGGCGGTTGAGATTCGCATAACCGAATTTCTCGTAATACGCAATCGAAAAAGGTGAAAGAAAGCCGGCAACAATATCGTTTTCAACTGCATTTCTGCCAACGTCATCAAAAATCGCCCTTATCGCACCCATTCCGCGATATTCGGGCTGGCTGCATACTCCGCTGATAACAAGTGTATTTATCAAATTTCCGCAGTAGTTGCATTTGAAATCGAACAACTCAACACCTGCAATAAGCTTACCGTTATTAAAAGCCCCGAGAACAGGTATTTCAACCTTACTGTCTTCTTCTATATTGAATTTCCATATAAAAGATGCCGCCGAAATTCTATTATAATCTACAGCCTCTTCAGGTTTTATCAATCTTACATCCATAACAATTCTCCAAAAATTATCGTTGATTATATTATACCATTCATAGAAAATATTTCAATACAACAATTCATAATAGTACGATTACGCTATGTATTAGAAAAATAATTTGCGTTTTGAAACGAATACAGAATAATTGCATTTGAGAAAAAGAACAAAGCACTTTCAAGAAGTGCTTTGTTTTGGGTGTGTTAACTTAATTCATTAACAATAGCTCTGAATTCATCAGTATCACGCACTATGTCAAGTTCATCGTGTATTAGCCACTTATCGCGAAGAATCTCGCAAAGAGGCCGTGTATCTGATGTTTCAAAATCAAGTTTTCT
>JAZPYF010000032.1:0-15262 GCA_045544055.1 Acutalibacteraceae bacterium | reverse complement strand
AATATTAACCATATATCGTGTTGTTTGAAAGGAGGCGTGCGCATGGCAAACAAAGATGACCTTATTCATCAATTCGGTGAAGCTGAAGAAAAAAGGCCGAAGCCACAGCCAACAGAAGCTCCGCTCACCCCGCCCAAACCTGACGGAGGCCCACCCGGAAACAATCAGGTTACTCACCATGGTGGTGCTGTTAAAAGAAAAAGCAGAAAAGCATCCAAAAAGTTTTTTTATGCTGTGCGAAACATCTTAACCGACAAAACGCTGAGCAAAATGCTCAATGTGTTCTTGCTGTGCATGATCGTAAATGTTGTTGAGTATTTTGTACTTATCAACTATCTCGGTATACCTACGCACGGCATTGTAGGTGAAATGCTCGGCACCCTTATTATTCTTGGTTACATGTACACAGCAAGGCTCAAGCCGCACAACCTCGGTCTGAGTACCAATCCCAGAGCGATCAAAAGTGGAATCCGCAATGCGTTGATATTTAACCTGCCGATAATCCCTGCATATATAATCGAAGTAATTTTTCTCTCACTTATGGGCAAGAAGATACTCATACGCATCTATGCATATGACTCCCCTGTTTCCGAAGTAGGATTTGTTTATTTCATTGCTAACATCCTGCTGCTTCTCGTAATTTCGGTAATTTCAGTACTTATGCTTGAAGTGCTTTTCAGAGGTATCCTCATGAAAATGGGCAAGGGAAAATTCGGTTTCTGGCAAACAGCAGTTATCGTTTCAGGCTTCTACTCATTATGGTATCTTGTTGTTCCGCTCTCGAGGCTCACAATCGGTTACTCAATTTCCCAGATTCTTGCACTTTGCATATTCTATATAATTTTTGAATTTATGCTTTCGCTCAAGTGGTGTATGTGCGCCCGTGCAACAGGTTCAATCTGGCTGGGTTTGTTCGATCACCTTATTTTCAACGTTGCAATTAACCTTGTGCACGTTGTAAACGCAACCGACGCAACCCTTTTTACAGACAATTACAGAAACTACCGTCTTATTATTGTACAGGTAATCTCATTTATCATCAGTTTTTCTTACTATAAGATGAAGATGCGCAAGAAAGAGCGTCTTCTCCAGGCTGCAGGCGTAAGGAGTATTTACTCATTTGACAGCCTTGCAGAAATGAGTGAGGAAGATGTCAGCCGCCAGGCTGAGCGCATCAAAACAGCTGACGGTGAAATTGACGCAGAATACCTCAGACTTATCGAAAAGAAAAAAGGCAAAAAATAAATCACAAGCCCGGAGTGTTTCGCTTCGGGCTTCAATTATCGGTTGACGCTTCATCTCAGTTATTGTATAATGTAATATAAATATATATTAGGTAGACAAAATGAAACATCAGTATACTCTAAAGCGCTCAAACAGAAAAACAATGTCACTCACCGTCAAGCCCGACTGCACGGTTGTTGTCAGTGCTCCGATTAAAACAAGCCCAAAAGCAATTGATGAATTTGTCGCTTCTCACAGCAATTGGATCGACAAACACATTGAAAAGTTCAAGGCTTACAGTAAACAAAATGAAACATTGTGCGTTGATTACGGCGGAGAGATTTATTTTTTCGGTGAAAAGGTTATAATTAAACCTGCAAACGTCAGAAAGCCCATATACTATGAAAACGCTATACTTATACCTACAGGGCTTAACAGCGAACAAATCAAAGACAGAATTGTTGTATTCTGCCGCGAAACGTTACGATCATATATTGAAGAAAGATTACCTGAGCTTTCACAAAAAATAGGCGTATCCCCTGCTAAACTCACCATTTCAAGCGCAAAAACCAACTGGGGAAGCTGTACGGCAGACAGAGTGCATTTTTCGCGTCACCTTATAGTTGCCGACAAGCAGGTTATTGACTATGTCATAATACACGAGCTGACGCACATTATCCACCACAACCACAGCAACGCTTTCTGGAACGAGGTTGCACGCCACTGTCCGCAATACAAACAGCTGCGAGCAAAGCTGAAAGAATACGCACGTTATGTTGACCCGACATAAATTCAAGGAGAGATAATTATGAGCAAATCCAAATCAAAAGCAAAGCTGATTGTCAGCCTTTTTTGCCTGTGCCTTGCACTTACAACGGTTGCGGCAACAGTTTTTGTATTCCGTCCGTATTATTATGAAACTTTTTATATCGCTCCCACTCCGACAAACCTCAGCTCAGGCTGGAGCAACGCTCCCGAGCCGATTTTCAGCGATATTTATGTTTCTGTAAACGGAAATGACAACGGTGACGGCAGCCTTGAGCGTCCCTTTGCAACAATTGAACGTGCTCAGAAAGCTGTAAGAAACCTTAAAATGGAACAACTAAGCCATGCTGTTGTTGCCATTATGGAAGGTACTTATAATATAGATTCGCTCGTATTCACCGAAAAAGATTCAGGTACACAGATATGCCGCGTTATATACAGCTCATACGGTGACGGTGAGGTTATCTTTAACGGCCGGGGAAGCGAAAAGGCTATGCTTGAGGTTGACGGTGCAGAGTATATAGCATTCAGCGGAATCACTTTCACAAACGCAAAAGGCACAGCAATAAAGCTGAAAGGCAGCAACATCGACTTTTCGAGCTGCAAGCTGAACAATATTGACGGCAACGCTATTGAAATTGACGGACAGCTCATAAGCATAAACGGCTGCAGCTTTTCGGATATAGGTGCAACGGCAATCACAATCAGCGGCGGCGACAGAGAAAAGCTCATCCCGGGCAACTGCTCTGCCGACAACAACCTTATCAACGGTACATCCGTCATTAACAAAGCAGCTCCGAGTGTTGTTATCGGCGGTACAGGCAACGCTTTTACAAACAACGAAATTGTCAACTCTCCCTCAACTGCTGTTTATTACAGCGGAAGCGCAAACAAAATCGAATATAACTACATTCACAACACCTGCCTTGACGGAAACGGCGTTTTTGCCGTTGATTCACCTATGCGCTGGGATTGCTACGGAAACTTTGTGCGCTACAACTGCATCAGCACACTCGGCAACAGCGAAAATACACCGGGTGCAATCAGAGCCTGCTCCGGCTCACAAATCCGCGGTAATATGATAATCAACACCAAGGGCGTCGGAATAGATTTCAACGGCGGCAGAGATATTAACTTCACTAACAATGTTCTTGTCAACTGCGCTATTCCTCTTGATTATTCAGAGCATAATATATCTGCTGATAACCCTGCGTGGAAACAGCTTCAGGAATCGCCGTATAAGAGCGATGTCTGGGCAAGTGCATTCCCCGACTGCTCATCACTCAAAACCGATTATTCTTCTATGAGCGATCCCCTCTTTGCCGCTAACCCTGCAAACAGCCTTGTTGAAAACAACATAATTCTTCAGGCAAGAGCCAATATCGGTACGCTGAGCACAGCAGCAAATACACTGAGTGTTATCGACAGCAACATGGTGCTTGAGGTAACCGAAACAGATATTTTCATTGATGCAAAGGGCGGTAACTACCGCATTAACGATGAGGGTGAAGTGCCTGCAATCCTCCCCGAATTCAGAAACATTCCGTTTGACTCAATCGGAAGATATTGATAAAGAGCCGCCACTGAGCGGCTTTTTTCTTTAATTATTACAGAAATATTAAGCATTGAATACAGTTTGGTAAAACCGATTGACTAAGGTATATTATTTATGATAGGTTAAAAGCGTAAAAAAGAAATCAGGAGGTGCCGCGAATTGATTGACGTTAAATCAGTTACAAAAAGATTCGGGGATTTTACGGCAATTCAGGATCTGAGCCTGCACGTAGGTGACGGTATGATATACGGCCTTATCGGCTATAACGGAGCAGGAAAAACCACCTTACTCAAAACCGTTTCCGATGTTTACAGACCCGAATCGGGCGAAGTGCTTATTGACAATGAAAGTGTAACCGACAACCCGGCAGCCAAGCAAAAAATATTTTATGTGCCTGACGACCTTTTCTTTATTCCGTATTCAAATATGGAAAAAATGGCAAGGTTTTATAACGGCTATTATCCCAACTTCAGCTTTGAGACATTCCGCAGGCTGTCCGAGGTTTTCGGGCTTGATACTCGTAAAAGGCTCAACGGATTCTCAAAAGGAATGCAGCGGCAGGCTGAGTTGGCACTCGGTCTTGCAACGCATCCGTCTATTCTGCTGCTCGACGAATCATTTGACGGTATTGACCCACAAAAGAGAAACATCATCAAAAAGCTGGTAACGGAATATGTTACAGAGACAAACGCAAGCGTTATTATCTCATCACACAATCTGCATGAGCTCGGTGATATCTGTGGTCAAATCGGACTTATCAACGGCAAAAAGCTCGCACTTGATTGCTCGCTGAGCGAAATCAGCAAGAGCCGCAGCAAAATCAGAGTTGCCTTTAACCACGATTTCAGCGAAGAGGTACTGTTTAATATTGAACACAAGAACTTTACAAAAGACGGCAGAATCATAACCTTCTCATCGCCCGAGCCGTTTGAGCAGATTCAGGCAAAGCTCAGCGAATTTGAGCCGATTCTGCTTGAGCAGTTTCCGCTTACGCTTGAGGAGGTATTTCTGGAGGAAATGGAGGGAACGGATTATGACTTCTCAGAAATCTTCAAAGCTATTGAATAATACACCTTACGCATTCAGAAGCGCTCTGTCATCCGGCTTTCTTCCTGCGCTGTTTTACGGCATTTTTATGCTGGTTGCGTTCCCTGTGCTTAATATCTGCTCACTGCTAGACGAAAAGAGAGGTTTCACTTTTTTGTCATCTGTTTCAAACAAAGACATTATGACGGAAGAGCCTGTATATAAATCTCTCAGTGAAAAATACGTTTATTCGCTGTTTGACAGTGAAGAAATGCTGATGATATTCGTTCTTATAGCGACAATCGGAATCAGCATTTTTATGGGTATTTCAATGTTCCGTTTTATTACGGCAAAAAAGACGGTCAATGTTTTTTACAGCCTCGGTATAAAGCGGACAAATCTTTTTATCTCCCGATACTTTGCAGGTCTTGCTCTGCTTTTTGCCTGTATTTTTGTTCCCGTTTTGCTTTCCGCACTCGGCAGCATTATCCTGATCGGCTTCAACACAAAGCTGCTGATCGCCGCATTTTTCACCGTACTGAGCATTTTCAGTACCGCTGCCCTCACCTATTCGCTGACCGCAGCTATATTCAGCGCAGTCGGCACAAGCATTGAGGGTATCATATTCACCGCTGTGATGCTGCTTGTTCCTACGGCTGTTTTCTACTGTCTTGAGGCTTTCGGAGCAAACCTGCTCTACGGCACACCTCTCAAAGCAGGATACATTGAGCTTTCAAGCGGATATTATCAAACCGTTGATTTAATTTATGAATACGGCATGTATAACCCGATAATCTACCTTGCCAAGCTGTTCGATACAGAAATCACCTACGGCTATCTGACGGTATCTGTTCTGGAAAACCTCGAACAATCAAAGGTAAGCTTTACAGAACAGATGAATTTTGCCGTACCTGCAGTATGGCTCATTATCTCCTGCATCTTAACCGTTGTCGGCATAGCTGTATTTAACAGACGCCGTTCGGAAATCTGCGGTTTTATAGGTATGAGCTCAGTACTCAACTTCCTGACCTCTTTTATAATCAGCTTTGGTGTTTTCACTATAATCGTAAATTCAATGCCGGATGACAGATTTACTCTCGCCCTTATTATAGGATTCATAACAATGGCTGTCATCTACTTTATATTCAACCTTATAATAACCAGAGCGCCGAAAAGAGTTTTCAAAACATCGTATCTGCTCGCGGTTCAGATGCTGATTGTAGGAATTGTACTCGGCGTATTTGCCACGGGCGGTTTCGGCTACTCCTCAAAAATCCCCGATGAAGAGGATATTCAGGATGTATACGTATCCCCTGTTGCCATTGACACTATGCTGTTTGACAACTTTGTCAACACATATTATTTTTCACCTGACGAGGATGAGCCTGTTTATCGCCACTCAATGTCCAACTTTGCGGCAGGTCCTTACACAAGCAAAAACGATATCAGCCGCGCACTTCGCCTGCACCGTAAGCTGATCGGACTCGGTGCCGCAAACCTCAACGGTGACAAATGCTTCAACTCGCAAATAGTGATTCATTACACGCTCAAGAACGGCAAAACGTTCACACGCTACTTCACCAAGGCTGACCTTGAAGCGTTGCGCATGTGCCTGGAGTTTTATGACAGCGACCTTTACAATACACTTATCGACAATGCATTCGGAAGCAATCTTACTCTTGCCGACGGTAAGCAGGAAATGAATATCGATTACTACACGTCAGTAAAAGTAATTACCGCTTCCTCCTCGCTCAAAGCGGAAGATTTCAGCTATATGGATCTGAGCCAAGAGCAATTCAGTCAGCTCAAAGCATCGATAGCTGCCGATTTCAAGAGCTTGACCGCACAGCAGCTTTACAGCCCGGATACACCCGCAATCGGTGCAATCATCTTTGCCCCCTACGAGCGTCTGCTGCAGAACCAGACAGATATATTCCCCGAATATATGCTCTGCCGTGAGGTTTTCGGCATAGATAAATATACTGCGGCTAAAACTGTATTTATAACAGCAGATATGGTTCAGACCCTCGCTTTCCTTGAACAGAACTCACTTATGCAGCAATTTGCATCGGTCGGCAACGACGAGGTTGAAAGCATCAGCTTCAGACCTGCCGTAATTAATCGTGACGAATGGCCGTATTCAAGCGGAACAGCAATAACGCTGTCGTTCTTTGCTCAGAACCGCACCGTTGACAACGAATACTACGGCTATTATTATGAAGATGAAGCGCCTGTAAGTGAAAAAACGAAACAAAACACAATCACCGATAAGATAAAAATCGCTGAAATTCTCAGCAAAGCACAGCTCTATTACTACACTGAGAATAAAGGCTACGTCTGCTATATCACCTATCAAAGCGGCGAAACAGTGGAAAAATATCTGCCGTCGGCAGACGCTCCCGATTATGTAACAAACTACTCCTATAGATAAGCAAAAGGCTGAAACCAAACGGTTTCAGCCCTTTTTATTGCATATAATCAAAAATGCTTTCTGAGCCACTTAACGCTCAGTTCAGCCCACTGTGAAGCATCGGGGTCGAGCTTGCCTCTGCAAACAGAGGGTGTAGCAAGTGAAAAGCCGTGACCGCCGTTTTCAAAAAGATGCATTTCAAACGGCACTGAATGCTCTGCACATGCTGTTGCAAACGCAAGAGAATTCTTTATAGGCACGATAGTATCATCAACAGCGGCAAAGATATATGTAGGCGGTGTTTCGCTTGAAACAAATTTATATGTAGAGGGAACATCGCACTGAAGCACAGGGCCGATATCGGAGCAGATACAGGGATAAGCAAGAATAAGAGCATTGGGCTTTTTCTCGCTGATTGTGCCAAGAGCGCTGCAAAGATGACCGCCTGCTGAGAATCCGATTGCGGCAACCTTATCGGGGTCTACGCCGAATTCAGCTGCATTTTCGCGGATATATGCAAGCGCCTTTTCAGCATCTGTCAACGGCTGGTCAAAGGTATAGTTACCGTCCTCTCTTTTGCCGACAGTATAGCGCAGAACAAAGGTATGGTAGCCCTCAAGCGCATAAAGCATGGCGATAGGCTCTGCCTCACGGTCTGAACACATATGGTAACCTCCGCCGGGAATGACAAGCACGGCAGGACGAACATCGAGGTTCGGCATTTCGGGCGAATTGTCAAGAAGATAAGCGGTAAGGCTTACGCTCTTTTCCTCATTAAAATATTCAGTAAAAATTTTCATATAAAACACCCCTTGATTTATATTAAATCCATTCTAACAAAAAACCATAAAAGAGTAAATATGTTTTGCAGGATTTAACTCAAATAACTTAAAAATATAAACGCACTATAATAACGGTGATTTTAATGAACAGAGAACAGTACCTGCGCTCGTGCATTGCTGAAATTGCACAGGAGCTTGCTGAGAAAAAAATGGCACCCGCTCAAAGGCGTAACCTTGAACGGGCGCTCAAATTCTATATTGATGACCTGAGAAACAATCAATAGGTCAGCTTTGAATTGATATCGCGGAGCATATCCTCATCCAGCTTTACAATCTTACGGTCATAGGTAAGTATTCCGTTGACTTCGTTTTCAACGTCGCTGACCTGAGTATAAACGGTAGCGCAAAGACCGTGCTTTATCAGCGGAATAACCTGTGTTGTATGCAAGCGGCGGTAAGCGTTTGAAAGAGTTGTCTTATTGCGGAACATCAGGTAGCCGAAGCACTTTTTGATATTCCAAACGTGGTCTTTGATAACGTTACTGTATCCGCCGTATTCGCTGACAACGAATGCTCTTTCATCAAGGAAATAAGGATGAAGCGGCACAATGTAGCGGTGAATACTCTTGAAATCGCCGCCGTGCTGATCGTGCCAGCCGCTCGCATGGTCAACAAAGCGTGACGGGTCGAGAGCCTTGACATGGTCGGCAACATTCTTTGCATCAAACTGTCCCCAGCTTTCGTTGAAAGGAACCCAGGTGCAGATTGAAACGCAATTGTAAAGAGCAGCTATCATTTCATCAAGCTCAGCAAGGAAGAGTCTCCTGCCCTCTTTATCATTTCTGTCATAAAGACCTCTGAACTTATCGGTCATATTCTTGATACCAATATTGGGAAGAACACCTGCAACGAGCTGATTTACTCCGCAGCCGTTAGGCATATCCTGCCAGACGAGCATACCGAGCCTGTCACAATGGTAGTACCAGCGAAGAGGCTCGACCTTGATATGCTTTCTGAGCATATTGTAGCCTAGGTCACGCATTTTTTCTATATCGTAAACAAGTGCCTCGTCAGTAGGTGCTGTAAGACCGCCGTCCGGCCAATAGCCCTGGTCGAGCAGACCCTTCTGGAAATAGGGCTTATTATTAAGACAGAGCCTGACATAACCCTTTTCGTCCTTACCCAGGCTGTACTTACGCATACCGAAATAGGATTTTACGGTATCAATAACTTCTCCGTCCTTAACAAGCTCAAGCTTGAGATCGTAAAGGAAAGGTGTTTCGGGTGACCAGAGCTTCTGATTGGGAATTTCAACCGAACCCTTGCCGTTAAATTCTGCCGAAGCAACTGCGGTTTCACCGTCGCAAACAGTTGCTCTTACTGTGGCTTCACCGTCGTAATCCGCTGAAATTCCAACAGAAGATGTATCAATATCGGGAGTGAGTCTGATACCCTTGATATAGGTTTCGGGTACAACCTCAAGCCATACTGTCTGCCAGATGCCGGATGTAGCAGTATACCAAAAACCGACTGGCTCAGAAATCTGCTTACCTCTCGGCTGAGGACCGTCATCTGTCGGGTCAATAACCTTGACCACAAGCTCGTTCTCATCCTTTATAACATCTGTAATATCAAAGCTGAACGGGCAGTAACCGCCGACATGACCGCCGACGGATTTTCCGTTTACAAAAACGCTGCATTTCCAGTCAACAGCACCGAAATGAAGCAGCACACGTTTACCGTCACGGTTTTCATCAACGGTAAAGCTGCGTCTGTACCAGAGTGCATCGTCATCATCCAGCTCACGCTGAACGCCCGAAAGCTCACATTCAACAGCGAACGGAACTATGATTTCACCGTCTGCCTTGCCCATTGTGACAGCTTCGGCAGAGGTTATTGCGTATTCGTATTTTCCGTTGAGGCACTGATAGCTATCACGAACCATCTGCGGACGCGGATACTCGCTGAGCGGACAGTTTTTATCGATATTCTCTGCCCAAGGTGTTCTGATTGTGTTCATGCTTATCTCCTTTATTTATGATGGTAACTGGTTAATATAATCGTTTTTCATGCAAGTGTTCTGAATCAGGAGCGAATCCGCTCTGTTTACGGTTCCGTCATGGTTGACATCTGCCGCAAGATACTGAGGATAAGTAAAATCGTACTCCTCAAGCATACCGTCTGCAAGAAGATTGATAAAGAATGCATCGTTCTGGTCAACATTACCGTCGCCCGTAACATCGCCGTAAATAACGATATACGCTGTATGAAGCCATTCGCCCATCTCACCCTCGAGAATAACGGTAGCACCTGTGAACAGCTTGTCATTCGGCTCAAGCTCCAATACACAATCCTGATCAAGATACATAACATTTGCATTTGAAATCTGCGCATTGAGCTGAGAAACCGTCATATTCATATTGGGATATATTCCGTAGATATATGCACCGTCGGGATGATCATTGAGTTTCAGGAATGAAGTTGAGATAAATGTAATCATGTCAGGCATATCAAAGACCGCACGCACGTAGCAATCCGCTACAACATAATGGAAGGTCGTATCCCAGCCGACAAAGGTATAACCCTCTGCTTCGGGAACAGGCGGAGTAATGATCGTGCCGCCTTTCTTTGTTGCCGCCATCCAGTAAAACTCGTCAAACACCTCAAACACAACTTTATAAACTACAGCGTCCGAGAAATCTTCTTTGGCAAAAACAGGATGCTTCTCACCCTGCGCCCACATAGGATCCTCACCGTTGTCATTAAGGAAATATGCTGTTGTGCCGTTGACAATCTGATACTCGGTCTGAGCCTCACCCATTACGAGCTGACCCTCACCCGCCGTATTTTCAAGGTAGAAACAACGCTCCGCCTCAAAAGATTCATCAAAAGTTCCGCAAATCGAACCGAATCCGTCTGTGCCCGTAATTGCGCCTGCGTTGTAAACTGACAACATATTTCCGTAACAAGCACCTGCAACACCGCCGACATAAGTTACGCCGCTTACATTGCCGATATTGGCACTGTATGTTATATCGCCGAAATTACGTCCAACGATACCGCCCGCTTCAACAGCGCCGCTCTTTGAAGCGGTTACATTGCCTGAGCTGTAACAGAAATCGATCGCACCGGTGTCGCTAGTGCCTGCTATGCCGCCGTAAGCTTCGCCGCCGTTTACATCAGTACCGATATTATCACAGAAGATAGTGTTACCAACCAGATAGCCTACAACACCGCCAACGGAAGAATTACCACTGACAACGCAATTTTGCGAATCGCAGTTGTAGAAGTATCCGGCACGCAAACACTTACCGATAACCGCGCCGACATTATCTGTGCCGATAAATATACTGTCTTTGACCGTAACAGACTCCATATTTGTATTGTCAGCTACGCCGAACAGAGCAACGTTTTCACCGCCATTGACATTGATGCCACTGATGAAGTGACCGTCACCTGCCAATGTACCGTCGAAAGGAGAATCGACAGTACCGATAGGTATAAAGTTATTTTCAAGCTCAGGAGCATGGAAAATTATATCCGCAGTAATGAGATAATACAGGCTGCTGTATCCGTCCTCATTATTGACAAAAGCCGAGACAAGATGAAGGTCACGCTCGTTTTCAATAAGACATTCACCTACATCTGAATACTTGAGTTCAAATTCAAAGGCAGGATTATCTTCATCGGCAAAAATCGGATAATATCCGTTATGTGCCCAGAAATCCGCTCCGTTTTCACGGTTGAGAAGCCCTGAAGCATAGCCGCAATAGAACCACGAATAGTTCACAGATGTACCGAAAGCAGAATCACCGTACTGCATACAGTAATAGAAGCTCGTTACATCCGCCGTATCGTACACAGCACAGAGAACAGCCGCATTGTTTGCACTTACAGTTGCAAACGAATGGCCCTGCTTTACCTTAAAGGTTGGAGCTTCGCCCGCTATGCCGCCACCTACAGAAGTTGCAACAATATTACCTGCATTATAGAAGTAGCTCATATCAATTGAGCCGCTTCCGACTATACCGCCGGAATACGTACCGCCGCTGACCGCACCTGTATTATAATTGAGTGTACCTGAAACATCGCCCTTACCTATCAGGCCACCTATATAAGTGCCGCCGTTGACAGCACCCGTGTTAAACGAGTTGTTCATAACAACAGCATTTGTAGAGCGCGCAACAATACCGCCTGCCGCATTAACTGCGGTAACAGACGCAGTATTTGAACAGCCGTCAACCGTTAAAGACGCTGCATTACAGTAACCGACAATACCGCCTGAACGGTCATAAGCTTTGACCGTACCGCTGTTTGCACAGCCGCTGATGCTGATACTGTCACCGAGAAGCAAGCCAGCTATGCCGCCTGCATTGCCGCCGCCGATGGCAGAGGTTGAGGTAGGAGCCTGGTACTGCTTAACTGTTACACTACCGCCAAAGGTAGAATCGCTAATATCGCCTGACAACTCACCGACAATACCACCGCAACCACTGATACCGACAATTGCGGCTGTTGATGAACAGCCAGAAATCAAACCATCAGAATCGCCGACAATTGAACCTATTTTTCCGTATCCTTCAAAGTACGAACGAATAACATTAAGGTTGCTGACAGAGGCTTCCTCTGTGATTATACCGAAAATGCCAAGTTCAGAAGCATTGGCAGCCATAGGATCGTGCTTGATATAGAAGCCTGAGAGCGTATGACTGTCACCGTCAAAATCGCCGCCATAGAACTTCATATAATCTTCTTTGTCGCTGTAATCGTATCCGCCGATCGGAACCCACATTGTTGCCGAATCGTAGAACGAGGCAGTCGAGCCGATCATAACATACTTGCCGTCGTTCATTTCAATGTCAGCGGTAAGTCTGCCATTGATTGCTGTATTGCCGAAATTGACCTCGTTTCTGAACCAGATAAGCTGTTCAAGGTTTGAGATGAGATAATATCCGTCTTCTGATTTTGCGGTTTCAAATCTGGCATAGATATTTGTCTGCTCAACAATCGGAGTGCTGAAATCGAACACAGCTCCGCTTTCATCAGTCCAGTTTGTAAAGGTCATTCCCTCAGGAGCTTCAGGCGGCTCGGGAACAGTTGCCGTATAACCGTGATCAACAGTCTGCGAAGATATAACGGTGCCGTCGATATTCATAAACGTAACATCATAGCTATCGCGGACAAGACCCGTAATTTCAACATATTGATCTTCGGTTATATTGCTGATCGTATAGATAATACCGTACTTTGGCTTGATAACTTCACCGTTTGAGGTTACTACGGGATTTGACTGCATGTAATAATCCGAAAGCTCTATTGAAAAAGCAAATTTTCCGCCGTATTCAACCTCAGTAGAATACTCCGGCAACGGATAAATAGTATAAGCCTCGCTTGTGGGCAAATTGACCGTATACGTATTGAGTGCCAGAGCACCCACAGTAATAGTTATGTTTTCGGTAACATTTCTGATGGTATATTTACCGTTTATAATCGATACACGTGCCTTGTTAGCCCAGACAAGAAGCTCAGACTGATCGTAAGCCGGATCAACCTCAATAGTAAACAGGAAATCCTCACCGTAGTAGACAAACGGGCTACCGCTGTCAGGTATGATCTTATAATAATCAGACTCGGGAAGCCTTACGTAAAACCTACTTGCAACATCACCTGAAAACCTGTAAAAATTATCAGACTTCTGTGATTCATTACTACTTATATACTCCTCACCGTCACCCAAGGCTTGAACGCTGAAGTAATACTTGCCGTAGGTTGTAAAATGACCTGCAAAGTTAAAGCTCAGCGAATCGGTTACCGTGAATGTGTTTTTTAATTCATAGCCGCCCAGGTTTTCAACATAATAATATAGGTTGACAACATAACCCGTTGCATGTTCGACTTCACTCCACCTGGCGACAGGGTTTGTCGTACCCGATGAATCGATAACAGTATCATCCCACCATATCTTTCTCGGCGGATTAAGCTTCGGGTTGCCGTTAAATGTAATACGGAAATACTTTTCACCGTTATACTCTGTAATTATTGAGCCGGGAGAGGATGAGCCGCCGCCGACAGAAGCGTTTGCGCTCCATTCAACGCGTGAATCCTCACCGTAGAGCGCAAAAGCCTTTGTACGCGCTCTTACCTCAACATCGGTAGGACCACCGCTGATAAACACATTACCCTTTGAAGAATACAAACCGTCACTGCCCGACATGCGTACTCTGCCGTTTATTATATTAAGATCGCCGAATGTATACATACACCTGGTTGTCGTATGTATATTGACATTTCCGGTGGTATTGATTTCAATACCGTTGATTGCCATAATACCGGCAAGACCGTTGATATTAAGCGTTGCTGATTCAGCAACTGTTACCTTATAGTCAGTATTGATAGCATAGGTATTATCGGTAATAAGTGTGAGTGAGCCATCGCCTACGAATGTGACATTGCCGATAAAAATCATCGCATTGTCCATTGACGAATAAATATAGTTGTCGCCCTTGAGATTAACCGTTACATTACCGCTGTATGGATAAATGAAAATTTCGGGACGCGGTGCATACGATGTACCGTAGTTTTCAAGAGTAAGTACATCCTTTGAGGCGCTGTAATGCCAGTTGGTCAGCGCAAGTGCACCAAGGTCGGTATACTCCTTTGAATAGGTATGGTCATCAATAACCATACGCAGAACGCCTGCCGCCCTTGCCTTGGGAACAGACGCAACTATACACGCTGCAGCAACGGCAACGCACATAACAGCAAAAATCAGTTTCTTAGCGGTTTTCATTTCCGCACCTCCGAATATCTATACAGATACCAAAAAAACAAATATCTAGTTATAAATAATTATAATACAAAAATAATTAAAAGTCACTTAAAAGTAAAAAAATAATTGTAGAAAATTCAGGATACTGCTTGTTAAATTTCACTAAATATGTTTTAATATGGACTGTAAAACAAATAACGGAGGATAAAAATGGTAACACATATCGTATTCTGGAACGTAAGAAATGACGAAAAAAAGCAGAAAAATATGGAGCACATGAGAGATATTCTCACAGCACTCGTCGGCAAGGTTGACGGTCTCCTCTCAGCGCAGGTAGGTTTTAACTTCAACCCCAAGGGCTATGACCTTGCATTATACAGCACATTTGAAAGCAAAGAAGCTCTTGAGGGCTATCAGACTCATCCCGAGCATCTTAAGGTAAAGGAATTTGTCCATTCAGTTATCACAGACAGATGCGTTGTTGATTTTGAAAACTGAAAAACTGTAAAATATTAAAAATTTGTATTGACAACTGCCATTAAATTTGCTAATATATTCCCGTTGTCAATTTGCAATAGCGGGTTGTCGATCTGCGGGTGTAGTTCAATGGTAGAATCCCAGCCTTCCAAGCTGGTCGCGTGGGTTCGATTCCCATCACCCGCTCCAAATGTGCGCTGGTAGCTCAGCTGGATAGAGCAACTGCCTTCTAAGCAGTAGGCCAGGGGTTCGAG
>JAZPYF010000031.1:0-2632 GCA_045544055.1 Acutalibacteraceae bacterium | reverse complement strand
CAGGCTCCTACACAGGCGTTAACGCAGGCTGGGTGCTCGCAGTTGCAGACGACCCCGGTATGCACTCCTCACAGAATGAGCAGGATTCACGCCACTACGCCAAGGCAAGCAAGGTTATGATGCTTGAGCCGTCAGACTCCCCAGAGTGCCTTGAATTTGCAAAGAAGGCTTTTGAGCTTTCCGAAAAGTACGACTGCCCCGTTATTCTCCGCCTTACAACGAGAGTTGCTCACTCACGCAGCCTTGTTGAAAAGGGTGAGAGAAACGACATCGGCATTAAGGAATACATCAAAAATCCTCAGAAATATGTTATGATGCCCGCAATGGCGAAGGGCAGACACGTTGTTGTTGAGCAGCGCATTATCGACCAGACAAACTGGGCTGAAAGCTGCGAGCTCAACAGAGTTGAAATGAACGACACAAAAATCGGTGTCATCACCTCGGGTGTCTGCTACCAGTACGCTAAGGAAGCTCTCGGCAAGAACGCCTCCTACCTCAAGCTCGGCTGTGTTTACCCGATGCCCGTTGAGCTGATTAAGGATTTCGCTTCCAAGTGCGACAAGGTATATGTTCTTGAAGAGCTTGACCCGTTCATTGAAGAGCACTGCAAGGCAAACGGTATTGAAGTAATCGGCAAGGAGGCTTTCTCACTTCTCGGCGAATACTCACAGAGCCTTATTGCAAAGACTATACTCGGCGTTGAAACCGAAAGCGTTTGTGCAGACCTTGAAATTCCCGGCAGACCTCCCGTGCTTTGCGCAGGTTGTCCGCACAGAGGTCTTTTCTATGCACTCAAGAAGCAGAAGGTTACGGTCAGCGGTGATATCGGCTGTTACACACTCGGCGCACTTGCTCCTCTCGGTATGATTGACACCTGCATTTGTATGGGTGCTTCCGTTTCAGCTCTTCACGGCAGAAACAAGGCAGACGCCGCAAACGAAAAGAAGAGCGTAGCTGTTATCGGTGATTCAACATTCATTCACTCAGGCGTAACAGGCCTTATTGATATTGCTTACAACGCAAGCAACTCAACCGTAATTATCCTTGACAACTCAATCACGGGTATGACAGGCCACCAGCAGAACCCCACAACCGGTAAGACAATCAAGGGCGATCCCGCAACAGCGGTTGACCTTGAAGCCCTTGCAAAGGCAGTAGGCATCAACAGAGTAAGAGTTGTTGACCCCTACAACCTCAAGGAAACAGAAACAGCAATCAAGGAAGAGCTTGCAGCCGAAGAGCCCTCCGTTATCATTTCACGCAGACCCTGTGCTCTGCTCAAATACGTTAAGCACGAGCCTTCACTCAAGGTAAATGCTGACAAGTGCAGAGGCTGTACCGCTTGTATGAAGATTGGCTGTCCTGCAATCAGCTTCCGTGACAAGAAGGCAGTTATCGACTTTACACAGTGCATCGGCTGCGGAGTATGCCAGCAGCTTTGCGCATTTGACGCAATTGAGAAGGGAGAATAAAAAATGAACACAAAAAGCATTATGATTGTCGGTGTCGGCGGTCAGGGTACTCTCCTTTCAAGCCGTCTTCTCGGCGCAGTTCTTACCGCAGAGGGTCACGACGTTAAGGTAAGCGAGGTTCACGGTATGAGCCAGCGTGGCGGCAGCGTTGTAACCTATGTCAAATACGGTGAGGAGGTCTGCTCCCCCATTATTGAAAAGGGTGAGGCAGATTACATTCTCTCCTTTGAACAGCTTGAAGCTGCAAGATGGCTTCCCTTCCTCAAAAAGGGCGGAAAGCTCATTGTTAACACACAGAAAATCGACCCGATGCCCGTTGTTATCGGCTCGGCTGAATATCCTGAAGGCGTAATCGAAGCAATTACCGCAACAGGCACGGACGTAACAAGCATTGATGCACTTCCCCTTGCTGTTGAGGCAGGCTCTTCAAAGGCAGTAAATGTTGTACTTATGGGCGTTCTTGCCGCAAAGACAGACATTGCCTACGACGTATGGGTTGAAGCTGTCAAGGCAACAGTACCGCCCAAATTCCTCGAACTCAATCTTAAGGCATTTGAGCTCGGCTACAATTTTAAATAAGAAAGCAGGGAAGAATATGACACCCGTAAAGCAGATTTCGGTTTTTGTACAGAACAAGCACGGTAAGCTCTCCTCCGTTGCACGCTGCCTTGCTGACGGCGGCGTAAGCATAAGAGCAATGTGCATGGCAGACACCACGGATTTCGGTATTTTCAGGCTCCTTGTTTCCGACTACGAGAAGGCAGAAAAGCTGCTTAAAGCAGCAGGCATCACCTGCTCGGTTACGGAGGTTCTTGTTGTTGAAATTGAGGACACACCCGGTGCCTTTGCAGACGCTATGGCTGTGCTGGCAGATAACCACATCAGCCTTGAATATGCCTACGCCTTCCTCACCCCCACAATCGGCAAGGCATATATCATAATCCGTGTTGAAGACAATATCGGCGCAGCAAAGATTTTGACAGACAACGGAATTAAGATAGTTTCGCAGGAAGAAATAGTATAAACAACTTCAAACCAACGGTTTGAACCTTCACACAATAAATTAACGGCTTGTGAGTTTTCACTCACAAGCCGTTGTTTTTGTTTGTTTATGCTTCCGGGTATCCGTTCATTTCGTTGAGAATCTGGTGTACTCTGTC
>JAZPYF010000030.1:0-30987 GCA_045544055.1 Acutalibacteraceae bacterium | reverse complement strand
CCTAACGATGTGCAAACGAATGCTCTGAACATTCTACTACTCGGTAGCAGTTTAACTGTATTTAATTTAACGGTGGAATAGCTGATTGAAAGTGAAATAATCAAACAATCGATAATACAAACAATGCCGAAATGCGCGTTTTATTAATTTTTTGCCCCACCCATACGGGTGGATTAAGTTGACAAAAGCAGCTTTCAAGCTGCTTTTGTCTGGTGCAATTGTTAATAACGGATTTAAAAAGAAACTTTTTATTTGAAACATATGCAATAACATTTTATACGTTCAATTTACAAATACCGTGTATCTTATAAACATCTCCATAGTCAAAATGAATATTTATTTCATTTATTCCATCTTGAAGTTCATATACAGATTGCTGCATAAGCTTTTTTCCGTGATAAACCGCAAACCGTATTTGCCTGTCGTCGTCCCAAGGAACATTATCGACAAGATTAAACACAGGTTCAGTATCAATTTTCATTCCGAACAATTCATCTATACTGATATTGAATATGCTTGCAAGTTCAGGCAAAAGCATAATGTCCGGTGAGGTAATTTTTTGTTCCCATTTTGAAACAGCTTGGGTGGAAACATTCAACTTTTGGGCAAGTTTCTCTTGAGTCATTGCATTCAATCTTCGGTAGTAGGCGATTCTTTCACCTATGTTGGATTTACTGTTCATATGGTCTCCTTTCTGCACTTTTGATTTAAGTTTATTTCCATTTGCTGATTACATTATATAAAATAAAGTGCAGAAATCAAAGATATCATTTGGATTATTACTATCATTGTTGGTTTATATTGTGTCTTGATAATAGAGAAGAGATAATAAAGAATAGATAATAATACAAACAGCGCTCAATTTTTACGTTCACTGCTATATCTTATTTATTCAATATTATCTCTTATCTCAGCCTCGTAAGAGGCGCTGTTTGGCCCGCCCGAAGGGATTCGAACCCCCGTCCTTCAGAATCGGAATCTGCTGCGATATCCAGCTTCGCTACGGGCGGAAAGCAAAAACATTATATATGTATTTTATAAAAAAATCAAGCGAAAAAAGATACTTTACAGTATAAACGGATTGAGTTTGAACAATAATCAAATAAAATTTCCGAACGGAGGTAAATATGTGCACTGCGATTACTTATAAGACACGGGATTTTTATTTTGGAAGAACGCTTGATAACGATTTTTCTTACGGTGAAGAGGTAGTTATAACTGCACGCCGCTTTCCGTTTAATTGGCGCAACGGTCAGAGAGCCTTTGAGCATTATGCGATTATCGGTATGGCTTATGTTTGCGACGGATATCCGCTGTATTACGATGCAGTTAACGAAAAAGGGCTTTGTATGGCAGGGCTGAATTTTGTTGGTAACGCTGTTTATTATCCTGTTAAAGAGAATAAAGAGAATATTGCTCAGTTTGAACTGATACCTCGTTTGCTCGGCCGGTGCGAATCGGTAGAGCAGGTCAAAAATGAAATTGAAAAAATTAATGTTACAAAGGAACCCTTCAGCGATGAATTAAAGGTTTCTCAGCTTCATTGGATAATTGCGGACAGGCTTCAGTCAATAACAGTTGAATGTGTTGCGGACGGAATCAGGGTTTACGATAATCCTGTCGGAGTGCTGACAAACAATCCGCCGTTTGAGTATCAGCTTTTTGCGCTGAACAATTATATGAGTGTTTCTCCGCGTAAGCCCTGTAACTTTTTTTCGAAATCGCTTGATCTGCAGGAATACAGCAGAGGAATGGGCGGTCTGGGGCTACCGGGTGATTTGTCTTCACAGTCACGCTTTGTGCGTGCGGCTTTTGCGAGGCTTAATTCTGTTTCCGGTGAATCAGAGTCGGAGTGTGTAGGGCAGTTATTTCATATATTATCGTTTGTTGAGCAACCGAGAGGATGCTGTGTGCTTGATAACGGAGGATATGAGATTACTCAGTACGCTTCGTGTTGTAATGTTGATAAGGGAATATACTATTACACAACCTATTCCAACCGACAGATTAGTGCCGTAAATTTGTACAGCGAAAATCTGGATTCAAACAGCCTTTTCCGATACCCTCTGGTGCTGAGTGAGCAAATTAACCGTATTAACTGAAATAAATAAAGCCTATGAAATCCGACAGGGCGATTTCATAGGCTTTTATCAAAGATACATACTGTTGAGCCTTTGACTGATGCTGAATTTTCCGTCTGTGGCAATGTCGGTTAGTGTAACGCCTTGCTTCCACTTTTCTTCGCCCCAACCGGTTTTTTCCTCAAGCGTGTAGGTTTCGTAACCGCCGCACTGGTTATATACGAGGTATACGCCGTCATATATCGCACAGTAGTCGTTTACATGGTCGTGTCCGCTGAATACGGCTTGAGTTGAGCCGAGATTTTTGATGAGTGGGAAAAGACCGCTGTTAAAGTGAGACGAGCCGACGCTCTCATAAGCTGATCCGTAGAGAATTTCACACTTGCCTGTGAATACAAAACTGCCGTTTTCGTCCTGAGTGACTGCAAGCTCATATTCCTTTATCGGAATGTGCATATACATAAAGGATTTGACATCGCCGTATTTTTTGCAAAGAGCAGATAGTTTATCCTTGTACCATTTCATCTGGTTGTTCTTGATGAAATCGTATGAGGTGTATTCCCACGGACAGCCGTGCTCATCACGGTATTCGTCAATTATATCTCTGCCTGAGTCAAACATAAAAAGGGTTTTGAGAATTTCGTTTTCGCTTTTGAGAATATTTACGCAGTAGTTGCAAAGACCGAAAAGCTCTTTTTTGCCCTGCCTTGCAATACAGTGGGGGAAAGTGGTCTGGCATTTCATCAGCAGCTCCTTGAAGCGGCCTTTTTCTTCTCTTGCCTCATGGTTGCCGAATGTGAACGCCCAGTAAACACCGAGCTGCTCCATAAACTGAGCAAACTGTATTGCGTCAAGGTGCTGATACTTGCCGAGTATTATATCGCCCGTCAGCACGACAAGGTCGGGCTTTGTATCTGCAATATGTCTCATCAGCATACCCATGCACTTGTCACGCAGAACGGGGTCGTCTCCGAAATGCAGATCGGTGGTCGAAAGAATACGGAAGCCGTTGCCTGTGATTTTTCCGTTTGCGTCAACCTTGGCTATTGTAACGCTGTCTTCATCTTCGCTTATAATCTTAACAGACGAGCCTACATGCTTTACATCAAGGCTTGCGGTGAACATTGTCTTTGCCGCTTTGCCGCCGCTTAGTCTGTAAATATTTCTGCCTGCACTGAGCAGAGCCTTGTCAATTCCAATTCTGAGCTTTTCATAGATAATGTTCATATTACGCCTCCGAAATCATTTCCATTCTGCTGAATTTATGTTCTTTCTAATCAGCTTTCAGCACTTCGTTTGAGCTGCTTTAATTCTAACATAATGCAAACAGCGGTGCAACATATTGTTTTTACATTTTGTGTGGCAAAACAGTATGGTTTGTGTTATAATTAATTTGTTATATATTTTTAAGGATGTGTTGCGCAGTGGTATTTCCCGAAAATGCGAGACTTGTTTCCAAAACAGACACTTATCTCAACTGTGCTGAGGTCTTCGCTTACAGAAGCTCCTGTCTCAAGCGCAAATACGGTGCGGTTATAGTTAAGGATGACGTTGTTATTTCAACAGGCTACAACGGCTCACCCAGAGGCTTTCAGAACTGTTGCGAGCTCGGCGTGTGCCAGCGCATAGAAAAGGGTATGCATCAAGGTGAGGGTTATGCATTGTGCCGTGCCGTTCATGCTGAGATGAATGCTCTGCTCAACTGTTCGCGTCAGCAGACAATCGGCGCGGATTTGTATTTAACAGGTGTTAATCCAGAGGACAATTCCGTGCACAGAGCAAAGCCTTGTCCGCTGTGCGCAAGGGTGATAATCCAGGCAGGAATCAGAAACGTTTATCTGAGAGTCGGTGAGGGCGCAGATAATTATATTGTTATTCCTGCAGATGAACTTGAATGGTTACAGGGTGAAGAAAAATGAAGTTTTCTGTTGTGATCCCCGCATACAACGGGGAGAAATATATCGGAGAAACGCTCGACTGTCTGCTCGGTCAGACCGAAAAGGATATTGAAATAATCGTGGTTGATGACGGTTCTACCGATTCTACTGCCGAGATAATCAAAGAATATGCCGCAAAGGATTCTCGTATTGTGTCGATAACCCAGGCTAATGCAGGTGTTTCCGCTGCAAGGAACAACGGAATTGAGCGTGCCTGCGGTGAGTATACTGTTTTTATTGATAATGATGACCTGATAGGCTCCGATGCGCTCGAAAAGCTGTATGCGGCACTAATCCGTACGGGTGCGGATATGGCTCTTTACAGGGTGCAGAGCTTCGGCGACGGTGTAAGTCAGTACAATCCGATTGTGGACGAGCTGATAAAAGAGGAGCGAATTGATTGCTACGATAAGAGATTGCTGCGCAATTTCCTTGTCAGCAACAAGTGCTATAAAACAAAACTGCTTCAGAATAGCGGCGTGCGTTTTCCGCCTATGCGTTACAGCGAGGACGGTGCATTTTTGATGAAGTTTATACACACGGTCAAGCCGAAAATCACAGGCGTTGAGGATGCTTTATTTATGTACCGCCAACATTCAGGCTCGGTTACGCACAGAGTAAATTCAACACTTGTGGCTGAGTTTGCAAAATCAATGGATTTTGTCTACGGTGTGGCATGCAGTTCGTTTGAGGACAGACCGGAGCTTAAAGAAGATTATCTTCAGGAGATTCTTTTCAAGGACTATCTCGCTTTGATGAATGAGTTTTACAGGCGGTTGTGGGTTGCTGAGGATGATGAGGCGCTCAACCTTATAGGTGAGAGGTGCGAAATCCTTACCGCTTGTATGAATGGTGTAACTCGCAGCAAGTGTGCCGCCGCAATCAAAGATATCGGAAAGCCGATTTTCTCCAAGGCGGATATACTTGCCAATCCTTTTATCAGCGTGTTTGTAAAGAATATGAACGACAGCTTTTCGGCTCAGCTTTATATACAGTCAATGCCGCTGTTTGAAATAATCGGCAACAACGAAAGTCCCAAGGGCAAGGTGAAGCTTTATTTCAGCGGCAGCGAAGTGCTCGATCCGAGGCTTTTCAAGGTGGTTTCACTTCTCAAGCGCTCACCGAAATTCGGCTTTCTGCCCGACAGGCTGATTCAGTTCGGTGCAACGCTTTTTCTAAAACTAAAAAAATAGAAAAATTGTTTGGCGACTTTTTGATAAAAAATCCGAGACTCACATCAAACGTGAATCTCGGGTTTTTGCTGTTTTCAATTAAACTTTATTCCTGTACTCCCGAACTGACTGTTTCGTTAACGGGTGTTCCTTCAGCAGGAGTTTCTTCGACAGGAGTTTCTTCGACAGGAGTTTCTTTAGCAGGAGTTTCTTTAGCAGGAGTTTCTTCAGCAGGAGTTTCTTCGACAGGTGTTTCTTCAGCAGGTGTTTCTTCAGCAGGTGTTTCTTCGACAGGAGTTTCTTTAGCAGGAGTTTCCTGTGTTTGAGATGTCGAAATCTGCTTAAGTCCTGTATTTATCATAATAAGAGCCATTACCCATGCAAGAATTGTGCAAATAATCTGAACCATCGGAAGACCGAATGCCATGGGGAGAGGCATATCCCATACGGCGTGAAGGATAACGGGGATAGCAAAAATCTTAAGGAAACGAGTGTTAAAGATATGTTCTTTTTTGAACTTTTCATTCTTTTTGATAAGAACAAGCGCACCGCCCGAAATTGCTGCCCATATAACATGTCCGCCGATAGCGAGAGCCGCTCTTAAATAAATGACCTCAAGCATTGAATTCCATCCGTTTGTGAAAAGAAAATTAAAAGCATATCCAGCCGTTTCAAACACGGCAAATCCTGCTCCGACAGCAGAACCGATGAGCATACCTGTCAAAATATGCTTGACATTTGGCTGTTTACAAAAATATGCGACAATAACAAGCTTGCCGATTTCTTCAACAATGCCTGTTATAATTGCATCTATAAAACCCATTTCTGATGAAGGCGTAAACAGGAAAAGAAAGAGCGTTACCAGGAGCGATAGTACACCGCCGATAAAGAAAATCTTGATGGTTTCAAAAATGCTCGTATTTCTCGGTGCGTTAACCTCAAAGAAGAATACTAAGGTTGAAAAAGGTACAGCAAGAGCGCCGATGAAAATCATGCCCGGAAGAGCATTTGTGTTTGAGAAAAATGTGACAAGTAGTGATAGCACAATGAAAGTAATTGCAAATAAAATGAAAATTCGGGAATAAAGCCAGGGCTTGGGCCATGATGCTGAAATTTCACTTTCGGCAGGAGTTGTTGTTTTTGTTCCGCAAATGAATATTTCTTCTCTTTCATCCTTGCTGTGCTTTTTGAAAACGTTTACAAAAAGGTCTTTAAGGTTTAATTTTACCTCACCGGTTTCTCCCGTGAGTTCATTGGCTTTTTTCATAACCGTGCTTGTAAACGAGCTTGCGGTTTTTCCTGCAGCTTTTCTGACTTCGTTAATTTTATCAACTGTATTTGAACCCGGTATGTGTGTATAGGATGATGCTGAATTGTTTTGTTGTGTAGCTCCGCAGTTCGGGCAAAATTTGCTTGAAGCATCAATTTCCTGACCGCATTGATAACAAAATTTAGTTGAATTGCCGCTGCTTTCCATATTTAGTCCTCCTCGCGTTTAGTTAAAAAATAGTAATTATATTGCTGATTAAAAATTAGCATAAAATACAGGTGAAGTCAAGAATTTGATAAATGCTGTCGAAAAGCTTTTTATAGCCATTCCTTTATAAGCTTTGCTGCACGCTCTGCCGAATGTCCGTCGCAGGCGGCAAGCTGTTCTGCCTTGAATCTGTCAACCTTTTCTTTGTTCGGGCTTGCAACAGAATTTCTGATTGCGGACAAAAGCAGAGCGGAATCGGTTATCATTTCTCCGGGCAGACCGTCGGGAAAATCAAGATAAAAGCCTCGCTCATAGTTTTTGTAATCGGGACAGTAGAAAACGCAGGGTACGTTAAGCAGGCAGGCATCGTAAATAACAGATGAATAGTCTGTTATGATTGCACTGCAGGCGGCTGTGAGCGCAAGGGTGGATTCATCGCTGAGGTCAACGATATTCGGGTATTCTCTGTCTGTCAGTGAGTATTTCATAATGGGGTGGCGGCGGATGATAAAGATTTCGTCTGCCTTAAGCTCACCGCTGAGTTTGCTCCAGTCTATCATCGGGTCAAGCTCAACTGGCTTTCCGTCTTCCTCACGGAATGTGGGGCAGTAGAGATAAATCTTCTTTCCAATAAATTCAGGGTGCTTATCATATACACTGCTTCTGAGTGATTCTGCACCGTTGATTACGCTGTCTGTGCGAGGCAGACCGAGTGGCAGACAAATATCCTCACTTATGCCGAATGCACCTGCATAGAATCTTTTGCAATGCTCAGCCGTTACGGCAACTGCGCTGTACTGCGAGTGAGTAGCTTTTTCTTCCTCGGGAGTGAGCCTTGACGGAGCATCAAGACCGAACTTTTTGAATGCGCCGCAGGCGTGCCATATCTGAAACAGCTTTTGCTCCTTTCTCAGCTTCATTGTGCGCATATAGCGTACATAGTCGTCGCTTACTATTACCTTGCACGTGAGCAGATAGTAGTAGGCGAGTGCCTTCGATTTGAGCGAGTGCGGAAGCATATGTGCAAAAATTATTTTTTTGCAATCAAGCGCATCGTACACAGCCTTGCTGTTGTCTGCGAGTTTGCCGTCAGCACGGATAGTGTAGAAAAGAACGGCGTTTTTGAGCGGCAGACATCTGCAAAGTGTACACCACATTTTGTTGAGCAGGTCAAGAATCTTTCGCCTTGTGCGGGCGTTTATTATTTTTTTCAGAAGCTGTTTCATATACAGACCTCACTTTTTCGATTTATATAATTTTAATATATATCTCCAAAATTTACAATACCGAAAACAATTATTGTTTTTTACTGTGGTATAATGATTTCATTCAGTAAAACAGGGAGATGCTTTAAGAAATGAAAATTTCTACCGAGATTTGCTCTGCCGCACATATAATAGGCGAGGAGAGAACAGTTGAGCTTGTTGCAAAGGCAGGCTTTGATGCATGGGATTTTTCTATGTTTGATATGTGCAAATACGATTGGGGCAATCGTTGTATGCTCGACAACGATCATCCGCTTTTCGGCAATAACTATCTTGCCTTTGCGCGCAAGCTCAAGCAAATCGGCCTTGATAACGGTATTGTATGCAACCAGTCGCACGCACCGTTTCCGACTTACTGTGATGCGATCCGCTCATACTGCAAGCGTGCGATTGAATGTACTGCAGAGGCAGGCGGAAAAATCTGCATAATTCATCCGCAGAACAACAAATCGCCCGAAGAAAATGCAGAGATGTATTTTGAGCTTCTGCCTTTTGCAAAGGAATGCGGTGTTAAAATAGCAACCGAAAATATGTGGAACTGGGATGATGATAAGGATGAAGCAAGTCCTGCCGCCTGTTCTGATCCTGCAAGCTTCAATGCTCATCTCGATGCGGTGAACGACAGCTTTTTGGTTGCCTGCCTTGATATCGGTCACGCTGAAATGCGAGGGCTGGGTACAAATGCTGTTGAAATGATAAAGGCGCTGGGTCCACGTCTTGCGGCTCTGCATATTCACGATAATGACGGCTGGCACGATTCTCATCAGATTCCGTTATCAATGGGTATTGATTTTGAAGCGGTTGTAAAAGCACTCAAGGCAATTGGTTATAAGGGTGATTTTACTCTTGAAAGTGACAGATATCTTGGCGGCAGATCTGGTGAAGAGGTTTTTGACGGGCTTAAAGATATGGCTGCTGCCGCAAGAAAGCTTGCCGATATGTTTGAAAATATGTAAAGTATAATAAGCGCAAAAACGGCAATACTTGTTTTATCTGAGGAAAGGAGATTTTTCGGTTATGATAGAACAGGATACAGTAAGACTTTTGCGCGAATGTGATGCAGGCGTCAGAATGGGCATCAGCTCAATTGACGATGTCCTCGGTCACGTCAGCAGCGATACGCTGAAAAAGCGGCTTTCAGATTGCCGCAACGAGCATGAAGAGCTTGAAGAGGAAATTGACGGTCTGCTTGAGCGTTACGGAGATGAGGGCAAGGCACCCAACCCTATGGCAAAGGGAATGTCATGGATTAAGACCGGCGTAAAGCTTGCCGTAAACGAGTCGGACGGTACGATTGCCAACCTTATGACTGACGGTTGCAATATGGGTGTTAAGTCGCTTAACAAATATCTCAATGAATATAAAGCGGCAGACGAGGTGTCCAAGGATATCGCCAAGCGGCTTATTAACCTTGAGGAAAGACTCGCAATTGATATCAGGGATTATCTGTAAAAAAAACAAAGCCTCCGGTTTTTTTTACCGGAGGCTTCTCTTATCTTGGCAGTGCGTTTACAATTGCAATATGTTCTGTATAGAATCTGTGTGTAAGTTCGGTGTTGGCGTTCATTCCTATTACTGCGCCGTGGTCACCTGTTCTTGTTGGGAATACATACCATATTCCACGTTCGGGCTCTGTTTCGTTGCTGTAAGGAATTGATTCTTCGTCATTCGGACTCTGTGCCGATACGACATTTACAAGTCCGTCATTCGGAAGCCAGCTCTCGTCAATTTTCACGGGTGCGTCTGCACTTGTATTGGTGTAACTGCCGATGAGCCTTGCGATCGGCATCAGCACAAGCATTGTAGAGAGAACGGGCGTTTGCTTGCCTGTAACGGGTGCTTTTTCCGTTGTGCAGTAAGCGTATGAGAAATAGTATACGCTGTCAACAGTGCGGATAACCTTATTCAGCTCTGTGGCTCCATGAGGAGAAAGATCATAAAAAGCATTGTCCTTGCCGTTCATAAAGCTGTCGTTTATAAGGGACATCGCGTTGCCTGAGTCGCTGAAAATTCCGAAATGCTCAAGCTGAAAATCAATCATTCCACCGCTGATTATATCCGTCAGACCGCCTGCGGTCTTGAGTATGCCGAGTGCTGTCGGGATAAGGTTCTGTTTATCTACAACATAGTAAAGGGTAGAGCCATTGTGCGGTGAGCAGAGCGTTGTTACGCTGTTTATGTATTCGCCCTTGCCGCCCTTGAAAAGCTGAGAAAAATCGTCGGGGCTTGCTTTGCGTTCTTCTTCGCTTCCGTATTCCATAAGGCTTGTAAGGAGTCTGATTGTGTTTCCGCCGAAGCTGTGACCGATGAGGTTGATTTTCTGCAGCTGACCTCCGTCGGTTTCTTCACCCCAATCGGCATAGAGCGGTACGGTATATGTTTTGCCGTAGCGGTCGTGTCCGTGCTGAGCGCTGTGTGCCGCTCCGTAGTCAACTCGTGTGCCGGTAAGCTGAGCGTAAAGCTCACAGGCTCTGTCCCAGCAGCTTGAAAACGGTCCTACGGTAGCCTCATAAACTATATGTCCCTCGCCGCGCAGATACTGCGAAAGACTGCCCGTGAATGAGCCCCAGTAGGGCGATATTGAGTTTATTCCTGCGCTTTCGCCCCAACCGCCCATTCCGTGAACAAGAACGTAAGGGTAGGTTACGGGTTCTTCTTTGAATCGGGCAAAAAGTCTTTTGTATCCGCCAAGGGGAATGGGAATCAGAGCTGTGAAGAGCAGACAGGCGGCAAGAATTGCCGCAACAGCTTTAATTTTTGTCTTGGTTGTGGGTTCACCGTTTTCAGCAGCTGAAGCAGCATTATCATTATTATCATCTTCTTCATTTTCATCATAGCTGTAATCGTTGTCGGATTCGGTTGATGAATTATTGACAAATACTTCTTCATATGATTTTTCGGGCGGCAGGTCGGCTTCCTTGCCTGTCAGCAGATAGTCTGTGCTGACTCCGAAAAGCTCGCACATAGCCACAACCTTGTCAAGGTCGGGCATAACGTTGCCCGATTCCCATTTAGAAACCGATTGGCGCGATACGCCGAGCTTTTCAGCAAAAGCCTCCTGAGAAAGCCCTGCCTCTTTTCTTAGCTTCAAAATCCTTTCGGCAATAGTCATAGTTCTTCTCCTTAATCTGTATTCCGGCAGATATTATACATCGTTGAAGCTGTTTTTTCTATCAACTCAGGTTTGAATTTTTGCTTTTTCGGTAATTATTTCATGTAAAGCCCAGTTTACATATCAATAAAAGCCCCTTGTAAGGGGCTTGATTTTATTTTCCGCTCTTAAGCTTTTCCTTAATCATCGTTGTAGATACACTCTTGGTATACGGAACATAGCATACATCTACGCCCAAAGGAGCAAACTGCTGTTCTGTAAGGTTGTATCTTTCGCTGCCCTTCCAGTCGTCACCCGAAATAAGGACGTCAAACTTATACTCTTCCCAGGCTCTGAGCTTGTCAGTGTATGTCATAGGAACGACACGGTCAACACATTTGAGCGCAGCAATTATTCTTGCTCTGTCCTCATAGCTGATAACGGGTGTAAGATTCTTGGTTTCCTGAACATATTCATCGGTGCATACTGCAACGATAAGTGTTTCGCAAAGCTCCTTTGATTTTTCGAGAATGTTCAGGTGACCTACATGAAACAGATCAAAAACACCCGTTGTGTAACCTACCTTATATTTTTTCATAATGTTGCCCTCCCGGTATAAATAATGAAGCTGATATCAAGCTTATAGAATTATTTCTTTCAGTTTATCCAAAAAGGCTTCTTCACCCCAAGTGTTGAGCTTGAAGAACATTGCCTGACTGCCGCCCGCAGTAATAGCGGTGAGGTGAATCGGGCCGTCACCGTTTTGAAAAAGAGTTACGTTCATGCTAACTCTGTTTTGTCCTGCATGGCTGTACCGCTCAAAAACACGTACACCGCAGCGTGCATTGCCGTCAAAGAAATCACTTGAATCTTCAAGTGAAGCTGAAAAGCTGCCGCTCAGTATACCTTTTTCGATTCGGTTTATGATCTGAGTAAAATCGCCATTCAGGGTTTGCTCTAATTTTGCCATAATTGTTACTCCTTTTATTATGGAAGCTTTCTGCCGCAGTTGTTGCAAAACTCAAAATCATCTGCAACTGGAGTTCCGCAATAAGGGCAAAACTTACTGTTTGAATTAAAATCTGCTTGAGTATAATTGCCGAAACGCTCATTAAACGGGTCGGGCTCTTCACTCGAATCGGTAATGTCGTATTCCGAATATCGGTTTTTTCCGGTGGCGTTTTTGAATCGGTACACTGTTGTGGCTATGGCAATTCCTGTCCAAAGCAGACCGAATATTGAAAAAACAGGGCTTATTTGAGCGGCGAATACCGTCCATAAAATGCCGAAGCCCACCATGAAAATGCCGATAATTCCACCCAACATGGACGGACCTCTTCCGGGCTTAATGCTTTTCATTCTGACACATCCTTGTAAATCTGTACATGATCAACATTAGCGTGTATAACGGTTTTTCTCGGGGTCATGTAATCTTTGCCGTAATTCTCTGACAGATACCAATCATAATCCTTCGGAATGGCAAAATCTCTGTCTATAAAGAGACAGGGAACAGTATCATCAAATATTCTGCAGTCAATAGTGTGAAATTTGTGGATGTAATCACACATACAGAAATACTTTCCCGATTTTTTACTGCCGAGTGCGGCCGTTACCTGCTGGAGAAGTTTTATTGTGAATATCCTCAGCTTTTCGGGCATTTTTTCTGCCAGGCGGTAAACGGGAATACTCATTATTGATGTATCACCGTTTTTCACCTTGTAACGGTTACGGTATTTTTCATGAAGCATCATAGTTATTCCGAGCAGATATGACTGGAGCTTTTCAAGCTTTTTGCTTTTTGCACAGTAGCAGTAGGTGAATATATCAAGCCAGATACCGCTGTTTATGTTAAGACCCTCTGTGCCTACTTCCGGAACATAAGAGCGGTTCAGCCTTAACCTTGACAGACAGTGAGGTGTTTCGTGGTCAAGCTCGAAGTCGGACAATGACAAACCGTCGATTACATTATTACTTTTTTTGAAGAGCTTTTTTAGCTTTTTGAAGTCACGGTACGGCATCATTACGTCTATGTCATCATCCCAGGGGATAAATCCTTTGTGACGTACGGCTCCGAGCGTTGTGCCGGATTGAAGAACCATTTGTAAATTGTTTTCTTTGCACATATCATCAAGCCTGCATAACAAGCCGTAGCATGCTTGTTGCAGCTGTGCAAGTGTGACTGCCAATGCTTTCACCTCTGATTATATATAATGCTTATCTAAAATTTATAGTAGCATAGAAAATGCTGACTTGTCAAGAAAGCAAAAAAGACATTCCGGTGATGAACCGAAATGTCTTTTGAGGTAATAATCTGATTATCTGTTGTTAATAAGCTCTGTAAGCTCAACGGGGTCAACAATAACGCCGTCTCTGTAAACGCGCATATTGCCGGAAGCGATTTCATCGATAAGAATAACTTCGCCGTTGTTGTAGCCGAACTCAAACTTGATATCCCAAAGATCGAGACCGATTGACTTGAGGTCGTCAGCAACGATTCTTGTGATTTTAAGTGTCTGCTCTTTCATGCTCTCGAACATAGCGGGAGTCATAACGCCGAGTGCTGCAAGACCTTCGCCTGTAACAAGCGGATCGCCCTTTGCATCGTTCTTGAAGGTGCATTCAACATAGCCGCCCTCAAGAGGTGTGCCGTCTTCGATATATTCACCGTATCTGCGGATGAAGCTGCCTGTTGCAACAAGGCGGCAGATAACTTCAAGACCGTGACCGAAAACAGTTGCGGGAAGAACCTCCATTGTAGCCTCGTCGATGTTAGCGCTGACATAGTGAGTTTTGATGCCTGCTGCCTTGAGAAGCTCGAAATAGTGAATGGATGACTTGAGGTTAGCCTTGCCGATGCCTTCGATTGTGAGACCGACAGTATTCTCGCCGGGATCGAAAACGCCGTCTTTACCTGTGCAGTCGTCTTTGAATTTGAGCATTACGTTGCCGTTTTCAAGCTCGTAAACATCTTTGGTTTTGCCTTCATACAGTTTTTTCATTTTGAACACACTCCCGTATCAAAAATAACATAAATACTTTAACATAAATTTAGCTGTATGTACACAGTTTTTTGAAAAAAACTGCTCCGGAACCGCAAAAAAATTTGTCGTTGAGTGATGTGCGTTTTGTGAAAAAAGCTGAAGTGAGGCATAATAAAGATTGTAATTAAAGAAATAGTGTGGTATATTTTGGGTATCAGATAAAAGGAGATGCTATAAATGGCATTTATCAGCGTTTTTGATGTAATCGGTCCGAATATGGTTGGTCCGTCAAGTTCACATACGGCAGGTGCGGCGTCTATTGCCCTGCTGACAAAGAAGATGATAGGTGAAAAGGTAAAGCGTATTAAGTTCACTCTTTACGGCTCATTTGCTCAGACATATAAAGGCCACGGTACGGACAGGGCGCTTGTCGGCGGAATACTCGGCTATGCTACGGATGATGAAAGAATAAGAGATTCGTTTGAGCTTGCCAAAGAGGCAGGGCTGGATTTCAGCTTTGAGTGCGGTGCTGATGACAGCGACGACCTTCATCCCAATACTGTTGATATGGAGGTTGAGGGCTTTTCCGGCAGAGTGCTTTATGTAAGAGGTGAGTCACTCGGCGGCGGAAAAGTGCGGCTGACAAGGATAAACGGAGTAAAGGTTTATTTTACGGGCGAGTTTCACGCGCTTATCGTTATTCAGCGTGACTATCCTGGTGTTGTTGCGGGAGTTACTTCTGTGCTCAGCAGCTACGGTGTCAATATTGCATACCTTCGTGTTTTCCGTGAGGAAAAGGGCGGACTTGCATATACGATTGTTGAATCCGATGAAGAGATAACCGAAAAGGCGGTAGAGGAAATGAAAAAGAATCCCGCCATTGAAGATATTATGCTCGTTAAAAGGTAAGGGGGAACAAGTGAATGGATTTCTTAACTGCCGAAGAATTGCTTGAGCTGTGCGATAAAAGCGGCAAGGCAATTTGTGAAATAATGCGTGAGCGTGAAACCGTACAGGGCGAAACAGACGCCGTTACGGTTGAGGAGAAAATGAAAAAGGCACTGCGCATAATGCGTGAATCCGCTCACAAGCCTCTGTCCAAAGTTCTGCCGTCAACGGGAGGACTTATAGGCGGAGAGGCATCAAAGCTCCATGCCCACGCCAATATGGGTAAATCAATCTGCGGCTCTGTTATGACAAAAGCTCTGATTTATTCTCAGGCTGTGCCTGAGGTCAATGCTTCAATGGGTGTTATTGTTGCTGCTCCTACAGCAGGCTCGTCGGGTGTTGTGCCTGCTGTGCTTTTTGCGCTTGAGGAAGAGTTTTCTCTTGATGAAAAAACATTGCTCGACGGTCTTTTTACCGCAGGTGCGGTAGGCTATCTGCTGATGAAGCACGCCAGCGTTTCGGGCGCTCAGGCAGGCTGTCAGGCAGAGGTTGGCTCAGCCTCGGCAATGGCTGCCGCAATGGCGGTTGTAATGATGGGCGGCAACGCAAGGCAGGCTCTTGATGCTGCATCAATTGCTTTGAGCAATCTTCTCGGTCTTGTTTGTGACCCGATAGCAGGTCTGGTTGAGGCTCCGTGTCAGAGCAGAAACGCAGTCGGTGCGGCAAATGCAATCACCTGTGCAGAGATGGCTCTGAGCGGAATCAAGGCTGTCGTTCCGTTTACGGAAATGATGCAGGCGATGTACAGAGTCGGATGTAAAATGCCCTCTGAGCTTCGTGAAACCGCACTTGGCGGCTGTGCCGTTACTCCTACGGGCTGTGCACATAACTGTCGTATTTTCGGCGGCTGTTCGCAGTGACTGGTTACTGTTGAGAATTAGGACTTTTACGCTAATTTGAAATAGCGGGAAACAGGTTGTATTCGGTTCCCGAAAAGAGAAAAATATTAAAAGGTCGGCAGGATATAAAAACCTGCCGACCTTTTTTACTCGTTTTTCCTAAGCAAAAATGCAAACGTGATGAAATTACATTCTTTAGGATCTTCTTTTGACTTTAATAATAATTGCAACGACGGCGGAAATAACTGCTATAACTGCAATAGCTATTGCAACTAATATAATTCTCGCTATTGGTTGCATATTCCAAAAGCTCCACCCTGAATCTTCATCATCAGAATAATCCGTGTCGGTATCTGTATCGGTAACTTCACCGAACAGTGCGCTTAGTTCAATTTCGTCTTTTACAATAAATGTTAGTGTATTATTCTGCGAAATTAAGGTGTCGTTTTCTTTCCAGCCGGAAAATTCAACGCCATTACCTACGGCAATAAAGGATACACAATCTCCACGATTTATAGTTTCGGGAATTAAAACTTCACCGTCCTTGCCAATACTTACGGATATGCCGACATGTGCGGAGCTCATACTATCTTTGTCAAACTGTTCAGTAGGAGCGATCCATTCCAAATCATAATTATTCGGACGTTTATACAGATCGTGGAAATCTTCATCCGATGAATAAAACGGATTTATTGTATAAGCATCTCCGGGAGAAATTGCAATATCATAAAAGTTAGTTTTTTTAATCGGATCACCGTTGATGTTTTTGCTTGTCGCAGTGTATGTCATTGTTCCCGAATCAAACGCAACTATCTCTATGCGGTAATTTGATAAATCGGATAGTTTTATTGTTTTGATATCGTTATCAACGTAAATGCAAACGGGGTATTCAGAATAATCCGTAACCGAAGTATCTACAATATTGTTTTCCGTTTTTGCTACAAGGTTGTCATTGCTATCATATACCATAACATTTACAGGGCAACCTATAACAATTGTTTCATAGTATATTTCTCTATGCTCCATTATTCTGGTCGCAGCATCGTCATCCATAGTGAAACGGCTGGATTCCAGCAGGCTTAAGTTTGTTTTTACGTATTCTTTTTTTTCTTCGTAACCGCTCATATTTCTCAAAGTGTTTCTGATTAACGGTGACCATAAGTTGTCATTGCCGGACATTTCGAGATATTTTTCCTCGCCGAGCTTGCGAAGAGCCCAGAGCAGCTCATAATTCTCTCGGAATCTCAATGCATTTTCGAGGGTTACATTGTTGTTAAATCGGTCTTTGTCTGCCAGAACAGTTTTTGAGTATTTTTCGGAAAGAATAGCGTAACACTCAATATAAGCACAAGCCTGCACAATATCACTAATACCGAAAAATACATTACCTATAATTTTTCCTATAGCAATACCTGCAAGAATACTGCTGAGAGTGGCTGAAAGTGCGGCAGAACCGATATTCTCAGCGGAAAGAGAGATTGCTTTTCCGGCAGCAAATTTATTGATGTCCTGTCCGATTTCGGCTATGGCATTAATATAGTGAGCACTGATATCCTGATTAAGCTCGTGCGCAGCCGTTCTCAGTGCATAAGGTAACGCGGTATCGTTTGCGATATCGTTCAGGAAATTTTGGTAGTATTTGTAAATCTCAACCTCGGAAGCAACGGATATTAAATTTACAATGCCTTTAGATGAGATATCAACAATCTCAACTATATCACCGGCTGTTCCGAATATTTTTGAAAGTGTTGAATTTTTGTAATCTACTTTTGGCGCAGTTATTCCGTTGCTTTCAAAACTGAAGTTGTATAAAACGTTGTTGAATTCCATTTTTGTTATACAAGCGCTGAGATTACGAGAAAGTTCATCGATTTTGTTTGATGCTGCTACATCACCGGTAACCTGAGATATTTCTTCCAAAAGCGAAAGAACATCACTGATATAAATCAGTTCTTTGAATTCTTCGTTGGTGTAGCTTATGAAATGCTTCAAAGCATCTTTATATTTTTCTTTTTCAGCCCATTCGCCAACAAGGTATCCAACAGCTTCGTTGTTAAAAATCAATCCTGAAAGACCCATTGCCAATCGGACAGCAGGCTGTGACAAATACTCCTTGAAATTCCAGGCGCAGTATACTTCGTTTTGGTTGATGCCTTCTATTCCGCCCGCAACTCGCATAAGCTGGCATCTTTCCTTGCACGAAATATGCAGGCTGTTGTTTCTGTCGGCAAATTCATTGAATTCTGAAACATTGTTCAGATTCCATTTATTATTATCTGTATCTTTCTGAAAATCCGCATAGCTGAACGGATAGCAATATTGAGCAACTCTTTTTACCAGCGGATTTTCTCTTATGTCTTCATCAGCATCGGTTATGCTGTCTACGATAACTTCGGTTTGAGGCTGTGTTGGCTCAGGCGGTTTCGGCGAATCCGTGTAATCTGTCACAGGGGCAGAATTATACTTTTCAAAGTCTATTTTTATACATGGGCGCACACCGACGCTTGTATCCTCTGTATCGGCAGTTAAAGTCATTGTGCCGTCGCAGTCAACCGCACAAGTGCAATAGGAATATATAGCAGCATGGTCACGCAATCTCCATACAGAGTAACCGTTTGACTGAGCTTCGTCAGATACGTAAAGTCCTTGTATTTTGGCGTAATCTGTTCCGTATGCCATTCTGTTTGGGTCAGCGGCATCCTTGTCAGAATTATAACCGTATTCGGATTTGACAATATCCGTTGATTTTATTATAAAAACAGTGTCTGAATACGTTTGGGAATTTATTTGATATTCATAGCTGTTGGCAATGACACAATCGTTACCCGGGCCGGTTAATGCAGTATTTGTAAAATCATATTTCAGCCATTGCCTCAAAGAACTTTTGGCGTAATTTATTGCTTGGGTGGATTTGCTTGAGTCGTTATATGCGTAATAATCATCGGAGTCCATATAAAATAAATCTGAAAAAGCTTGCGAATCAAGGATGTTTTTGGTTATAAGAAGACCTTCAGCGGGATCGAGGACAATCCACTGTATCGGTTCATACTTAAACCAATAAACCTCGTTGCACATATAACCGTTTTCATCCTGATACGAGTCATTGGCAGTGCTTTTATACCATGTTCTTTTGGGACGGTACTGCGTGAAAACAACGCCGCGGTATTTTTCACCGCCAAGCATAGTGTCCATATATTTCATATAATCACTTGTTTTCATTGTGCCGGCTCTGTTATTTCCGGTATAGTAATTATAAGAAATCCAGGGTAGTGTTTTTTGGTTAAGGATATTTGTTATTGATGGGTCTGTTACTAATGTTTGCGGATAAGTACCGAGCTCAATAACATCACCGACCGAATAAGAATATGCGCTTATGGAAAATGGCGGCAAGACTGTAAAAATAAGAGCGATAAAGACCGTAACAGCAACAATTTGTTTAAGTATCCTTTTCATTTGAACACTTCCTTAGAAAATTATTTTGTTGTGCGAAGATTGTTAAATGCTGTTTAATATTGGCTTTTTTCATTATAGCATATAAAAATCTGATTGCAACTTTAATTGGTTATATAAAGTGTGTTTTATAATATCTTTATCTACTCGTGACAGTTACTCCTACGGGCTGTGCCCATAGCTGCCGTATCTTCGGAAAGTGTCAATAATAAAAAGAAAGCAAGGTTTGCTTTAAGCTTACCTTGCTTTTCCTTTTTATTTGAGTATTTCTTCAGCTCTTTCGAGTGCTGCATCAATGTTCTGGCAAATATTCTCTTTGCCGATTTTTTTATACATACCTGATTTTTTAAGCACTTTCATCGGTTGCTCGTTTACGTGTGACATAATCAGCGTTGTGCCGTTTTTCTCACAGGTTTTGATGATCGATTCAAAGCTGTGTATGCCGGTTGCATCAATTGCAGGTACACTTCTCATTCTCAGCACGAGCACCTTTTGGTCGGAGCGTTTTATTACGTCGGCAATTTTAGTTGATGCACCGAAGAAAATCGGACCTGTAATTTCATAAACCATTGCACCCTCAGGGATGACCTTGAGGTTTACGTGGTCAGCATCCGTGCTTTCGTCAATTTCTTTCCAACCGTAAGCGTCTGTAACGTCGGACATTCTTTTCATAAACATAACGGTTGAGAGAACGATACCTACGCAGATTGCAACAACGAGGTCGAAAACAACCGTGAGGATAAAGGTTACAAGCAGAATGAGCGTGTCACTCTTGGGGCTGTGCTTTACGATGGAAACGAATTCACGCCATTCACTCATGTTGTATGCAACGATGAAGAGGATTGCGGCAATTGTCGGCATGGGGATAAGTGAAGCGTAGGGCATAAGCACAAGCAGAACAGCGAGTAGAACAACAGCGTGTACCATACCTGCAATGGGAGTTCTGCCGCCGTTTTTGATATTTGCGGCTGTTCTTGCGATTGCACCTGTTGCGGGAATACCGCCGAAAAGAGCGGAGCAGATATTACCTGCACCCTGTGCAATAAGCTCCATATTTGAGTTGTGGCGGCTGCCTATCATACCGTCTGCAACAACGCAGGAGAGTAGTGATTCAACTGCTGCAAGCACAGCGATTGTGAGCGCATCGGGAATAATTGCTTTTACCGTATCAAGTGAAAACTCGGGCACTGTGAACTTGGGCGGTGCGGAAGAAATTGTATAAAGGTCGCCGATAGTATTGACGTTCATATCAAAAATCTTTACGAGTGCGGCACAAACGATGATTGCAATGATAGATGCAGGAATCTTTTTGAGGAATTTAGGCGTGATGATGAGAATCGCAAGTGAAACAGCGCCGATAACCAATGCCTGCCAGTTAAATGTGGCGATGCAGCTGACAACCTCTTTTATTTTGTCGATTGTTTCGATAGGGGAGTTGACAAAGGTAAGACCGAGAAAATCTTTAATCTGTCCGATTACAATGGTGATTGCAATACCTGTTGTAAAGCCCGTTGTTATGGTGTAGGGGATGAATTTGATGAGACTTCCGAGCTTGAAAAGACCCATAACAATAAGCAATACACCTGCAATTACTGTTGCGAGAACAAGCCCCGAAAACCCGTTTTTTGCAACGATGCCTGCAACGATTGATGCAAAAGCCGCTGTCGGACCTGCAATCTGTACACGGCTGCCGCCGAGAAAGGAGATTACAAAGCCTGCAACAATCGCTGTGTAAAGGCCCTGCTCAGGGCCGACACCCGAAGCCAGCGCAAGTGCGATTGACAGCGGAAGTGCGATTATTGCAACGATAACGCCTGCCGTAAGGTCTTTGACAAGCTGCTGCTTTGAATATGTTTTCATGCTTGAAAAAAGCTTTGGTCGCAATTCTTTCATATGTTTTTTACCTCTTATCCTGTTTAATGCGAGTAAGATTATATGCTTGTTTTTTTGCTCTTTCAAGATGTTTGAAGTGATAAAATGAAATTCTATGTTTAATCTATCTGTACTTGTTTTTGAGTGAGTTTTTTGTCTATTTTGCAACAAGCAAAAAGCAGAGACTGTGTGAGGACAGTCTCCGCTTTGAGTTATCTTCTGTAAAGATAGTTGAGTCTTTGCCAGCGCTTTTTGTCAATTGAATTTATCTGCTCACGGGTAACTCTGTACTGCCAGTTTCCGTCAGCCTTGCCGGGAATGTTGAGCCTTGTGTCCGAGCCGTAGCCGAGCAGATCCTGAATCGGAAGAATTACCGTATCGGAATGAGAGGCGAAAATTGTGCGGATAATGCTCTGGTAGCCGTTGTTCCAATCCGGCGAATCGTAGCCGCAGTATTCGAGCATACCTCTGCGTGTTTCGTCAGAAAGCTCCCAGACATAGCCGAGCAGAGTGTTGTTGTCGTGTGTACCTGTATATGCAATACAGTTTTCGGGGTAGTTGTGCGGCTGGTGAGGATTGTCGTTATCGGAAAGGAAACCGAACTGAAAAACTCTCATTCCGGGGAATCCGCTGTAATCAACAAGGTCGATAACCTCCCGGGTGATGTCTCCGAGGTCTTCTGCAATTATCAGCTTTTCGCCTGCAACTCTCTTTGCCATATCAACGAAGGCTTTGCCGGGACCTTTTACCCATTTACCGTTTTTGGCTGTTGTTGCATTGCCGTCAACGCTCCAGTAGCTTTCTATTCCTCTGAAATGGTCAATCCTTACAGCGTCGAACATTGTCAGGTTGTGTCTTAGCCTTGCTTCCCACCACTTGAAGTTATCCTTTTGCATCTTTTTCCAGTCATATATCGGGTTGCCCCAAAGCTGACCTTCCTCTGCAAAGTAATCGGGAGGAACGCCTGCAACGCAGGACGGCTTGTTCTCCTTATCAAGCAAAAACTGCTCTTTATTTGCCCATACGTCGCAGCTGTCGAATGAAACATAAATCGGGATATCACCGATTATCTGTATTCCTTTGCTGTTGGCATAGCTCTTTATTTCGTTCCACTGTGTGAAAAACTCGTACTGGATGAATTTCCACATGAAAAGAACATCGCTGTCAATTTCTTCTGTTTCCCACTCTGTCCACGGCTTTTCATTATTGGCTTTTTTGAGCGCCATAAAGCGGCAGAACTGCTCGAGGTAAACATTTTCGCTGATGAATGCTTCAATCTTTTCTTTAAGTGAACCGTCAACACGCTTTGAAGCGTTCATAAGCACGCCTGTGCGTGTGTGATAAAGGCGTACATATTCGCAGCTGTAAGGTGTTTGCTGGCGGCAGGAGTCAAGCTCCTCCTGTGTAAGCAGACCCTGCTCAAAGAGTGTGGGCAGGTCGACAAAATAAGGGTTGCCGCCAAAGGCAGAGTATGATTTGTAGGGAGAATTGCATTCGTCAACAAGGCAAAAAGGGAGCACCTGCCACATTGAGAATCCGCATTCGCAAAGGAAGTCTGCAAACTGCTTAGCCTCTTTGCCGAAGCTGCCTGTTGAGTAATCCCCAGGAAGGGATGAAACGTGCATCAGCACGCCGCTTTTTCTTTTTTTGATGTTAATGTTAATCACCGCTTTGCTTGACAGTATTTTTTCAGTATGATAATATCTATTAAGTATAATGTAATTTATTATATATTGACAAAGTAAAAAAATCAACTTAAATTTACCTGCGGCAGAAAGGTATTTTATGGCACAGAAATCAAGAAGCGATTATACAATGCTGAATATTGTTTCGGGACTGGGCGGTTACGTGCTGACGTTTGTGCTCGGTCTTGTTTGCCGAATGTTTTTTACCCGTGTGTTTTCTGCGGAATATCTCGGAATCAACGGCCTTTTCGGCAATATACTCGGTATGCTTTCACTTGCAGAACTCGGAATCGGCTCGGCAATAGTTTATGCACTTTATTCTCCGCTTGCAAAACAGGACAATGCTAAAATTGCAACTCTTGTCAGCTTTTACGGTAAGTGCTACCGTGTTATTGCACTTGTTGTTTTGACGATCGGCTTAGCGCTGATTCCGTTTTTAGATTTGATAATAAAAGAAAAACCGAATGTAGAAGAAAGTTATTATGTAATTTATCTCATAATGCTGTTCAACTCTGTTTCGGGCTATTTCTTTGCTTACCGTTCATCTCTGCTTGTTGCGGCACAGAAAAATTATATTGTAACTCTTGTGAGCAATATTGTGATAATCGTTCAGAATCTTGTTCAGATAGGAGTTATGCTTCTTTTTGAAAACTATATTGTTTATATGCTGGTTGCGTCTGTCTGCGGAATGCTGACTAACATTATTTCTTCTGAAATTGCAAAAAAGGAATACCCATGTATTAAGGATAAGCATCCTGCACCGCTTGAAAAAGAGGAGAAACGCAGTCTTGTGCGCAATGTGCGTGCTTTGACGATAAATAAGGTCGGCGGCTTGCTTGTAAATTCTACCGACAATATAATCACAACCTATTTCAGCGGCCTTGCTACAACGGGTCTCGCATCAAACTATACCTTGCTTTCTACAAGCATAAATACGCTTCTCAACATAGTTTTTAATTCAATCAACGCAAGTGTAGGCAATCACAATGCACTTGAGGATAATGAACATAAGCTTGCACTTTTCAAATCAATAAACCTTGCAAATTTCTGGCTTTTCGGTTGGGCGGCAATAGGTATATTTGTTGTATCGGGCGATGTGGTTTCCGTTATGTTCGGTGCAGAGTATGTTCTGCCGCTTGAAATTCCGCTGATAGTTGCGATCAACTTTTATATGGTTGGTATGCAGAATGCTGTCTGGACTTATTACAATACTCAGGGCCTTTTCCGCCGCGGCAGATACGTTTCCATTTTTACTGCGATAATTAATATTGTCGCTTCGGTTGCTCTCGGAAAAATTTGTGGACTTTTCGGTATTTTACTTGCAACGGCAATTTCACGCTTGCTCACAAACACTTGGTACAGCCCCTACGCTGTTTTCAAATACGGCTTCAAAATGTCTGCAAAGCCTTATTTTATAAAGTATGCGATGTATGCCGTGTTGCTTGCTGTGACAGGCGGACTTTGTTACTTCATCAGTTCATTTGTCAATATAATGCCGCTCGCAGATGCAATAATAAAGTTTGCAATCTGCTGCACCTTGCCGAATCTGGTTTTCTTTTTGTGTTTCTTCAGGACGAAAGAGTTTGAAACGCTGAAGATATTTGTACTTTCCGCTGTTGGAAAAGTCAAAAAGCTGATTATAAGAAAATGACAAAAATTAACCCCTGCCGTAAAGCAGGGGTTAATTCTATTCTTCAATTGCCGCTTTAAGTCTTTCAAGACCGAGATCAATTTCCTCTCTTGTGATGTTGAGAGGGGGGAGAAGACGTACAAGCGTTTTTGCCGTAAGACAAATTACTCCGTTCTCAATGCCTTTCTTTACAACCTCGGCACCTGTTTTGCCCTCAACCTCAATGCCTATCATCATACCCATTCCGCGTATTGATTTGACATTTTTGAAAGCGGAAATTCTTTCTCGGATGTATTCGCCGTTGGCTCTTACATTCTCAAGGAAAGCTTCATCATTTACCTTGTCGAGCACATAGCTTGCACCTGCACAGACAATCGGGTTGCCGCCGAAGGTTGAGCCGTGAGTGCCGGCGCTCATAACGCCGCCGAGAGCCTCACTGCAAAGGCAGGCGCCAATGGGAAGTCCGCCGCCCAGACCCTTTGCAAGCGTTACAACATCGGGCTTTATGCCGTAGTTTTCGTGTGCGAGGAGCTTGCCTGTTCTGCCGATGCCTGTTTGTACTTCGTCAATGATTACAAGCAGGTTTTTTTCTTTTGCAAGGGCGCAGACCTCATTGACAAAGTTCTTGTCAAGCGGAATAACGCCGCCTTCGCCCTGAATCATTTCCATCATAACGGCGCAGGTCTTGCTGTTGATAGCTGCCTTGATCTGCTCAATATCCTTTTCGCAGTATACAAAGCCGCCGTTATACGGTGCAAAGCAATCGGGGTGGAGTGCGTCTTGACCGGTTGCTGTGAGTGTTGACATTGTTCTGCCGTGAAAAGAGCTGAGCAGGGTTATGATTTCGTATCTGCCCTCACCGTATTTGTCAAAGCTGTATTTACGGGCAATTTTTATTGCACACTCATTTGCCTCAGCACCTGAGTTGCCGAGAAATACCTTTGAAAAACCGGTTGCCTTTGTGAGCTTGTTGGTGAAAAGAGCAGTTGCATCTGTATAATAAAGGTTGCTGATGTGGCTGAGCCTGTGAGCCTGAGCCGAAACAGCATCAGCCCAGCCTTCGTCAGCATAGCCGAGGCAGTTTACGCCGATTCCGGAAGTAAAATCGATGTATTCTCTGCCGTCAAAATCGATTGCAACAGCACCCTTACCGCTTGCAATACCGAGGTCATAACGACCGTAGGTCGGCATAGCGGAGGAATTATTTGTTTCTTTAATCTGTTCAAAGTTCATAGCGATTACCTCTATTATTTGAACATTGTACCGATACCTGCATCGGTCAGCAGTTCAATAAGTATCGAGTGTTCGATTCGTCCGTCCATTATAATTGCGTGCTTGACACCGCGTCTTACCGCTTCAACACAGCAGTCAACCTTCGGGATCATACCGCCCTTGATGACATTCTGCATCTTGAGCGCAGGTACTTCACTTACATTCAGTTCCTTGATGAGCGTGCTTTCGTCATCCTTGTCGCGCAGAAGACCTGTGATATCTGTCATAAGAATAAGGTTTTCAGCACCGAGCACAGCGGCAATGCGTGAAGCCGCAAGGTCAGCATTGACATTATATGTGTGGTCACCGCCTGCAACGGAAGATATAACGGGGATATAGCCGCTGTTGAGAATATCAAGTACTGGCTGAATGTTGATATCGGTAATATCACCGACAAAGCCAATATCCTTTTCGCGGTGCTTTACGGCTTTGATCATACCGCCGTCAATACCGCAAAGGCCGATTGCTTTGCCGCCCTTTTGCTCAAGCAGAGCAACAAGGTCCTTATTGACCTTACCTGCAAGCACCATCTGTACAATTTCCATTGTCTCTTCGTCGGTGTAGCGCAGTCCGTCAACAAATTTGCTTTCTTTATTTATCTTTTTGAGCATATCGTTGATTTCGGGACCGCCGCCGTGAACAAGCACAACCTTGATACCGACAAGCGAAAGGAGGACAATATCCTCCATAACAGCTTGCTTGAGGTCCTCATTTATCATGGCGTTGCCGCCGTATTTGATAACAACGATTTTGTTGTAATACTTCTGGATGTAGGGGAGAGCCTGTACCAGAATCTGTGAACGGTCAAAGTTTGAAACTTCCATTTTTTACCTCTTATGAACGGTAGTCACCGTTGATTTTTACATAGTCGTATGTAAGGTCGCAGCCCCAGGCGGTAGCTTCAGCATCGCCGTCAGCGAGCTTGATATTGATGATGATTTCGTTTTCGAGCAGTATGGTTTTTGCGATATCCTCATCAAATTCGATACCTGCGCCGTTTCTGCAAACAGCGATTTCGCCCTTGACGCTTTTGAAATCAACATCAACACCGTTGATGTCAAGGTCGGCACCTGAGTAGCCGATTGCACAGAGAACTCTGCCCCAGTTTGCGTCAGCGCCAAACATTGCGGCCTTGAGAAGTGAAGAGTTAATTACGGATTTAGCAACGGTTTTTGCCGTCGGGATATCCTTTGCGCCCTTTACACAGCACTCAATAAGCTTTGTTGCACCTTCGCCGTCGCGTGCAATTTCTCTTGAAAGGTATCTGAGAGCCTCGAAGAGAGCAGCCTTGAATGTGTCAAAATCAGAGCCTTCTGCTGTGATTTCGCTGTTGCCTGCAAGACCCGAAGCGAGAATTGAGCACATATCGTTTGTTGATGTATCGCCGTCAACAGAAACCATATTGAAGGTGTCGCATACAACGGCATTGAGTGCGGCTCTGAGCATCTGTGCGCTGATTGCCGCATCTGTGGTAAGGAAGCAGAGCATTGTTGCCATATTCGGCATAATCATACCGCTGCCCTTTGCCATTCCGCCGATGTAGCAGGTTTTTCCGTCAAGCTCAAATCTGACGCAAACCTCTTTTTCATGCGTGTCTGTTGTCATAATTGCAACAGCGGCTCTGTGACCGCCGTCACGGCTCAGACCGTCCTTGAGCATATCAATGTGGCTTGCGATAGGCTCAATGTTGATTGACGGACCGATTACGCCTGTTGAGGCAACGACAACATCCTTTGCGCTTATACCGAGTGCGTTCGCGGCAAGTGAACACATAGCCTCTGCCTTTTCGATACCGTCTGCAGCGCAGGTGTTGGCAATGCCTGAGTTGCAGATGATTGCCTGAGCAATTCCGTTCTCAAGGTTTGCTGCCGTAACTCTGTTGGGAGCGCCTTTAACGAGGTTGCTCGTATGCATTGCCGCTGCCGTGCAGGGCTTTTCGCAGTATACGAGGGCAAGGTCATGTTTTGTTTTGTTTTTTCTGATACCGCAGTGGACAGAGTTTGCAACAAAGCCGAGCGGTGTGGTAACTGTTCCTTTAATAAATTCCATTTATGTTTACTCCTTGAGTGGTCGGATTAAAATGCAGGGGGGACAAGATTGAGTCCTGCGTTTTCTTCAAGACCCATAATAAGGTTCATATTCTGTATTGCCTGACCTGCGGCACCCTTGACCATATTGTCGATTGTCGAAACGACGATGAGGGTGTTGGTTCTTGTGTCGATGTGGAGAGAAATATCACACATATTCGTGAATTTAACATTTCTCAGGTTTGCCGTAGCTCCGTCAGCAAGCACGCGTACAAACTGTTCGTCTGCATACTTTTTTTCATAAGCCTTGCGCACCTGCTCTTTTGTAACGCCCTCTTTGAGCTTGAGGTACATTGTGGAAACAATACCTCTGTTTACGGGCAGAAGATGAGGCACGAATGTAACCTTAATCTTTTTGCCGCCGAGCTTTGAAAGCGTCTGCTCAATTTCGGGTGTATGGCGGTGCATACCGACCTTGTAGGGTGAAAAAGCTTCGTTACAGTCGGGGTAGTGGGTGGTCTGGCTGAGATTTCTGCCTGCACCGGTTACGCCTGACTTTGAGTCAATGATTACGCTGTCGGTTTCAACAAGTCCGTTGATAATTGCGGGAGCAAGACCGAGTGCTGCCGATGTCGGATAACAGCCGGGGTTAGCGATTATGCTCACGCCTTGAGCCTTTTCTCTGAAAAGCTCGGGCACGCAGTAGACAGCCTCTTTGTGAATTTCGGGCTTGTCAAAGGGCTTCTGGTACCATTCGGTGTATTCCTCTTCGCTTTCAAGGCGGAAGTCTGCACCGAGGTCAATGAATTTTCTGCCCTTTTCAAGACACTCTGCGGCGAGCGGCTCTGAAAGACCGTGAGGCAGACAGGCGAATACAACATCGCTCAGGTCAACTGCCTCGCTCTGGTTGATGCAAACCTTGTCGCAAAGACCGAGAAAAGAGGGGTAGACATCAGAAAGCTTCTGACCCTCAAAGCTCTTTGAGCAAAGGGCAGTAAGCTCAACATCGGGGTGGTTGAGAAGAAGGCGTACAAGCTCAGCGCCTGCATAGCCTGTTGCGCCGATAACGGCTGCTTTGATTTTCATAGTATATCAATCCTTAAAAACGGTGGGGTTATTTTTTGATTCTGTTTTTTACACAGGTTTCGAGCTTTATCGCTTCATAAACATCTTCACCGAAAAGCTCACAAACGCCTTGATATTTTTCGAGCGGAAGTGTTTCGAGAGTCAGCTTTTCTTTAATGCAAAGTGCAACAAGCTCGCCCGTTGCCTTGTATGCATCACGGAAGGGAAGACCCTTGCCGACAAGGTAGTCTGCACAGTCTGTGGCGTTGATGAAGCCCTCTGCTGCAGCACGGCGCATATTTTCGGGGATGACACGCATTGTTTCAATCATGGGGTCAAGCGCAGTCATACACATTTTGACTGTATCTATTGCGTCGAATATAGCCTCTTTGTCCTCCTGCATATCCTTGTTGTATGCAAGGGGCAGACCCTTCATTGCGGTGAGAAGTGCCATAAGGTCACCGAAAACTCTGCCTGACTTACCTCTGATAAGCTCAGCAATATCGGGATTCTTTTTCTGCGGCATAATGCTTGAGCCTGTTGAGAATGCGTCATCAAGCTCTACGAATTTGAATTCCCATGAGCACCAGAGAATAATCTCTTCACAAAGGCGTGAGAGATGTACCATAAGAATGGAGAGAGCAGAAGCGATTTCAAGGCAAAAATCTCTGTCCGAAACGCCGTCGAGCGTGTTTTCAACAACTCCGTCAAAGCCGAGAAGCTGAGCTGTCATTTCACGGTTGATCGGGTATGTGGTACCGGCAAGAGCACCGCTGCCGAGAGGGGAGTAGTTCATTCTTGCCTTAGCATCGGCAAGTCTGCCCATATCACGCTCAAGCATACTGACATATGCTGAAAGCTGCATACAGAAGGTGATAGGCTGAGCACGCTGAAGGTGAGTGTAGCCGGGCATAATTGTGTTTTCGTTTTCGTGTGCCTTGTTGAATATTGTGTCTGTCAGATGGCGGAGCATATCCATAACCTCATCACATTCCTTGCGGAGAGTGAGTCGGATATCGGTTGCAACCTGGTCGTTACGGCTTCTTCCTGTGTGAAGACGCTTGCCTGCATCGCCGATTCTGGCAGTAAGTGTCTGTTCAATAAAGGTGTGGATATCCTCTGCATCAGGGTCGATAAGCAGAGCGCCGCTTTCAATGTCAGCCTTTATCTGCTTGAGTCCGTTGATTATTTTTTCACAGTCCTCAACGGGAATAATGCCCTGAGTGCCGAGCATAACTGCGTGAGCAACCGAGCCGTCGATATCTTCACGGTACATACGGCTGTCAAATTTTATTGATGAATTGAAATCGTTTGTTCTTTTGTCAGCTTCCTTTGCGAAGCGTCCTGCCCAAAGTTTCATTATTCTTTATCCTGCCTTCTGGAACTTATAGTGTATAGTTATAAACAACATTTGGGCGGAGGAGTACTCCGCCCGTATTGGTATTTGATTCTTACTTGTTGCGCTCTGCTTCAAGGATTGCACGAACCTTGATCGGAAGACCGAAGAGGTTGATGAAGCCTGCAGAATCCTTCTGATCGTAAACTTCGTCAGCATCGAATGTTGCGAAGTCCTCGCTGTAAAGGGTGTAAGGGGATGTAACGCCTGCGTTGATCATGTTGCCCTTGTAGAGCTTGAGCTTAACATCGCCTGTAACTGTTTCCTGAGTCTTGTCAACAAATGCGCTGAGAGCCTCACGAAGGGGAGTGTACCACTGACCGAAGTAAACAAGCTCTGCAAAACGGAGAGCAACCATCTCTTTGTAGTGCTGAGTGTCACGGTCAAGAGTGATTGTTTCAAGAACCTGGTGAGCCTTGTAGAGGATAGCACCTGCGGGATTCTCATAAACACCGCGTGACTTCATACCGACAAGTCTGTTCTCAACAAGGTCTGCAATACCGATACCGTTTGCACCGCCGATTTCATTGAGCTTTGTGATAAGCTCAACGCCGCCCATCTTAACACCGTCAAGAGCAACGGGAACACCCTTTTCGAATGAGAGTGTGATGTATGTAGGAACGTCGGGAGCAGCCTCGGGAGCAACGCCCATTTCAAGGAAGCCTTCCTTGAGGTACTGCGGCTCGTTTGCGGGATCTTCAAGGTCAAGACCCTCGTGTGAAAGGTGCCAGAGGAAGTCGGAGGCCAAGCGGTCTTAGGAAGACAAAGCCCCAGGGCAAGTCCTTGGGTCTCAGGACGG
>JAZPYF010000029.1:0-54490 GCA_045544055.1 Acutalibacteraceae bacterium | reverse complement strand
GTTATATTGAGTTCTGGAACCTTGTTTTCACTCAGTTTGAAAACGACGGCAAGAACAACTATACTCCTCTCGCACGTCCCAATATCGACACAGGTATGGGCCTTGAAAGACTTGCCTGTATCGCACAGGATGTTGATAACCTCTTTGAGGTTGACACCGTTCAGAACATTATGAAGCACATAATCAGCATTGCAGGCGTTGAATACCATGCTGACGAAAAGGCTGATATTTCACTTCGTGTTATTACCGACCACATCCGTTCCACCACATTTATGATAGGTGACGGTGTTATGCCCTCCAACAGCGGCAGAGGCTATGTTCTTCGCAGACTTCTCAGACGTGCCGCTCGTCACGGCAGACTTCTCGGCATTAACCGTGCATTCCTTGCAGAGGTTTGTGAAACGGTAATCAAAGAGAATGAAAACGCTTATCCCAACCTTGTGGATAAGAAGGACTTTATTATAAACGTCATCAGCACAGAGGAAGACAGCTTCAACAGAACGATTGATGCCGGCCTTGAGGTTCTCAATGAAATGATTGAGAATTCAACCGGCAAGGAGCTTGATGCGGCTGATGCATTCAAGCTTCAGGATACATTCGGTTTCCCGATTGATCTTACAAAAGAAATCCTCGAAGAAAAGGGTATGACTGTTGACGAGGAGCGCTTCAAGGAGCTTCTTCTTGAGCAGAGAAAGCGCTCAAGAGATGCTCACAAGGGTGCAGGTGCTGAGGGCTGGAACGATACCGGCGTTGTATCAAAGGGTATTGATGCAACCGTATTTGCAGGCTACGGAAGCACAGAGGCTCAGGGCAAGATTATTGCCGTTATTGCAGGCGGTGAAAGAGTAGAGTCACTCGAGAGTGATGTTTATGCCGCTGTTGTTACCGATACAACTGCTTTCTATGCTGAAAGCGGCGGTCAGGTAGGCGATACAGGCTACCTTGCAGGCGAGGGCTTCAGATTTGAGGTTGAAAACACAGCCAAGACAAACGATGGTGTTTTCCTCCACTACGGCAGAATTGTTGAGGGCGATGAGCTCAAGCTCGGTGATGCTGTTTCAACAGTTGTTGATGCTAAGCGCAGAGAGGCTATTATGCGCAACCACACCGCAGCCCATCTTCTTCAGGCAGCTCTCCGTAAGGCTCTGGGCAGTCACGTTGAGCAGGCAGGTCAGCTTGTTAACGACAAGGCTATGCGCTTTGACTTCTCTCATTTCTCAGCACTTACCGCAGAGGAAATCAAGACCGTTGAGGACAGCGTAAACAGCATCATTCTCTCGGCTGTTCCCGTTTCATCAACAGAAATGGGTATTGAAGAGGCAAAGGCAATCGGCGCAATGGCTCTCTTCGGAGAAAAGTACGGCGACGTAGTCCGTGTTGTAAAAGCAGGTGATTTCTCTGTTGAGCTTTGTGGCGGTACACATGTTGATAACACAGGCAAGCTCGGCCTTTTTAAGATTGTTTCCGAATCCTCCGTTGCATCGGGTGTACGCAGAATCGAAGCTGTTACCGGTGAGGGAGTTGTTGAATATATTGCTTCGCTCAATGCTCTTATTGCCAACACGGCAAGAGCAATGAAGCTTTCAAACGTAAACGAGCTCGAGCGCAAGGCTGTTGCAATGGCAGCAGAGCTCAAGGCAAAGGAAAAGGAAATTGCCGCACTTTCCGCTCAGCTTACAGAGCTTAAATCAGCAGATATCTTCTCTGCCCCCGAGCAGCTCGGTGCAGTAAAGCTCATCGTTGCAAGGGTTGAGGATATGACGGCTGACGATATACGCAGCCTTGGTGATAAGGCAAAGGAGCAGGGTGATGATGTTGTAGCAGTCATCGCCTGCGTAAATAATGAAAAGGGCAGCGCAAACATTGCTGTTGCCTGCGGTAAGGCTGCTGTTGCGGCAGGTGCAAATGCAGGTGCAATCGTACGTGCTGTTGCTCAGCTTGCTGGCGGTAACGGCGGCGGTAAACCCGACTTTGCTATGGCGGGTGCAAAAGACCTTGCCAAGCTCGATGATGCTGTTGCGGCAGCAAGCGGCATTGTCAGCGGAATGCTTAAATAAGGAGAGTTTGAAAATGTCAGATTGTATTTTCTGTAAAATCGCCGCAGGCGAAATACCGAGCAATAAGGCGTATGAGGACGATAAGGTACTCGCTTTCTATGACCTTGACCCTCAGGCTCCTACACATATCCTCGTCATCCCCAAGCAGCATATAAAGTCTGCGGCAGAGATTGACGAGAGCAATTCCTCACTCGTTGCCCATATCTTTGAGGTCGCGGCCAAGCTCGCAAAGGAGCTTGGTCTGGACAACGGCTTCAGGGTTGTAACAAACTGCGGTGAGAGTGCGGGACAGAGCGTACACCATATTCACTTCCACCTTCTCGGTGGCAGAGATTTCACATGGCCTCCGGGCTGATAAAGCCTCGGTGCTTTTGAATTAAGATAAGGAGAGGTTTTGAAATGGGTGAGTTTTACACAATGAAGATAGCGGGTCTTGAAAGGCATCTGCCGATTTGCCCGCTTAACGATAAAGTAAGCATAGCAGGCTTCATCATCTTCGGTGATGTTGAGCTTACGGTTAAATCCTGCGAGGAGCTGCTCAAAAAGCTGCCCGAGTTTGACTACATAGTTACTCCCGAAGCCAAGAGCATTCCTCTTGCCTATGAGATGTCCAGACAGAGCGGCAAAAAGTACTTTATCGCCAGAAAAAAGGCGAAGCTCTACATGCAGAATCCCGTCAGCGTAAATGTCCGCTCGATCACTACCGATGCTGAGCAGACCCTTATTCTTGACGGTGCAGACGGTGAAGAAATCAAGGGTAAGAGAGTTGTTATTCTTGACGATGTTATCAGCACGGGCGAATCTCTTATCGCTATGGAAAAGCTGATGGAGTGTTTTGATGTGAACGTTGTTGCAAAGGCTGCTCTGCTTGCAGAGGGTGATGCCGCAAAGCGTGACGATATTGTTTTCCTTGAGCCGTTACCGCTGATTTTCAAATGATTTCCCGTCCGTTCGCGCTTGTGGGCTTCAGCTTTACCGCTGCCTTGCTTGTTCTGAATCTGATGAGTGATTCCTTATGGCTGCTTGCCGCTGCGGTGGTTGTCGGTCTGATGGTAACGGTTTTGGTCCGTGGTTTTTCAAAGCGTGCAACCTATGCTGTTTGTTTTGTCAGCGTGCTTGCGGCCTGTGTGAGCTTTCTTGCAACAGAAAAGCTTGTTTATTCAGCCGCCGTTGACCTTGTACAAAAAGATGCTTTTGTCACGGCTGAAATTACGGATATCGAGCCCGATGAGGGCGGTGTGTATTATATGCTGAGGTCTGTTACAGTAGGTGGTGAATCCTCATGCCATAAAATGAGACTTTGGCAGAAAGATTTGCTCGATGCTGATATCGGCGATAAGATTACTTTTCAATGTAATATTGAGCTTATAGGTAAAAACAGTGAGTCGCGCAGGTTTTACAAATCAAGAGGACTTTTTCTAAACTGCATTGCAGACTCAGCGCCGACGGTGACAAAGGCTGAAAATAAACCGTTGCTTTACTATATAAAACGTGTCAGGGATTATGCGGCAGATACTCTGAATCTGCTTATAGATTCTCAAAGCGGTGCACTTTCTGCGGCTATGTTGACGGGCGAAAAATCTTTTCTCAGCCCTCAGGCGGTCAACAGCTTCAAGAGCTGCGGACTTTCTCATATTTTAGCTGTTTCGGGTCTGCACATGAATATTATTGTGCTCGCCCTCTACAAATTTCTTTGTATCCTTTCAAAACACACAAAGCGTTTTGGTGCGGCGCTGTGTATTCCTGTTGCGGTTATTTATGCAGTGCTTACGGGCTTGTCCGTTTCAGCGGTACGTGCCTGCGTAATGATATGTATAATTCTTCTGGGTGTCCTGATTTCACGCAGGAGCGATTCGCTCAATTCCCTCGGGCTTGCAGCGTTGGTTATAACGCTGGCAAATCCTTATGCGGTTACGGATTTGTCTTTTATGCTCTCTTTTTCCGCAACGCTCGGAATTGTGATATGTCAACCGATTGTTGTTGTCACAGGTGAATTTCTGCAGACTAAAATCAGGTTCAGACCGCTTTCTCTTGCGGCTACGGCTGTTGCAGATTCCGCTCTCATTTCGCTTGCGGCAACTGCGTTTGTACTGCCTGTAAATGTGTTAATGACAGGTGAGCTTTCGCTGATGTTCATGCCTGCAAACCTTGCGGTTTTCTGGGCTGTTCCCGTTTTTATGGTTCTTTCGTCACTTACGGTTTTGCTCAGTCTTTTGCCGTTTGGCTTTGCGGCAGATTTATTTGCAACGCTATGTGACCTTGTCGGCAGATATCTTTCAGCAGTGGCAAGGCTTATGTCCGCCTCGGCTTTTTCGGTGATGAGGTTTGATTCATTCCCGATGAAGCTCTGGCTTGCGGCAACGGTCTTTGCAATTGCGCTGAGTGTGCTGATTTTCAAGAACAAACGGCGAGCATATTCATTCTGTGCGGGCTTTGCCTGTGTTACTTTATTGGTAACGTGCGGTGCAGATGCTGTTGAAAACGCAGGCAGGGTAAATGTTACCGCCGTTGATGTTGATGACGGCTCGTGCTTTGTCATATCGCGCGGAACACAGGCTGTTGTAATCGGCTGTAAGGGGTCTGATTACGATGTCAAAAGTGCGCTGACAGATTTGGGAATAACAAAAATAAAGCTGATGCTCGTTCCGCATAGTGTGGTTGAGGACAGTTTTTATCTCGACGAAATTTGCAGCAGCTTTGAGGTGGAGCGTTGTGTGGTTTCACCGGGCACAGAGTTGGATTCTATGCCGCAGAGCACAACTGTTACCGACAGCTTCAGCTACGATTTTTACGGCTGTAATCTGGAGTACAGAGCAGAGGGAGAATACGGCTTTTGCCGTCTCGGGTCGGAAAGCTCAAGCGTGCTTTTCCTCTTCGGGTATGATACTCCCGAAGTGCTTGTCGGTGAAGAAAAACAGGCAGACTTTCTTTTCTCTGTCTGCCAGCCGCCCGAATGGCTGAACACTTCGGACTATGTGGCGGTTATTGTTTCCGCAGGCGGAAATACTGCGGTAAACAGCAGTAATGTCTATTCAACTTTTGATAATTCAAGTCTTACGCTGAGCTTTAATCGGTGGGGACAGTACGAAATAAATTCATTCTGAAAGGTGGCGGAAAACGGTGGCAACTCTCAATGAGCAGGAATTCAAAAAGCAGTTATCCTCAGGTATGCTGCCGCAGGTCTGCCTTGTTTTCGGCGATGAGGACTATCTTAAAAAGCACTATGTTTCTCTGCTTGAGAAAAAGAGTGTTGACGAATCAATGGCAGGCTTCAACCTGCACAGAATAAACGGTGAGAGCTTTGTTTTTGACGAGCTGTATCAGGCGGTGCAGTCTATGCCGTTTATGAGCGACTACAGCTGTGTCGTGGTTAAGGACCTTGCTGTTGATAAAATGAAGAATGACGATTTTGAGCCTTTGCTTGACCTGCTCGGTGACCCGAATGAGAGCTGTGTGCTTGTTTTCTGGATGGATAGCGTAGCACTCGACGAAAAGAAGGACAAGGCGAAGAGCTTTATCGAGGCTGTCAATGCGGTCGGTACGGTGCTGAGGCTTGATAAAATGAGCGGCGCTCAGCTCTTTAAGCTGCTTGAAAACGGTGCGGCAAAGCGTGGCTGTGCGATGTCGCGTGACGTATCGTCTTATCTTGTCAGCCGTGTCGGTGACGATCTGAACACTCTGCTCAACGAGCTTGAAAAGCTCTGCTTCTATAAGGGTGAGGGTGAGGTATCACGCCGTGATGTTGATGCAATTTGTACACGCTCGCTCGATGCAAGTGTGTTTGACCTTTCAAAGGCACTTGTCAACGGCACTGCAAAGCAGGCATTCTCAATTCTTAATGACCTTTTGGCGCAGAAAGAAAAGCCTGTTGTAATTTTAGGCACTCTGGTTTCGGCTTATGTTGATATGTACCGTGCTCAGGTTGCGCTCAGCTCGGGTGAAGCGGCAGATGCGGCCGCTCAGGTTTTCAACTATAAGCGCAAGGAATTCAGGCTGAAAAATGCCGCAAGGAGCAGCGCAAATATGTCCCTTGCACAGATTCGTGCCTGCCTTGATATTCTTGCCGATGCGGATGCAAGGCTGAAAAGCACGGCGCTTGATGAGCGTCGGATATTGGAGGAGCTTATGCTCCGTCTGATTCTTATTGATTGAGGATTTTGTGATGATTAAACTGAAGCAGGCTGTTATTGTAGAGGGCAAGTATGATAAGATACGGCTCGAATCGCTGATTGATGCAACGATTATCTGCACAGACGGTTTTGCGATTTTCAAGGATAAAGAAAAGCAGCGTCTTATCAGACGGCTTGCTGAAAAAAACGGAATACTGATTCTTACCGACAGCGATTCGGCAGGCTTCAAGATTCGTTCTTTTCTTGGCGGAAGTATTCCTAAGGACAGAGTTCTGCACGCCTACATACCCGACATTCTCGGTAAGGAAAGGCGCAAGGATGCACCGTCAAAAGAGGGCAAGCTCGGCGTTGAGGGTATGAGAACGCAGGCACTCATAGATGCTTTGTCAAAATCGGGTGTGCTGTATGAGGAAGTAGGTCAGCCGCAGAAAAGGGTTGAGATGATTGACCTTTTTGAGGACGGACTCAGCGGCGGCGAAAACTCACAGGCAAAAAAAGCCGCATTGCTCAGGCATCTGGATTTGCCTGAAAGACTCTCAACCTCATCTTTTTTACAGCTTGTAAATACATTTATGACTTATGATGAATATAAGGAAGCGGTTGCACATTGCAGAAAGGAGTGGGAGAATGGCTGAAAAAGGTTTTGTCAGCGCAATCATAGTTGCCGCAGGCAGTTCAAGAAGAATGGGCGGCATCAACAAACTCCTGCTTAAGATAAAAGGCAAAGAGGTGCTTCTGCGCAGTGTTGAGGCTTTTGAAAAAAATGCAGATACAGACGAAATAATTATTGCCGCAAGGCGGGAGGATATTCCGCTGTATGCTCAGCTCCTTTCAGACTGCAAAAAGGTTAAATGCATTGTGCCCGGCGGAGAAACGAGGCAGCAGAGCGTTGCCGCCGCAGTTGCCGCCTGCAGTAAAAACAGCGTTATGCTTGCCATTCACGACGGCGCAAGGCCGCTTGTGACGCAGGACGTTATCAGCCGTACGGTTGCCGCAGCTTTTGAAAACGGTGCTGCCGCTTGCGGCGTACACGTCAAAGATACAATTAAGATTACGGATGAGAGCGGAGTTATAACCGATACTCCCGACAGAGCAAACCTCTGGGCAGTTCATACACCGCAATGCTTTGACAAAAAAATGTACGAGTCTTGCGTGGCTTCGCTCGGCGAAAGTGCAAAGAATATGACTGATGACTGTCGCCTTGTTGAAATGAGCGGCGGCAAGGTTAAAATGGTTGAAGGCTTGTATTCAAACATAAAAATTACAACGGCAGAGGATATTCCTCTTGCCGAAAGTCTGGTGGAGGAGGGCTGAAAAATGCTTCGTATCGGTCACGGCTACGATGTTCACAGACTCGTTGAGGGCAGAAAGCTGATTCTCGGCGGAGTTGAAATTGAACACACAAAGGGCCTGCTCGGTCATTCGGATGCGGATGTGTTGCTCCATGCAATTTCCGATGCACTTCTCGGTGCGGCGGCAATGGGCGACATCGGAGGAATGTTCCCCGATACCGACCCTGCTTTTAAGGATGCGGACAGCCTTGAGCTTCTCAGACAGGTTGTAAAAAGGCTTGCAGAGAGCGGATATTCTGTCGGCAATGTTGATGCTACGGTTATCGCTCAGGCACCAAAGCTCAAGCCGCATATAGAAAAAATGCGTGAGAATATTGCCTGCGCCTGCGGTGTTGATATCTCACAGATAAACGTCAAGGCTACAACTGAAGAGGGCCTTGGCTTCAGCGGCAGCGGTGAGGGAATCGCCGCCCACGCAGTATCAATAATTATTGGAGAATAACAGCTTTGTTCGGTTATGTTAAAATATATAAGCCTGAGCTGAAGGTGAAGGATTACGAAGCGTATCAGGGTATTTACTGCTCACTGTGCAAGCAGATAGGCAAAGACTACGGTCAGCTTGCCAGAATGACACTCAATTACGATTTTACTATGCTGGCGCTCACAAGGCTTGCCTTTGTAACGGAATGCTGTGGCTTCAAGGATTCACGCTGCAGCTTTAATCCTGCAAAAAAGTGCAAGCAGTGCATAAACGGCGAAAAGGAGCTTGCCTTTGCCGCCGCGGCAGCAATGATAATGGTTTACTTCAAGCTCTGCGACGATATTGAGGATTCAACATTTTTCAAAGGACTGTTAAAGCGTATTCTTCGTCCGTTCTTTTGGCTCAAGCGTAAAAAGGCAAAGCGTCTTTTCCCTGCAGCAGATGAAATTATAGAAAAGGCTATGCTCGAGCAGAGCAGGGTAGAGCAAAAAGGCGATTCGGGGATTGATGCTTCGGCTCACCCGTCAGCATACGCTATGGGCAAGCTTCTCAGCTACGGCTTTGAGGGCGAAACAGCAGAAAAGCTCGAGCGCTTCGGTTATCTTGCAGGGCGCTGGGTTTACCTTGCAGATGCTTTTGATGATATGGATGACGATAAGAAAACATCGTCTTACAATGTTTTTAACAATTTAGGGAAGAATGAAAATGAAGCTCGGGAATATGCACTCGGTGCGCTTAACCTTACAGCGGCTCAGCTCACACGCGAATCAGAGCAGCTTAAGCCACAGCGCTTTGGTGGTATTCTTGAGAACATTGTTGTTGACGGATTGTACAACACAGTAGAAACAATTAAAAAGGAGAGAGAAAATGAGAGATCCGTTTGAAGTACTCGGCCTTGGCCGAGATGCAAGTGACGATGCGGTGAAAAACGCCTACCGTGACCTTGCAAGAATTTACAGCGAAACGGGAAGCTCACCCGATGCCGCAAAGATGGCGGAAATTGACAGGGCGTATGACGCAATTGTTATGAACCGCACCGGCAATTCTTACACACCGCCCGAATACGATTCGGGCTATCAGCGAAGCTACGGCGGATATTCACAGCCGAGCAGCTTCGGCGATATCAGAGCAAAAATTAAGAACGGAAAAATTGACGATGCTGAAACTCTGCTTGACGGTGTGCCTGTCGGTCAGCGCACAGCCGAATGGTATTATCTTAAGGGTACGGTTCAGCACAGACGCGGTTGGCTTGAGGAGGCCGCACGCAACTTTGAGCGTGCAAGTCAGCTTGAACCGTCAAATGCCGAATATCGCAGAGCCTTTGAGAATATAAATTCCGACAGGTCAGGCGGTTACCGTACAGAGCGAAGAACAGAAAAATCATCAGGCTGTTCAGCTTGTGATATGTGCTCAGGTTTGCTGTGTGCGGATTGCTGTTGTGAGTGTATGGGCGGCGATCTTATCAGGTGCTGCTGAGGAGGTCTCAGATGAAACAGTCTTCAAAAACAGCGCTTGGCGGAATCATCAGTGCGCTGAGCGTTGTGCTTATGCTGTTGACGGCGGTTATTCCGTTTATGTCCTATGCGTTGCCTTTGCTTGCAGGTGCCTTGCTGATAATAATGGTTATCGAAATCAGCAAAAGCTGGGCTTTCATAGTCTATGTTGCGGTCAGCCTGCTTGCGTTCTTTGTCGTACCTGATAAGGAGGCGGCAACCTTTTACATAGCTTTTTTCGGATATTATCCGATAATAAAATCAACTCTTGAAAAGCACCTGCCCGTTGTGGTAGAGTGGATAGTAAAGTTTGCGATTTTCAATGCGGCAATCGTTGCAGGCTTTTTCTTTTCAACCTATGTGCTCGGAATCCCGTTTGATGATATTGAGGGGCTGGGAAAATACGGTTTGCCTGCCTTGCTTGCACTTGCAAATGTCGTATTTGTTGTCTATGACATAATGCTCACAAAGCTGGTAACGCTCTATCTGTACAAATTCAGAAAGAGCTTTCGCAAAATCTTCAAATAAAACAGATTACATAATAAATCGGGTTTTCGCAGCAGGTTATTGTCTTGACGAAATCGGCTGCGGATACTATGATATATAAGTAAACAAAACTGATAACATAAAGAAAAGGGGAAAAGAATGATGTATTACATCGGCGTTGACGGTGGCGGAACAAAAACCGTCTACACACTCTTCAATGAGCACAGAGAGACTCTTGACGAGGTCAAGACTCCCGGCAGTAACCATGAAAATATGGAGGGCTCATTTGATGAGGCTTCCGAGATTATCTGGAGCGGACTCACAGCTCTCGTTGCAAAGCGCGGAATAAGCCTTGACGATGTCAGCTTCACTCTTATGGGTCTTGCAGGTATCGACCATCCTTACCAGCACGATATTATGTGCGAGAAGCTCAGAGCAAAGGGACTTAAGAACTTTGAAATTTTCAATGACGGCTTCCTCGGCGTAAAGGCAGGCTCCGAAACAGGTGCCGCAATCGGCTACAATATGGGTACAGGTATGTGCTGTAACGCAATCGACCGCAAGGGTGAGATGCGTCAGCTCGCAGGTCTCGGTGAGTTTTCGGGCGATATTGGCGGCGGTCACCAGATTGCAATTACAGCCTACCGCATTATCTATGATGATGTTATGCTCAACGTTGCAAAGACAGCTATGACAGACATGTTCTTTGAGGAGTTCGGCATCAAGTCAAAAGAGGCTTTCCTCGGCACAGTTGCAATGTATGAGGATGAAACACAGATGTCACGCTTCGTAATGCGTCTGATTGATTTCTTCTTTGCTGCTGCAAAGCTTGGCGATGCACCCGTTATGGCTGCAATTGATGCGCTTGCAACAAGAGGCGCTTACCTTATTGCTGCTCACGCAAACCAGCTTGATTTTGATGATGAGGTTGAGGTTGTTCTTGCAGGCTCAATTCATACAAAGCTCCCCAGCGAGGAATATGTTGACCTTATGATTGAAAAAGCAGGCAAGCTCACATCAAAGAAACTCAACTTCAAAAAGCTCACAGCCGCTCCCGTATTTGGCTGTATCAATTGGATTCTTCAGGATTTTGCAAAATAAACCGATAAACGGAGGAAAAATATAATGAAAGAAATTACAGTAGCCGTAATCGGCTCAGGCAGCACCTATTGTCCCGAACTTGTTGACGGTTTTCTTCAGGCAAGAGATTCTCTCAAGCTCAAGAAGATTTCCTTTATGGACATTGATGACCGCAAGAGAAATATTGTCGGCAACCTTTGTGTCCGTATGCTCAAGGCTGCAGGAATCGATTGCGAAACAGTTCTCACAGACAGCCTTGATGTTGCTCTTCAGGGCGCAGATTTTGTTGTAACACAGATTCGTGTAGGTAAGCTCCCTGCAAGACATCTTGACGAAACAATTCCGCTCAAGTACGGTCTCATCGGCCAGGAAACAACGGGTATCGGCGGCTTCTTCAAGGCGCTTCGCACAATCCCCGTAATGAAGAATATCTGTAACAGGATTGAGGAAATCTGTCCCGATGCATGGCTTATCAACTTCACCAATCCCTCCGGCATTGTTACAGAGTATGTACTTAACAACACAAATGTTAAGTGTATCGGTCTTTGCAACGTTCCGATTGATATGCTTGACGATACTAAGGAAATCGTCGGTGAGGATGCAGACATCAAGTATGTCGGTCTTAATCACCTGAGCTGGATGACCTCCGTTAAGGTCAACGGCGAAGAAAAAATTGACGAGCTTATTGCCAACGGCTTTTCACCGAAGGTTATGGCTAATATCAAGGATGACGGCTTCTCGCTTGAAACTCTTGCCGCAATCCACGCTCTTCCCTCATCCTATCTTCAGTATTACTACTGCCGTGCAGCAAAGCTCGATTACCTGCTCAAGGGCGAAAAGAGCCGTGCACAGAAGTGTATGGAGATTGAAGAGGAGCTGCTTGAGATGTACTCCGACGAGGGCCTTTATGTAAAGCCTGCTCTGCTTGATCAGCGCGGCGGTCACAAGTACTCACTTGTTGCTGTTTCTCTTATCAACGCTATTGCTAACGACGTCGGCGACGTTCAGGTTGTAAACATCAAAAACGGCAACACTCTGCCTTTCCTCAAGCCCGATGATGTTATTGAGGTTCCTGCCCGTATCGGTAAGAACGGTGCTGAGCCTATTGACCTTGGTGAAATCACAAACCGCCACATTATCGGCCTTATGAGCATTGTCAAGGAGTATGAGCGCTACACAGTTGAGGCTGCAAAGACAGGCTCAAACGAGGCAGCTCTTAACGCTCTGCTTGTACATCCTCTCGTTGGCGACTGGGAAAAGGCTCTCAACTGCTTTAACGAAATGAAGGAAGCACATAAGGCATATCTTCCTCAGTTTTTTAATACCTCAGAGAAGTAAGATACCCTGATTACAGTTGAGGCAACGAGAAAATAGAAAGACTTTGTCTTTACGTTTCTTTCAGAAAACTGTGCTGAAAAATAATTGTTGTTTTGAACGAAGTGAAGAATCTTAAAAATAAACAAAGATTCTTCATCGTTTCACTCCTCAAAATGACATTGAAAGAAATAAATATATAAATGAAACCGACCGGGTGATTGATTTCACCCGGTCGGTTTTGTTTGTAGCACACACCAAATGCCGCCTGTTGAAAAGTGTGGTTCCCTTTGAAGGGAGCTGTCACGAAGTGACTGAGGGTTGCAAATAAAGATGTATTAAGTATGACAAAAGGCAGTGGGCAGGGGCTTGCCCCTGCCGTTTAATTATTGCAAAAAAAAATACCGAGTGTCCGGAATGAACACTCGGTATAATTGTTGTTAAGGATTAACTTACTTAAGTTCGACCTTTGCGCCAACTTCTTCAAGCTTTGCCTTAGCAGCCTCTGCATCGTCCTTGGAAACAGCTTCCTTGAGAGTCTTGGGAGCGCCGTCAACAAGAGCCTTTGCCTCTGCAAGGCCAAGACCTGTGATCTCACGAACAGCCTTGATAACCTTGATCTTCTCTGCGCCAACCTCAGCGAGAACAACATCAAACTCTGTCTTCTCTTCTGCTGCTGCAGCTGCCTCTGCGGGAGCTGCTACTGCAACTGCTGCTGCTGCGGATACGCCGAATTCTTCCTCAACAGCGTGTACAAGCTCGGAGAGCTCGAGAACTGTGAGGCCCTTAAGTGTTTCAATGATAGAAGTAATCTTCTCTGACATGGTTTTAACCTCCGTTTAACAATAAATAGTTTTTTGTAAATTTTTGTGATTAAGCTTCTGCGGGAGCTTCCTCTGCAGGAGCCTCTGCGGGTGCACATGCATCTACGCCGCCCTTGTCGACGATAGCCTGTACTGCACGAGCAAATGCTGAAATGGGAGCATTGAATGCGTTGCAAACTGTAGCAAGAAGGATTTCTCTGCTGGGAAGCTTTGCAAGGCTTGCAATCTTCTCAAGGCTGATGATTTCCTTGTCAAGATAACCGCTCTTAACTTCGAATGTCTTGCTTGTGTCTGCATACTTGGAAAGGATACGAGCTGCTGCAACATAGTCGTCTGCGCTTGTTGCGAGAGCTGTTGTACCGTTGAGAACTTCCTCAGGGATCTCGAGTTCAGCTTCCTTAGCTGCGAGCTTGAGAAGAGTGTTCTTAACAACAGTGTACTTTACGCCGGCCTCTCTGAGTTCCTTACGGAGCTTAGTGTCATCAGCAACGGAAATACCGCTGTAGTTAACAATAACACCGGCACAAGAATTCTTAAGTTCTTCGGCGAGTGCTGCGACTGCCTGTTTCTTTTGTTCAAGAACTGCTGCGCTTGGCATAAGTGGATTCACCTCCGAAAAAAATAAATATCAAAAAAGCTCTGCCCACCGTTTAGGAGGACAGAGCTTAAGAACAAACAGAATAATTGTTTGATTGAGCTTCATCCTCGGCAGGTGGTGTGAAACCTTTATGCAGTAGAAAATAACTGCGCCTGCTGTCTTTGGAACAGCTTAACTATATTAACACATAGTCAACGCTTTGTCAAGCGTTTTTTTAGCCAACCTTTGAGGGGTTAACGCGGATGCCGGGGCCCATTGTTGAAGCAACAACGCAGGAACGGATGTACTGACCCTTTGTTGCAGCGGGCTTAGCCTTGACAACAGCATCAAGAAGAGTGTTGAAGTTCTCAGCAAGCTTCTCTTTGCCGAAGGATGCCTTACCGATGGGGCAGTGCATGATGTTTGTCTTGTCGAGTCTGTACTCGATCTTACCGGCCTTAGCTTCCTGAACAGCCTTAGCAACATCAGGAGTAACTGTGCCTGCCTTGGGGCTGGGCATAAGACCACGGGGACCAAGGACCTTACCGAGACGGCCAACGAGACCCATCATGTTGGGAGCAGCGATACAAACATCGAAATCCATGAAGCCTTCGCCCTGGATTCTTGCAACGAGATCCTCTGCACCGACAATCTCTGCACCTGCAGCTGCAGCTGCTTCAGCATCGTCGCCCTTTGCGAAAACAGCGACTCTTACCTGCTTACCTGTACCGTTGGGGAGGACAACAGCGCCTCTGACCTGCTGGTCAGCGTGACGTGAGTCAACACCGAGACGGATGTGTACTTCGACTGTTTCGTCGAATTTTGCTGTGGCAGACTTAACTGCCAGCTCAAGAGCCTCTTCGGGATCATAGAGCTTTGTTCTGTCAACGAGCTTTGCGCTCTCGATATACTTTTTACCGTGTTTCATTGTTCAAACCTCCCGAGCATTAATCAACGACAGTGACGCCCATGCTGCGAGCTGTACCTGCTATCATACTCATAGCAGTCTCGATTGTTGCAGCGTTAAGGTCGGGCATCTTCTGCTCGGCGATTTTTCTGATCTGTTCTGAAGTGATTGTTGCAACCTTTGTCTTGTTCGGAACGCCTGAACCGCTCTCGATTCCGCAAGCCTTCTTGATGAGAACTGCTGCGGGGGGAGTCTTGGTTACAAAGCTGAATGTGTGATCAGCGTAAACAGTGATTACGACAGGGATGATAAGACCCATGTCGTTCTTTGTCCTCTCGTTGAACTCCTTGGTGAAAGACATGATGTTAAGACCATGCTGACCAAGTGCGGGACCAACGGGCGGAGCCGGTGTTGCTTTACCGGCGGGGATTTGCAGCTTAACAAAGCCGACTACCTTCTGAGCCATTAGTTTGCACCTCCAAAATTGTGGTTGAGCGGAGCACGATTAAAGATTTTGCTCCTCCCACGGGACCAAGAGGCCCCATAACACGGGTAATAACCCGAAGTTACCAAAGTTAATAAAAATTAGTCTGTGACAGGTTCGACCTGGTCAAGCTCAAGCTCGACAAGTGTCTCTCTGCCGAAGAATGCGGAAACAGTAACCTTGACCATATTGTTTGCAAGGTCGATTTCCTGAACAACTCCGCTGAAGCCGTCCATAAGTCCGTCCATAATTGTGACGGTGTCGCCAACTGCATAGCTGACTTCGATAGAACGCTTCTCTACGCCGAGCTTGAGAACCTCCTCCTCCTTGAGGGGGACAGGCTTGCTCTCAGGGCCTACAAAGCCCGTAACTCCGCGTGTGTTGCGGATAACATACCACGTTTCGTCGCTCATCTTGGGCTGGTCGTCTTCCTCATAAGAAACGGCAACCTTTACAAGAACGTAACCGGGGAAGAGCTTACGCTCGACTGTGCGGGGCTTTTTGTCCTCGCGGATTTCGGTAACAACCTCAACGGGCACCGAAACATCGAGAATGCTTTCCTGCATACTGCGATTTTCGACGATTTTGCGGATACTGTCAGCTACTTTGTTTTCGTAGCCTGAATAAGTGTGGATAGCATACCACTTTGCGTCATCAGCCATGATTAACCTCCCGCTTACTGAGCAGCAGATGTTTCAGCGACTGTTGTAGCTGCTGTGGTGGGGGCTGCTGTTGTAGGAGCAGCAGTTGTAACAACCTGTGCGGCTGTTGTAGCTTCATTGGAAACAGCTTCTGTTGCACCGACCTCAATACCGAGAACTGCATCGATACCTGCTGAAAGACCCCAATCGACGAGCCAGATTGCTGCGCCGATGATGAGAACTACTGCAAGAACGATACCGGTGTTTTTAAGAACGGTCTTAGCGTTGGGCCATACGATCTTCTTTGTCTCACCCTTGAGATCTTTGAAGAACTTTGCGATAGCTTTTGCAATGCGAACGAAAATGTTCGGCTGACCGTCGTTCTTAGCGGCTTTTTTCTTTGAGGCTTTTTCGGCATCGGCAACCTTTTTTGCTGCCTCGGAGTTCTGATCCTTTGCCATTTTGTTAACCTCCCGCTTATTTTGTTTCCTTGTGGAGAGTATGCTTCTTGCAGAATCTGCAGTACTTGTTCATCTCCAGCTTGTCAGGTGTGTTTTTCTTGTTTTTCTTTGTGTTGTAATTGCGCTGTTTGCACTCAGTGCAGGAGAGAGTAACTCTTACTCTTGCGTCTCCGGCCATAGTTCGGCACCTCCATTTTCAAATTGCCTCCCTCAAAAAGGGCACAAAAAAATAACCCTCTTACAGAGGTACATTGAATATACCACAAATAAGAGGATTAGGTCAAGCGTTTTTTTAATTTTTTATCTGTTTTGGGATGTTGCACAATATGTTGTGTGTCTTACAGGCGAGCAGCGTACACAACTGTCAAAAAGTAACATTAAAAAGCTTACATAATAAGGTCGTCGCCCTCTTCTGCGCCTACATCGCCAAGGTCGGAGACGTTACCGGCGATATACATAAGTATGCGAAGAGCGTCGGTTGAGTTGACAATACCGTCGTATGTGACATCTGCACGAATGAACTGCTCACCGTTAAGCTCGCTGAGACCGGAAGAACAGTTGAGAACAAGCATAGCATCGGCCGCGTTGACCGTGCCGTCAAGATTGACATCGCCCGCAGGGCCTTCGGCACCGTTGGCAAAGAAAGCAAAGCCTGCTGCCGCAACGGCACAGACAAGGATTACGGAAATAATTACACCTAAACGTTTCATAAAGAAAACCTCCATTTTGCAACCGACAGTTGCATTACTGGATAATTATATCACAGACATACTGAAAATACTACTATGAATTTTGACAAGGATATGCGGTGCTGTTTTGTTGAAATGTTACATATATTCTAATGTATGAACATTTTATTAATTATTAATAAATCCATAAATTATATATAGTAAAACCTTGACACAAAAAGTTAAAAGTTATAATATACATTATGTAGTGTGTAAAAGTGGCGGTATATGCTTCTACCCCAATTTGCAGTACTGCTTCACAGCAGACACAAGCCGAATTTCTGCTCTGCGGTGAATTTCTTATTTACTAACCTTTATTCATTTGTTTGAAAAATTTTATTAAGGAGGTGCAATTTTGAATACAGGTATCGCAATCGCATTGATTGTTGCTGCCGCAGTAATTTCAGGCGTAGTCTGTTTTATACTCGGCGGTTTACATAGGCGTAAGGTTGCCGAAGCCGAAATCGGCTCGGCCAGTCAGGAGGCAGAGCGTATAATCAACAACGCTATCGCCCAGGCTGAATCCAAAAAGAAAGAAGCAATTCTTGAAGCGAAAGACGCAATCCACAAAGAGCGTACAGCAACCGAGCAGGAGCTCAGGGAAAGACGCTCCGAGGTTCAGAAGCAGGAAAGAAGAATCATGCAGCGTGAGGAGCTGCTTGACAAAAAGGCTGACAACCTCGACAAAAAAGACGAAATCCTCAGCGGCAAAATCAAAGATGCCGAAGCAAAGCTCGAAGAAATTGAGGCTATCAAGCGCAGCCAGTTTGAAATGCTCGAGCGTATTTCAAACTACACAAGAGAGCAGGCAAGAGAATATCTTCTCAGATCTCTTGAAGACGATCTCAGCAGAGAAAAGGCTCACAAGGTTCTTGAATATGAGCAGGCTCTTCGTGAAGAGGCTGACAATATGGCGCGTGAGGTTGTTGCAACAGCTATCCAGCGTTGTGCAGCTGAGCAGGTTGCCGAGGCAACGGTTTCCGTTGTTGCTCTGCCCAGTGACGAAATGAAGGGCAGAATCATCGGCCGTGAGGGCCGCAACATCCGTACTCTTGAAACAATTACGGGCGTTGACCTTATTATTGACGACACTCCCGAAGCAATTACACTTTCATGCTTCGATCCCGTCCGCCGTGAAGAGGCGAGACTTACTCTCGAAAAGCTTATTGCTGACGGCAGAATTCACCCTGCACGCATCGAAGAGATGCACGAAAAGGCAGTGCGTGAGGTTGAGCAGTCTGTTAAGCAGGCAGGTGAAAGAGCAGTTCTTGATGCAGGTCTCAACGGTATCCATCCCGAGCTTGTCAAGATTCTCGGCCGCCTGAAATACCGTACCAGCTACGGTCAGAATGTACTTGATCACTCTCTTGAGGTTTCCTATATTGCAGGTCTTATGGCTGCTGAAATCGGCGCAGACGTCAAGCTCGCAAAGCGTGCAGGTCTTCTTCACGATATCGGTAAGGCGCTTGACCATCAGCTCGACGGCTCTCACATTGAGCTTGGTGTTGAGTATGCACGTAAGTATAAGGAAAATGAAAAGGTTGTTCACGCAATCCACGCTCACCACGGTGACGTTGAGGCAAAGACTATTGTTGCTTGTCTTGTTCAGGCTGCAGATGCTATTTCTGCGGCACGTCCCGGTGCAAGACGTGAGAATGTACAGAACTACATCAAGCGCCTTGAAAAGCTCGAGGAGATTTCAAGATCCTTCGAGGGCGTTGAGAATTCGTTTGCTATCCAGGCAGGCCGTGAGGTTCGCATCATGGTCAAGCCCGATGTTATCACAGATGACAAAATGGTTCTTCTTGCAAGAGACATTGTCAAGAAAATTGAAGAAGAGCTTGAATATCCCGGCCAGATCAAGGTCAACATCATCCGTGAAAACCGTGCTACGGATTACGCAAAATAATGCTTTGTTTACAGCCGGCTCCCGCAAGTGCGGGGGTCGGTTTTTTAGTGTTGATTTTCTGTATGTTCAGTGCTATACTAATGTTATTAATTATTATAGGGGAGGATTTCCCGTAATGCTCAAAGGTCTAATCAAGCGCATCGGCACGGATTTTATCTTAAGTGTCAGTGCGATTGTTCTGTTCAACGGTGTGATACAGTTTGTGCTCTATCCGTTCCTTGAAGAAAAGATGGGTGCGGACAGCTTCGGTGTTGTTATCTACCTGTTGGCGATAATTTCTGTTATGGGTGCGTTCGGCACAGCGGCAAACTATTCGCGTATGGTCGGTTCGTCCAAGCGTGAGTGCAGTAACGGCGATTATAACCGCTTTTTTATTGCTGTTTCGGCAATTGTGCTGGTCGTTTCGGCGGTCGGTCTTGTTGCGCTGAAGAGCTTCAGTCCGCTGTATTTTGTCGGCTATGCTCTGTTGATGATGCTGACAATTCTTCGCTACTACGGTGATGTTGAATACAGGCTGAGCTGTAATTTCAAGGGCTACTTCGTTTACTATGTGCTTATTGCCGTCGGCTATGTCATCGGCGTGCTGATTTACCGCTTTACAGCTTCGTGGCTGGTTGTAATGCTTATCGGTGAGGCGCTTGCCATACTCTTTGTTGCTTTGGGCGGTAAGGTTTTCAAGCCCCCGTTCCTGGCAAAATCGGCTGATTATAAGGCTAATACAAAGTCTGTCTGGGCGCTCGTCGCCGCAAATCTTGTGCAGACCGTTATCCTCAATGCTGACCGTATTCTGGTTATGCTTTTTGTCGGCTCTTACGAGGTTACGCTGTTTTATGTTGCAACCCTTGTCGGTAAAATAGTTGCGCTTGTCACAGTGCCTCTTGAGGGCTTGATTATCAGCTATCTCACAAAGTATGAGGAAAAGCTCAACTACAAGTTTTTCCTTGTCTTTTCGGGTGGATTTGTCGCTCTGTCGGCAATTATGGTTGCGGCTACAACGGTTGCTTCGCATATTCTCGTGCCCTTCCTTTATCCCGATATATATGCCGAGGCGGCGCCGTATTTCATTGTTGCAAATGCAGGTCAGGTGCTGTTCTTCGCATCGACCGTTCTCATTACATTTGTGCTGAAAATTTCGGGCGAAAACAGTCAGCTTGTGATGAATCTGATTTATCTTGTTGTTTTTGCCGCTATTGTAATTCCCTGTATTTCTCTGTGGGGTTTGTGGGGAATTGCGTGGGGCATTGCCGGCGCAAACCTTCTGCGCGTGATATTTATTATCGTGTACGGGCTTGTAAAGCTGAAAAAGAGAGAAAAGCTTTCAGCATAAAGCCAATAAAGCAAGAGCTCACCGTTGTGATTAACGGTGAGCTTTTTTGATGAATGGGAATCAGAAATCGAGCGTTGCGATTAATCCTCCGCCCTCAAGCGGGAATGAGCAGATTCTGTGTGATGATACGGTGTAGAGCGTGTTGCCGATGAATGTTGCACGTTCAATAGAAGCGTATGTGTAAGATGCCGTATCGAAGTAAACTATTGTTTCTTCGCCGTTTGCGCCGTAGTGAATGCCTGAGCGGCTTTCCTCTTTGCTTCTGTTGGAGTAGCTGCCGATGAGATTTATTTTACCTTCCTTGATTTTCAGCGTGCAGAACTTAGCTTCGCCTGTGTTGCTGTCACGGTAGATGAAACCGAGAATGTCTTTTGCGGAGCAATCCATAACGGATTTGTGGAAACTCTCCGCACGTGCGCCCTTGAGGATGAAACGGTCAATTTCTTGCGGATTTGTCGGGTCGGAAATATCGAAAAGAGAGATTTTGAGGGCGTCAACGGTGCCGTTTTCGTCACCGTCTGTGCCGATTCCGACAAGGTAACCGTTGAACGGATGAAGATAGCTTGAAAAGCCCGGAATTTTAAGCTCACCGACGATTTTCGGGGCTTTCATATTCTTGAAATCTATAACAAACAGAGGGTCTGTCTGTCTGAAGGTTACAACATAGCCGTAGTCGCCGATATAGCGCACGGACTGGATTGTTTCGCCCTTGGCAATTCCGTCAATTTTTGCAACCTCTTTCAGGCTCATATCAAGCACATATACGTTGTTTGCCTCGCTGTCGGTTGTTGCAATTCTCACATATCCGCCCTTTTCGTCAATGGAAAACTGGTTGAGGGTTCTGCCGTTTACTTCGCCGCTTGCCTCTGATTTAAGAGTGCCGTCTTTGATTGAAAAGCGGTGGATTTTTGTTGTTTGTGTGTGGTTTGTAACGGATATCATTCCGTTCCCGTGAGTGGTTTCGGTGTGCTTGTAAACCGTGTCGCAGATATAAAGGTTTTCGTTGGTGCAGTAGACGTTGTCACCCGAGCCGAGTACAGCCGAAGTGACGGGCTTGAATTCGTCTGCTTCAAGGTCAACCGTTGTCATAACGGTGTATATCTCGGAGTAGTTTTTATCCTGCGGAAGAATGGTTATCATATTGGGCTTAAGTGGCTGTGCAGAGCCGTTTGTGACGGTTTCCGGTACAACATCGTTGTATACTGCAAGCCCCTTTTCAAGCTCGAGATCCTCGGGGTAAATAGCATACTGTGAGAGGAGTATAATCTTGCTTCCGACAAGCCTGCTTGTGAAGTAGCCGCCGTCCTGCGAAAACTCGTTTATAAGCTTCGGTTTTGTTTTGTCTGCTATGTCATAAAGCTCAATAACGGTGCAATCGTTCTTTGAATAATCGTAGCCGACAACTGCCAGAATATTGCCGTAAAGATACATTCCGTTTGAGCCTCTGGAATCGATATTTCTCAGGCTCATCAGCTTCATGCTTGCGGCATCGATTATCTTTATTGAAGAATCGGTCAGCACATAGATATACTTGCCGTCGGTTTTGATTATGTCATCCTCGTCAATGCCCTTGACCTGTACGTTCGTTGTGCCGTGAGAGCCGTCATCCGTAAGGCTTGCATAGCTGTTTACCGCGGTATCGGAGCCTATTCCTGCTTCGGGCATTGCTTCATCTTCAGCCTTTTCGTAGAGAACATCCTCGAATAAATAATATTTGTTTTCTTCTTCAAATTTTGCACGCAGTACCGTGAAATAATCAACAATTGTCTTTTCTGTGTTGGCGGAAACGGGGGTAAGTGCTTCCTCAATTTCCTGCGGCATTTTATTAATGGCAGGGCTGTTGAAGTGGTTGACGGCTGAGCCGATTCCGATTGCTATCAGTATTGCGGCGGCGATTGAGCCTATTGTTCTGAATGCAATCATTTTGCCTTTTTTGCTCTTTTTCTGCTCCTTACCGCTGACGAGAGCCGCTATGTTTTCTGCCGAGATTTCTTCGGGTACAGCGGTCTTTTCGTCAAGCGCACTTAATGTGCTGCGGATGAAGTCGGCATTATTTTTATCGTGCTTGTTCATTGTTATCTCCTTTCCTTATCAAGCTCTGCCCGCAGCTTTGCGAGCGTTCGGGAAAGCTTTGAACGTACGGTGCCGTGAGCAATTCCCGTTATTGCGGCAATTTCCTTGCCCGAATAGCCGCAGACTGCGCTCAGCAGAACGATTTCACGCTCTTGAGCATCAAGTGACGAAATCAGCCTCAGCAGGTCAATTCCGAGCGAAATTGAGTCCTCTCCGCTCTCGGATGAAAGCTCTTCGCAAAGCTCTATGGGAGCTGTATCGGCACCGTATTTTTCACGCTGAAAACGCTTGCAGACGTTGTAAAGAATACCGAAAAACCAAGCCTTTGCGGCGCTTTCACTCCTGAGCTTTACTATACCGCGAAAGGCTTCGAGTGCAGTTTCCTGCACCGCATCAAGAGCTGCTTCGCGTGAGCCGAGGCTGTACAGAGCATAGCGGTACATCTCTGAAGAAAACTGCGAGTAAAGCTCACCGAACGCCGTCGGGTCACCGTGCATTGCTTTTTTGGCAATTTCTGCCGTATTGTCTTTCATCCTTTTTCACCTGCCTAAACTATGCTTGCGCTGACTGCTTTTTCTCCTACATACATTGTAACGGCAATTATCCTTGAGCCGCAGCAGCTGTCAACGGGGCGGTCTGTTTCCACCTCAACCGTGTATCCGAGACCCTTGTATGTAGGGCTGCCGCCGTTATTCATCACCGTTGCAAATACCGGCGCCATCAGGTGACCGGAGCGGTAAAAATCCGTTGCGAACATACCGCCCCACGCCACCAGGCATAATGCGAGGAAAATTATAAGCGCTTTTATGATTTTACTTATTTTCATAACTTCTTCACCTTTTTCGGTGTTATTGTGAGCCGCTCATAATGTAAGTGTGCAAAAACAGGTATTTTGTTGCATCTTTTCCAAATATTTTATCATAAAAATTTTCAAAAGCCTATATGAATAATTATTATTTTGTGTTATAATGCTGATATATGTCTGTAAATATACCCAAAAGTGTTTTTTTAACGAAAACTGTCAGGCGGTGAGAGCATGGAGCAACCAATTAAAACTGTGATTTTTGACTTTGACGGTACGCTTGCCGATACCGCCAGGGGCATTCTGCGCTGTGCGCTTGAGGCACTTCACGCTTTCGGTTTTGACGAAACGGATAACGAGCGCTTAAGGGGGTTTATCGGTCCGCCTTTGCTTGACAGCTTTATGTGTTACTCACATGATGAGGAAATTGCAAGAGGAATGGTAAGCAAATACCGTGAGCATTACAGAGGCGGCGGTATTTTCGAGTGTGACCTTTATGACGGTGTTACTGATATGCTCTCGGCTCTCAGTGCCGCAGGTGTGCAGATGGCAATAGCCTCATCGAAGCCGGGTGAGTTTGTCCGCAAAATACTTGCCCATCTCGGAATTGACGGCTTTTTCAGCTTCGTAAGTGCGCCTGTAATCGGTCAGCCCGAGCCGTCAAAGGCTCAGCTTATCGAGGCTGTTATTGAAAATCTTAATGCAGATAAAGCCACAACGCTTATGGTCGGCGACAGAATGTTTGATATTGACGGTGCCGCTCAGGCAGGCGTGATGAGTGCAGGTGTGCTTTACGGCTTTGGCAGCGAGACAGAGCTTAAACAGCACAAGGCTCAATTCCTTTGCGAAAGTCCCAATCAGATTACGGAGCTGATACTCGGATGAAAATAATCGGTAAAATAATAAAAACACTAATCGCTCTGGCGGTTGCACTGCTGATAATTGTTGTCGGCAGCTTTTCAGCGGTGTTCTTTATTTCACGTGACAATCCGCAGGAAATTTTTCTGCTTGACTATGCTCTCATCTGCCGGAAGGGTGAAGATGAAAAGCTCGATGTATGGTTCGTGCAGAAGACCGATTCCGATTCGCTTGAGCATGGTGATGCTGTTGTTTATTTTGACAGCGGATATAAAGCCGCCTATGCAATGCTCGGCTTTGACGGCAGAGTGATATATTACGATGCCGACGAGTTTGAAAAAATCGTTTCGGTTGACGAGACCTCTCTTGTGGGAGAAATTGTTGCACTCTGGCAGCAAAAATAAATCTTTGCAGTATAATGTAAAAGGGAAAGTTTTTCCCTTTATCTATTTTTACTGCAGGGGGAAAGTATTGACAGATGGAAGCTTATCTTGACAACAGCGCTACGACCTTCCCTTGTCCCTCGGCAAAGGAGAAAATGGTCGAAGCGATAAACAAATATTACGGCAATCCGTCATCGCTCCACAGCGTAGGCACAGCGGCTCAGCGTCAGCTTGATTCGGCAAGAGCGGCGGTTGCAAAATCGCTTTCGTGCGAAAAGGATGAGATCGTTTTCACAAACAGCGGCTCGCTTGCCAACAATGCCGCGGTTTTCGGTGCGGCTCACGCTCTCAAACGCAGGGGCAACAGAATTGTCACAACCTGTGTTGAGCATCCGAGCGTTTCTGAATGTATGGCTCAGCTTGAAAAAGAGGGCTTTGAGGTTATATATCTCAAGGTCGATAAATTAGGCAGGATAAACAAATCGGAGCTTATGAATGCCGTGAACTCAAAAACGGTGCTTGTCAGCCTTATGTATGTCAACAACGAGGTCGGCAGCATAATGCCTGTTGAAACGGCAAGGCTTGCCGTCAGAAAGGCAGGCGCACCTGCACTGATTCACTGTGACGCCGTACAGGCTTACGGCAAGCTGCCGATAAAGCCCTCAAGGCTCGGCGTAGATTTGCTCAGCGCCAGCGCACACAAAATAAACGGTCCGAAGGGTGTCGGTTTCCTGTATGTGCGTAAGGGTGTGCGGCTTGTGCCGTATGTTTTCGGCGGCGGTCAGGAGGGTAAGATTTACTCAGGCACTCAGCCTATGCCTGCAATAATGGGTCTGCAGGGTGCGGTTGAGGAATTGCCCGAGCTTGGTTCTCAGCTTGAAAAAACAAAGTCCCTGCGTGATTATTTCGTGCAGGAGGCTCAAAAGATAGAAGGTATAGTAATCAATTCGGGTGACGATGCATTACCCTATATTATCAATATTTCCGCGCTCGGTCATCCGTCGCAGACAATGCTCAACTACCTTTCGGATTCGGGCGTTTATGTTTCGGGCGGCTCGGCTTGCTCAAAGGGTCACCGCAGTAAGGTGCTTACCGCAATGGGGCTCGAGCCTGAGCGGATTGACAGTGCTCTTCGCATCAGCCTTTCACGCTTCACCACAAAGGATGAGCTGGATATGCTTTTGTGCGCGCTTGAGAGCGGAGTCAGCACATTAAGAAAAAAGAAATAATTAAATTCACGGTAAAGGACATATAATGAAAGAAGTAATTTTAATCAAAAACGGTGAGCTTGCCCTCAAGGGTCTCAACCGACGCACATTTGAAGATGTGATGATCAAGAATATGCGCCGTAAGCTTTCACAGCTCGGCAATTTCACCTTTACGCCTGCCCAGTCTACCATAAAAGTAGAGGGTGAGGACGGTGTCGATCTTGAAGAAGCGGTTGACAGCCTGTCACGTGTTTTCGGTATAGCAGGCTTTTCGCGTGCGCTCAAGCTCGAAAAGGATTTTGAGCAGGTGCTTGAGCATACGGGAAAATATCTTGAGGAGCAGCTCCTTTCAGCCTCTACCTTTAAGGTCTGTGCCAAGCGCTCGGATAAAAAATTTCCTTACGATTCACCGAAAATATGCCTGCTTCTGGGTGAAAGACTGCTCGATGAATATCCGCACCTGAGCGTTGATGTGCGCAATCCCGAGCTTACCGTAACGGTTGAGGTAAGAGACCACGATATATTTGTTCACGCCAACCAGATAAGAGGTGCCGGCGGAATGCCCGTCGGTACCGCAGGCAGAGCTGCTCTTATGGTTTCAGGCGGAATTGACAGCCCTGTTGCAGGCTGGATGATGGCAAAGAGAGGCATTGAGCTTACCGCAATTCACTTTGCTTCACCGCCTTATACAAGCGAAAGGGCAGAGCAGAAGGTTCATGACTTGCTCGGCAAGGTTGCACGCTACGCAGGAAAAATTGAGCTGACAGTAGTCGAGTTCACCGAGTTTCAGGAGGCAATCCGTGACAAGTGTCCCGAGGAGCTGTTCACAATCATTATGCGCCGTATGATGGTGCTCTGCGCTCAGCAAATCGCTTCTCACACAGGCTGCGGTGCGCTTATTACGGGTGAAAGCCTCGGTCAGGTTGCCAGCCAGACAATGGGCGCAATAGCCTGCACCGATGCGGCGGCAACAATGCCTGTTTTCCGTCCGCTGATAGGTATGGACAAGGATGAAATTATTTCAATTTCACGCAAGATAGATACTTTTGAAATTTCAATTCTTCCGTTTGAGGATTGCTGTACGGTATTCACTCCCAGACATCCGCGCACCCGTCCGAAGCTCGCTGAGGTAATCGAGGCTGAGTCGGCACTTGATGTTGAGGCACTGGTTGAGCGTGCGGTACAGAATACAAGAAAAATTGTCATTAACTGATTTGTAACGAAAGAGATGCTTTTATGAACTGTGAGATTATCGGGGTAGGTACTGAACTCCTGCTTGGTGATATTGTGAATACGGATGCTCAGTTTCTTGCACGCGAGCTCGCATCAATGGGTGTTGTTATCCACTATCAGGAGGTAGTCGGCGACAATCCCGAGCGTATGCGCAGCTGCATCTCAACTGCGGTTTCAAGAAGCGATCTGGTTGTTCTTACGGGCGGCTTAGGCCCTACGGCGGACGATCTTACAAAAGAAATCTGCTGTGAGGTAATGGGCGCCGAGCTTGTGCTTGATGAGGAAATTCTTGCAGGCATAAGAGGTTATTTTGAATCAAAGGGCATAACGATGCCCGAAAGCAATGCAAAGCAGGCTTATGTGCCTAAGGACGGTACTGTCTTCAGAAACCGCAACGGTACGGCACCGGGCTGTGCAATAGAAAAAGACGGCAAAACGGTTGTTATGCTGCCCGGTCCGCCCAGGGAGCTCAAGCCGATGTTTGAAAATGAAGTAAAGCCGTTTCTCTTAAGGAAAACAGGCGGTGTTATTCTTTCAAAGCAGGTAAGGACTTTCGGAATAGGTGAGTCTGATATGGCACAGAGGGTGTCAGAGCTGCTTGACGGAGCTAATCCTACGGTTGCTCCCTACGCCAAGGACGGTGAGGCACTCCTGCGCGTTACGGCAAGAGCCGAAACAGATGAAAAAGCACTTGAAATGTGCGAAGCCGTTATAGTGAAAATACGCGAAAAAATAGGTGAATATATTTATTCCGAGGATTCTCTTAATCTTGAGCAGACAGCAGTAAAGCTGCTCGGCCTCAGCGGAAAGAAAGTTGCCGTTGCTGAAAGCTGTACGGGCGGATATCTCGCAAAACGCATTACCGATGTTTCGGGTTCTTCTGCTGTTTTTGAGTGCGGCGTTGTATCGTATGCAAACGTTGTAAAGCAGAATCTTCTCGGCGTAAAGGCTGAAACTCTTGATAAGTATACAGAAATAAGCGAAGAGACTGCTGCCGAAATGGCGCAGGGGGTACGAAGGCTTTCGGGTGCCGATATCGGAATCGGCATTACGGGAAGCGCAGGTCCTCAGGCAGCAAGGGAGGACAAACCCGTTGGCCTTATATATGTTGCAATTTCCCATGAGGGAGACACAAAAGTGCGCAAGCTGATGACTGGAAAAAAGGAAGACTCCAGAGAATATAACAGATATGTGGCGGCATCAAATGCCCTGCACATGATCATACAGTATTTGAAAGGAAGGGATGATGAGAGATGACAGATGAGAATAATGTTTTCAGCCAGTTCGGTGCAAGAAGCTCCAAATTCGACGAGCTGCTGAAAAAATATCAGACAATAGATGAGGGAGATACGGTGGATACCGCATCGGTAGCTCAGTCAAAGCAGGATACACCTGTTCAGGAGGAGCCTGCGGCTGTTGAAGAGCCGTCAGCACCTGTGACAGAAGAAGTTGCTGCTGCAGAGATGCCTGAAGCTGTTGCCGAAGAGCCTGCGGTTGAAATTTCCGAAGAGCCTGCGACGGTTGCAGTTGAAGAGCCGTCCGAGCCTGAGTTTGAGCTTCCCGATGAGGTTGCGGGCTTCACTTTTGATGAGGCGGCAGCCGATCAGCCCGAGGAGCCTGAGGAAGAGCCCGAGCCGGATTTTTCCTATGACCTTGATATGTTCGGCAAGAGCAGTACGACAAAAACTCTTGATATTGACAGCTTTGACGATTCGTGGCTTGATACGGCTATTGATGAATCTGTTTTTTACAGCGCTTCATCCTACGTTCCTGCCGCTCCCGAAGAGCCTGAAGCAGCTCAGCCCAATCCTGAGCCCGAGGCTGTTGAAGAGCCCGAAGCACCGCAGATTGTTACAGAGCCTGAGCATTTTGTTGAGCAGACTCCCGATACATCCGATACAGATTCTATGGCAGGCGGATATATTGCTCCGTCAGACTTTACGGATTTTGAGTTCGACCCCGAAAGCGGCTTAGGCTTTGATTTTGATGAGGATATTCCCACTCCGACGGCACCTGCTGATGAAGCTCCCGTTGCACCGAAGCCCGAAAAGAAAAAGGCCGCAAAGGAAAAACCCGTTAAGGAGAAGCCTCTTAAGGAAAAGAAGTCTGCAAAGGAGAAAAAGGAAAGCGGTAAGAACGAGGCAAGCTATGTTACCGGCTTTTCGAAGAAGTACAACGCTTCCGAGGGCAAAGGCTCAAAGAAAGACGGCTTCTTTACCAGAAACTTTGTTCCGAAAAAGGACGACAGCACCGCCGAAAAAATCCGCAAGATAGTTATGATTCTCTGCGTGCTTGCATTCATCGGCTCGGCACTTTATCTGTTTAACGATTATGTAATTGAGCCCTGGAAAAACTCCAAGCAGATAGATGAGCTTGAAGGTCTTATCAGCGACAGTAACGAGGTTGCCGATAAGCTCACGCTTGAACAGCAGTATCCCGGAATCGAATTCCCCGAGGGTATGCTTGAAAAATATGCCGCTCTCTATGCAAGAAATCAGGACTTTGTCGGTTGGATTACGATTGACGGTCTCGATATCTCGCTGCCGATTGTCCGCGGAGAGAATAACGAAAAGTACCTTAAAACAAACTTCGACGGCAAGAGCAACAAGTACGGCTCTATCTTTATGAACTGCTCAAACAGAGTGGACAGGCTGAACTATAACACAACTCTTTTCGGACATTATATGTACGATTCAAAGATGTTCGGCAACCTTGTTCATTACAAGAGCGCAAACGGATACAAAAAGGCACCTTTAATTGAGTTCAATACTCTTTTCGGCAACTATAAGTGGAAGGTATTTGCCGTATTTATTACGGGCGGTACGTCTGCGGCTGATAACGGTTACCTTTTCAATTATATTTTCACAGACCTTACCAGCGAGGAAGCTGTTGAGAATTTCCTCGGTGAAATTAAACAGCGTTCGCTTTACTATCCCAAGGTGGATATTGCCCTTTCGGACAAGATTCTTACCCTTTCCACCTGCACCTATGAATTTGATGAGGCAAGACTTGTAATTATGGCAAGAATGGTACGCCCCGGTGAGAGTGAGGCAGTCGATACATCTTCTGTCCGTTACAATCCCAACCCGAGATATCCTGCAGCCTATTACAAGGAAAACAGCCTCTCCAACCCGTACGCATCTGCTTACAGATGGTATCCGTCATAAATTCTATTAATTGAAAGGACTGTTCACAGCTAATGAATTTAAGTTTTATAGCTCTGAATAACAGCGGTGCGGAAACAGTTCAGTCTGCAGCGGATAAAATACGCAGCTCCCTCAACGGCTACGGAAGATGCGATTTCAGAATCTGCGGCTCAATGTCGCAGGTTTCCTCCGCTCTTTCCGATGCGTTTGCAAACAGCGATGTTATTATCGTTGCCGCAGAGCCTTCGGTTTACCCGAAGGCAAAGCTGGCAATTCTGCGGGCAATGCATATCAGAACTCAGCTCAGAGACGATATAAGAGCGCGTATAAGCTCCGACGAGGGGCTTGATTCCCAGCAGCTTTCGCTCCACTGTGCAATTCCCGAAAATGCCGATGTTTTCCTCTCGGAGGACGGTTTGTTTTCAGGCTTTGCAATAAAATCGGGCAAGCAGCATTTTTCAATGCTGCCGCTTGACAAGCTCAGGCTTAAGTCGCAGTTTGAGGAGGGACTTCTTTCCTACCTTGCGGCTCAGGGCTTTGTTGCCTCAACAGCTCAGGATGAGAAAAAGGAAGCAAAGGCTGAAGAGAGCATTGCCGCAAAGGCGGTTGAGCTTCTTGCCGAAAAGGGTAAAAAGGTTTACTTTGCAAATACACCCTCCTGCGAAATGGTCAAAGATCTTTGCGGTGAAGAAACGGTGCGTGATGCTTTCGTATTCACCGATTACAGCGCAGCAAGAGGGGATGAGGCTCCGCGCAGCTACATAGCTGACCTTGCACGTTACGCAATCCCCGACAGTGAGGATGCTTACGGTGCCGCCGTTTCCAATGTTTACACAGGCACGTCACAGGCAACGGGCGAGCGCAAATATAATATTTATGTCGCTCTTGCCGATAAGAGCGCTTCGCGCGTACTGCGCTTTGTTTCTCAGCCCGGCGAAACACCGGACGAGCTTATCACCGCTTCTATCGAGCTGCTTATGAATATGATTTGCGAGAAGTGCACCGGCCCTGAGGCTGACGGTACGGCTGAGCCTGAAAAGACCTTTGCCGTAGAGCCGCTCTCTGAGCAGCCGGAAGAAATGGAAGTGCCTGATGAACAGGACAAAAAGAAGAAAAAAGGCAGCGCAATCAGAACTGCCGTTTATGTAATACTTGCTCTGATACTTGCCTTTACAGGCTACCTTGCGTTCAGCGGATATGAAAACGCACAGGAAAAAAAGGCGGAAGCACTCAGCAGTTTCGCATCATTTCAGGGGGCCGCCATTGGCGACTCCCTGCTTGTTTTTGAGGACGGAATAATTGACGTTTTTAAGGAGCCGGAAGAGGATTATACAACCTCCGCTCAGGAAACAACACAGGAAAATACCACTGAAGAAAACAGCATTACAGCAGAGCTGAGCACAATCATAACTTTGACAACTGCGGTTATCACCGATAAAATAGAGACCACTTTCAGACCCACAACAACAGCGAAGCCTACTACAACAGCTAAGCCCACCACAACGGCGAAGCCGACAACTACCGCAAAGCCTACTACAACCGCAAAGCCTGCCACAACGACAAGGGCTGAAGCTGTCGCCGGCAAGGCAAAGGGCAAGTTTGTTTTTACCGTTTACGGCTACGGTCACGGTGTCGGTCTCAGCCAGGAGGGTGCGCTCGGCTATTCAAGAGCGGGCAGCTCTTATCAGAATATTCTGCTCCATTACTACCCCGGGACAAGCCTTATGAAAGAAGACCCCGATATGCCCGAAACCGTGCTTTTCGGCGGTAAGGAGTATTCTTTGCTTGAGTACATCTGCCGAAGCGTAGTGGGTGAAATCGGCTCGGGCTGCAACAGCACTACCGCTGAGGCTTTCAAGGCTCAGACAGTTTCGCTTTACACCTACGCAAAGCGCTATAAATTCAATATCAGCTCAACAATGCACGCTTTTAATTCAAGCTATAACTACGAGGGAAGTGCGGTTGAAACTGCGGTCAAATCCGTTTTGGGCGAGTATCTGTCTTACAACGGTCAGCCTATAATGGCAACATTTTTTGCTATGTCGGCAGGCAAAACAGTAAGAGCCTCAACCGTATGGGGCGGCTTGACCTACCCTTATCTTGAGCAGTCGGTTGAAAGTCCTCACGATAAAAAATGCGCCAAATACAAAACAACCTACACAATTTCCGCAGAGGATTTTAAGGAGCTTGCCGAGAAGGAGCTCAAAATAAAGCTCGATGGTGCTCCTTCGGAATGGATTAAAACAGAAAAGCACGATTCAGCGGTTAGCTCCTCCGTGGGCTATGTTGAGAAAATGACGGTAGGCGGCAAGGCGATAACAGGTGCATATTTCCGCAGCAACGTAATGAAGTATAAAATACGCTCTCATTGTTTCAGTGTGAGCTATGTGGAGGAATAAAAATGACACAGCTTAAATTGGTTTCGTCCCTTGAGAAAGTATTTCCCCAGAGCGAGGGCGATTTTTTTGAAATCGACAGCCTTTCAATGCTCATAGGTGAGCGTGCGAATTTTCAGCTTGCAATCAATACCGATGAGCCGCTGCGCTTTACCGTTGACGGTGCGGATGAGCTGACGGTTAATTCTTATAATATCGGTTTTGTTCCGTCAAAGCTGCCTTATTATGATGATCACGACGGCGATGTTATAACCTCGCCCGATGGCTACTATCCCGATGTGCTTTATCCGACGGAAAACGGTGAGGTTGAGTTTGTCAACGGCGGCTGGTGCTCCGTATGGTTTGAGCTTGAGGCAAAATCGGCAGGAGCGAATAATATTGTAATCACACTTTTCAATGAGGATAATGACGAGGTCGGCAAGGCTGAAATCAGCGTTAAGGTAATAAATGCCGTTCTGCCTGAGCAGGAGCTGATTCATACAAACTGGTTCCATTGCGACTGCCTTGCAACCCATTACGGTGTTGAGGCTTTCAGCGAGGAGCATTGGCAGATAATTGAAAGCTTTATGCGTGTGGGCAATGCTCACGGTCTTAATATGGTGCTCACTCCGCTTTTCACCCCTCCTCTTGATACTGAGGTTGGCGGTGAAAGACCGACAATGCAGCTCGTTGATGTTACAGTTACGGGCAAGGATGAGTACGCTTTCGGTTTTGATAAGCTGGCACGCTGGTTTGAAACAGCTCAGAGAAGCGGTATGAAATGGTTTGAGCTTTCTCATCTGTTCACCCAGTGGGGTGCAAAGCACGCACCGAAGATTGTTGATGTCAGCGGCAGGAAGCTCTTCGGCTGGAAAACTGCGGCGAGCGGCAAGAAATATGTCACATTCCTTGAACAGTTTTCAAAGGCACTTGATGAGTTCCTTGTTGCGCAGAATGTCAAGGAGCGATGCTGGCTTCATGTTTCTGATGAGCCTAATGATTTGCAGCTGCGCTCTTACGGCAAGGCAAGCCGACTTGTTTCAAGGCTCTTCCCCGACTATAAAACTCTTGACGCACTGAGCAATTTCAAGTATTACAAAAAGGGTCTTGTAAAAACTCCCGTACCCTCGCTCGACCATGCTCACAATTTCTACGGCAAGGTGGACGGACTCTGGACCTACTACTGCTGCGGTCAGTATAAGGGCACATCAAACAGGTTTATGGCTATGCCGTCTTACCGTAACCGCGCTTTGGGTATTCAGCTTTACAAGTTCGGCTGTGTAGGCTTCTTGCAGTGGGGCTTTAATTTCTGGTATTCACAGTATTCAAAGCGCCATATTAATCCGTTTGAAGTAACCGATGCAGGTGAGGCTTTCCCCTCGGGCGATGCATTTGTTGTTTATCCCGGCGAAAACGGTCAGCCGCTCGTATCATTAAGATATAAGATTTTTTACGATGCTTTTCAGGATTTCTCGGCGCTGAAGCTGCTTGAGAGCAAAATCGGCTACGAAAAAACACTTGCGCTGATCGAAAACCGCACGGGTGAGCCGCTCAGCTTTACAAACTTTGAAAAGGGTATAGAAGCAATGCTCTCCAAGCGTGAGGCAGTGAATAAGGCGATTGAGGAAAATATTTGATTTTTTGCAGGACAACAAAAACGGGCAGATGATTTTTATGTGTAATAAATCAAATCTTCCTCAGCGTAAGCACCACAAACTGAAGGGTTATGATTATAGTCTGCCCGGTATTACTATGTCACGATATGTGTTGAAGACAGCAAAACGATTTTATCACAGGTAGGGCAGGGGCTTGCCTCTGCCCAAAATACACGACAAATAAAAATGTCATCCTGAACGCAGTGAAGGATCTTGAAACAGAAAGATTCTTCATTTGCACTCAGAATGACATTATTTTTTTATTTGCTGTTTTCGTTTGCAAATTTACAAACTCTTTTCAGGTTGCATATTTCGCACTTGGGCTTGCGCGCGTCACATACGGCTCTGCCGTGAAGCACGCACCTGTGGCAGAAATCGTTGCTCTCTTCCGGCGGCAACAGCTTTTTCAGCTCCATCTCAACCTTGTACGGGTCTTTTGTCTTTACAAGCCCGAGCCTGTTTGAAATGCGTATCAGATGTGTATCGGCAACAACTGCAGGCTTTTTGTAAACATCGCCTACAATAAGGTTGGCTGTCTTTCTGCCGACACCGGGCAGACGCACGAGCTCGTCAATCGTATCGGGTACAACCGAGCCGTATTCATCAATCAGCATACGTGCCATACCTATTATATCCCTTGCTTTCATGTGGTAAAAGCCGCAGGGGCGCACAATCTCCTCTACATCCTCAAGCTTGGCTGAAGCGTAGTCCTCAAGTGTGGGATATTTCGCAAAGAGCTTAGGTGTTACAAGGTTTACCCTCGCATCCGTGCACTGCGCCGAAAGACGGGTTGCGATTATAAGCTGAACGGGGTTCTGCGCATCGAGTGAGCAGATAGCTTCGGGATAATCCGCTTTGAGCTGCTCAACGGCAAACTCAGCAATTTCTTTTCTTCTCAATTCAACATCATTCCTTAACGCCGAATTTGTAAATTGTTCTGGCGGTGTATTCTTCACCTGCCTGATAGGTGCACTGCGGGAAATTCTCGTGGTTGGGTGCATCGGGATAAACCTGTGTTTCAAGGCAGAAGCCTGCGTGCTGAATCATCGGGCAGCCACCCTTGCCTGCTCTTGTGCCGTCAAGGAAATTGCCTGTGTAAAGCTGAACGCCGGGCTGATCTGTCCATACTGACATTGTTCTGCCGCTTGTCGGTTCATATACAGTTATTTTATCGTGCTCACCTGCGTTGAGGCAGAAGTTGTGGTCATAGCCCTTTGCGGCTGTGAGCTGATCGTAGTCATCGTGAATATTCTTGCCGATTTCTTTTGCCTGTCTGAAATCGTACGGTGTGCCTTCAACGTTGCGGATTTCACCTGTGGGGATGCTGTCGGGCGTGGTGGGTGTGAATGCGTTGGCATCAATCCAAAGAATATGGTTGAGCACATTGCCGCTGTTACAGCCTGCAAGGTTGAAGTAGGCGTGGTTTGTGAAGTTGATTATGGTTGCCTTGTCGGAAACTGCGCTGTATTCGATAACTACCTGATTATCGTCGGTAAGTGTGTAGCGGCATTTTGCCTTGAGTGTGCCGGGAAAGCCGTAAGTGCCGTCGGGAGATACGAACGAAAACTCAACGCTGTTTTCTCCGATTTCTTCTGCCGACCAGTTTGCGTGGGCAAATTCACCGCTTGAGTGCAGGCTCTTAACACCGTCCTCGTTGCAGTCAACCTGATACTCTGTGCCGTTTACGGTAAATCTGCCGCCTGCGATTCGGTTTGCATATCTGCCTACACACTGACCCTGGTAGTCTGAGCGGTTGATGTGACCCTCCATATCGTCAAAGCCGAGCAGTACATCCTGCAGAATATCGTCCTTGTCATACATAAAGGCGCTCAGCCAGGTTGCACCGTAGGTGATAAACTCCGCAAAGCAGCCCTCTGCGTTTTTAATTTTGTATTTGAGTACTTCGCTGCCGTCAGGCATTGTGCCGAAAACGCTTTTTGTAATGCTCATGTTATATCTCCTTAATAAATTTTTAGTAAAATTGTGAGCTTTTTGTATTAAGTTAAGTATAAATTCAAGTTATAAAAAAGTCAATCAAAATCCACGCTATTGACACTTTATCATAATAATATTAAAATGTATCTGTATTATTATAATTAAAAAGGAGGAAAGAGCCGTGACGCTGAATGATATTTTTTCGTTTACCGTGCTGATGAGCCGCTATCTGCTGGCAGGGCTTGCGGTGCTGATAATCGGCAGCTGCGTAGTTTCGCTTGTGACAAGACGCTTCGGGTCAAGGGTCGGCTCTTATCTTGTTGACGCTAAGACAAAGAAGAAAATTCCGCTCACCCGCTGGGAAAATTCAATCGGCAGAAGTACAACCTGCGATGTTATTCTGAGCGTTGCAACGGTATCACGTTTTCACGCTGTTATCTCAAAACGCAGGACAGGCTGGGTTGTTGCGGATACAAACTCAAGAACAGGTGTTACGGTAAACGGCGATAAAATTGAAAAAACCGTTCCGCTAAAGCACGGCGACAAGGTCGTTTTCGGTACGGCGGCTTTTGAATTTTTTGATGTTGACGTTGATGACCTTGAAAGAGAAAAAGAAAAGGAGCGCAGAAAACGCGCAAAGGCTGCTGCGAAAAACACGGGCAGAACAAACGAAGAGAATGTTGAGTTTATTCCCGCTCTGATTGATGAAGCATCCGAAAAAGCGTACATAATCGGCTGTGAGAGCTGCTTAATAGGAAGAGCGCCCGAATGTGACATCAAGCTGAAATACCCGATGGTTTCGCCGCAGCACGCAAGGGTGTACAAGGTCGGCAACGGCTGGTTTGTTGAGGATGCAGGCTCATCGGGCGGCACGAGAGTCAACGCCCGCTCAATCAGCGGCAGACGCAGGCTCAGGCACGGTGACATTATCGGTATGGGCGGAATAATATTCGTCTTTGACGAGCATTACAAAATCAGAAAAAAGTAAAGAAGATTATAAAATAATTAAAGGGAGGTGAAGCTCGTGGCGGAAGCTCAGAACAAAAAGGTGAGAAAAGAAAAACAGCCATTCAACTGGTTTACAATGCTTCTCTTTTCAACAATGTTTCAGATTATTTCAATGATGCCCGTTATCTTCGGCGCAGAAGAAGTTGATATGCAGGTGCTGACCGTCTTCGGCGGCTTCATCCTTACGGAATGGCTCTATCTTATCTGTGCGCGTCATTTTGCAAATCAGCGTGCGACGGAGCTTGAGATAATTGCGTTCACTCTTTCGGGCGTCGGTCTTGTAACCGTTGCCGATGTTTACCCCGAATATGCACTGAAGCAGTTTGTCGCAATTCTGCTGGGTCTTGCAATGTTTATTGTTCTTCTTGCGGTTATGCGCAATGTTGAGGTCATCTCAGCGCTTCGTATTCCCGTCGCAATCGGTGCAATAGGTCTGCTGGGTGTCAACTTGGTAATGGCAAAAACAATCAACGGCGCTCTTAACTGGATAAGCCTCGGCTCGTTTTCAATTCAGCCCTCGGAGCTTGTTAAGATAGCGTTTGTTTTTGTCGGTGCGGCAACGCTCGAAAAGCTGCAGTCAACACGCAGCCTTACACGCTACCTTATTTTTGCGCTCGGCTGTGTAGGTGCGCTGTTCCTTATGCGTGATTTCGGTACGGCGCTGATATTCTTTGCAACCTTTGTAGTAATTGCTTTTATGCGCTCGGGCGATATTAAAACAATCGGTCTGATAAGCACGGCGGCTGTCCTCGGCGCAGGTCTTATTATCTATTTCAAGCCCTATGTTGCTTCACGCTTTGCCGCTTACAGGCACGTGTGGGAGCAGGCCAATGACGGCGGCTTCCAGCAGACGAGAGTGCTCAGCTATTCTGCGAGCGGCGGACTTTTCGGTCTCGGAATAGGTGAGGGCAGGCTGAGAAATGTCTACGCCTCTACTACTGACCTTATCTTCGGTGTAATCTGTGAGGAGTGGGGTCTGATAGTCGGCTTCTGCGTGATTCTTTGTTTTGCATTCGTTGCGGTTTATGCGCTGAGAATTGCACGCCACGCACGTTCAACCGTTTACTCTATTGCGGCTGTTGCCGCAACGGCTATGCTGCTTGTTCAGCTGAGCCTTAATGTTTTCGGTATTACCGATCTTCTTCCGCTGACGGGTGTTACCCTTCCCTTTGTCAGCAGGGGAGGTACGAGTATGATTTGCTCGTGGGCACTTTTTGCGTTTATAAAAAGTGCTGATATAAAAACCTATCCCAAGCTCGAAAAGCAAATGGACGATGCTTGAAAGAAATTACTTGAAAAGGCAGGTGGCTGACAGGTGAATACGGTAACAAAGCGTGCTTATGTACTGCTTGCACTAATAATTGCGTTTATCGCAGGTGTTGGTTTTCTTGCTGCCGGCTTCGTGCTTGACGGTGGTACGTGGGCAACCAGCAAGGTCAACGGACATCTTTATTCGGGCGGTGAAATAACCAACGCAGGCAGAATTCTTGACCGCAACGGAGTTGTTCTTGCGCAGAGCAAAAACGGTGAGCGAATATATAATGACGATAAAAATATCCGCAAGGCAACGCTTCACGCTGTCGGTGATACATACGGCTTTATCGCAACGGGTGCACACACTCTTTGCCGTGATGCACTCACGGGATACAGCCTTGTTGACGGAGTATATACGCTCATCAATACGGGTGAGGGCAGTGATGTCACACTCACGCTTGATGCAAAGCTCTGCGGCTATGCATATAAAGCTCTCGGCGGCAAAAAGGGTGCAATCGGTGTTTATAACTATAAGACGGGTGAGATTGTCTGCATGGTTTCAGCACCGAGCTACGACCCCGAAAATAAACCCTCAGATATCGAAACAAACAGCAAGTACGAGGCTGTTTATATGAACCGGCTTATAAGCGGACTTTTTACTCCGGGTTCAACTTTTAAGACTATAACCACTGTTGCGGCGATTGAAAACATCGTCGGTACAGACACCAGAGAATTCAAATGCACAGGTAGCCTCTCTACACCTCAGGGCGGAGAAATAATCTGTAACAATACCCATGGCAAGCTCAGCTTCGGCAAGGCTTTCACAAAGTCCTGTAACAGTGCCTATGCCGAAATGGGTATTGAAATGGGTGCGGCTGTGCTGGAAAAAACGGCAAAATCAATGGGTTTCGGTAAGCGCTTTAATATAAGCGGCGCAAAAACTGCAACAAGCCGTTTTGATTTGTCAAAGGCGGTTGAAATTGATATAGGCTGGGCATCAATCGGACAGTATACAACTCTGATAAATCCGCTTCACCTGATGATGATTGCAGGCTGTATCGCTTCTGACGGCTCAACGCCCGTTCCTTATTTTGTTTCGGATACTCTCAAAAACGTTGTCGGCACAATTTCTTCCGAGCGGCTTATTCAGCAGACAACTGCCGCTGCGGTCAAGGAAATGATGCGCAACAATGTTATAAACAATTACGGTGACGGCAAATTCCCGGATATGGAATTCGGCGGCAAAACAGGTACGGCTCAGGTTGCGGGTGACAGCTCGCACGCATGGTTTATGGGCTTTTCCTCCAATGCATCGTTCCCATATGCGATTGTGGTGCTGGTAGAAAACGGCGGTGGCGGCAGCGAGGTTGCCGTTCCGCTTGCAAGTAAGATTATGAAAGAGCTTAAAAGCTCAGTCGGATAAAATAAAAGGTGGAAGAGGATGAAAAAGAAAACTGTAATTATGGTTGCCGTGTGCGTTGCGGTTGTCGCTTTGACGGTTGTTTCGTTCTGGCAGCTGGGCGGCTTCAGAAAATCGGGTGAGGCGCTGGTTTGTCTTGATGCAGGACACGGAGGCAACGATTTCGGCGCTCAGAACGGCTCAAGGCTTGAAAAGGATGACAATCTCAGGCTTACGCTTGCTGTAGGAGAGATACTTGAGGATGAGGGGATCAAGGTCATCTATACACGCAAAAAGGATGAGAGGACAGAGCTTGAGGAAAGAGCTGCCTTTGCCAATAAAAAGGGTGCAACATACTTTGTTTCCATTCACCGCAACAGCGCAGATGCTGACGTGAGCGGTGTTGAAATATGGATAAATAACGATGCTCTGCTTTTTGAAGAAAAGCTTGCCGAAAATATTCTTGAGAAAATAGATGAGGTCGGCTACGGTAACAGCAGAGGAGTAAGACGTGGCTATCAGGGCAACCCGAACGGAAATTATTATGTAAATTCCGCTACGGATATGCCGAGCTGTCTTATTGAAATGGGCTTTATCACAACCGAAGAGGATAATATTCTCTTTGACGAAAATTTTGATGAATACGCCCGGGCGATAGCTCAGGGAATAATTGAAGGAATTGACTGATGGGAGCAAGTGATATGAAATACGAAAAGCTCAGCAAGAATGCAGGTTATCTGATGTTTGCAACGGCTCTGCTGCAGAGTCTGCTCCTGCTTTTAATCTGCCTTTCGGCGGTAATTGCCGCAAATCTCTACGGCTCGGCAAAGGTTGCGCTGATGATTTCAGGCGCAGTGGTTGCTCTGCTTTGGGCAACGGTTTTTCCGTTTGTCAGATTCAGAAGATATAAATACCTCATTGAGCCCGACAGAATTGAAATCGTCAAGGGTGTTTTCCGTATTTCACGCACCGTTGTGCCGATTGACAGAATACATCAGATTGATGTTTCAAAAGGTCCTCTTGACAGCGCTTTCGGCGTTGCAAAGGTTTCTGTTATTACGGCAGGCTCAACGGCTGTACTGCGCTTTCTTGATGAAGATAAGGCAAATCAGCTTGCCATGTTCCTCAATGAGAGAGTAAAGCAAAAGCTCGGAGGCTCGGACGATGTTCGATAAACCGACAAGAAATCATATCACTTACATTATTGAGCGGCTGGGTGCTGTCGGCCTTGTTTTGCTGACAGGCTCGGTCTCGATTCTGTTTGAGCTTTTTATAAAGCAGGGTCACACCGTTACGCTGAAGATGATTTTTGAAAGTGCGGCAGACGGTGATATGGGCGCAATTATTCCTGCGGCTTCGGTGGTAATTATTGCGGCTGTAACGCTTTGGCTGTTTTTTCGCTGGCGTAAAACCGTTTTTTATATTGACGGCGAATATCTTGCAGTTGAGAAAAATACGCTTATGAAACGCACTTCGCGCCTGCCCGTCAGCGGCATTTCAACCGTAAACCTCGAACGCAATCTTTTTGAGCGGCTTGTCGGTACTGCAAAGGTAAAGCTGGATATAAATTCCGCCGCTACCGCTAACCGTACGGATTTTGAGTTCGTTTTGTCACTGAAAAAGGCAAAGGCTTTTGAGGCTGAGCTGATGAGCAGAAAAGCTGCTTTCGTCGGCAGTGAGCCGTCAGTACAGCGTGAAACGGTTTGCTCCTTTACGGCAGGTGAGGCTTTGCGTGATACTCTGCTCGGCCAGTCTCCTGCGTGGCTGATTACTGCGGCAGGTGTTGTGCTGGTGAATGCTTTTGTCGGAGAGAATTTATTTTATCTGATTGCGGTATTTGTTCTGAGCTTTGCATTCAGGCTCGTTACACGCTTTATGAATGTTTGCGGCTTCATAATGGAAAAGGATGAAAGCTGTTTCTATATTTCTTCGGGCCTTGTAAAAAAGAAAAACTATTCTTTTGAAAAGGATAAGGTCAATGCTCTGATTGTTCGCCGTCCTTTTCTGGCACGTCTGTTCGGGCTTTACCGTGCGGAGGTTGCTGTTGTGGGTCTTGGCAATGATGAGCACGAAACTCCGCAGATATGTCTGCTGGTCAAAAAAAGTGAGCTTGAGAGAATACTCCGCATCTGCGCTCCCGACTTTATCTGTAACAGCGTGCCTGTGAAGCCCTCAAAGGTCGGCTTTGCGGCTGAATTTTTCAGTTTTCTGCCGGTTACGGTATTGCTTGCAGTTGCACTCGGCTTTGTTCATCCTGCGACAAGCATCGGCGCTGTTGTTTTCGGTGCTTTTCTCGGCGTGCTTAGCTGTAAATCCAAAACAATCTGCATTGATGAGAATATCTTTTCTTACTCAACCGGTATCTTTTCCGTAACCCAAGGCTATTTCAAATACAGCGGAATCCAGACTGCTCATTTTATATCAAATGCCGTGTTCCGCCGCTTCGGAATAGGTAGAATTCGCATATCAATTCTTTCCTCAAGCTCTGTCAGCGTACACACTTCGGGCTTCTTTGGCAAGGAGTATTTTGAGACTTTGGTTGACAAATTGGGCTGTTAATAGATTGTTAACAAATATATAGTAAAATATTTTAGATTATTGTGTGCCCGTATGCCCGGGTGCTGACGAAAGGTGTTTGTGCAGCTTGAAAATATCGGTTCTTATTGCCGCATATAACGGTGAAAAATATATTGCACAGCAGCTTGCTTCGGTGCTTTCGCAGCTGGGTGAGGGTGATGAGGTAATCATCTCCGACGATAATCCTTCGGGCGCTACCTTTGCGACGGTTGAGCCTTTTTTGTCAGACAGGCGGATAAAATATATCCACGGTCCGTCAAAGGGTGTGGACGCCAACAAAGAGTTTCTGCTGCGTGAATGTACGGGAGATGTTGCTTTTTTGTGCGACCAGGATGATGTATGGCTTCCCGCTAAGGTTGAGCGTGTGATGCAGGCCGTCAGCGGCGGTGCCTGCTGTGTGCTTCACAATGCATATATCACCGACGAAAACCTCAACAAAACGGGTAAAACTCTTTTTGAGGACAGAGGCGCAAAAACCGGAGTTATTCACAACATAATCAAAAACTGTTATACGGGTGCCTGTATGGCACTTACGAGGCAGGCGTTTGAGGCGGCTCTGCCTTTTCCCGAAAATCTGCCTATGCACGACCAATGGCTGGGGCTTGTCAGCGAAAAAGTCGGTCGGGTTGAGCTTATTGATGAGCCGCTCCTGCTTTACCGACGCAATCCCGGCAGTATGACGGGCGGCAAAACTAGCCTTGCACAGAAAATAAAGTGGAGGCTCAGCATAACGGGCAGTATCTTGAAATTCGGGAAAAACTGAAAGGAATGGTACGGATAAATACCTACGTAACCGGCTGCATTGTTACATATAACAATATGAGCAGCATTGACCAGACTATATCTACCCTGCTTGAAAACACCAAGGGTGTGGATTTCAAGCTTGCGGTTGTTGATAATATGTCGGCGGATTCAACACCTGAGCATATCAGGCGTACATATCCTGCCGTTGAGGTGATTGAGCCTCATACAAACAACGGCTTTGGCAGCGGACACAATGTTGTGCTGCCGAGGCTTGAATCAAAGTATCACTGCGTCATAAACCCCGATATCAGCATCAGCGATGATGTTATTGCAAAAATGGCGGCATATATGGACGCTCATCCCGAAATAGGTCTGCTTTCTCCGAAAATCTGTTTTCCTGACGGCAGAATGCAGATTCTCGGCAAGCGCAACCCGAAGATAAAATATCTTGTGGCAAGCCGTATGCGCGGTGAGGGTGAGCCGAGCGGACTGCTGCGCGAATATGCAATGCTCGATACTGATCTTAGCGTGCCGGTCGAAATTGAAAACGCAACGGGCTGCTTTATGATGTTCAGAACAGAGTTGTTCAAAAAAATCGGCGGCTTTGATGAGCGGTATTTTATGTATTTTGAGGATTGTGATATCACCCGTGAGGTGCGCCGCCACGCAAAGGCGGTTTTCTACCCCGAGGCTGTTGTTTACCACGTCTGGGGCAGAGAGAGCAAAAAGAATTTTAAGCTTATGCTGGTTCAGATTTCATCAATGCTTAAATACTTTACGAAGTGGCGCAAAGGCTGATTAACAGGAGTAGAGTGAAATGAAAAAAATCAAATTTTCGGCGTACTTCAAAAATTTCTGGAAGTATCGCTATTTGCTTGAGGAGATTGTGCGGAAAAATGTCAAGCTCCAGTACCGCAACTCGGTGCTCGGTATGTTCTGGACATTTTTGCAGCCTCTTATGACAACCATTGTTCTTGTGCTTGTCTTTGGCGGAATTTTCGGCAGAAACGATCCGTCAATCGGTTGCTACCCGGTCTATCTTCTTTGCGGCAGACTTATTTATGAATTCTTTACCCAGTCAACAAAGCGTGCCATGCGGTCAATCCGTCTGAGCGCCAGCGTTATTAAAAAGGTATATGTTCCAAAGTATATCTATCCGCTTTCAAATGTGCTTGCAAACTTTGTTACCTTTGCGATGTCGCTTATTGTGCTTGTTGTAATGATTGCTTACTTTATCTTCTTTACAGACGATGTTATAAACATTACTCCTTATGCACTTCTGGCTTTTGTACCGATTCTCATACTTCTGCTCCTTTCTCTCGGTGTAGGTATGATTCTTGCTACGCTCAATGTTTTCTTCAAGGATATTGAGTATATTTACGATGTTTTCTGTATGCTTCTTTTCTATCTGACACCGATTTTCTATACGGTAAAATCGCTCGGCGCAGTTCCCGTTGTTCAGTACGGTCTTATGGCAAATCCGCTTTATTCAATTGTTTCTATGTTCCGTGACTGTGTGCTTTACGGTCAGATGTGGAACTGGAACCACCTGTATTATTCACTTGGCTTCAGCCTGGTTACGATTCTTGTCGGCTTCTATGTTTTCTATAAGAAGCAGGATAAATTCATTCTTCACATCTGAGGTGACGGATTTTGGCTAAAACAGCAGTAAAGGTTGACAATGTCAGCGTGCTTTTCAACCTTAACAAAGAAAAAGTTGATAACATAAAAGAATACTTTATCAAGCTCATTACACGCAAGCTCCACTATAACGAGTTCTGGGCGCTGACAGATGTATCCTTTGAGGTTGAAAAGGGTGAGCGTATCGGTATACTCGGCTTCAACGGTGCAGGCAAAAGTACATTGCTCAAGGTTGTTGCAGGCGTGCTCAAGCCCACAAAGGGTGAGGTCAGCGTAAACGGCGTAATTGCGCCTCTGCTTGAGCTGGGCGCAGGCTTTGATATGAACTATTCGGGCGCAGAGAATATCTATCTCTACGGTGCAACAATGGGCTATTCAAGAAAATATATTGAAGAAAGATATAACGAAATCGTTGAGTTTTCGGAGCTTGGCGAATTTATTGATGTGCCAGTCAAAAACTACTCCTCGGGTATGAGAGCAAGGCTCGGCTTTGCGATTGCTACGGCTGTTGACCCTGAGGTGCTTATTCTTGACGAGGTGCTTTCCGTCGGCGATGCAAAGTTCCGTATCAAGAGCGAGAATAAGATTAAAAGTATGTTCGATAAGGGCGTTACCGTTCTTTTCGTTTCGCACAATACAGCTCAGGTGCGCCGCCTTTGCACAAAGGCTATTCTTCTTGACCACGGAAAGGTTATCGCAAACGGTGACGTGAACGAGGTCTGTGATATTTATGACGAGAGAGTCAAAGGAAAATAATCGTTGAAGGAAGGTAGAATTATGGTCTTCGGCGTTGTGCTTGCCGGCGGTAAGGGAAGCAGAATGGGCAATACGGATATTCCCAAACAGTTTCTCAAGCTCGGCTCAAAACCTATTCTGATTCATACTGTTGAAAAGTTTTTTGTAAATTCACGCTTTGAAAAGATAATTGTGCCCACTCACAGATCATGGGTTGAGCATGCACGCAATCTGATTGAAAAAAGTCTCGGCAAAACAGACAGAGTTGTGGTTATTGACGGCGGCGAAACAAGAAACGATACAATTATGAACGCAATCGCTTATATTGAGGAAAACTACGGCCTTGATGACGAAACCGTTGTTGTAACTCACGATTCGGTGCGTCCGTTTGTAACTCACAGAATTATTGATGAAAATATCGACTGTGCGGCTGAGTACGGCGCTTGCGATACCGTTATACCTGCGGCTGATACGATTGTTGAAAGCTGTGACGGGCTTGCAATCAGCGCAATCCCGATACGTGACCGTATGTATCAGGGTCAGACGCCCCAGTCCTTTAAGGCAAAGCGTCTCAAAGAGATTTTTGAATCTCTCAGCGAGGAAGAAAAGAGCATCCTCACCGATGCCTGCAAGATGTATGTTCTCAAGGGCGAGCATGTCCACGTTCTCAAAGGTGAGGTTTTCAATATCAAAATAACCTATCCCTTTGATATGAGAGTTGCACAGTCGCTTATCGGCTGCGCAGATGAGCTTGAGGAAAAGCAAGATGATTAATACTGTATATCAGCTGGTATCCCCCAGGATGATTGAGGTTGCTTATAAGGAGCTTGACCTTTCTGCAGGCGAGATAATAATGAGACCCTATAAAATCTCTCTGTGTAAGGCTGACCAGCGCTACTATCAGGGCGTGCGGTCGCAGGCTGCTCTCAAGGCAAAGCTCCCAATGGCACTCACTCACGAATGTGTTGCAAAGGTAATATATGACCCGACAGGAACATACCGAGTCGGTGATTTTGTTGTACCCGTTCCCAATATCCCTACTGAGGAAGACAGCGTAATTGCTGAGAATTACCGCAGCTCAAGCTGCTTTTGCTCAAGCGGTACGGACGGTTTTCTGCAGGATTTTATTTCTGCCGCTCCAGACAGAGTAGTAAAGCTGCCCGACGGTATGAACCTTAACGTTGCCTCGTTCACTGAGCTTGTCAGCGTTTGCGTTCATGCGATTTCACGCTTTGACAGCCTTGCGCACAGCCGCAGGGAGAAAATCGGTATCTGGGGCGACGGTAACGTAGGCTATATCACGGCACTTGTGCTTCACTGTCTTTTCCCCGATTCAAAGCTTTATGTTTTTGGTACGGTTGAGGAAAAGCTTTCTTATTTCTCTTTTGCCCATGCGGCATATCACGTTGACCGTGTGCCCGACGGTGTTTCGGTTGACCACGCCTTTGAGTGTGTGGGCGGTGTGGGCTGTCAGCCTGCAATCAATCAGATGATTGATACGGTGAATCCCGAGGGTTCGCTTGCTCTTATGGGTGTGAGCGAAAACAATGTTTCAATCAACACGCGAATGGTGCTCGAAAAAGGTTTGCGCCTTTTCGGCTCATCCCGAAGCGGAGTTGAAGATTTCAAAAAAGCCGTTGAGCTTTATACAAAGCATCCGAAGCTTATCAGCTATCTGGAAAACCTTGTGGGTGATGTTCTCAAGGTTGACAGTATTGACGGTATTCACCGTGCGTTTGATCTTGATTATCACCGCAGCTTCGGCAAAACAGTAATAGATTGGGCGAAGTAAATGAAAAGTTTGTTTTATCGCTTGTTTGCACTTTTATTTAATATTTTCCGTACCCTGTTTGGTATCAGACCTAACAGGGTAGTGTTGCTTTCGCCCCACAATGCCTCGTTTAATGACAGTCTCGGCTGCGTGAAGGCTCACCTTGAAAAAGCAGGCGGCTATGAGCTTGTTTTTATTTCGCACGATGACCTTTCGTCTGTGGCGAAGGCGGCGGTTTTCTTCACCAAAAAAGCGTATCTGCTGGCAACGGCAAAATATGTTTTTATGAATGATAATTTTATGCCGCTCGGCTATCTCAATTTCAGAGAAGAGGCTGTGATTGTTCAGCTCTGGCACGCAGAAGGAGCGTTCAAAAAATTCGGGCTTGATATCGAACAGCCTGCAGATATCAGGGCAAGAGAGCTTGCGGCAAACGGTAAGCTGAGCTACGTTGTCTGCTCGTCATCGGGCGTTGCGGATATTTATTCAAGCGCTTTCGGCGTACCGCGTGAAAAGGTGCTGCCTATCGGCTCACCCAGGGCAGATGTGCTTCTCGCCGCTGATAATGCAGCCGCACTTCGGGCAGAGTTTGAGACGAAGTACCCGCAGTGTAAGGGCAAGAAAATTGTGCTCTATGCACCCACCTTCCGCGATGACCCTCAGCTTGATGCTCAGTTCCTCAGCAGCTTTGATTATAACAAGTTTGAAGCGGCGCTGGGAGATACGCATTGCCTACTCGTAAGGCTTCATCCTCAGATTCACGGCTCTGCCAGAATTGACGGCGCAATTGATGTCACCGATTACAAGAGCGTAAATGAGCTGACGCTTGTCAGCGACCTGCTGATAACCGACTATTCATCAATTTGTATGGACTTTGTTCTGCTGGACAAGCCCTGCGTTTTCTTCGCTCCCGACCTTGATGAATACACCTCGGCCCGTCCGTTCTATTTTGATTATCGCAGCTATGTGCCGGGCAGAATTGCCGTTAATATGAGTGAGCTTGTTGATGCTGTTGCTGTTGCAGGCGTTGATGAAAGGGCAGAGAATTTCAAAAAGCGGAACCTCGATATGGTTGACGGTGGTTCGATTATTCGTTTGTTTGAACGGATTTTGCCCTAATGTTTTGGTTATATTGTACATTTTTGTTTGCTTTGAATATGTATATTTGATAATTTGAAAAAAAATAGAAAATATTTTAATTTTTAATGGACAAACCATTCAAAAAGTGTTATTATTATTGTAAATTAAAGGCGGAGGAGGTGCACAACTAATGGATTACGTAACAATCATCGTAGACGCTATCGTCGCTTTCGTTAAGAATTTCAGCATCAATGAAGTCGTATCAGCTTACGGCAAGATTGATTGGAACGGCGTTAAGGACGCTATCGTTAATGTAGTTGAGGCTATCGAGAAGCTTTTCTAATTTAGCTTACAACCACCAAAAAAGCAGAGCCCCGGAGTTTTCTCCGGGGCTTTTGTCTTTTTTACGATTGTTTAATATTGTACTGTTGAAAATAAGTATTATTTTGCTTGATATTTTTTTATTTATATTATATTATAAAACTTAAAGAAATGAGGTGTTTTTTATGCCAATTTGTTTTGACAGTGAAAACAGAATTTTTAAGCTCGACACCAAAACTTCAAGCTACATATTCAAGGTGTTCGAGGAAAATTATCTGATCCATCTTTACTACGGCGCATATATCCCCGACAACTGTGTAGAGGAGCTTGCAATGCGCAACTGCAACGCTTCCTTCAGCCCTGCGAATGCTGTTATAGGTGAGCACGGCTTCAGCTGTGACAGCTGGCCGATGGAATATCCCTGCAACGGTACGGGCGATATGCGTATTTCTGCGCTTGCAATCCGCAATCATCACGGAAATGCATCAACAGATATTCGCTATGTTAACCACAGAATCATCAAAGGCAAGCCTACGCTCGAGTGTCTGCCCTCGCTCTATACTCTGAGCGATGATGATGCCTGGACACTCGAGGTAGAAACCCTTGATAAGGTTACGGGTGCAAAGGTATGGCTTTATTATTCGGTATTTGAAAACTACGGTGCAATGACACGCTGGGTGCGTGTTGAGAACACTTCGGATAAGCCGATGGATATCCAGCGCGTTTACAGCGCCTGTATCGATCTGCCCACGATGAATTACAATATGATGCACCTTTACGGCTCGTGGTGCAAGGAGCGTACACTCACTTCTCACCACCTTGCCCACGGCATACAGTCAATCGCCAGCAAGCGTGGCTCATCAAGCCACACTCACAACCCCTTTGTTGCCCTTGCCGATGACAGAGCAACTGAGGATTTTGGTGAGGCTTACGGCTTCAATCTGGTTTACAGCGGTAACTTTGCCGCAGATATTGAGGTTGATTTCAACTCTGCCTCCCGTCTTATTATGGGTATCAACCCGACGGATTTCTGCTGGCGTCTCGATTCCGGAGAGAGCTTCACTGCTCCGGAGCTTGTAATGGTTTATTCAAATGAGGGTATCGGTGAAATGAGCCGTATCTTCCACAGACTTTACAATAACCACCTTATCAGAGGTGAGTGGAAAAACAAAAAGCGTCCTCTCCTTATCAACAGCTGGGAAGCAGCGTTCTTTGATTTTGACGATGATAAGCTTGTCGCTTTTGCTGAGCGAGCAAAGGAAATCGGCATAGAAATGCTCGTTATGGATGACGGCTGGTTCGGTAAGCGTAACGACGACAGAAGCTCACTCGGTGACTGGTATGTCAACGAGTCGAAGCTCAAGGGCGGTCTTTCAAGCCTTATAGAGAGAGTTAACGTTCTCGGTCTTAAATTCGGTATCTGGTTTGAGCCTGAGATGATTTCGCCCGATTCCGATCTTTATCGCGCTCATCCCGATTGGTGCCTGCAGGTTCCCAATCGCGAAAAGTCAATCGGCAGAAATCAGTATATTCTCGATATGTCAAGGCAGGATGTGCGTGACAACATCTATGAGCAGATGGCTGCAATCCTGCGCAACAATAAGATTGACTATGTCAAGTGGGATTTCAACCGCAACCTTACAGAGGTCGGCTCTGCTCTTCTCCCGCCCGAGCGTCAGCAGGAGGTATTTCACCGCTTCGTTCTCGGTACATACGAGCTTATGGGCAGAATTGTTGATGAGTTCCCGCATCTTCTCCTCGAAAACTGTTCCGGTGGCGGCGGCCGCTTTGATCCCGGTATGCTTTACTTCTCACCGCAGATCTGGTGCAGCGATAATACCGACCCGATTGAGCGCCTGACCATTCAGTTCGGTACATCTATGTGCTATCCCGTTTCCACCGTCGGCGCACACGTTTCCGCCTGCAGCAGAACAGGTTACGAAACCAAGGGCAATGTTGCTATGAGCGGTACGTTCGGCTATGAGCTTGACCCGATAAAGCTCAATGAGGATGAGCTGAGGATAATCCGCAGACAGATTAAGGATTATCACAAGTACTACGATGTTATCCATTACGGCGACCTTTATAGGCTGATTCATCCTACCGAAAACGGTCACCGCTGTGCATGGGGCTACGTATCACAGGATAAGAATGAGGCACTCTTCACCTTTGTAACAATGCTCAGGTGCCAGAATTCCACCTTCTATGTCAGACTCAAGGGTCTTGACCCCGATAAGTATTATTATGACGATGAAACCTGCGAGGTGCACTCCGGTGCTCTGCTGATGAATGCAGGTCTCAACCTCAAGAATCTTTCCTGCTCAGACGGCTCGAGTTATATGATTCACCTTAAAGCAGTAGACAAAAAATAAAATATAAAGGAGAAAAAACAATGAAAACTTTCAAGCGCATTCTTTGCATGGTTCTCAGCGTATGTATGGTTGCTTCTATGGCAGTCAGCTTTGCTTCCGCTGAAGAAACCGCAGCAACAGGCAAAACTCCTACAAGGCTTTCCGTTACCGTAAACGGTGACACATCCACCTCCAGAGGCTTCTGCTGGTATACCAATGAGGAAACAGCTACCAAGATTGAGCTTATGGGTATTCCCGAGGGCGCATACACCGTTAAAGACACAGAGTGTTGGGAGTGGGAAGGCAAATGGCTTCATAAGCTCGTTGTTACAGGTCTTACAGCCGGTCTTGCTTACTCATACCGTGTAGGCGACGGTACAACCTGGAGCGACTGGGGCGTATTCACAACCGATAACGATGATGATAAGGTTAACTTTATCAATATCGCTGACGTTCAGTCGAGCGATTATGAAGGCTTTATGAAAGGCGTAAAGACTCTCGAGGGTGCTTTCAAAACAATGCCCGTTGCAGACTTCGTTTCAAACTGCGGTGACTTCACAAATGACAGCACAAACGAAGAGTGGGATGCTTATGATAAGGCATTCGGCGCAATGAACAAGAACTACACAATCGTTCCCGTTTCCGGTAACCACGACGGTCTCGGTGTAGAGTATTGGTTTGACAATATGTTTGCACTTGATACAACCGAAAGCGTTCAGGTCAAGGACGGTGTAAACTATTCATTCGATTACGGCAACGCTCATTTCGCCGTTCTCAACACAAACGATCTTCTTTCAATTTCAAACGCACAGCTCAACTGGCTCAGAAACGATATGAACTCCACCGATAAGGATTGGAAAATCGTTTTCTTCCACAAGTCACCCTACACTCTCGGTAAGGACGGCAAGTGGCCGGATGCTCTCTATCTTACAAAGTCACTCACAAAGGTTCTTGATGAGTGTAATGTAGACTTTGCTTTCTCAGGTCACGATCATCAGTATCTGCGCACAAAGCCCCTTACAAATAACAAGCTCAATAAGGACGGCACAACCTATGTTCTTTCCGGCACAGCAGGCGCAAAGAGATATGAGGTTCGTCCCTTCCTTGAGGGTCATTTTATGAATACCGATTTCATCGATAAGCTCGTTATTCAGCGTGAGGGCTATGGCTTCCAGACAAAGGATTATGTCGGCGGCTGCTTTGAAACCGTTCAAATTGACGGCGGTAAGCTCACACTCAAAACATATATAGTAACCGACGAGGGCGACAAGATCAACCAGGTTGACGAATATGTAGTTGAGAAGAAGCTTGGCGAGAACAAGGTCACATTCACAGGTGATAACACAACTTCTGAGGCAGAGTACAACCTCGGCGTTGTTCCGTCTTTCCTCGGCCTTGCTGCTTATGCAATCGGTGAGTGGCTTCCCAAGTTCCTTATTATGCTTCCCGATCTTCTCTACTCTGTAATTGAGTACGACGTATTCTGATTACATAATATCTCTGACAGCGGTGCAGGTGTCTGCATCGCTGTTTTTTATATTTTTGACAACAAATCTTCACAAAGTATTTACAAAAAAGATTAGCAAAAAACACTTGACATTCCATAATTTCGGATATATTATAGGTATAGTTTAGCACTCCAAACAAAAGAGTGCTAAAGTTAGCACAAGGAAGAAAAGGAGGAGTCAGGTATGGAAATGACCTTACGCAAACAGAAGATACTTGCTGCGGTTGTTGAGAGTTATATCCGTACGGGTGAGCCTGTCGGCTCCAAGAACCTGCTGGGTGAGCTTGATTTTTCCGTTTCCTCTGCAACTATCCGTAACGAAATGGCTGACCTTGCCGAAATGGGCTACCTTGAGCAGCCGCACACCTCGGCAGGACGTGTGCCTACAACCCTCGGTTACAGGTACTATATCGACAAGCTGATGAACAAAATGGAGCTTGACGAGGCGGATTGCAAAAGCATCACCAAAACCGTATCCTCCGGCAGCGGTGACCCTGAGCAGCTGCTCGAAAAAGCAGGTGAGGTTATTGCTAAGCTCACAAACTGTGCGGCAATTACAACAATGCCTGCAGGCGACAAAGCGACCGTCCGCAGGGCAGAGATTGTTCCCGTCAGCAACCGCACCGCAATGATTGTTCTGCTCACCTCTGCAGGCACTCTCAAAAGCAAGGCGTGCCGCAGCGATATGCAGATCACTCCGCAGACGGTAGAACGGTTTTACAGCGTTTGTGCCACTCATTTCATCGGTAAGCCGCTTGAAGAAATCGGCACGGTTATGCTTCAGACGCTTGTTGCCTCACTTGGCGAGCACGCTCTTGAGATGTCACCGTTCTTTGTTGCGCTGGCTGACCTTGCCAACGAGGCGCTCAGCTCGGATGTTCTTCTTGAGGGTCAGGCAAACCTCTTTAATCACAGAGAGCTCGGTTCAAACGTAATTGAGCTCATGGAGTTCCTCCGCAAGGGCGATCCGCTTGCAAAGCTGATTGCAAGAGGTGTGGACGATGTGGATATCAGAATCGGCACGGAAAACGAATACAAACAGCTTGCAAATTCAAGCGTAATCATCTCTCACTACGATATCAACGGTGAGCGGTCGGGTGCGCTGGGAATAATCGGCCCGACAAGGCTTGATTATGCAAGGCTGATTCCGTATATGCAGTTTGTTTCGGGTCTGGTCGGTAAGATTCTGACCGAAACACTGGAAGAGTAAAAGAAAGGAAGGTTGAAAATGTCAGAGCAGGAAAACAAGAATGCTGCACAGGCGGCAGAGGAGAAAGAAGAGAAAAAGGAAAAGAAAAGCAAGAAAAAGGCTGACAGAGCAGCCGAGCTTGAGGCTGAGCTCGAGGAACAGAAGAATCAGTATCTTCGTCTGGCGGCAGAGTATGATAACTACCGCAAGCGCACTCAGCGCGAAAAGGATGCACTCAACGGCGATATCAAAGCCTACATTATTGGTGAAATTCTTCCCGTAATCGATAATTTCGAGCGTGCTGCGGCAATTACGTCGGCTGATTACGAAACCTATAAAAAGGGTATGGAAATGATTTTCACCCAGTTTGCCGATATTTTCAAAAAGCTCGGTGTAGAAACTTTTGGTGAAGCAGGTGAGGCGTTCAATCCCGCAATGCACAACGCAGTAATGCACATCGACAGCGAGGATTTCGGCGAGAGCGTTGTAGCTCAGGTGTTTGCAAAGGGCTACAGAATCGGCGATAAGATTATCCGCTGTGCAACTGTTCAGGTTGCAAACTAAAACAGTAAAAAAATTCACTTTATAATAAAAGGAGTAATTAAGTTATGGCAAAAGTAATAGGTATTGACCTTGGTACAACAAACTCATGTGTAGCGGTTATCGAAGGCGGCGAGCCCGTAGTTATCGCTAACGCTGAGGGTGCACGCACAACTCCCTCTGTTGTTGCTTTCAGCAAGGATGGAGAGAGAATGGTAGGTCAGGTTGCAAAGCGTCAGGCTATCACCAACCCCGACCGCACAATCTCTTCAATCAAAAGACAGATGGGTACAGATTACGGTGTAAAAATTGATGACAAGCGCTTCACTCCCCAGGAGATTTCCGCAATGATCCTCCAGAAGCTCAAGGCTGATGCAGAGGCATATCTCGGTGACAAGGTAACAGAGGCTGTTATCACTGTTCCTGCTTATTTCACAGACGCACAGCGTCAGGCTACAAAGGATGCAGGCCGCATTGCAGGTCTTGAGGTAAAGAGAATCATCAACGAGCCCAC
>JAZPYF010000028.1:0-12886 GCA_045544055.1 Acutalibacteraceae bacterium | reverse complement strand
GTGGCGTATATTCGGAATGTCTGTTCCGCTTTATTTTGTCGGAGTAATTTATGACAACGAAGAAACTAAAAAAGATTTGTTCTGGTGCTCTCTTGTCGGTGTGCTTGTTGCGTTTTTGTATCAGCTTTATTCTCTGGCATCAGGTCGAGTGCTGGAAAGCGACAATATGAACGCTTCGTACAATGTTCTGCCAAGCGTTATATATCTTATTTATTGGGCCATTATTAACAACGGAACGAAAAACTGGTTGATTGCTCTTGCAGCATCAGCTCTGCCGTTTATATTCGGCACACGAGGCCCAATAATTGCCATAGCAGTTTTTTTCGCTATAGGTCTGATTTACAGATTTTCAAAAATTAAAAACATAGCTATTAAAATGGTCTTGATTTTGATAGTTGGGGCAGCAGCTATTTATATCAGCTCCGGAAACAGAATACTTGAGTGGGCAGAAATACTTTCCAAACGATTCGGTGAGATAGGCTTCAGTACGCGAATATTCGACTTTCTTATTGAGGAGCAGCTGGTAGAATCTGCCGGACGAGAAAATCTTAGCAATGCCGTATGGAAAGCGATAAAACAAAACGCAATTTTCGGTTACGGCTTTATGGGTGACAGAGCTATTATAGGCAAGTATACGCACAATATCTTACTTGAGTACTGGTGCAGCTACGGTGTTTTTGTCGGTAGCGCAGCCTTTGTTTTGACGGCAGTTATACCGCTGAAAGCCATATTTCTCTCAAAAGGTACGGATAATATGTGGCTGATTATTATGTTTACCTGTATGGTTTTTATTAAGCTTATGGTCAGCGGCAGCTATGTGTTCGAACCGTATTTTTATTTGTTGCTCGGTTTGTGCGTAGGTTCATTAAGAAAATACAATAATCCTTTAAGGGTGCATTGATATGAAAATAGCTCAAATTAATATGTTGCCGTACGGAAGCACCGGTAAGATAATGTTTCAAATTGCTCAAACAGCAAGGGAACACGGTCATAGTGTGAAAACCTTTTCAACTATACCTTTTGATAAAGATGCAGTTTTGTTCAAAGCTTTTCCGGAGGAGCATTTTGTATTTGGCTCATATTCAGAAAATAAAATACATTGTTATTTAGGAATTGCTTTGGGTAGAAACGGTATGTATTCCCATATCGGTACAGCCGAATTGATTAAGCAGCTCAAGCTGTTTAATCCGGATGTTGTTCACCTTCATAACCTGCATAAATTCTGCGTGAATTTACCTATGCTTTTTGGATATCTGAAAAAGAGCAACGTTAAGGTTGTATGGACATTGCATGATTGTTGGGCTTTTACAGGTCAGTGTCCATATTTCACAATGGTCGGATGTGAGAAATGGAAAACAGGATGCCATAATTGCACGCAGATAGACCGATATCCCAAAAGCTTGGTTGACAATACAAGATACATGTATAACCTTAAGAAAAAGTGGTTTACAGGAATTAAAAACATGGTAATTGTTACACCGTCGCAATGGTTAGCCGACTTAGTACAGCAGTCATTTCTCAAATCATATCCGGTAAAAGTAATACATAACGGAATTGATATTGGTATTTTCAAACCTACTATCAATAGTTTTAGAGATAAGTATGATATACCTTATGATAAAAAGATACTGTTAGGTGTAGCCTTTGACTGGGGAATCAGAAAAGGTCTGGATGTATTTTGCGAACTGGCAAAAAAAATGGATGCTCAAAAATATACAATCGTGTTGGTTGGCACAAACGATATAATTGATAAACAGTTACCGGAAAATATAATTTCTATTCATAAAACGCATAATCAAGAAGAGCTTGCCGAAATTTATTCTGCGGCAGATTTGTTTGTTAATCCTACCAGAGAAGAAAACTATCCGACAGTCAATATGGAATCAATTGCATGCGGTACTCCTGTGCTGACTTTCCGTACAGGCGGAAGCCCCGAAATACCGGATGAGAATAGCGGAAGCGTTGTAGCGTGTGACGATATTGATGCTTTGGAAAAAGAAATAATTCGCATATGTGAAACGATGCCTTATTCTGAAAGCACGTGCGTAGAAAGAGCAAAGCTTTTTGAAGCAAAAAGGTGTTTTGAAGAATATGCTGAATTGTACAGCCAGCTTTAAGAAAGTGTGATTAAACAATGAGTTACGGGCAACAAAAGAAAAGAGTTTTAATAATACAATCGTTAATTCCGCATTACAGAGTTCCGGTTTTTAACGAGCTTGCAAAGCATGTAGATTTAACAGTTGTGTACGACAAAGGAACTGTACCTGATGGTGCTGAGTTTGGAATAGTGAAGATTGATACAATACGTATTAAACACTTTCCGCATATACATAAAAAGAATATTTTGCATATGGCCAAAAAATATGATGCGGTTATATCCATGCTGGATGGCTCTTTCCTTACAACTCGTTTGCTGTGTTGGCTCAGAGGCAAGACAAAACTTATTCTTTGGGGAATCGGTGTTGCAGCCGGATACAACACCAGATACGATTCTTCTCAAGAAACATCAGAAAAATATTTCAAAATGATTCAAAAAGCTGATGCGGCATTATTTTATTCCCAATATCCCGTAGAAAAGTACAGTACACTTGGAGAAGCTAAGGAAAAGCTTTTTGTTGCAAATAATACTGTTCGTGTGTTGCCGATTGAAAAAAAAGATAAAGATAGTATTTTATTTGTTGGGTCATTGTATAAGGCAAAAAAAATATTTGAATTATTGGAAGGCTATAAGAAAGCTCGTGAGCTTTGTGGGCACCTGCCAAAACTTGTTATTATCGGAGGCGGAGATGATTCCGCAGATGTATCAAAATGGGTTAATGACAACGGGATGACAGATGATGTTGTATTAACAGGTGCTATTTATAATGAAGAAGTTTTATCCGATTATTTTTCCCATGCTATTATGTGCATTTCTCCCGATCAAGCGGGATTAACTGTGTTGCAGTCGTTTGGATACGGTGTTCCTTTTGTAACACATAAAGATGCAATTACAGGCGGAGAAAGATTAAACATAAAGAATAAAGAAAACGGATTGTTAATTGATTCTTTTGATGAAATAGCAGACGTTATATGTGACTGTGCAAAAAACAAAAACGCTTACATTGAAATGGGAAACAATGCTAAGCATTTTTATGATGAAAACAGAACAGTAGAGCATATGGTTAGCGGATTTTTAGAAGCAATTGCATTTGTTACAAATAATTAGTTCGTAAAGATACACATTACAGAGGTAATTTTCAATGGCAAAAAATGAAGTCAAGTGGGGCGCGTTACTTTCGTATTTGCTTATAGCACTGAACTCGATTTACGGCCTTGTTATAATGCCGTTTATTCTGAGTGCCATTGGTGAAAGTGAGTATGGTGTTTATAAGACAATAGGCGCTATGACTGCGACTATTTCGGTTATGGAGCTTGGTCTTGGCGGAACTATGCAGAAATATATCGCTCAGTACCGTGCCCAGAACGAAGTAAAAAAAGCCTATAACTATTCGGCGATGTGTATAATTCAGGCTGTTGTTATGTCTCTGGCAATGGCCGTTGTCGGCCTTTCGCTTTTTTTTACTCTTGATTCGGTCTACGGTGAATCTTTCACAGCTTCAGAGCTTTTTCGTGCAAAGCAGATTTATGTTGTTCTGATCTGTTATGTGGTTTTTCATATATTTGAAAATGTACTGTTCGGTATAATTTCGGGTTATAACCGATTCATTTTTACAAACAGCGTAAAATTCATTACACTTATAATTAAAATTCTGATTTATCTGATAATTCTTCCCATATTCAAAAACTCGCTTGCCATTGTTCTTACTTCGCTTGCATTAGAGTTTGTCATTATTGCAACTGAATGTATTTACATAAAATATGCGCTCAAGCATAAGGTCAAGCTTTACAAATGGGAAAAAGATGTTTTCAAAGAAACGTTTATCTATACAATTTTACTCTTTGTTCAATCACTGATTATACAGTTTAACGGTAATGTGGATAATATAGTAATCGGCTCTGTTATCGGAACGTCAGCCGTAACTGTTTATTCGTTTGCCATACAAATTTACAGCATGTATGAGCAGTGTGCAACCTCTGTTTCAGGTGTTATTCTGCCAAGCGTTACAAAGGTTATTTACAGCGGAGCCGGAACTGATGAACTCGAAAATATGGTTGTGAAATACGGCAGAGTTCAATGGGCTGTGCTTGGTGCAGCACTTGGCGGATTTATTTGCTTGGGTAAAGAATTTTTTTCTCTTTGGCTCGGCGAAGGTTTTTCTGACTGCTATTATCTGGCACTGATTCTGATGGTTCCCGTAACATTTCCGCTGATAGTAAATACTTGTCTTGCAATTCTGAAAGCAAAAAATCTTTTACTTTTCAGAACGGTTGCACTTGCATACTCTGTATTGATAAACATAATTCTTACAGTTATAGGTACGAGAATATGGGGATATTATGCGGCGGCAGCCGGCACTGCCATTAGTACAGTTGTGGGCAGTGTACTATCTCTAAATATTTATTACCATATAAAACTGAAAATGAATATGATAAGAATTTATTTCCGTATTCTGCATAAGATTTCAATTTGTATTCTGATACCGACAGTATTGTGCTTTATTGTAAATCCTTATTTTGAAGGAACTTGGCTGACGTTTGTTATTAAAGCGGCTGCTTTCATTGCGATTTACGCAATCCTTATGCTTTTGTTTGGCTTTAATAATGATGAAATCCCAAAATTTCTCAGGAGGAAACGTAGATGAAAATCGGTATACTGACATTTCATCAGAGCGTTAATAACGGTGCCGTTATGCAGGCTTATTCACTTTCAAAGTGTTTGAAAGCAGAATATCCTGATTGTGATGTAGAAATAATCGACTATCGCCGTGAAAGTGTAAACAGAGCATATTCATATTCGTATTCTGATTATTTCAGAACGTCTTCCGTGAAAGTGCTGGTTAAGAAGGCTGCTAAATTGGCACTTGACCCTTGTTTGTTAAAACGCTTACAGCACAGAACAAAGGTTTTTAATGAATGCCTTTATAAACTACCGTTATCAAAAAAGACTATCATCAGTGACGATACAAAAGAATTATACGAATATATTGAAAACAGTTATGATGTTTTGGTTGTCGGCAGTGATGCTGTGTGGAATTATATAACAAGAGGATTCCCGAATGCCTATTTCCCTGATTCACAGCTTAAGGTAAAAAAGCTCAGTTATGCTGCAAGCTGTTATGGTATGGATTATCTGAAAATTTCTGAAACAGAGAAATCCGAGATATGCAAAGTGCTCAAAGGATTTGACTTTATAGGTGTACGGGACGAGGCGACGGAAGACTTTGTAAAATGGAGCGAATGCAGTAATCCACCGTACCATACCTGTGACCCTACGGTTTTTTTGCAGGTTGATGACCTGCCTATAGATGTAAGTTTGTTGAGGAAAAAACTTGCAGACAGAGGTTTTGATTTCAACAAACCCGCAATCGGAATGATGGGAACAGACAATATGCTGTCTATGATAAGAAACATTTACGCAGACAAGTATCAGATAGTTTCTCTTTACAACTATAATAAAGGCGCAGATGTCAATCTTTATGACCTCGAACCTTATGAATGGGCATATGTGTTCAGATATTTTAAGTTGACATTTACTACTTTTTTTCACGGAACGCTTTTGTCGCTTCGTAACGGCGTTCCGGTTATATGTATTGATCTGAATACTGAATTCGGAAAAAAGCACACTCCTAAAACGCTTGATGTTTTGAAACGGCTCGGCTTTGAGGATTGGTATTTCACTACGGATTATAAAACGACCAATCTTAACAAAATAAAAGAAAAAGCCGATGAGTTGCTTTCCGGTAATTACAAGGATGTTATTATTACTGCAATGAATAAAGAGGCAGAATCTTTTGAAACATTTAACAGTGCGTTAAAGGAATTGCTCAGAAAGGACAAAGAAAAATGATCAACGTAATCGGACTTGGATATATCGGTCTTCCTACTGCGCTTATGCTTGCATCACACGGTGTAGAGGTTATAGGCACAGACTATAATGCTCAGCTTGTTGCTACGCTTAACGCAGGTAAGACCACATTCAAAGAAAAAGGTCTGGACGAGCTTTTTGCCGACGCCCTCAATGCCGGTATCAGGTTTACAACAGAGTATCAGGTGACAGATACATATATCGTTTCTGTTCCAACACCTTACGATAAGTTTTCAAAAAAGGTTGATGCCTGTTACATAATATCGGCAGTTAAAAGCGTTATGCAGGTTTGTCCGAAGGGAGCTACAGTTGTTATTGAATCAACGGTTTCTCCCGGAACGATTGACAGGTTTATCCGTCCTGTGATTGAAGAAAACGGCTTCAAAATAGGCGAAGACATCAATCTTGTTCATGCACCGGAAAGAATTATACCCGGAAATATGGTGTATGAGCTTCTTCATAACGACCGTACAGTCGGTGCTGATGACAGAGCGATAGGAGAGCGTATAAAAGAGCTTTATGCCACTTTCTGTCAGGGCGAAATTGTTGTTACCGATATCCGCACGGCAGAAATGACAAAGGTTGTTGAAAACACATTCCGTGCAGTAAACATTGCGTTTGCAAATGAGCTTGCTAAAATTTGCCGTCACGATAATATGGATGTGTATGAGATTATCAGAATCTGCAATATGCATCCGCGTGTGAATATTCTTCAGCCCGGTCCCGGTGTCGGCGGACACTGCATCTCTGTTGATCCATGGTTTCTTGTCGGAGATTACCCGAGCCTTGCAAAAGTAATTGATGAATCTATGAAAACAAACGACGGTATGCCCGATTTTGTTCTCAACAGAATATACGAAATCATGCAGGAAAACGGAATAAATGATACCGCGCGTGTAGGTCTTTACGGCCTTACATACAAAGAGAATGTTGACGATATGCGCGAATCCCCTACTCTTCAGCTTCTTGAAAGTCAGGCGCGCCATCTTGCTGCACCTCTCAAGGTATATGATCCGTTTATAGAAGAAGATGTTGTTGAAAATCAGTATCATGACCTTGATGAGTTCCTTGCTGATACAGATCTTGTTGTAATTATGGTAAAGCACAATGAGATAAAAGAGCAGATGGACAAGCTGAGCGGAAAGATCGTGCTCGACTGTCACAATATCTGTGATTTACCGGGTGTATATCATATATAATCTCAAACCTTGATGCCCATCGGAAAGGGTGGATAATATGAAAACTGTAATGCTTGTTTTCGGTACAAGGCCCGAAGCCATAAAAATGTGCCCCCTTGTAAACGAACTGAAGACAAGAAAAAATTTCAAAACGGTAGTTTGCGTAACGGGTCAGCACCGCCAGATGCTTGATCAGGTACTGGAAGCCTTTGGCGTAGAGCCTGATTATGACCTGTCTATAATGAAAACAGGTCAGACTCTGTTTGACATCACAACAAATATTCTCAACAGAATCGGAGCAGTACTGGACGAGGTGAAACCTGATGTTGTACTTGTTCACGGTGATACTTCAACAACATTTGTTACGGCACTTGCCTGTTTTTATAAACAGATTCCCGTGGGACATGTGGAAGCGGGGCTGCGTACGTATAATATTTATTCGCCTTATCCCGAAGAGTTCAACCGTCAGGCGGTTAGCATTGTTGCAAAGTATAATTTTTCTCCGACTGAGCTTTCAAAGCAGAATTTGCTTAACGAAGGCAGAAATCCCAAAACAATTTATGTTACGGGAAATACGGCAATCGACGCTCTGAAAACAACTGTCAGAGAGAACTATACTCACCCCGAGCTTGAATGGGCTGAGGGAAGCCGCCTTATTATTATAACTGCTCACAGAAGGGAAAACCTTGGCGAGCCTATGCACAATATGTTCCGTGCAATTCGCAGAACCATGGATGAATATCCCGATGTAAAAGCAATTTACCCGATACACATGAACCCCGTTGTCCGCAAGGCGGCAGATGAAGAACTCGGCGGTTGTGACAGAATTCATATTATTGAGCCCCTTGAGGTGCTTGATTTCCATAACTTCCTGGCCCGCAGCTATCTTATTCTTACAGACAGCGGCGGAATTCAGGAGGAAGCACCATCACTTGGAAAACCTGTTCTTGTCATGAGAGATACAACCGAAAGACCTGAGGGAATAAAGGCAGGTACACTAAAACTTGTCGGAACAGATGAAACAGTTATTTACAATAGTTTCAAAGAGCTTCTTGACAATAAAGAAGCATACGATAAAATGGCTCAAGCAAGCAATCCTTACGGTGACGGTTTTGCCTGCAAACGAATAGCCGAAATATTGGAGGAAGCATAATATGTCCTTGTTCAAAAACAAAACTTTGCTTATTACAGGCGGCACAGGTTCTTTCGGTAACGCTGTGCTTAACCGTTTTCTTGACACTGATATCGGAGAAATCCGCATTTTTTCACGCGATGAAAAGAAGCAGGATGATATGCGCCATGAGTTTCAGGTGAAAATGCCTCACGTAGCCGACAAAATAAAATTCTATATCGGCGATGTCAGAGATATTGCATCTGTAAGAAATGCGATGCACGGGGTTAATTACATATTCCACGCAGCAGCGCTCAAGCAAGTACCGTCATGCGAGTTCTTTCCGATAGAGGCTGTAAAGACCAATGTTCTCGGAACGGAAAATGTTCTTGTTGCGGCAATTGAAGCAGGCGTGGAAAACGTTGTTTGTCTTTCTACAGATAAAGCGGCTTATCCCGTAAATGCTATGGGTACGTCAAAGGCAATGATGGAAAAGGTAATTGTTGCAAAAGCACGCACAACGGACAAAACCAAAATATGCTGTACCCGATACGGTAATGTTATGTGTTCGCGCGGCTCTGTAATTCCTCTGTGGATCGACCAGATAAAAAGCGGTAATCCCGTTACTGTTACCGACCCGAATATGACTCGCTTTATTATGTCGCTTGATGAGGCGGTTGACCTTGTTCTGTTTGCCTTTGAACACGGTCAGTCGGGTGATATTCTTGTGCAGAAGGCACCTTCATGCACCATTCGTACACAGGCTGAAGCAGTTTGTGAGCTGTTCGGTGCCAACAAGAACAATATTAAAATTATCGGCATACGCCACGGCGAAAAGATGTATGAAACACTCCTTACCAATGAGGAGTGCTCCGTTGCAATTGATATGGGTAATTTCTACCGTGTACCCTGCGATAAAAGAGGACTGAACTATGATAAGTATTTCAACCTCGGCGACACCTCGCGCAGCTCACTGGTAGAATTTGATTCCAACAACACACAGCTTCTTACGGTTGAGGAAACCAAGGCGATACTGTCTTCGCTTGAGTATATAAAAGCTGAACTCGAAGGAGCGAAAAAGCAATGAATATATTGGTGACGGGTGCAAAAGGCTTTGTGGGAAAAAATCTTTGCGAAAGCTTGAAAAACATCCTCAACGGCAAGGACAGAACACGCCCGAATCTGAAAATAGACAATATATTTGAATGTGATATTGACACACCTGCTGAGACTGTTGATGAATTCTGCGCACAGGCAGATTTCGTTTTTAACCTTGCGGGAGTAAACCGTCCGCAGAATCCGGATGAGTTCATGCAGGGAAACTGCGGCTTTTTATCGCTTTTGCTTGAAACTCTGAAAAAGCACAACAACACATGCCCTGTAATGCTTTCTTCATCAATTCAGGCATCGTGCATAGGACGTTACGACAGCGATTACGGCCGCTCTAAAAAAGCAGGCGAAGAGCTTTTGTTTAAGTTTGCACAGGAATACGGAGTAAAGGCACTCGTTTACCGTTTTCCGAATCTTTTCGGCAAGTGGTGCAGACCGAATTACAACAGTGCAGTAGCTACCTTTTGCTATAATATTGCAAATGATTTGCCGATTACGGTAAGCGATCCTGCTGTTCAACTCGAGCTTCTTTATATTGACGACCTTGTCAACGGTATGACAGATGCTCTTGAAGGCAAAGAAATGCACTGTGAATATCAAGGCTTGGAAGCTGTTGAGGATCCTGACGGAAAATATTGCTTTGTGCCCGTTACTCATAAGGTGACACTTGGCGAAATAGTTGAATTGCTCAACTCTTTCAGCGCCCAGACGAGCACTCTGGTTATGCCTGAGATTCCCGAAAACTCATTTGCAAAAAAACTGTACAGCACATATTTGTCATATCTGCCCAAAGAGAAAGTTTCTTTTCCGCTCAGAATGAATGAGGATGCAAGGGGTAGTTTTACCGAGCTGCTCAAAACAGAAAAATGCGGTCAGTTTTCGGTAAACATTTCAAAGCCCGGAATAACCAAGGGACAGCACTGGCACCACAGCAAATGGGAGTTTTTCATTGTCGTAAGCGGCAAGGGCCTTATTCAGCAGCGCAGAATAGGCTCAAATGAAGTTATTAACTTTGAGGTCAGCGGTGACAGGATTGAAGCAGTACACATGCTCCCCGGTTATACGCACAATATTATAAATTTATCACAAACAGAAAACCTTGTTACGGTAATGTGGGCAAATGAGCAGTTTGACCCCAATCATCCGGATACATTTTTTGAGGTTGTTGAATAACCCGGCCACCAAACTCCGAGAGAGGTGCATTATCTATGAGTATAAAACTTGATTACAGCGATGTAAAATTTAATAACAACGGAAAAATAAAACTTCTTATTATTGTAGGTACAAGACCTGAAATCATCCGTCTTTCTGCAGTTATCAATAAATGCAGAAAGTATTTCGATACAATCCTGGCACATACAGGTCAGAATTACGATTATAATCTCAACGGCGTATTTTTCAAAGATTTGAAAATTGCAGAGCCCGAGGTTTATATGGATGCAGTCGGTGATGACCTCGGCTCAACCGTAGGTAATATTATCAACTGTTCGTATAAACTGATGAATCAGATAAAGCCGGATGCACTTCTTGTTCTGGGTGATACAAACTCATGCCTGTCTGCAATATCCGCCAAAAGGCTCCATATTCCGATCTTTCATATGGAGGCAGGTAACAGATGCAAGGATGAATGTCTTCCGGAGGAAACCAACCGCCGTATTGTTGATATCATTTCTGACGTCAACCTTGCATACAGCGAACATGCACGCAGATATCTTCACGAATGCGGTCTGCCTAAAGAGAGAACATATGTAACCGGTTCTCCTATGGCAGAGGTGCTCAAGCAGAACCTTGCGGAAATTCAAGCAAGCGATGTGCTTGAAAGATTGGGACTTGAAGCAAAAAAATATATTCTGCTTTCTGCACACAGAGAAGAGAATATTGATACAGAAAAAAATTTCTTAAGCCTGTTTACAGCAATAAACAAACTGGCAGAAAAGTATGATATGCCTATTCTGTATTCCTGTCATCCGAGAAGCAGAAAACGCATTGAAACAAGTGGTTTTGTACTCGATAAGAGGGTTGTTAAGAATGAACCGCTCGGCTTCCATGATTATAATAAACTGCAGATGGATGCTTTTGCAGTTGTTTCCGACAGCGGAACATTACCTGAAGAAGCAAGCTTCTTCACCAGCGTAGGACATCCTTTCCCTGCAGTCTGCATAAGAACATCTACCGAACGTCCCGAGGCGCTTGATAAAGCTTGTTTTGTTCTTGCGGGTATTGACGAAAACAGTCTGTTACAGGCTGTGACAACCGCTGTTGATATGAACAGCAACGGCGATTACGGAATTCCCGTTCCTGATTATATTGAGGAAAACGTCAGCACAAAGGTGATAAAAATCATTCAGTCTTATACCGGAATTGTAGACAGAATGGTATGGCGAAAATACTGACAGAAAAAGAGCCGCATGGGTTCCCCGTGCGGCTTTTTGTTTCTCCCCTGCCCTGTTTGTTTTTATTCTGTCCATAAGCTCAAATAAACAGGTTGTATTTTGCTGCATTTATGATATAATTTTTATTGATATTTGTATATCAATAAAACGGAGAACAGTATGAACAAAATTATTGAAATAACAGATTTTCTTGCACCTGAGCTTGATGTATACGCACGCTTGAGCGAGGTTCAGCTACTCAACAGAGAGTTTCCCGAAAAAGGCTTGTTTATAGCGGAAAGCCCGAAGGTTATTGAACGCGCTCTTGACGCCAGATACGAACCTGTTTCATGCCTTATGGAAAAAAGGCATATTGAAGGTGAGGGAAAGCGAATTCTTGAAAGAATAAAAGATATTCCGGTTTTTTGTGCAGAATTTGATATTCTCACTCAGCTTACGGGCTTCAAGCTCACAAGAGGTATGCTGTGCGCAATGAAGCGAAAGCCCCTGCCCGATGTAAAAAAAATCTGCGAAAACAAGAGCAGAATAGTTATACTGGACAAGGTTATGAACCCAACCAACGTAGGCGCCATAATCCGCTCAGCTGCGGCACTCGGAATGGATGCGGTAATCCTCACGCCCGGCTGCTCCGACCCTCTGTACAGGCGTGCCGCAAGAGTAAGTATGGGCACCGTGTTTCAGATTGATTGGACATTTTTGAGCGATGACAGTCTTGATGAAATAAAGGCTCTCGGATTCAAAACGGCAGCAATGGCACTTAAAGACAATTCTGTTCCTGTCAATGATCCCTTGCTGATAAACGAAGAAAAGCTCGCTGTAATTATGGGAACAGAGGGCGACGGACTTTCCGACAAGACAATATCCGCTTGCGATTACACCGTAAAAATACCGATGTATCACGGAGTTGATTCGCTCAATGTTGCCGCCGCTTCCGCAGTAGCTTTTTATCAGCTTGGTAAAAATTCAATATAAAAAGAGCCGTACGGGATTGAACAGGTCCGTTAAAAACGGACAATGAAAAAAAGCTCCCTCTATGGTAGGATTAAAGAAACTACCATAGGGGGAATTTTTATGTCAAGAGAGTATAGACACATAAAGCAATATGAAACAGAGATATTAGATTTGAAAA
>JAZPYF010000027.1:0-8856 GCA_045544055.1 Acutalibacteraceae bacterium | reverse complement strand
ATATACCTATCGGTATCTGCACTATTAGTTTACATATAAATTTTTAGGGCATTCCTAACCCGGCAAACCCCAACACACACACGCAAAAACCAAAAAACCACGGAGGTGCTTCTCAAATGAAAAAAATGAAGAGATTGTTGTGTGCTCTTCTGGCTTGTGTAATGCTTGTTACTTCGTTATCAAGCACAGCATCAGCTTATGAAGCATATACAACACCCGCAGGCTACGACAGTCTCGGTAAGCCGTACTACAGCTATGAGCAATCCTGCTCAATGCTTCTCGACTTCCTTGACAAAGTCCTGTACGATGCCAACATCAATGAGGTAATTGATATTGAAATTCTAACAATTACAATTAACCTCACTTCAATCGACAATACATACAAGTCGATATCTGACCTTCTTAATATGGGTCTTATCAATTTCGCCGGCGGCATCGGTCTTCTCGGCGACCTTAAAGACCTTACTGTTGATGCAATTGAAAACCCCAGAAGAACAACACATAAAGACTCTGAAGTTTTCTATGCTCTTCTTCGGTTCCTCAGCGATAACAGACCCGTTCTGGAAAAGCTTGTAAACGGTACTATCGATTTTGGTCTGATTCTTGAGCTTGCTCTTCCTGAGGATGGCGATATGGGCTTCCTTTACAATATCCCCGCTTTCCTTAAGGAAATGATCTACAAGCTCATTTACAACAGCCTTATTAAAGCAGAGTCTGAGCCTGATATCGAAACTCTTCCTGCCGGTGTTACAATCGATTCGTTCACAATCGACGGTCTCCTCCAGGATGTTGTTGATCAGCTTATCGTAGGTGATTACAACGTTTCAACACAGTCTTACACAGGCTTCCTTCCCAGCATGGCTGGCAAGACATCAATCACAAGCGGTTCTTCCTACGATCTTATTCAGAATGCTATTGATGCTCTTATGAACGATATCCTCGTTCCCACACTTATGGATGTTCTTCCGGAGGCTCTTGATATTGAGCCTACAGAGGAATGGCCTTACGGTAACCCCGCAGAGCCCGGTCTTCTTCCGACCGTTATCGGTATCATCAACGACTATCTCAAGCTTGGCTATCCCTATAACGAAGAGGAATATCCGATAATCGAGCTTGAAAAGGCTCTCACATGGCTTCTCGTTGGCGATTCTACAATTGATGAGAGCGGCGTTGTTACAAAAACTCCTGCTGCTCTTTACGATATCATCGCTTTCACAGATCACGGTATCGATATTAACGATGAGCTTTACAATAACATCAAGGGCCTTCTTCGTGAGCTCGGCCCCGGTCTTCTTCAGATGCTTCTTCCCGATGTCATCCCCGAAGACATGGAATTCCCGGATATGACTGAGTGGTCAACAGATCAGTTCATTTCCTATGTAATTCAGCTTATTGCTCCCGGTATTGATTTCTTTGCCGGTGTCAGATTCCTCCCCGATTGTGATACAGTTCAGGAATGCCTTACTTATATACTTATCAGCCTTGTTATTGACCTTCTCCCCGAGAACGATTACTACGGTTGGATTGAGAACGGCACTCTTGATCCCGAAAATGGTGCTTGGATCGAGGTCGGTACAGACTACCTCATCTACTTAATTAACTCTCTTATCGATATCAACATCCCCTCAAACGCAAGCTTTGAGCAGATGGTTGACTACCTTGCAAACTGGCTTGTTGCTGAGTTCGGCTTCATCTTCAACACAAGACAGAACCTTGCAGGTATGACTTGCTGGGAGAAGCTCGACGCAACAATCTTCAACGTTCTCTCTCCCACACTTCTCACTATCCAGAAAACAAGCTCAACAACATCTGAGTCACTTATTGTTGATACTATCCTTCACGGTGTTGAGACGTTTGATATTGAGAAGATCCTCAGCTTCATCGGTAAGAACTCCTCTCCCGATGCAGTTCTCAACGCTCCTCTCGTAAACTTTGTCCTTGGCCTTCTTGAGTCTGTCCTTTCAAGTCTTATGAACGGCCTTGAGATTATTCCTTCCTCAACTCAGAACCTTGAGGATCTTATCTACGGTTCAACAAAGGGCGGCAAGCTCGGTCAGTTCGCTGGCAACCTTCTTTCGGCTCTCTACTCTGAGAAGGACTACAACTTCCCGACTCTTATCCCGCTTGTAGGTTCACTTATCGGTCTTAGCCAGAACGATAACTTCACAGTTAACGCTCCCGTTGGTTACCCCAACAAGACCATTAATGACCTCAAGAAACTTATGCAGCAGTATATGCCCTCAAATGAAGACCTCAACTATAATGATGACGGCTACTTCTACTATGGCGAAGAGGACTACGAATATCTCTTCGAGTTCACCAACTATGATGACACATACAGCGACTGCGTATCCCTTGTAGAGAGATATAACGAAAATCCGAACTCCGTTACACCTCTTGAAATCAAGAACCTTTATTACAGACTCGGCTACTACTACGATAAGCTTACTCCCAGAAGTGAGATCTGCAAGATTCAGCTTGCATACGAAATCGACTATGCTGAGACAAATCGTGCTGCTGAAAATGCAGATTCTGACGGCAACAAGATCTACAGCGACAGAACATGGAGACTTTACAGCGAGGCTCTTGCAAATGCTTATAAGGTAGCTGCTGATCCCAACGCTAAGCAGTCTGCAATTTCTGTTGCAAGACAGGAGCTCTTCAAGGCTCAGAACAGACTTAAGCCCTACGTTTCACTTGCAAGATACACAGCTCTCGATGCATTCATCAAGAGAGCAGAAGCAATCCCTGAAGAGGATTATAAGCTCTACACAACATCATCTCTTGCAGCCTTCAAGGCAGCTTATGAGTACGCAGTCAACCTTGATCGCGACTATGATATCTCCGACCAGAGCATCGTTGACGAAGCAGCTTCAAGTCTTGCTGCTGCTACTGGTAGCCTTGAATTCTGGGAGCTCAACTACGAGCTTGGCGCAGACATCATAATTGATGAGGTTGTTTCTCAGGATACAACAACAATCCTTAAGTTCCGCGAGTCCAGCGGTGCAGCAGTTACTAACGTATCTGCAACCGTCAACGGCGGCGCAACAATCGGTGAGATGTATCAGGAGGGTGACTACTACTGTTGGGAAATCAATCCCGCAGGTGCAACTCTCTACTCTGTAATTACAGCAACAATCAAGTTTACTCAGCCCTCAACAGGCATGGAGTACACAGCTTACGCTTACACATTTGTTGCTGCAGGCGACTATGAAATCAATTTCAACGTAAACACATGCCAGCCCGGTTATGTCCGTAACGAGTATCACCTTGGTGTATACGGTATCCAGACATCTGACTACAGCGGCGTTATCGACTATAAGTCTGAGCACGCAGCAGCAGGCGATGCAGCAGCTTGTGCCGTTACTCCCATGGGTACAGTTTATGCTGACCGCAGTGTTTACAGAGATTTCTCTGAGCTTCCCGGTCTTATGTTCACAGTTACCAAGTATGCCGCTACATATGCAGCAGGCTACATCGGCAACGGTGTCTTCTCAGAAATTACAGTTGATGTAACATCCTCCAACGAGGCAGTTACAGTATCGCCAACATCCTACAGCATGAAGCTCAACCAGGATGACTCCAACAACTTCACCTTCTCCGGTAATCTTCCTGCAGCAGGTGAGAGCATTACAAGCCTTATCACTCCGAAGGTTTCAGGTGTAGCAACAAACGGCGGTTCAACAGTTTCTTATCCCAAGTTCTATATCCGCGTAATTGCTTACGATAAGTCAGTTCTTCGCGAGACAGTCAACGCTGCTATTTCCTCCTGCCGTCAGGATTGGTTCTATGCAGGCGGTTGGGAAATCTACAAGAAGGACCTTGAGGCTGCAGTTGCTGTTCTTAACAACCCGATGGTTACTCAGCAGCAGATCGACGAAGCAAATATGAACCTTCTTGAAGCTATTGATTGGCTTGAGTATAAGTCAGCTGACTATGAAGAGCTTCATAAGCTTATCTCTATTGCAAACTCCCTCAACCCCGAGGATTACCAGAACTTCAGCACAGTTACAGATATCCTTAAGTCTGTTGACTTCTCACAGGATGTTCTTCAGCAGTCTCTCGTTAACGAGACTATTGATAACCTCAGAGCAGCAATTGACAATCTTATTCCCGCTCAGGACCGTATCATCATCCGTTGCTACGATTATTCCGGCGGCCAGATCCTTGCTAACCTCGATGAGACAGAGATTATGCTTGCTGATACCGGCGAGACAATCCTTATCAGCACGGACTATATCTACGGTAATATCGGTGAAAAGGTTATCGTTAATGTTCCCAATATTCTCGGTTACAAGTCAGTAAGCAAGTCACAGCTTGTTACTATCGAAAAGGGCGGCGTTGTTGTAGAATTCTACTATGCTCCTGAGGAGTATAGAATTGTCTTCAACGCAAACGGCGGTACAGTTGATCCCACATACGTTTACGTTAAGTACGGTTCAACATATGCTGATCTTCCCACTCCTGTACGTACTGACTTTGAGTTCGTCGGCTGGTATAACAAGATTTCCGGCGGTATCAAGGTAGACGAAACAGTTAAGGTTACAACAAGCTGCTACGACATGCTTTATGCTCGTTGGTCAAAAATCAAGACCAGCTCTGAGCCTGATGAGAATCTCGGTGTTGAATCCGTACCGGAGAACAACGTAGCAGATACTCAGCCCGAAACAGTTGAACAGACTTTCCTTGAGAAGGTTATGGCATTCTTCTCACAGCTTATCGGTCTCATTTTCTCAAACGTTTTCGGTGGATAATTAAAAAGGTATTAACTAAAATACACGTGTAATAGGGGAATTAAGCAATGAAACTCAAAAGAATTATTAGTTTTCTGCTTGCATTGACACTTGTATTTAGCACTCTCGCTTGCGGCATCGTAGCCGGTGCCGCAAGCTACAATGCTTCAGTTCTCAGCTATATGATCAGCAATCATCCTACCTTCCCGGAGGCAAGATATACTCCTGAATCATATGCTGTCTATACTGCAGCGTTAGCTAATGCAAATACGGTTTCTCAGAACCAGAATGCATCTGCAGAGGATATTTCAAATGCTGCTTCAACACTTGCAGCAGCAGAAGCAGGTCTTACTGTTATCAATACAGAATATAAGTCAGCTCTTGATATCCGCGTTCCCAACACAGTTGAGAGCGGTAAGAGCTTCAAGGTTTATATTAAGGATGCTGCTTCAAACGAGCTTACAAATATTGTCACAACAGTTGACGGTGGCGTTGTCGCTGCTGAATTTGCCGTTCAGGACAATGGCTATTATGTTGCCGATATTACCTCAACAGGTATTACAGGCAATATGATCACTATAACAGTCGCTTATGAATGTGCAGGCAAGGCTTACACAACCAATCTCTATGTTCTTGTGTCAGCTGAAGGTACACATACTGCAATCAAGACACAGCTTGGTGCTCTTATTGCAAGAGAAATGGCTTCTAACAAGCAGGCTGCAGATTACAGCGGCGGTTTCACAACCTATACCTCTGTTATCAAAAATGCTGTTCAAGTTTATGCTAACCCCAGCGAAACTCAGACAAGAGTTCAGCGTTCGATTGAGAACATCAATCTTGCTGTCGGCTCTCTTGTAAGTGCTTATGCTGATTATTCTGAGATTTACGCTCTTGTTGCTCAGGTCAACGAGCTCAATCCCGATAACTACAACTCATTTACTGAGGTCACAAACGCTATTGCTCTTATCCAGTACGATCTTCCCGCTTCCAAGCAGGATGCTGTTAACCAGATGGCTGATAACATTCAGGCAGCTCTTGACGGTCTTACCCTCAAGATGGCAAGATATACTGTTGTCTGCGTAGTTCCTGATTCAACTCAGGAAAGTGGCTTCCGCCAGCTCAGCAGCAATACTTATGACGGTACAAGAACATATGTTGTTCGTGTAACAGCTCCTGTTCACCCCGGTTATGAGGCGACAGAGCAGTACCAGACAGTTACTCTTTCTGCTGATGAGCAGACAGTTACTTTCACTTACTATCCCGTAACATACTATGCATACTTCAATGCAAACGGCGGTACAGTTGATATGGCTTCCAAGGAGCTTACATACGGCGCAGAGTACGGTGAGCTTCCTGTTGCGGTAAGAGACGGTTATACATTCCTTGGCTGGTTCTCAGATCCTGCCGGTGGCGAACAGATTATTGCCGACACGATGGTAACTGTCAACTATGTTGAAAATCTGTACGCTCACTGGAGCGATGTAGAGGAGTACACCTTCAAGTTCAATTCCGGTCTCGGCTCAGCTTGCGAGGATCTTACTGCTACATACGGCGCAGAGATTCAGATGCCTGTTCCCACAAGATTCGGCTATTCCTTCACAGGCTGGTACTACGATGAGTACTGCACAAAGCCTGCTGATTACACAGTAATGCCTGACCTTGGTGATACAGGTGCAGTTGTTACCGTATACGCAGGCTGGACTGAAAAAGTTTACAATGTAACTCTTGATCCTGGTGAGAACGGTGTTGTTTCCTCAACACTTCACTCAGTAACATTCGGCTCAACCTATGGCGATCTTCCCACACCCACAAAGGACGGTCATACATTCGTAGGTTGGTTCACTCAGCCTGAGGGCGGCGAGCAGATTACTTCTGCTATCCCTGTTGAGCTTGATACAGAGCATACCCTCTACGCTCAGTACACAGTAAATGAGTATACTCTTTACTTCGATACAGACGGCGGCACAGAGATTGCTCCCATTACAGCTCTCTACGGTACACCCATCGTAATCGATACTCCTGTTAAGGAGCACTACATCTTTGCAGGTTGGACTCTCAACGGCGAAGCATTCGACCTTAAGACTATGCCCTCCGGCAACGTTACAGTAAAGGTTGTATGGCAGCTCAATACAGTTTATAATGTTTACTTTGATGCTTTCAAGAATATCGACGGTAAGCGTGTTCCCGCTACATCCATCAAGGAAGGCGACACACTCTACGTTGAAGTAAGTATCAAGACTAACTACCTTGCAGGTCAGTCAGTATTTGCTATCATGTTTGATAAGCGAGTATTCACACTTTCTGCTCTTTCCAAGTGTGTTCCCAACACAACTTCTGACTACATCAAGGGTCTTGCAAACACAAGACTTTCCGGTGCTGTCAGCTTTACATCCGGTTGGGCAGGCAGATTTGCAGACGGTGTTCCGATTGAAGAATCAAACATCCAGTGTGCCCGTATTGCTACGGCAGCCAGCCCGACAACAACCGCTAAGACACCTGTTGTTGTATCCGAAAAGACACTTGTCTTCACAATGGAGCTTTCTGTTAAGGCAAGCATTGATGATTCTATCACTCAGGGTTACATCTTCATGGATGAGAGAATGTGTAGAACTCCTGAGAACAACGCGAACTCCTATCCTGCATACATCCATTCACTTACACTTAACGGAACTAAGTACACTCCCGATCCCGTTAACCTTGTTCCCGAGCTCTCAAATGCAACACTTGCTCTCGACATCAAGGATGTTGACTCTGCTCTTGTTGCTAAGGACGGCAGCACGACAGTTGTCGAAACAAAGAAGGGCATTATCTATGGCCTTGCTGATGAGCTTACACTCGATTCCTTCAAGGCTAACTATGCAGAGGTTATCGGTACAGGTACAATCGTTTGTGAGGATGCAGTTCTTGGCACAGGTTCAGTTATTAAGGTTATGAACGGTACAGATTGCCTTCTTGAATATACTGTAGTTATCTACGGCGATATTGACGGAAACGGCACGACCGATGCTGATGACTCGTTCCTTGTCAGTATGATTAACAACGGTTTGATTGATGTCTCGGCTCTTAACGAGTTTGAGAAGATGGCGGCTGACCCGAACCATGATGGTGTGGTTGACGCTAAAGACGCAGCTCTTCTCAGTGATGCAGCTCTTCTCAGAGAAACGGTCAGCCAGTTACCCACTGCATAAAATCATTCGATTAAATTAAAAGTAATGCCGTCCGGCTTGAAAACCGGGCGGCATTTTTCGAAAGGCTGATAATATGACGGATATCTATTTTGCACGTGCTGCAGGGGAGAGCCATAAGGAAATGAGCTCTTTTGCATATAATCTGTTGATTGATAAACTCTCGCAAAGGCTGTCTTTGCCGCAGAGCGATATTGTCATAAACAAAGATGAGCGCGGCAAGCCTTTTGTTGAGGGTAGAGAAGATGTGTTTGTAAGCATCAGCCACAGTAAGGGTGCAGTTATGGTCGGAATTTCTGACAAACCGATCGGTGTAGATATTGAGGTGCTCAAAACGCGCCGAAAAACGGTTGAAAAACGTGTTTTTACTGATAGAGAGATAAACTTGATTGATTCTTCAACGGATGAAAACAAAGCCTTTTTTGTGCTTTGGACACTTAAGGAAAGCTACCTTAAAGCAATCGGTACAGGCTTTGCAGATAATGCAGAAAGCATATGCTTTTATTCGCTGGATGAACCTATTTTGTCTGATTCTGAAGACTATAACTTCAGCATAGGTGAGTTGAAAAACTTTATTTTTGCTGTTTGCGAAAAAAAATAAGCAATATATTTATATAAATCTTAGATTAATATTGAAATTTGTTTTTTTCTATGGTAAATTTAATGTAATAATAAATAGGAGGCAGATGTGGTATGAACAAAAAAACCGTATTCCTGACCGGCGCTTCCGGTAACATGGGCTGGGAAGGTTTCAAACAGCTGTATGCTAAGAAGGATAAGTTCAACATTGTTGTTCTTCTTCGTGACAGCGAGAAAAACAGAGAAAAGTTTAAGGATTATGTTAACGATCCTTCTGTAAGAATCGTATGGGGCGACCTTAGAAAGTATGAGGATGTTCTTGATGCCGTTAACGGTTCTGATTATGTTCTTCATGTCGG
>JAZPYF010000026.1:0-60742 GCA_045544055.1 Acutalibacteraceae bacterium | reverse complement strand
CCGTTGTTCATTTTTTGCGGAATACCGACTCGCTGTTTAATCCTGTATTACATCCCCAAAAACCTCAGATCAATTTTTCTGATGAATATGGGGATTCGAAGTGTTATGTTTCGAGTTCAACTGCTATGCTAAGTCATCGATTTGTGGAACTGAATACAGGTATACATCCCACAAATCATATCGACTGATATTTTTGATTGAACCGCAGAACATATCCATATGACCGCAATCGTCTTTATCAAAGATTCCTTCTATAATAACGTATTCGCCATTATATTTTTGCGCTTCTTCGTATGAAATTGCTCTTTCGCCGAGTTCAATCCAGATTGAATTGCCAACATGATATTTTAAATCTTCCTTGCTGAGTGAAATGTAATTACCTTCAAATTCAAGGTTGCCGACACCAATTACTCTAACAAGCTGACCGTCATATTTTTCGGGAGTGGCAATCAACTGAATCATAGTTACATCCTTAGCATATGGATTGGCAGAGTTTTGCGTTTCGCCATAACCTGATTCAATAAGTTTGTTTTGATATATTTTTACACCAGACAATATAGCTAAAACAACTGCTAAGGTTATAAGAGCGGAAAGAACAATGGTTGTTATTTGTTTTTTATTTTTCACAAAATCACCGCCTTTAATTTTTATTATATCACACTTACCCTCAAAAAGTAAATTTGCGCAGTATAATCTCCTCTTTCTGACAGATAATAACATCGAAATCTGTAAACAAAGGAGTTTTATTCATATATGAAAGCAACTGGAATAGTCAGAAGAATTGACGACCTTGGCAGGGTCGTTATTCCGAAAGAAATCCGCCGCACAATGCGTATCCGCGAAGGCGACCCGCTGGAGATTTTTACAGCGCCCGACGGCGAAGTAATATTCAAGAAGTATTCTCCCGTTGGTGAGCTTTCCACGCTGGCGGCGCAGTATGCGGAGGTGCTTTGCAGGGGAGCCAACAGCCCCGTGCTGATTTGTGACCGCGACAGAGTTATCGCTTGCGCAGGTATTCCGAAAAAAGAAGTGCTTGACCGTCAGCTTTCGCAGGAGCTGGAGGATTATATGGAACGTCGCGAAACCTTTGTGACAAGGCGTGAGGGAGAGGGGCTGTCTCCCGCAATCGGCGTTGAGCGTAAAGCCTGCGTTGCTTCGCCGATAATTGCCGCAGGTGATGTTTCGGGTGCGGTTGTAATGCTCGGCGATGAGCGGCTCTCAATTCCGGGTGCGGCAGATGTGAAGCTCGTTCAGGTTGCGGCGAATTTCCTCGGCAGACAAATGGAAGAATAATAAGTTAACACTCAGAAGCTGCAGGTTTTTCTGCAGCTTTTTTGTTGTTGAAAAGGCCGTTGCAGAGTTTGAGGCAAAAGGACTTAACTGCATTGAATACCGCGACGGCAGACGCGTAAATATTGCTGATTATGCATCAATGGCAGTACGTACAGCCAACCAACGCGCCTATATGGTAGGTGAGGGCGAGTTCCGCAAAGCTATAGGGGAAACACTTGTAATAATCTCCCGTCATTCAACCTCGTGCGAGTTGTGTAAGCCGTTTGAGGGTAAGGTACTTATAGATGATGCCTATTCGGGCGGCAGTCAGGAAGACGGCGATTATATGCTGTTGTCGCAGGCTATGGAGCAAGGTCTTTATCATCCCCGATTCCGCCACGGACTTGGTACATATTACCCCGAATTAGAGGAAATAAACGGCTATGAAACTGAGGGTAATAAACTTAATGATTACAGCAAAAACGTTGACATAGCGTATGAAAGTGGTATAATTAATACAATAACAGCTAACAATTTAACTGTTTCCGGTATTTCTCATCACACACTTGAAAGAGCCGTTGAGAGAGGTATTTCTGTCGATGATATTATTGATGGCTTGACACATCCGTTGAAAATAGGTGAAATCGTTGTTGACGAATTAGGTAGAAAGAGTCAGCGCTTTTTCGGCAATACAGCAACTGTTAATATAAATTCCGACACGGGTAACATAGTAACCGTATGGAAAACAGGTAAAAGTACCAAGAAAAAACTTTTGAAGGAGTTGAAAAACGATGTTTAATGCAAAACAAAATGACTTTCTTGTGCGACTCGGTTGCAATTTTGATTTTGATAACTTATCAGATGACGAATTAGTCAATATTGAAGAAAAAGTATCATTGAAATTACAAACATCGGGTTTTGACAAGGATTATAATGTAACTCATATTGGTGAACTTTGTGAATCAATTTTAGATATTTTATCGTAATGTTAAAACAATAATAGTTGAATTCAGACACTCTGCATTTTGCAGGGTGTCTTTTTTCATATCAAAAATACGTTTGCCCGTGTCGTACAAACGGGGAGCGGTTGACCTTAACCGTAAAAAAGGAGGCCTAAATGGCAGGCAACAACACCGTACTTGATAATCAGGCACAAGATGGCGGCACAGCAGGCGGCACAACACCGCCTAACACAACACCGTCCGCAACTGAGCCTGAAAAGAAGTACACAGATATTACTCAAAACATAAAAATACCCGACACAAAAAGTATCGGGTATATCAGAGGATGTGTTATATCTTTGCAGGGGGAATGCGGTGCTTTCTTTCCTTGTGCTTGGGCTTGGGCTCGATATTGCCTGCTTTTGTGAGTGCGATCTTTGTGAGCACAGGTCCGAAAAGTTCATAGATAAGAACTGAGAAAAGTACGATATTTCTGACCATTGTGCCGACTTCGCCAAGCTCCATTGCCGTAACGGACATTCCGAGCGCAACACCTGCCTGCGGCAGAAGTGTAACGCCGAGATACTTGGTTGTGAGCTTGTCGCATTTTACGATTTTTGCACTTGCAAAAGCACCGAAGTATTTGCCGACAGAACGTGTGATTATGTATGCAACGCCGATTCCGACAATTGTGATATCCGTGAAAACGCTCAGTTCAAGCTCAGCACCGCTGAGAACGAAGAAGAGGCAGAACAGGGGGACAGTCCATGAATCTGTTTTGTCCATAATCTCTGCCGAGAAATCGCAAAGGTTGCAGAAGATCGTGCCGAGCATCATACATACGAGAAGTGCAGAGAAGCCGATATGTATTCCGCCGATTTCAAACTTGAGCATTGAGATAGCAACTGTGAAGATTACGCAGGTTACGGAGAGACACAGACGCTTGCTGTTTGAGTTGAAGAAACGCTCGAAAAGTGAGAAAAGCATACCCATAATACTGCCGAGAAGCAACGAGCAGGCGATTTCGATAATCGGCTCGAGGATGATTGCTTTTACATTTACCTCACCGTGTTCAAGAGCCTTTGCAATGCCGAAAGAAATTGCAAAAACAACAAGACCGACAGCGTCGTCAATAGCAACGATTGGAAGAAGCAGGTCGGTTAGTTTACCCTTTGCTTTGTATTGGCGTACAACCATAAGCGTTGCGGCAGGTGCGGTTGCGGCTGCAACTGCGCCGAGCGTGACTGCCATTGAGAGCGGAAGTTTTTCTTCACCGAGTATAAAGTGGAGTCCGATAAGGGCGGCGTCAACCAGCAGAGTTGCTATAACAGCCTGCCAGATACCGATGAACGTGGCTTTGCCACCGATTTTTTTGAGCTGAGAGAGCCTGAATTCATTTCCGATTGCAAAGGCGATGAAGCCCAGAGCAACCTGAGAAATTATTTCAAAGGCCTTGACGTTTTCCATTGAAACGAAACCGATACCCTCAATTCCGAGCCTGCCGAGACAGTACGGACCGATGAGTATGCCTGCAACGAGGTATGAGGTGACCGACGGCAGACCGAGCGGCTTGGTGATACGGGAGAGCAGGAGTCCTGCACCGAGTGCGAAGGACAGACATAATAAGGTTTGCATTTTTACGCCTTCATTTCTTCTTAAAATACTAACAAAGTATATGCTTATTGTTGATTAAAGTCAATCGGGAAAATGATAAAATTGCACAAGTTTTTAGCGGCGTTTTTGTTCAAATTTCGCAGATAAGAATCACACAGCACTTTAATGAAAAATTAATTTGAAATTTCGTAATATTGTGTTATTATGAGTGTATCAAGGTTTTTGAGGTGGTATTTTATGATGAAAAAGCTGCTTTGCGTTTTCCTTGCGGTGCTGTTGATTTCGGCGTCGTGCTTTTGCCTGGTACAGGCATATAAGTTTGATGACCTTGAGGAATGGTCGGAGAATCCTGTTATAATTGTACCCGGTTTCGGCGGACCTGCTCTCTTTACGGAGGACGGCCGTCAGGTATGGGGTCCCGATATCGGCAGTATGGCTGTTGATGCTCTTTCGGATATCGCAAGAACGGGTCGTGCTCTGGGTGAGCTTGCTTTCGGTAAAGCGGAGCTTATCGGTAAAATCGTCGGTGAGCAGGTTGTCAAAGATCTCGGTGTGCTGCGCTGTAACGGTGACGGTTCGAGCGTATATCCGCTCCACGTCTACTCGGTTGAGGCGGCAAAAACAAATACGGCTTATCTCAATTCCGTTTTTCCTGACGGTGCTCATACATATGAGCTTGAAATTCAGACCGAGCTCAAAAAGTATATCGATGCTTCGAGAATCTACAACTTTATGTGCGATTTCAGAATGGGTGCAGAGTTTTGTGCAGGTATGCTGCGCGATTATATAGACAGCGTGCTTGCCCACAGCGGTGCGGATAAGGTCAATATCTACGCTCTCAGCCACGGCGGGCAGGTTACGGCAACATATCTCACGCTCTACGGTCGGGATAACAAGGTTGACAACGTTGTACTGACCTCTCCTGCAATCGGCGGTGCGGCAATAGCCTACGACCCGTTTGCAGGCGAAATAGATTTTGATGAAGAAACGCTGATAAGATTCATCGAACAGGGCGTTATGATGGAAGAGGATATCAACTGGCTCTTCAAGGCAAACGCTCTCGGCATTCTTGATGATATACTCTACACCGTCAAGCCGTATTTCTTTGAGGTGCTTGGCAACTGGGGCAGCATATGGGATTTTATGCCGCCCAAGAATTATGAAGATGCAAAGAACCTTTTGCTCAATAAGCTCACTCACGCAGGTCTGATCGCAAAGACTGACCGTTTCCACTATGAGATTTTCCCCACCGTCGGCGCAAGACTTCAGAGCCTTATTGACGATTTCGGCATGAACATTTCGATAATCGCAGGCTACGGCAACAGAGCCATTTCCGGTATGAATGAAGATTCGGATTCGATTATCACGCTCTCAAGCGCAACCGGTGCCACAACTCCGCCTTTCGGTCAGCGCTTTGCAGACGGTTATGTCCAGGTTAATGATTGCGGCGGCAGATATAAGGTTTCGCCCGATATGACAGTTGACGCCTCAACGGCATTTCTTCCCGACAATACCTGGTTTGTCAAGGGTATGTTCCATGCCTTTGTTGTGTTTGACGAATATACAATGGAGCTTGTGATGAAGCTGCTTATGACAGATGAAATCACCGATGTATATTCCGATCCCGCTTTCCCGCAGTTCCGTGATTCATCAAGTCTGTGCCATACTGTTTGGGCACATTTCAACAATAATCCTTCGGGTTATATCAATTCTGATTCAAAGTCGCTTGTTGTGACAAATGTCAGCGCGAAGTCAAGCATTGTAATTACGGCTGTCACCTGCAAAGGGCTTGATATCCGATTCAAGGCAGACCCGACGTTGAAGCTCGCTCCGGGAGAAAGCATTGAAATTGAGTTTGAGGGTGAGATACCTCAGGTTTCGGGCAAACAGGCGGATATCACCGTTTATTATCTTGCAGATAATCTCACACCTGCCGGTTACAGAACTCAGGGCTACACAGTGCTCAACGGTGAATCGGTTTCAGCCGACGAAGGTTTGGTAAATGTCGGTGGCGAGCCTGTGATTGACGGCTTTGCCGCAACGCTGCTTAAAAAGCTCGGCCTGTATGAGCTTGCGGTTATGATTGTTGATGTAATTATGTTTGCTTTCTCGGCAATTATCTGATAGCGGGTTTATTTCTCCGTAAGGCTTTTTGGGCTTTACGGAGATTTTTCTTTGTGATACAATACTTAAGTAATTCTAAAGAATGGAGTTTGTTATTATGTTCAATGCAATAAGATGTTTTTTTGCTGCGTTGCTTGCGTTTGTTGTTGGTGCGGCACCGTTCGGCTCGGCTATGCCGCAGGAAAGAAAATGTGCTCCTGAATTTAACGGCACCTTTCTCCAGTCGTGGGAGAGCAGTACGTGGGATTCACAGCGATGGGCTCTGGAGATTGAGTGTATGCTTGAGGACGGTGTGGAGTATCTTATTCTTCAGGATATCGCCAATATGGATTCTGATGGCGGCTGGACTGTATATTATGACAGCAGCGCACCTGTTTTTGAAAATGCAGTAAAGGGCGGCGACGTTGTCGGTGCGGCTCTTAAAGCCTGCAACGGTACTGGTATCAAGGTCTTTGTTGGCCTTACTATGTGTGATTCCTTCTGGCTGACAGGCAATTTCTTCGGCGATTACGAGAAAATCTGCTCGGCTGCCGAAGCTGCGGTAAAGGATATATACGGAAGATACGGTTCTGAATACTCCGATGCGTTCTACGGCTGGTACTTTACTCCCGAAATAAACAATATGATCAACTGTGCTCCCCTTATGGGTAAGATGGCAGACGGATTAAATAAGGTTATTGCCGCAATCAATTCTACTGATTCCGCAAAACCGATTATGATAAGTCCGTTTACGGCAGATTATCTTTCTTTCGGCAAGGTAACGGCTTATGCCGACTGGATGAGATTCTTTTCAAGCGTCAATTGGCGTGACGGCGATATAATCGCTCCGCAGGATGCCGTCGGTGCGGATTGGATTGAAGAGGAAGAGCTTGTTCGTGTTTGGGAAACATACTCGGCCGCTGTTGAGATGATTGATGCTGATGTAAGGCTTTGGGCAAACTGTGAAAACTTCACGATTGCTGTCGGCCCGAGCTTTCTCGGCGGCACGATTCTCCGACCCGAAACAGAGAATATCGAATCGGTAACAGCAACACTTAACAGGTTTGTAAGGCAGATGGATGTTGCTTCACGCTACTGTGAAAACATCATAACCTTCTCATATTCCCATTATTATAGTCCGAATATCGTAAAGCCCTTTTTCATTGAAACATACCGCGATTATGTCACTAACGGATATACTCTTGAAACTCAGGCTCCGTCAGCTCCTGCAAACCTTACAAAAACAGCAGGTGAAAACGGTGTTACGGTTTCGTGGGAAGAATCGGAGGATAATTTTGGCGTAGCTTATTACAGAGTTTGTAAGAACGGTGAGTTTTTCAAAAGAATTGAAAACTACAGGTGGGACTACCCCTTGAGCATTACCGATGAAACAGGCTCTGAAAACGATGTTTACAGCGTTGTTGCGTGTGATGCGGCAGGCAATTTCTCCGGGGAAGTTAAGGCTTGATTTTTGTGTGTCTTTGTGTTAGCATAATTGGCGTTATTTCAGATTAAAGGACGGCGTATTCCCAAAAATGAAAAAGAAAACGGTAAAGGCAGCGTTTATAAAGTCACTGCCTGTTTTCGCAGGGTACATAGTGCTCGGTATAGGCTTCGGCGTGCTGCTTGCAAAGGCAGGCTATGGAATCTGGTGGGCGTTCGCAATGAGCGTTACTATGTATGCAGGCTCAATGCAGTATGTGGCGGTAAGTCTGCTTGCGGGCGGTGCCTCACTTATCACAACGGCGATAACCTCGCTGCTTGTTCAGGCAAGACATCTTTTCTACGGCATATCAATGATTGATAAGTATAAGGGTGCAGGTCTTAAAAAGATTTATCTCGCCTTTGCATTGACGGATGAAACCTATTCTCTGCTTTGCGACGGTAAGCATCCTGAGGGTACAGACCTTCATCTTTATCAGTTTTTTCTCTCGCTTTTCAATCAGTCTTACTGGATTATGGGCTGTCTGCTCGGCAACTTTATCGGTACTTCAATAGAGTTTAATTCGGCAGGAATTGAGTTTGCGATGACGGCAATTTTCGTCACGGTTTTTGTTGAGCAGTGGAAGAGCACAAAAAATCATATCCCGGCTGTTATCGGTGTTGCTTCAACGGCGGTTTGCCTTGCGGTATTCGGCTCGGAAAATTTCCTGATACCGTCAATGATACTTATAACCGTGCTGCTGTTTGTTCTGCGCAAGCCTCTTGAAAGAAAAGAGGAGGTGAGCGGTGATGATTGACAAGCACTCAATTATGATAGTTGCGGTGGCGGCTGTAATAACCGCTCTTCTGCGCGGCTTGCCCTTTGTAGTTTTTAATTCAAAAAAGACTCCCGCTTTTATCACTTTTCTCGGCAAATTTCTTCCCTATGCGGTTATAGGTATGCTCGTGGTTTACTGCCTTAAGGATGCTCATTTTACCTCGTTTCCTTTTGCTCTGCCGGAGCTGATTGCTATTGCTGCGGTTGCTCTTCTTCATCTGTGGCGCAGGAATACTCTGTTGAGTGTTGCAGGCGGAACGGTTTTCTATATGATTCTTGTTCAGTTCGTATTCAAATGATGTAAAGTTAACTTGCTTTGCATTCGATAACAAGGAGGTAAAAACCATGAAAGAAATTCTCGCATCAAATATCCCTGCCGCTGTTGCGGTTATTGGTCTTGTCGGCTACTTCTTCGGTATGGCAATAGTGTTTATTTCAAGTCCGCTGAAAAATGCCGAAAAGTTTTCCGTCAAGCCTGTTGACAACGCAGGTAAAACCGAAATCAGAGTATACTACGGCGGTATCTCCTTTGCTCTGGGTGCATTTCTGCTCTACCTTACGGTTGCGCTGAAAACCCCGTATTACTCGCTTGTAGGCGGTCTTTTCTTTGCTACAACGGTTTTTGTAACCCGCACAATATTTCTGTTTGTGGACAAGGGCTGGAAATGCCCGTATACGAAGCTTGCAATTCCTGCAGAGGGCGCTTTTGTTGTTGCTTTGTGGACCTGTTTTATTCTTGCGAACACTCTTTACTGATAACATTACAAATCGGCTGTGTAAGGTAAATGTGCTTTACACAGCTTTTTTATTGCACAAAAAAGGAGCGCATATTTTGTGCAGTATTTTAAGTCCCTTTTTCTTGACCTTGTAAGAAAGATTGTTGTATATTAACCTTAATAGTAATATTTCTAATATGAAAGGATGATATGCTTATGAAAATTACATTTATGGGCGCAGGCAGTACTGTTTTTGCAAGAAATGTTCTTGGCGACTGTATGTGCACCGAGAGCCTCTGTGAGGCTGAAATAGCCCTTTACGATATCGACAAGCAGCGCCTTGAGGATTCTGAGATTATCCTCAGCGCAATCAACAGAAACGTAAACGGCGGAAAGGCAAAAATCAAAACCTACCTCGGCGTTGAAAACCGTAAGGATGCTCTGCGCGGAGCAAACTTTGTTGTAAATGCAATTCAGGTTGGTCTTTATGACCCTTGTACAATTACAGACTTTGAAATTCCGAAGAAGTACGGTCTTCGCCAGACAATTGCCGACACCCTCGGTATCGGCGGTATTATGCGCGGTCTGCGTACAATTCCCGTTCTTGAGGATTTCGCAAGAGATATGCAGGAGGTTTGCCCCGATGCGTGGTTCCTCAACTACACCAACCCCATGGCAATCCTCACAGGCTATATGACACGATATACAGGCATCAAGACCGTAGGCCTTTGCCACAGTGTACAGAGCTGTTCAAGAGATCTGCTTCACCATGTCGGTATGGATGACAAAATCGAAGGCAGATATGACAGAATTGCTGGTATCAACCATATGGCATGGCTGCTTGAAATTCACGATAAGGACGGTAACGACCTCTATCCCGAGATCAGACGCCGCGCCGCTGAAATCAATGCTGCTGCGCTCGCAACATCCGATCCCGAAAAGAAGCACCACGATATGGTAAGATTCGACTATATCAAGCGCCTCGGCTACTACTGCACAGAGTCAAGCGAGCATAACGCAGAGTACAATATGTTCTACATCAAGGATAAGTATCCGAATCTTATTGCCGATTTCAATATTCCGCTTGATGAATATCCCCGCCGCTGCGTAAACCAGATTGCAGGCTGGGCGAAGGAAAAGGCAGATATTCTTGCAGACGGCAAGATCACTCACAGCCGTTCGGGCGAGTATGCGTCATACATTATGGAAGCAATCATTACCAACAAGCCCTACAAAATCGGCGGTAACGTTCTCAACACAGGTCTTATCGACAACCTTCCTGCTGATGCCTGCGTTGAGGTGCCCTGTCTTGTTGATTCAAGCGGCGTAACTCCCTGCCATATGGGCAGACTTCCCGTTCAGCTTGCCGCAATGAATATGACCAACATCAATCCTCAGCTCCTTACAATCGAGGCAGCTGTCACAAAGAAAAAGGAGCATATCTACCAGGCAGCAATGCTTGACCCGCACACAGGCTCCGAGCTCAGCCTTGACGATATTGTAAAAATGGTTGATGAGCTTATTGAGGTTCACGGTGACTGGATGCCAAAGTACCACTAATAAATTCATCCGTAAGGAGATGATAAAATGGTAGCTGTTTTCAAGGCTGTTTCAGCCGTGTTTATGGCAATTGCAACACTCATTTCTTTCCCGTTTGCAGGTAATATTTCTGCGGATTTTGCACCGAGGGACAGCGAAAATGTCAACCTTGTGTTTGCCTCTGTTTCCGATACACATATGAAGGATTCGGCAACCCGTGCCTTTATGCTTGAACTCGGACTCTCCGATATGGAGAATGCAGACTATCCTCTGGATGCTTTCGTTCTTGCCGGCGATATAACCGACCACGCATATGAAGAACAGTGGCAGAAAACCGCTGATGTTTTTGCTAAGTATAAGCCTGCAAAGAACATAATCCTCGGTGTAGGTAACCATGACACATGGGGCAGCGAGGAGGACGACCGTTTCCCTGAGTCGCAGGAACGTTTTATGAAGTACGGCGGTAAGATAATGAACCGCGAGCTTGACAAGGTGTATTACTCAACCAAGGTCAACGGCTATACATTTGTTGTAATGAGCAGTGAGGATGACGGCACAGACGCATATATCAGCGACGAGCAGATTGCATGGCTCGATGCAACAATGGCTGAAGCCGCTAAGGATAATCTTCCTATTTTCCTTGTTCTTCACCAGCCTCTCAACGGCAGCCACGGTCTGCCTGCAACATGGGGCGACGATGAGCCTGAACCTATGGACGGCGGTATAGGCCTCGAATCCGATAAAGTTGAGGCAGTACTTCAGAAGTACAAAAACGTATTCTATATCAGCGGTCATATTCACAACGGTATCGGTGAAAAGTTCACCTCTGAAGCCTGGGGCTACAAGAGCGTTGAAACTATCGGCAACGTTACATCGGTTAACCTGCCAAGCTATATGTACCTCGGTTACAGAGGTCAGGTTATGAGCGGCCTCGGCTTTGTCTTTGAGGTTTATGACGATGAGGTTGTTATACGAGCAAGAAGCTTCTCGAGCAATGTCTGGTACACCGCATACGAATATACAATTGATTTAGCATAACAGATTAAAAACAGCCGCACTCATCAAAGAGTGTGGCTGTTTTTGGCTTATTTTACTTTGCTGATTACCGAATCAATGTCGATTATGTGAGCGCAGGTCGTAACCGTTTTTGCATTTGAATATTTCTGTGCGCCCGATTCATATATCACATACAGCTTGCCGTCTTTATATTCTACAGCCTGCATAAGTGACGGCATTTCGAGCTTTGCCGTGCGGTTATTTTTGTCGCAGCCGTAGAAGGGGATTTCCTTATCGTTCACTTTAACTGTTGAGCTTTTCCACTGAGTATAGGGTGAATATATCTGCAGTGCGGAATCGTTGTATCTGCCGTAGGAGGTGCTGAATATTACGGTGCCGTCGCTGAGCACCGACATGCCTTGCACTTCGTCGGGAACTGATATAACAGCTTCAAGCTCGAGTGAATCTGCGCCGATTTTATATCCGCATGCCCAGGCGTGATTCTTACCGTAAGCGTGGTTCGGATTAACCTCGTATCCGCCGCCGTCTGTGTAGAATTCGCCTACCCATATCATACCGTCGGAACATCCGAGAAATGATCCCTTGACCGGTACCTGCGTACGGCTGTCAAATTCAATTTCTGCCGTTCTTTCTGCGTTCCTGATCGCATCTGTTGAAAGGTGATAAAGGTAACCGCCCTTTTCGGCACTGCCGCCCGAGGCTACCCAGATGTCCTTACCGCTCGCCGAAATTCCGCCGGCATGAGCTGTGAAGCCCTTAAGGATAATCTCTTTTGCCTCATTGGTCTGAGCGTTGACTGCGTAAATTCTTGAGTTGCCGTCATCGGTGTAGCCGCTTATCAGAAAAGCGCCAAGCTCTTCGCTGTAGCACAGACCCTGCGGAACAAAGCCGCTGTCAAGCCCCGGCACAGCAAAGCCTGACTCGGTATATTCATCAATATCAAGGCGAGTGTAGCCGCCCTCAAAAAAGTCCGAAATATCGCCGATAAGTATTGAGAAAAAGCGTACGATTTCATCGAAAAACGATGAGAAAGTTTCGTCGATTCCTTGTACGCTTGCTGCTGAAGCGCTGAATGTCAGCGACAGGCAGAGTACAATGCAGATAACTGCTTTTGCTGTTCGTTTCATTATGTATTCCTCCTTTGAGATTAATTAAATTATGTCAGCCGCTCTGATGTTTGTCAATTCATTTCAGTTCGGATATTTTAGCTTCAAGCTTTTGAACGAACTGTCCCACAAAATATCCGTCGATAAAACGGTGGTTTACATCGAGAGTCATATTGATGATGTGTTTTTCGTTTTGCTCCGTGTATTTGCCCCAGACGAGTATGGGAGCGGTATCATCCTTTAAGTTCGGATCAGTGTAATCACGCTCGTTTGAGCACATTGTAATGTCTGCCCAAGGGATGCATGAATATATAATCTGCGATTCTCTCAATCCGTCAAGAGCATATACAGATAATGGGTTGTTTTCGCTTTCTTTGCGTGCGTTTTCTGCAAATTCAATTATATCGCCGTCACAGGGGAGCGATACCATATGAAAGCTCGTTGCGCCCTTTTTCAAATCGGTGAAGCAGGGGATACGACGGTCAATTTTATAAACTTTGTTGTTTTCTGTTTCAAGCAGAAATTCATCAATTTCATTTATAGACTGAGTGCATAAATAAATTAATGAATAATAGAAAGATATTTTGTTTTTTCTTGTAAATGCCAGCAGATTAGTTATATCAACATTAAATGCAACGCAGTAATGAGGTGTGGCATTTTTTGAATAGAATTCAAAGTGCTCTTTTCTGTCCCATTTGGTTATATCTATTTCTTTTCTCATAAATCGATCTCTCCGTAAATTTTGCTTTAGTTGATTTTATCATATTAATCCGTCTTGTTCAATGGGCTGATATGCTTAATTCAGTTAAGCTGTTTTGATTAAAAAATAAAAATGTCATCCTGAACGAAATGGAGGCTCTTAATGTTTCAATCAAGCTGAGACTCAAAGGTACATTGCGGCAACGAGAATAGTACAGATTATTCGCTTGTACTCAGAATGACATTGTTTTTGTGAAAAATTTGTCCGTAGAGGGTGTATAGTATGGCTTCTCCAGTCACCGTAAGGTAACTGATGAGGTGGACGTGAAGCATAAGTTTTATATCGATTTGAGACATTTGCAAACATCCGTAAAATAACAGCAGAGCATCGCCGCTTGAATGTGATGCTCTGCTGTTTAATTTTGAATTCTTTTCCGAATTTTTACGGCTGAACTGTGATCGGCTTATCCTCGCTCTCGTGTTCAACAAGGATAAAGTTGTTGCGCTTTGCGTATGCCCAGCGCATATCAAACAGCTTGACCGCATCCATAGGTATGTAAAGCTGATTCTTTTTTTCTTCGTTGCGGAAAACAGGAGCTTCAAGCTCTACCGTGCCTTGGTCAGTTGCAACGGTTTTGCTGTCCTGAGTAAACTCTGCCCAATGACCGTAGCCCTCAAGATAAACGCGGTTTTCCGTTTTTCTTACCATTCCGCCGAAGTAGGAGAAAAGCACGCTCAGACAGCCGTACCATACGCCGTCAATATTTTCACAGGTGGTCTGGTACTGGCAAAGTCCGAGATCGGCACCCTTGTACATCATTCTTGTGCGGTTGAAGTACGGTGCGAGTGCATACGGCTCAATAACATCACGCTCTTTGTCTATAACACAGCGGTCGGCAATTCTGCCGTCCTCAAGCGTTGCGGTAATTGTCAGCTTCTTGCCGTCAACCTCTGCAACGGCAATCATTGAGGTTCTGTCCTCCATTGTGTAAAAGGCGCTGTGCCATACCTTGCTGAGTGAGCGTGTGCCGGGAGGGTTTTGGTTGGAGTTGCCGAGCACATAGTTTATCATACCCTTTGAAGGCTGTTCAAAAAGCTCCTCGTTCTTCCTGGGGAAGCTGCGGCCGAAGCTGTGCTCGTGACCGGAAAAGAGCAGGTCGAGCATTTCCATACTCTCTGTCATAACAGGGTAGCAGTCGTAGTTCTGGCAGTCGCTTCCCGTATAGCAGACAGGGAAGTGGTATGTGCCTATTTTCCAGTCTGCCGTACACTTTTCAAGGTCAGCCTTGAGCCATTCGTTTACATCCTCAGGTCCGTTTACGCCAAGAACGGTAAAGTGAACGTTGCCGTAGTCAAATGCGTAATTTTCAGTTTCCCAACCCTTGGGTCCGTTGTAGGGGTAGCTTCCCTTGAGTTGCTTGCAGAAGAACTCAGCAGGCTCGGAATAATATCTGCCTATGCCGTTTCTGTAATCCTTGAAGCCGCGTGTATCGTGGTTGCCCTCGGTGAACATAATCGGCACATATTCCGCAATTCCCTCAAGACCGAGGAAAGCGCCGTTCCACTGCTGCTCGTGCTGACCGCAGTCTGTGTTGTCACCTGCGGTGAGGATGAACGCTGTGTCGGGATGCTCTTTGAGGTATCTCTTGAGCAGGGCGTTGAAATGTGAGTAGTCAGGCTCATCAAACGGGTCGCCCTTCTGCTGGTCTGATACGCAGAGGAACTTGAATTTAGTCAGTCCCTCAGGCTGAGTTGTAAAGAAGTATTCGCCGCTGCGGTGTGTGTCGTCACCGCAGGTGTAGAAATATTTCGTGCCGGGCTTCAGTCCTTCAAGGTGAGCCCAGAAAATATTGCTGATGTCGATATCGCTTTCAAAAACCTCTGTTACGGCTTCTGTACGCAGTACGGTGTCTGTGCCGTCTTCACGGTATTCAACGTAGCCGCATCTGATATCCGTACAGGTTCTCCAGGTGACAGCCATTGATGTTTTTGCATCACCGAAAATGCTTATCATTATGTGATCGGGCTGCGGTGCGGAGCCTCTTACAGGTTTGGTTCTTTCCATCTGAATTTCCCCTTTGCGATTAAGTGTTATTTCCTTTTCAAAAGTATATTCCTTTTGTTTTCTTATTTCAAGTTTTTATATTACAAATTTGATTTTTGTGTATTTTCTATAATAATTTATGTGATTATTTTACAGATTTAACTGTTGATTTTAACGGAGCATTATTTATAATTAAGATAAAGAATAAGTGTCAGCAAAAGGCACATTTTTATTAAAGGAGACGTGTATTATGGCTGAGAAACTCAGAGTCGGTATTATTGGTTGCGGCGGTATTGCCAACGGCAAGCATATGCCCGCTATCGAAAAAATCAAAGAGGCTGAAATGGTAGCATTCTGCGATATCGTTATTGAAAAAGCGCAGGCAGCTGCTGAAAAATTCGGTACTCCCGATGCCGCTGTTTATGAGGATTACAAAGAACTTCTCAAGGATGAGAGCATAGATGTTGTTCATGTCTGTACTCCCAACCGTTCACATAGCTTTATTACTATCGATTCACTTGAGGCAGGCAAGCACGTAATGTGCGAAAAGCCCATGGCAAAGACCTATGCCGAGGCAAAGGCAATGTGCGAGGCTGCACAGCGTACAGGCAAGAAGCTCACAATCGGCTACCAGCAGCGCTGGAGAGATGATTCCATCTATCTTAAAGAGGCTTGCGATAACGGCGACCTCGGTGAAATTTACTATGCCAAGGCAATCGCACTTCGCAGACGTGCAGTACCCACATGGGGCGTTTTCCTTAACGAATATGAGCAGGGCGGCGGTCCGCTTATCGATATCGGTACACACGCTCTTGATCTTACTCTCTTTATGATGAACAACTACAAGCCCAAGATGGTTGTCGGTACAACCTTCAAAAAGCTCGGTCAGCAGAAGAGAGCTGCAAACTCATGGGGAGATTGGGATCCCGATAAGTTCACTGTTGAAGATTCAGCATTCGGCTTTATCGTAATGGAAAACGGCGCAACAATCACTCTTGAATCCGCCTGGGCGCTCAATATCGCTGACCCGAGAGAGGCTATCTGTACTCTTTGCGGCGATAAGGGCGGCGCAGATTATTACGGCCCCGATGAGAGCCTCCAGTTTAACTATGTCAAGTACGGCCGTCAGGTTATCGAAAGACCCAGCTTTGATGCAGGCGGAGTAGCTTTTTATGAGGGTGACCGTCATCCCAACCCGAAGGATGTTGAATGCCGTCTTTGGTACGACGCAATCCTCAACGATACCGAGGTTATGACAAAGCCCGAGCAGGCTCTTGTTGTTACTCAGATTCTTGAGGCAATCTACACATCCGCAAAGACAGGCGAGCCTGTTTATTTTGAAAACAACTGATTACATAACATAATTTCAAGGAGAAAATAAAATGAAAATAGCAGTTCAGCTTTACAGCGTTCGTGACTGTATTAACGGCGTTGAAGATTTTATGAAAGCTCTCGAAGAGGTTAAGGCAATGGGCTATGAGGGCGTTGAGTTTGCAGGCTACCACGGTGCAGACGCTGCAACAATCAAGGCAAAGCTTGATGAGCTCGGTCTTGTTCCTGTTGCAACACACCTTGGTATTGATGATTTCCTGCCCGAAAACATCGACAAAACCGTTGAGTTCCACAAAACTCTCGGCTGCCTTTACTGCGGTGTAGGCGGTGCGGCACACGATACTGTTGAGGAGTGTGAGTATGCCGCCAAGGCTCTTGCTTTCGGCGCAGAAAATCTCGGTGTTCCCACATACTACCACAACCACACAGAGGAGTTTACTCCTCTTGAAAACGGCAAGATCGGTATGCAGATCTTTGCCGAACATACACACCTTGAGCTTGATACATACTGGAGCCATTGCGCAGGTGTTGACAATTACAGCTTTATTATGGAGAACAAGGACAGAATCTGTCTTCTTCATGTCAAAGACGGTCTTAACCGCAAGCCTCTCTCTCTCGGCGACGGTGACTGTGATGTTGCCGCTGTTGTCAGAGCTGCACGCGATGCAGGTATCGAATGGCTTGTTGTTGAGAATGACGATCCCGTACCGAACGGCTTTGAGGATGTCAAGCGCAGCATAGCTTATCTTAAAACACTTGTTGGTTAAACGGAGGAATCTCAAATGAAAATAGGTGTAATTACCAATCTTCTCGGCAATCTTCCTCTTGAGGAAGCACTCGAATACTTTGTTTCAAAGGGCATTGAAATGGTAGAAATCGGCTGCGGCGGCTACCCCGGAGATGCTCACGCCAATCCCGATGTTCTTCTTAACGATGAGGAAAAATTCAACGAATTTGTTGCTCTTCTTAAGAAATATAATGTAGAAATCAGCGCGCTCAGCTGTCATGCAAACCCCGTACATCCCGACAAGGCGGTTGCAAAAGATTTTGACGAGGCTATGCGCAAGACTGTGCTTCTCGCAGAGAAGCTCGGCATTCATCAGATCAATACTTTCTCCGGCTGCCCCGGTGACAGTGAGAACGCAAAGTATCCCAACTGGGTTACCTGCCCCTGGCCCAATGAGTTCGGCGAAATGCTCGAGTGGCAGTGGAACGAGGTTCTTATTCCTTACTGGAAAGAATTTGTTGCCTTTGCAAAGGCTCACGGCGTTGATAAGATCGCTCTTGAAATGCACCCCGGCTTCTGCGTATACAATCCCGAAACTCTGCTCAAGCTCCGTGCGGCAGTAGGTCCCGAAATCGGTGCAAACTTCGATCCCAGCCACCTTATCTGGCAGGGTATTGAGCCTGTTGCGGCAATCCGTGCGCTCAAAGGCGCAATCTTCCATTTCCATGCAAAGGATACAAAGGTTGACAAGTACAATACCGCTGTCAACGGCGTGCTTGATACAAAGCCCTACGGCGATGAGATCAACCGTTCATGGATTTTCCGTTCTGTCGGCTACGGTAACGATGAAACATATTGGAAGGATATCATCTCCAATCTGCGTATGGTCGGCTACGACTATGCAATCAGCATTGAGCATGAGGATTCGCTGATGAGCCAGAATGAGGGCTTCACCAAGGCTATTGATATGCTCAAGCGTGCAGTTATTAAGGAAGAGCCCTGCACAATGTGGTGGGTATGATAATTGATTGTAATTAGTTTTCAGAGGGTACTTGCTATATGAGTAAAAAAATAGGTCATGCCGTAATCGGTTACGGCGGTATGGGTCATTTTCACGGCAGACGTTGCCAAAGCATTGATTCGTTAGAGTTTATCGGCTTTTACGATATTGACCCCGAGGTACAGAAGAAAGGTGCCGAGGAGGGCGCGCACAGCTTCGCAAGCCGCGCAGAGCTTCTGGCAGATGAAAGAATAGAGCTTGTAACGGTTGCAACTCCTAACGATGTACATAAGGAAATTGTTATTGACGCTCTGCGTGCGGGCAAAAACGTAATATGCGAAAAGCCCGTAACAATGTCAAGCGCAGACCTTGAAGAAATGATTGCCGTTGCTGAAGAAACGGGAAAAATGTTTACCGTTCACCAGAACAGACGCTGGGACGGCGATTATCTCAGGGTAAAAAGGCTGTATGAGGAAAACACTCTCGGAAAGATTCACTGCTTTGAACACCGAGTTCACGGCTCAAGAGGCATACCGAGCGGCTGGAGATCCGAAAAGGTTCACGGCGGCGGTATGGTGCTTGACTGGGGTGTTCATCTTCTCGACCAGATGCTGACTCTTATGGGCGATAAGAAGATGCTTTCCGTCTACGCCGAGTGTACAAATATCACCAATTTCGAATGTGATGACGGCTTCAAGGCGATCATCAGATTTGAGGATAATGTGAGCTGGCAGATCGAGGTTATGACGAATAACTTTATTGAAATGCCTCTCTGGTATGTCTGCGGTGAGAACGGCAGCGCAATTATCAAGGATTGGAATGGCAACGGAGAAATTGTAATGGTATCCGATTGGGAAAACCGTGACTCCGTACCGATTAAAGCAGGCGTCGGTCTTACAAAAACAATGGCACCAAGAACGGATGAAAGCATACAGCATTTTCCGCTCCCCGATGCCAAGGATGATTGGGACGCTTATTATCTTGACATTTGCAACGCTCTTACAAACGGAAGAGAGCCGAATGTAACCCATGACCAGCAGCGCAGATTGATAAGACTTATTGAGGCGATTTTTGAATCTGCCGAAAAGAATGAACTTATAAAATTTTGACATAACAACAAGCAGGAGAACGTACGGTGCGTTCTCCTGCTTGCTTTTATTTTTCAAACCGTTCGGGAAATGCAATCTTAAATGTATTGAGAATTCTTACATCGGGGCGTACAAATTCATTGTAATACCTGAAGTTGCTGTTTTCCATTTCGTGAACAGCTTCTATGTTTTCGGTCAGCCTGACAGCCTGCTTGACAATTTCTTCGGGCGAGGTGTACTTTAGATAGTTCGCACCCTCCTGCAAGCCGCCGACAGGCTCATAAACAAACGGGTCGGTTATCAGCGCTCTGCCAGCGGCAAAGGTTTCACCATAGCGTGCGCCCACACAGCCGTGAAGTCCCTTTGAAAGCACGTGGATACAATTCTTCCTGAGTGAATCGAGATATCCCTCTCTTGTGCAGATTGCAGGGTCAGTTGTTATCAGGTCGGGCGCTTCTCTGAGACTTGCAGGGTTTTCACTAAGACCGCCTGTGAATCTGTCGCCGAATGCTTCACGAAGCAGACGTACCGAGCGGATTCGTTCTTCATTTATTTGCTTGAGCATTTCAATCTGGCTCTCTGCCTTAAGTTGAGCCTGAACCCTGGTTAAAGATGGGTAGGCGTTCATTATGTGTTCAACAGTAAGATGATCCCAATCCCAGAGTCTTGTCCAGAAAAGAACATTGTAGCTGTCATAATGGTTGTTGCTCTCGAAATTCTTATAGTCAAGCTTTGCCTGAGTGCGACGCATAGTCAGCAGATTATACAAAAAACCTTTATAGTTTTTGTTTATGAGAGTGTTTTTGGTAACGGCTGTATCAAACGGATTTCCGTTACAGGAGCAATGAAAAGCCATTGCCATATTGTGAAATTTGTCTTTGTTTTGCAGTTTTGCCGCAAATTCGGGGCTGTAGCTGGATTTGAAATAGAAATCCACCCGATCAAGCTGTTTGTCAAACACCTCGGGAAAGTCAAAATCCTGATATCCGTCAGACATATCATAGGCAAGCGTTTTTCCGTCTGCTATAACCTCAATTACATATCTGTGCGGATAAATGCTCCTATGTGAAAACGTCGGGTCCATAATAATCTTTTTGATTTTGACGGTTTCGCTTTTTTCAAGCGTTTTCAGTCCGACAAAAATTGATGACATTGCCCCTGCGTTACAACAGCAGTTATTGAATTTTATTGTACATTCAATCGGTTTCACGAAAAATCACTCCGTGTCTGCATTTATTTGAGTTAAGCTGATTGCAAGCTCCGCCATATCCTTTGGCAGGGAAGCGGAAAAAACAAGCTGCTGCTCCGTTACGGGATGAACAACTGTCAGCTCAGCGCAGTGCAGAGCGTGACGGCTGATTTTTTGCGTACTTCCGCCGTACATTTCATCGCCTGCAAGCGGTGTGCCGAGCGAAGCAAAATGCACTCTTATCTGATGCGTGCGACCTGTCTCGAGCGTAATTTTCATCAGCGTAAGTCCGTCTTTACTGCCGAGCGCAGTCCAGTGTGTTACGGCTTCTTCTCCGCCCTCGCCGACAGCACGCAGAGTTTTCATCGGGTCAGGCCGTATTATCGGCGCATTGATTGTGCCGCAGCCCTGATATGTTCCCTCAACTATTGCCATATATGTTTTATCAAAGTTTGAATTGAGCTTTGATGCCGCCATCTTATGAAGTGCGCAAACAACAAGTCCCGATGTTCCTTTGTCAAGTCTGCCGGCAACGCGGAAAACAGCGTTCTTCCCTTTTTGTGCAAGGTAGTAGGCTACGGCATTTGCAAGCGTGTCACCCTGGTGGTTGTGCGTCGGGTGCATGGCAAGCCCGGCAGGCTTGTTGATTACAAGAATATCTTCATCCTCATACACTACTTCAAACTCTGCCATCTGCGGTTCGGCGGTGCTTTTGTCATCGGGTATAATGACCGTCAGTACAGACCCGGCCTTGAGCGGGTCGATTGTGCGTATCGGCTCGCCGTCAAGCAGCATTGAACCTCTGATTTGCTTGAGGGAGCGTACCGTTCTGTACGAAAGTCCGATTCCGCCGCGCAGGAACATATTCACTTTTTCACCGTCAAATTCCTTTGGCACGGTGTATGTCAGTGTTCTGCTCAAAATTAATCACCGTTAAGAATTTTAACATATAAATTGTATTATGTAAAGCCGTGCCGAAATATCAAATCGGCGCGGTGGGTCTTTTAAGATGCTCTGTTAATAGCGGCCAACGGGTCAACCGTCTGAGAGTTAACTGTAATTTCAAGGTGAAGATGATATCCGTCAGCCTTTTCAATCGGAATTTCACCGAGCTTACCGAGCGGTGAGCCTTTTTTTACGGTATCGCCCTTCTGAACGGTTGTTCCTTTCTTGAAGCCGCAGTATTTTGCGGTCATTGTGTTGCCGTGGTCAACCTCTACAACTGTTCCCCACATATCGTCGCTGTATACAGCCGTCACCGTTCCCGACTGAATTGCCAGCACCTCGGAATTTTCTGTGCCTGTGAAATCAATTCCGTTATGAACTCTCCAATCGCCCATGGTTTTTGAGCTGACCATTTCGCCGTTTGAGTAGTCTTTCAGAATTTCTGTGCCGAGTGGCAATGCGAAGCTGCCTGTAAACGGCAGATTGTCGGGCTGTGTTGATGTTTCTTCCGGCTCGGTAGTGACTGTTGTGGCAGGTACGGTTACTCTTGTGGCAGGCACGTTTGCGTCGAGCTTTCCGCCCTGGTTGTCCCAATCAATTGTTGTGGACGGCAGGGTAGGTGTTTCACTCTTCCTGAGTACCGAATAGGCAGCAATTCCCGAAGCAGCAACGCAGATTGCAACTGCTGTGTAAATCCCGACTCTGATAACCGAGATTCTGCTTGTTTTTTCAAAATTCAAATCCATAAATTTGCACCTCCGTACAGCTATTCTTGTCAGCATACAGAGGTTTTATGCAAGTAATACGGAAAAAACGCCCGGCATAACACCGAGCGTTTTTCCACAAATTTGAGGGGGTAAAAGCGCCGAAGAACAATGCGGCTTTGTCCTTTCGGCTACGATGCCATAATAACAGCTCTGTTTGTGCTTATAATGAATAATTTATTAAATTTTTTTAACAAATTTATTTCGTAAAAGAAAAATAAAGTTTTTTTGAAAAATAACAAACAAATGTTTGCTTTTTTGGAAATACTGTGATATAATCAAATCAAACATATGTTCTGTATGTGCTTTTTCAAATTTTAACAGGGAGGTTAACATTTATGTTAAACGATACCCAGCAGAGAATATACGAATTTCTTCTCGAGCGCCTGCAAAACGGCGTACCGCCCTCGGTCAGAGAAATCGGTGCTTATGTCGGTCTAAAATCAACTTCGTCCGTACAGGCATGCCTTGATGCACTTGAGAGAGAGGGATTTATTTCCCGTGACCCTCTGCTCAAGCGCTCAATACGCATTGTCGGTCAGGAGGATGTATCAAACATCAAGCAGGTGCCTATTCTCGGTACTGTTACTGCAGGTGCACCTATTCTTGCTGTTGAGCAGGTTGAGGGCTACGTGCCGTATACAGGCTATGCCGCAAAGGATAAGTCGCTTTTTGCTCTGCGCGTAAGGGGCGAAAGTATGATAAACGCCGGTATTTACGACGGTGACCTTGTTGTTGTTGAGCGTACTCCCGTTGCGCGTAACGGCGAAATCGTTGTCGCTCTGGTAGAGGATGAGGCTACGGTCAAACGCTTTTTCAAGGAAAACGGCCACTTTCGCCTTCAGCCGGAGAACGATGCTTATGACCCGATTATTGTCAGCGAGGCTGTTGTTCTTGGCAAAGTTGTTGCGCTCCACCGCTATTATTGATTTTTTTAACAAATCAACAGCGGTAAAGTCACAAATATTTTGCTAATTTTATTCTAACATTGTATTGATATTTTTATTTGCGCTTGTTATAATTAACTCTAATAACTATTAATATATAAGTGGGGAGAGATAATTATGATGAGCCGCGAAAAAAAATTCTGCAAAGAGGGCCTTACCTTTGACGATGTTCTGCTTATTCCCGCAGAGTCAGATGTTTTGCCCAAGGATGTAGATGTTTCTACTCAACTTACAAAAAGTATCAGACTTAATATGCCCATTATGACTGCTGCCATGGACACCGTTACGGAGTCACGCATGGCTATTGCAATTGCGCGTGAAGGCGGCATGGGCGTTGTTCATAAGAATATGCCTATCGAAAAGCAGGTAGAAGAGGTTGACAAGGTAAAGCGTTCTGAGAACGGTGTTATCTCCAACCCCTTTTTCCTTTCTCCCGATCATCTCGTAAACGATGCTCTCGACCTTATGAGACGCTACCGTATTTCAGGTGTTCCGATTTGTAAGGACGGCAAGCTTGTCGGTATTCTCACAAACCGTGACCTTCGCTTTATGACTGATTTCAGCGTCAAGATCGGTGCTGTTATGACAAGCGAAAACCTTGTGACATCTCACATCGGCACTACTCTTGCCGAGGCACAGGATATCCTTATGAGACACAAGATCGAAAAGCTTCCTCTCGTTGATGAAGATGGTGTTCTCAGAGGTCTTATCACAATCAAGGATATTGAGAAGGCTGTTCAGTACCCCAACTCCGCAAGAGATTCAAGCGGCAGACTTCTTTGTGCAGCTGCAATCGGTGCAACAGCTGATGTTCTTGAAAGAGCAGGTGCTCTTGTCAATGTCGGTGTTGATGCTCTTATTCTCGATTCTGCTCACGGTCACAGCAAGAACATCCTCAACGCAATCGCTAAGGTTAAGGCTGCATATCCCAACGTTTCTCTTATCGCAGGTAACATTGCAACTGCAGAGGGAACAAAGGCTATCATCGATGCAGGTGCGGACTGTGTAAAGGTCGGTATCGGTCCCGGTTCAATCTGCACAACAAGAGTTATCGCAGGTATCGGTGTTCCTCAGATCACAGCTATTTTCGATGCAGCTGAAGAGGCTTCCAAGCACGGTATCACAGTTATCGGTGACGGCGGTATCAAGTACTCCGGCGAAATCGTCAAGGCTCTTGCCGCAGGTGCAAGCTGTATTATGGTCGGCTCACTTGTTGCAGGCTGTGAGGAGTCACCCGGCGATACAGAGATTTACCAGGGCAGACAGTTCAAGGTTTACCGCGGCATGGGCTCTCTCGGCGCTATGGCTAACGGCAGTAAGGACCGTTACTTCCAGGAGGATAACCGTAAGCTCGTTCCCGAAGGTGTTGAGGGTCGTGTTCCCTACAAGGGAGTTCTCTCCGCTACACTCTTCCAGCTTCTCGGCGGTCTTCGCTCAGGTATGGGTTACTGCGGCTGCCACACAATCGCAGAGCTCCAGGATAAGGCTCAGTTTGTCCGCATAACAGGCGCAGGCCTTATCGAAAGCCATCCTCACGATGTTTATATCACTAAAGAAGCTCCCAACTATTCTGGTGGCTGCTGATAATTCAAAAATGAAAGGTCCGGTTTGCTGATGAACAAACTGCGTCTTATAATACTTCTTGCGCTGTGCATTTTTGTTGCCATACTCGGTATAGGATATGTAACTGTTGGAATGAACGAGGATGAGCCGACAACGTCATCCTCTGCTTCAACCGAGCCTACTAAGGATGCGCTTGCTGAGCCGTCGGTTGAGCAGACAACTTCCGCTCAGGAGGACAGTACTGCTCCGGCAACCGAAAAGGAAACCACAACAGCCGAAATAACAACTGAGCCTACAACACGAAAGGAGGAGGAAACCGTAAGCGACTATGAATATGCTTATGCCGGTTTCAATCCCTCTGTTGCGGCTGTAAGCAGCGAAAAATGGAATCTTCTACTTGTTAACCGTGACTATATTCTGCCCGAAGATTTTTCGGTAAAGACTGCCAAGGTTGATGGTGGCGATCAATCGCTCGATTACAGAGTTGTTCCCCATTACAACAGTATGGTAGCTGCTGCAAAGGCAGACGGAATCTCACTGATTCCCGTTTCCGGCTACCGTTCTGTATCTCGTCAGCGCACAAATTTTGAAAGAAAAATCAACTACTATGCAGGTCTCGGCTACTCTAAGGCAGAGGCAACACGCCTTGCTTCACAGATAGTTCTTATGCCCGGTACAAGTGAGCATAATGCAGGCCTCGCTATGGATTTCGGCACAAACGGCAACTATACTCTGGATGAGAATTTTGCCAATACCGAAGCTTTCAAGTGGCTGAGCAAGAATGCGGCTGATTACGGCTTCATTCTCCGCTATGAAAATGATACTCAGCATATCACAAACATAACCTATGAGCCGTGGCACTGGCGCTATGTCGGTGTAGAGGCCGCTAAGGAAATCAAGGCGTCAGGTGTGACACTTGAAGAATATCTCGGAATGGCATAAAGGAGTTTCCCGATGAAAAAGAAAACACTCAACCCCATTCCCCGTATGCCGAATAAGACGATCTGGCTTTGGTGGGCATGCAGGGCAGCCTTACTGATATGGGGTATAAACGGTCTTTTCAGAGGCTATACCTCAGAGTTTCTGCAGGGCTTGTTCGCAATTGCTTTCACGCATTTGTGGGACCTGTTTCAGATTCTCGGCGGAAAATCCTTTATCACTCAGCTTCCGTGGCAGTTCCAGACTCACCTCACCTTGTTTATTACTCTCGGTGTATGTATCGGATCAACTCTTAACAACCGTACGGATTTCACATATTCCGATATTGTAACTCACTTCTTTGCAGGCTTTATAGCTTCGGGCTGGAGCGCAAGACTGCTGATAATTATGCAGGAAAAGAAAAAGATTCCTCTTGCACCCTCGATTGCGGCAATGGCCGGCTTTGCAATGGCTGTTGCAATCCTTGTCGGCTGGGAGTTTTATGAGTTTACAATGGATAAAATCTACGGCTTCAATCTGCAGGTTTCAAGTCCTTTCACAAATGAAGGTTTGATTGACACTATGTGGGACTTTATCCTCGGTGCAGGCGGTGCCCTCACGGGCATGTTCTGTTTTGCATTTGCAGATGCTAAAAAGAGAAAGAACAAAGCCAAAGACGCTCAATAAGATTTGAAAACGGTGAAGCATTTTGCTTCGCCGTTTTTTTATGCCGTAAATGCAAACGGATTTTTCTGTTCACGCTTTCATATTATTAATTACTTTATCAATGTTGGGGTGGAAATATGTTTGCGGTTTTGTGTGTTACGGAAAACAAGAAAAGTGTATTCAGAAAAAGGCGTTGTGAGGTGGAGGCTCTGCTCAGCCCCGTTAAAGGTGCGGCACCGTTTAAGGTGCTGAATGTAACTCCAGGCAGGCGAGGGATTGACTGGCGTGCCGTTTCGGTTGCGGCAGGCTCCTGCTCAAAAAGTATGCTCTTGCCGCAGGTTACGGAATTGCCGTTTGATTCGGGGATAGAGCTTTTTGAGCCTCACGTACTGCCGCTGCTGATATCGCTGAATACAGCGTGCGCTAATCTCAGCGGTGCATCGCGCAGGAGCAGCCTTCTGGTAGTTGACAGAGAAGCTGTCCTGCCGGATTTTATTGAAAGGGCAGTGCTCTCTGCGTCAAAAATAACGGTTGTTACTGACTGTCCCGAAAAATACTATCCGTGCGTGGCAGATTTGCTTGAGCGGTTCGGTGTGGCAATCAGGGTGTGTGATGATACTGATGAAAACACCTGCTATGATGCGGCGGTAACTGCTTGCGAAAAGGTTAATGCAAAAATGGTTTTTGATGCTTTTGATACAGAAAAGATGTTATGTAACTTGGAAATACCCGAAGCCTGCCGGCGTATGTGCCCTCAGGAGATTGATCCGTTTTTGTTTTTGTGCGCTCTCTTCGAGTGTTGCGGCTGGCGTGTGGCAGGCGAATTGACATTGACCTTAATGTGAAGTATAATCTCAAGGAATAAAAAAGGAGCGGTGATTTATGCTGACAGTAGCGCCTAATTATTACGGCAGTTTCAGATGTATAGCCTCGGCGTGCAGGCATAGCTGTTGCGTTGGTTGGGAAATTGATATTGACGAAGATACCTGCGAGTTTTACCGTACGCTTGACGGTAAGCTCTCGGAACGCTTTATGCGCTGTGTTGATTTTGACTGTGAGCAGCCGCACTTTATTCTGTCGGAAGATGAACGCTGTCCTTTTCTCAACCAAAACGGACTTTGCGATATAATTACCGAATACGGTGAGGATGCGCTCTGCCAGATTTGTTACGATCATCCGCGCTTTCGCAATTTTTTCTCTGACCGTACAGAAATCGGCCTGGGGCTTTGCTGTGAAGCGGCGGCTGATCTCATAATCAACCAAACTGAACCGTTTTCAACTCTGGTTATCGACGGAGATTCGCATGAAGAGCTGAGCGATGAGGAAAAAGAGCTTCTTGCCGAAAGGGATTACGCCATAGCCATTGTATCCGACAGAAGTAAGAGCATTGGTGAGCGTGTTGAAAAGCTGATGTCTGCTTTTGCTGTTCCCTGTGACCGACGCACACCGTTTCAGTGGGCAGAATTTTTTGAAGGGCTTGAGCGTCTTGACAGCTCGTGGGAGAGGTATCTCGATTACCTCAAAACAATGTCGGTGTTTGAGATAAGTGAAGCAGACAGCCAAAAGGCTGAAAACCTGCTGACATATTTTCTCTACCGTTATATACCGCAGGTGCTTGACGGAGCTGATATCAGGTCGGCGGTCGGCTTTGCCGTGCTGAGCTGTCGGATAATACTGTTGCTGTCCGATATCTCATCGGTACAGGAAACGGCAAGGCTGTATTCTTCGGAAATTGAGTATTCCGAAGAGAATATAAGTGCTGTTTTTGAAGCGCTGCTGAATTGACAAATTGTCGGCGGTGTAGTATTATATTTTTTAGTTTTGATTTTGGAGGAGGTGCTTTTTTTGAGAGAAAAAACGGTTAAATCAATCAACGGCATCGGCCGCAAGCTGTATGAGATTTTTGCCGCTCTTACCGACAGGTTTGATTCGAGTCAACGCCTTAACATTACGGTAATCGCTCTGGTCAGCGTGACTGTATTTTCACTTGCGCTGTTTTTTAATTCAATGACGCACCTTGCCGCCGATGACTATGCATATAATTTCATCTTCCTCGAAGAGGGTGCCGCACAGGCAAACGGATTCGTGACGGGAGATCGGCTTTCTGATTTCGGTGATATTATTGAGTCGATGAAAGCTCACTACAACACCGTAAACGGCAGAGTGCTGCTTCACTTTTTTGTCCAGGTTATGATGCTTGTCGGTAAGCCTGTGTTTAATTTGGTCAATTCCTTAATGCTTCTTGCACTTGTGTTTTTGATGTATCTTCATTGCAAGGGTACGGATAAGCGCCAAAGTGCGGTTGTTTTTTGTATGGTCGCCCTTGCACTCTGGACGTTTGCTCCTGGGCTTGGGGTTACCTGTTTCTGGCTTGACGGAAGTGTGAATTATCTCTGGGGTTCAGTAATACGTCTGTCGGCTTTACTGCCGTTTCGTTATTATTTTGATACCGGCTCATCAAAGCATCCGATACTTTTGACAGCGGTAATGAGCGTTGCTTCGCTTGCGGCAGGTGCCACAAATGAAAATATGTCCGCTGTTTTTGTGGGTCTCACAGTACTGTATCTTGTTTTGTACAGGCTTAAAGGTTACCGCATACCCATATGGGGCATTGTGTCATCGGTTTTCGGTATTGCAGGTTTTGCATTTATGGCTTTTGCTCCGGGCACAGGTGTCAGAATGGATGCGTGGGGCGGAATTCCGAAGCTTAAGAATATAGCGATACTTCTGTCAAATATGACGGATAAGATTTTTCCGTTTGCCGCTGTTGCAATTATACTTGCGATCATTCTGGCTTCTACTTCAAAGGATAAGAAAAAGCTCAATTTTGCCGTTCCGGTTATTTATATTGTCGGTGCCTTTGCAGGTGCGGCGGTTATGGTTGTTTCTAACTATTTTCCGTCAAGAGCCTGGTTCGGTATGATTGTTCTTTCACTCATTGGCTGCGGTACGCTGATATATCAGTTCAGGTTTTCCTATGCCGCTTTTGCCCGTCAGTGCGTGGCGGTTGCGGTTTTGTGCTGGATTGCCTGCAGTGTCGTTTCGGTCGCAAACAACACATACGAAGCGATATTAATAGACAGAGAGTACGATAAACGAGAGGCTTATATAGAAGAACAAAAGGCTCTTGGCAATTTTGATATTACCGTAAGAAAGGTTAATGCAACAAAGACACGCTCACCCCATTACGGTGTGGCAGACCTGAGTGAAGATCCGAACAACCGCCGTAACACAGATATGGCGAAGTATTTCGGACTTAATTCAATTGTCGCCGGAGAAAATAACGAATATTAAAAAAATAACAGTCAGTGAAAATTCATTGCGAATAATCACTGACTGCTTTTTTATATGTTTTTCAGATGTGATGTGTTGTTTGCCGTTCTTAGAAGGGGTCGCTGCCCTTTGCGTAAAGCAACACAGGTTATGGCACTGTTGTCAATCTGGCTGTTGAAGCCGTCACCTGCGTTGAGTGACGCTCTGACAAGATAGCTGAAAAATGTGCCGTGCGTGGTAATAATTACGGTTTCACCGTTTGTGTAGTTGGCAGCGATAAAGCTTATTACTCTTTCTGCGCGCCTTGCTGTTTGTTCTTCACTTTCGGGGCAGGGCAGGAGCAGATTGCCGCCTGCCTTGCTCGGCTCTGTAAGGCACGGGATTACAAGCGGATATTTCTGCTTGAGTTTATCGCTGTCACAGCCGCCGGTTGTTGAGCCTACCTCAAGCAGATCGGGCAGTATTTCAACAGACAGCCCGAGCTTTTCAGCGGTGGGATAAATTGTCTGTACCGTGCGTGTAAACGGGCTTGAATATATGTGCGCTATATCAGCTTCGCTAAACCAATAGTCGGCAAGTGCCTGCGCCTGCTTCAAGCCGTACGGAGTGAGCGGTACATCTTCACCGTCATATCCCTCAGGGGCGGGAAGCCCGATATTGCCGTATGATTCACCGTGGCGTACAAATACAATCTGCACGCACATATCGTCACGGGGAGTGAGCTTATCCATATCAGTCAAAGAGGTAAACTCTTGTTTCAAACGGTCTTGTCACAAAGCTGTTACCGCTGATGGGGTTGCTCTCGTGGCTGCAGAGAATAGCCTTGCCCTTTGAAAGGTCATAGCCTTCGGGTGCTGTGAACTTGACAGCGTTTTCTGTGTATGAGCAGATTACGAGCATTTTCTTGCCCTCATAGGTACGCTCGTAAACATAGAGGTCCTTGCTGGACTTGTTGTACTCTTTATATGCACCGTAAACAGCAATCGGATTTTCCTTGCGGAATTTGATAAGAGCCTTATAGTGGTTGAAAATGGAGTTGGGGTCAGCCATTTCAGCCTTGGCGTTGATGCCGTCCTTGTAGTTGGGGTTTACAGCCATCCACGGCTCTCCTGTGGTGAAGCCTGCGTTTGCAGTATCATCCCACTGAACGGGTGTACGGGCGTTGCCGCGGCTGGAGGTCTTGAGGCGCTGCTTTGCCTTCTCTTCTGAGAAACCGAGCATACGCAGAGTTTTGAAGTTGTTGATTGCAAATACATCCTTGTAATCCTCAACCTCGGGCAGGTGGATGTTAACCATACCGATTTCCTGACCCTGATAGATAAAGGGAGTGCCGCACTGGAGCATATATGAGTTGGCAATGGATTTACCGCTGGCGTTTCTGTACTTTTCACTGCCGTAGCGGGAGATGATTCTGGGGTGATCGTGGTTTTCCATATAGAGTGCGTTCCAGGCTTTGCCGTAGAGCTGTTCCTGCCACTTGGAGAAAGCGCCCTTGAGTCGCTTAAGGCTGAAAGGCATTGCCATAAAGTCTGTGAAAAGACAGTCGGCCTCCATATGCTGGAAGTGGAACATCATATCAAGCTCCATTCCGGGACCTTCCTTAATGTATTTAAGTGCCTTTTTGGGAGTCATCATGGGTGCTTCGCCGACTACAAAGCAATCGTACTCGTTGAGTACCTCGCGGAACTCTGCAAGGTATTCGTGAATGTGCGGACCGTCCATATAGTGCTCCATACCGCAGGCCTGCGGTATCGGAAGACCGTTTGGCAGACCCTCACGCTTGGAAATAAAAGTGATAACGTCCTCACGGAAGCCGTCAACGCCCATATCGAGCCAGTAGCGCATAATGTCTTTTACTTCCTGACGGACTTCGGGATTGTCCATATTGAGGTCAGGCTGCTTCTTTGCAAAAAGGTGCAGGTAGTACTGACCGTTATCCTTGTTGTATTCCCAGGCCTTGCCCTCAAAAAGTGATGACCAGTTGTTGGGCAGCTTCTTGCCCTTGCCGTCACGCCAGATGTAGTAGTTGTGATACTTGCTGTTCTTGTCTATACCCTGTGTGAACCACTCGTGCTCGTCGGAGGTGTGGTTAACAACAAGGTCCATAATTACTCTGATGCCTCTCTTATGAGCCTCATCAAGAACCTTTTTGAAAAGCTCAACATCGCCGTAATCGGGGGAAATGTTTCTGTAATCGGAAATGTCATAGCCGTAGTCAGCATTGGGTGAGCAGTAGAGAGGGGAGAACCAGATGCAGGTGATGCCAAGCTCTTTGAGATAGTCGAGCTTTGAGAGAACACCCTCAAGGTCACCTATACCGTCGCCGTTGCCGTCGCAGAAGGAACGGGGCCAGATCTGGTAGCATATCGCGTCTTTATACCATTGTGTTTTTTCCATAGTTAATAATGCTCCCTTCGTTAGTGCAGTTATTAAATTTAATTATAACAAATTTATATTAATATAACAATACCTAAGTTTAATGAAAAAAGGCTCTTCGGTAAAAAAACCAAGAGCCTTTGAAGATTAATATGTAGCGAGCTTCTGCATTGTTACCTCTTCTTTTTCGTAGAGGCTGACATATTTATCCTGATAGTAGTTTTCGTTTTTGCAGTCAAAACTGCCGTCGGGTGAGTATGTAATAACCGTGCAGCCTCTCTGTGTGCCCCTTTTGTAAATTCCGGGATAGGCAAGGTAATCAACACTCATTGCGTATGAAAGGCGTATGCCTTTGTAATCTACCGAAAAGTTGTTTTCGTGGTCATGTCCGCAGAATACAGCTTTAGTAGAACCGAGCTCAAGCATAGCCTCGAACAGTCCGTCTTCACCCATGCCAGGATAAACAATTTTGCCGTCTTCACCGGCGACACCGTAAATCAGTTTAACGTTTTCAGTGTCCTTATAGCCGTTGTCAATATACTCATACCAGGCATCACGCTGCTCGGTAAGCGGAATGTGGAAAAACGCAGTGGATTTCACTACTGAGTCGGGATTGTTTGTTATAGCAGCATTATGTGCATTTAATGCTTTTACTGTTTGCTTGTACCATTCAACCTGGTTATCATGTATATTATCGTATTTCCAGAAAATTCCGAAATAGTCGCCGTCTGTATATGAGTGGCTGTCAAACATGAAAATAGACTGAGTGATTTCGCCCTTGGTGTTTTTTACATTGATAACATGGTTGCCGTATCCGTCAACTTCTTCAGGACCTGCACTGAAAAGGCAAAACTGACGGCTTTCATAAAACTCGGAAATTTCTTCGCGGTTATAATAACTGTACGCTTCGGTATCGTGGTTGCCGAAACTGACTGTCCAGTAAACGCCGAGCTTTTCCATCAGCGCAGAAAAAACTTTTGCACCGGAAAGATTGTTGAATGTACCTGATTGGAAAGGTACAGGGTAAGCAATATCGCCTGTAATTACAACAAGATCGGGCTTTTCTGCTGTTATCATTGCGGCAACGGCATTGAGCGCCATAGCATCCTTTTTAAGTGACATCCAGCCTGCACCTATATGGATATCTGTGAGCTGCAGAACTTTGAAATCTCTGTCCGTTGTGAAGGTCCAGTAACCGTTCTGATCTTTTTGGGGTATAAGTTTGTCATCATATTGAACGGTTTCAAAACTCTGAGCTTTCTTTATATTGGCATTGTTGCCGATTACGGTTATGCAGCAGGTTATCACTACAAAAAACGCTATTACAGCTGCGATTATTCCTATAATTTTGAGTGCTTTTTTACCTTTCATAATTTATCCCCATATCTGAACGCTCTGTAATAAAAATATTTATGTCGGTTTGCTGCTTTACGGTCCGGTATATTTCTTCAATGCTGCTTTCGTTTTCTTTGCTCATTTCAACCTCAACAATGCAAATATCACCGTCTGTAAATCTCATTTTGGAAATCCGAGATATACTTTTGTATGATAAAAGCAAGGCTTCAATTTGCTCTCGTTTTTCTTTGCTTTTATAGTTTATCAGCAGCCTTACAGCACTTATGATTCCTTTGACAGCAGAAATGAGAATGAAGATGCTTATTGCTATTCCGCACAGTGCGTCAAAAGCGTACTTGCCGTTTTTCGATAGCAGAAGTGTGAGCACGGTTGTACAGCCGATGCAGAAATCAAGCGCACTGTCCGTTGACATAAGACGCACAAGCTGTAAAGAATGCCTGGCGGATACCTTTTTGAGAATGAGAAACAGTATGAGTTTTGCTGCGACGGTAACACATATCAGCAGAAAATATTTCGGTGTGTACCATACGGGTGTCGGGTACATAAGTCGTTCTGCAGATGAGTACAAAAAATATGCACCCGAAAAACCGATAAAGCACGAAATTAAAAACGATAAAAACTGTTCTGTTTTTTCAGCATATGTTCCTGAACTTAAAACAGAAAAGGAACATAAAGTGATCACAGCACTGATGCAGTCAAAAAGATTATTGACCGCATCTGAATATATGCTGATACTGTTGGCAGAAAGCCCTACAAAAAGTTTGACTAAAAACAGTATAAGATTTATAAGAAGAACTCCTGAAACAGAAAATAGCAGTACTTTGTTTTTTGAATGTGAATGCTTTATCATACTTATTATTCTTCTATCATGGGTATGAGCATATTTTTCTCAAGCTCTTCTCTGGAGAGGAAGGGGGCAAGGTCTTCAAGCGGAGCGGAAACAATGCTGCCGTCTTCAAGGCGCTTTGAAGAAGCCTTCGGTTCAAACTTCTGCTCGGGGCTTACTACGATCTCGCAGAAAACAGGACCGTCCTGTGCAAGCACCTCGTCAATAACCTTGCCAAGCTCTTTATTCTTATCGCAGCGGTAGTACTTCATACCGTAAGCGGGAATGAGCTTTGACATATCAGGGAAGCTAAGGTCGCCGCTCTCAGGACCTACACCTACAAGCGGCTCGCCGAAGAAGTTCATCTGAGACTGTCTGATTGAGTGGTAGCCGTCGTTATTTATCATAAATGTTTTGATCGGCATTTTGTTCTGGAGAATTGTCTGTATCTCCTGAAGATTCATCTGAATACTGCCGTCACCCGTGATGAGTATAACATCGTCTGGTGCAATTGCGGCGGCTGTGCCGATTGCGGCAGGGAGGTCATATCCCATTGAAGCAATAGCGGAGTTGATAATAAAACGCTGGCCTTTTTTAATTACATAAGCGTGGCTGCCTACAACACAGGCTGAGCCGTTGCCGACAACCGTTACTGTGCCCTCATCGAGCTTGCTGCTCAGCTCCTTGATGAAAGCGTAAACATTTGCCTGCTCCTCTTCGTAGTGCTTGGGCATAACAACGGGATATTTGATTTTCCAATCTGTGCAATAGTTGTGCCACTCGGATTTAGGGAAGCTAAAACCGCGCGCATCAATTCTTCTTTCGAGCGCCTCAAGGAAATCTTTGGCATCTGCCCATATCGGATAGTCGGGATTGACATTCTGCTTTTTAAGCTCTTCGCTGTCGATATCCACTACGATTTTCTTAGCGGCTCTTGCCCACGTCTGGTAGTTGTAGCCTACCTGACGGATGCTGAGTCTGCTGCCGACGCTGAGAAGAAGATCGCTGTTCTGTACTGCAAAGTTACCGGGACGGTCGCCCATAATACCAGCTCTGCCAACGTAGAGGTCGTTATCGTCTTCAATGCAGTCAATACTGTTCCAGCCCGTAACAACGGGAATGTTCAGCTTGTTTGCAACGCGGTAAAATACATCGTGTGCGCCTGCTATGCGTACACCGTTGCCTACGTTGAATACGGGTCTGCTGCTGTTGGCGATAAGGTCAAGCACCATATCGGCAGTTTCGTTGCTGACGGCAGGGGGGAGAGTTTCATCCTCTTCACCGTTGTAGCCAACCAGATCGTCTGTTTCGATATATGCACCTTGAACATTCATCGGAATATCAAGCCAGCAGGGGCCGGGTCTGCCGCTCTGCGCAAGCTTTAATGCTTTTTCAAGGCAGTATCTTATTTTTGTCGGGTCAATGACCATTTCGCTGTATTTTGTCATACAATCAACAGCCTTGGTGATATCAAACTCCTGGTCACCCATAGCACGAAGATTGAGCCCGCTGCCACGTGCGGTTGTATCGTATCGTACCTGACCCGAGATGATAAGCATGGGGATTGAGTCAAGCCAGCCGCCGACAACGCCTGTGATTGCGTTTGTGCCGCCGGGACCTGTTGTTACACAGACAGCGGCAATGCGGTTGTGAAGCCTTGCGTATGCTTCAGCGGCAATTGCACAAGCCTGCTCGTGATGATTGTAATAACATTTGAGCCCTTCCTGATGACCGAAAGCATCGTTAAGGTGCATTGCACCTCCGCCCGTGACGGTGAACATGGTATCAATTCCGTGCTCAACAAGAAAACCTGAAATATAATTTGAAACTTTAACTTTCATTAAAATCACCTTTTTATTAAACAATATAAACATTATATATTATTGTGCAACCTGTGTCAAATGATTTGATGAAATGCAAACAGGCGAGCCGTTAAGCTCGCCTGTTCGCAAAAGGAAGGAGTAAATGAAAAAGAAACAAAAAGAAGAAATCATAATTAATGGTAAGCAAATCTGCTTTCCGTGACTCTATATTACAATAAATTTCGTCACAGTTTGATAATAAATAGTGTCTTTTTTATGAATAAATTGTAAACGATATCTTGCAAGAATGTTTCAGGATGCTCTTTCGGGGTATGAAAAATATTTTTTTGATAGATTACCGCCGTTATCTTGTGCTCAAATCCGCCAACAAATACAACTAATCGACACTCTTGTCTTTTTTCACAAGGTTTTGCGGAAAAACGCCTTTCTTTTGTACTTCAAAAAGCCTTGACACAAAAAAGTTTTTTTAGTATAATACCAGCTTGTAAAGAACAAATGCTTTACACAAAGACGTTTAGGAGGAGATCCTTTTGGCTAAAAATCTCGGTGTCACCGTTTTGCTGGATTTCTACGGCGAAATGCTGACCGAGAAGCAGCGAAGCTTCTTGGATTATTACTATAACGATGACCTCTCACTTTCTGAAATTGCAGAAAACGAGGGCATCACAAGGCAGGGTGTGCGTGACGCTATCAAGCGTGCGGAGGCTCAGCTTTTTGATATGGAAAATAAGCTCGGGCTCGTTGCACGTTTCGAGGAACAGAAAAAGGGTCTTAACGAAATTGTCGAGTGCGCCAATCTGATTTATGAGCAGAATATGCGCTTTGGCCTTTCAAGAGAAATCAACGAGGCCTCTGTCAGAATTCGTGCAATCGTATCAACACTTGTTGAAAACTGATCGTTACATATATCAATTAGTAAAGGAAGTGTATTTTCTTGGCATTCGAAGGTCTTTCCGACAGACTTGAAGCGGCGTTTCAACGCTTAAAGAGCAAGGGTAGTCTTACAGAGCACGATGTGCGTGAGGCTATGCGCGAGGTTCGCCTTGCACTTCTTGAGGCCGATGTTAACTTCAAGGTCGCCAAGGATTTCACCAACACCGTAACAGAGCGCGCAATCGGTGCTCAGGTTATGGAAAGCCTTACCCCCTCCCAGATGGTTATCAAAATCGTCAACGAGGAGCTGACCGCTCTTATGGGCGGCACTCAGTCTTACCTCACAAGGGCTCCGCACCCCCCGACGATTATTATGATGTGCGGTCTCCAGGGTTCGGGTAAAACAACTCACAGTGCAAAGATTGCACTCTCCCTCAAGAAAAAAGGTCACCGTCCTCTTCTTGTTGCCTGTGATATCTACCGTCCCGCTGCTATCAAACAGCTGCAGGTTGTCGGTGAGCAGGCAGGCGTACCTGTTTTTGAAATGGGTCAGAGCAATCCCGTCACAATTGCGCAGGAAGCAATAAAGCTGGCTAAGGATCAGGGTTATGACTATGTTTTCCTTGATACAGCCGGCCGACTTCACATAGACGAGGAGCTCATGAATGAGCTCAAATCCGTAAAGGATGCCGTACATCCGCACGAAATCCTCCTTGTTGTCGACTCGATGACAGGTCAGGATGCCGTTACGGTTGCCAACGGCTTCAACGATGCCCTCGGAATCGACGGTCTTGTTCTCACCAAGCTCGACGGTGATACCCGCGGCGGTGCTGCTCTTTCTGCAAGAGCGGTTACAGGCAAGCCCATCAAGTTTGTCGGTATCGGTGAAAAGCTCGAAGATCTCGACGTTTTCCATCCGGACAGAATGGCCTCCCGTATTCTCGGTATGGGCGATATGCTTTCTCTTATCGAAAGGGCTGAGCAGGCTCTCGATGAAAAGAAGGCACGTGAGCTGGAGGAAAAGCTTCGCAAGAACAAGTTTGATATGAACGATCTGCTTGACCAGTTTGAGCAGGTACAGCGAATGGGTTCAATCAAGGACACTCTTGCAATGATTCCCGGTCTGAGCAAACAGATCAAGGATGTTGAGGTTGACGAAAGACAGTTTGACCGAATCAGAGCAATAATTCTTTCAATGACTCCTCAGGAGCGTGAAAACCCCGATATCATCAATCCCTCACGCAAGCGCCGTATTGCGGCAGGCTGCGGTATGCAGGTCGAAGATATCAACCGCCTTCTTGCTCAGTTCAAGCAGATGCAGAAGATGTTTAAGCAGTTTGGCGGCAAGGGCGGCAAGCGTATGTCCAAATCATTCAAAAAGCACAAGAAACGCAAATAATCAAATCGGTATATAGTAACAATATCATCTTAAGTCAGGTTATATTGTATACATTATATAAGCAAAAACATTTTTTGGAGGAAAAAGAAAATGGCAGTAAAAATCAGACTTCGCCGTATGGGCGCAAAGAGAGCACCGTTCTACCGTATCGTAGTAGCAGATTCACGCTATCCCCGTGATGGCCGCTTCATCGAAGAAATCGGCACATACGACACAACAAAGAACCCCGCTGATATCAAGGTTGATGTTGAGAAGGCTCAGCAGTGGCTCAAGAACGGCGCACAGCCCACAGATACAGTTAAGGCTATTCTTAAGAAGTCAGGCGTTATCGGCTGATTTTAATTAAGACATAACGCATAATCCTACGCGAATATTAATCACGGAGGTGCCGGCAATGACAGAGCTTTTAATCGCAATCGCACAGGGTCTCGTAGAGGATCCCTCAGCAGTTACCGTAACTGTTGATGAGCCCAACGAGGAGGGTGTAACAGTTTATCACCTTCATGTTGGCGAGAACGATATGGGCAGAGTAATCGGCAAACAGGGCCGAATTGCTAAGTCTATTCGCACCGTCATGCGTGCTGCTGCGACCCGCAATAACGAAAAAATCGCAGTTGAAATCGAGTAATTTTTATTATTCGTTCCCATTCATAATATCATAAAACCGATGCTCTATGCTCTTTTTAGTCAGTAAAAAGGTATAGGGCTATTGGTGTTTATTATCGGAGGCAAATATGCTCAAACCTTATCTTGAACTCGGACAGGTTGTTTCAACCCACGGCATAAAGGGCGAAATCAGAGTAAACCCGTGGTGTGACAGCCCTGAGTTTGCTTGTAAATTCAAGACCGTGTATTTTGATGACAGGGGTGAAAAAGCCGTTAAGGTTATCGCTTCCCGTCCGCACGGAAATATTGCGCTGATGAAGCTGGAGGGTGTTGATACCGTAGAGCAGGCGGCGGCGCTGAGAAACAAAGTTTTATATATGGCACGAAAGGATGTAAAGCTGCCTGAGGGCAGTTGGTTTATATCCGATCTTATCGGCTGTGCCGCTGTTGATGCTGATGACAGTACAAAGGTCTGGGGTACGCTTACTGATGTCAGTCAGACCGGTGCAAACGATGTGTGGCACATTACTGACGAAAGCGGCAGAGAGTATCTTCTGCCGGTTATCCCGCCTGTTGTAATTGATACCGATGTTGAAAATGCAAAGGTTTATATAAGACCGCTCAAGGGGATTTTTGACGATGAGGATTGATATTTTAACGCTCTTTCCCGAAATGTGCGAATCCGTTGTGAGTGAGAGCATTCTCGGCAGAGCAAGGGAAAAGGGTCTGGTTGAAATCAACTGCCGCAATATCCGCAAATATACGCTCGACAAGCATCGTCGTGTTGATGATGCACCATATGGCGGCGGCTCCGGCATGGTTATGCAGGCTCAGCCTGTTTATGATTGCTACCGCTCTCTGTGTGAGGATTTGGGCAAAAAGCCTCACCTGATTTATATGTCACCTCAGGGCAGCGTTCTCACTCAGCAGAAAGCGATAGAGCTTCTCGAGTACGATAATATTGCTCTGCTTTGCGGACACTATGAGGGTATTGACGAGCGTGTGCTTGAAGAAATTGTTGATGAAGAAATTTCAATAGGTGACTATGTGCTCACAGGTGGTGAGCTGCCTGCAATAATTGTTGCAGACAGCGTCTGCCGTATGTTGCCGGGTGTGCTTTCAAGCAGCGAGAGCTTTACTAATGAAAGCCATTTTTCATCTCTGCTTGAGCATCCGCAATACACCCGTCCCGAGGAATGGCACGGAAAGCGTGTACCGGAGGTGTTGCTCAGCGGTCACCATGCAAATATTCAGAAATGGCAGCGAGAAAAGCAGCTTGAGCGCACCCTTGCAAAGCGTCCCGATATGCTTGAAAATGCAGAGCTAACCAAAAAAGACAGGGAATATATTGCTAAAGCTGAAAAGAATGAGAAATCATAAAATTTCATTCTCAAAGTATCTTGAATTACAGAAATAATTGATTTATTATAAACAAAAACGATGTTGAAAAAGGTGTATTAAAATGTTGAGTTCTATTTTATTGACGGAGTTGAGCACTGCGATTGCGGCTGTGTTTGTTTTAGGTGCGGTAATCCTTTCGTTGAAGCTTTTCAAAAGCAAGCTTCCTGTTGACGGCGGCCGTGATTTCGCATTTAACGGCAAGCTCTCTGCAGGTAAACAGCGTGGCGCAGGCATTGTCTTTATCTGCGTTTTCATATTGGCTTCTCTGCTATTTGTAAGTGTGAGCCTTGAGTCGATTCTTTATTATGTTGCTATTTTCCTTGCGATGCTTTCAGGCTATCTTGATGACAGATCGGAAAAACCGTGGGGTGAATACAAAAAAGGTGCTATCGACCTTGTAATTTGTCTGCTTACATCAGGTGCTTTTGTTTGGAAAAAACCCGATTTGCTCAGACTTGATTTCGGCTTCTTTGATTTCAGGCTCCATTGGGCGGTGTTCCTTGTATTTTCAACGGTTTTCCTGTGGCTGATGATTAATGCAACCAACTGTTCCGACGGTATTGACGGCTTCTGCGGTTCGCTTTCAATTAACTCAATTATTTTCATTACCGCTGTTTGCGGTGTTCTCGGCAAAGGTGCCGAGCTTACAGGCTTCAGCGTTGTTATGGTTTTTGCAATTCTCGCATATCTGTGGTATAATGCAGAACCCAGCACAATGATGATGGGTGATGCAGGCTCAAGAGCAATAGGCATTTTCCTCGGAATCCTTGTCCTCAAGTCGGGTAATATGCTGCTGGCAATTCCGCTTTGCTTTATGCTTCTGCTCGACGGTCTTATCGGAATTTTCAAGGTCTCCGTTACAAGATTCCTCAAAATCAAGGTGCTTAAGAATATCCGTACACCTTTGCACGATCACTTCAGAAAGAACAAGGGCTGGTCCAACACCCAGACTATTTTCAGATTCCATATTATTCAGAGCCTTATTTCTTTCTGCGCATTGATGATTGTAAAACTGGCCGGATAAAGCTGAAAAAACACGCCGTGAGATAACTTTTCTCACGGCGTGTTTTGCTGTATTATTCAATCTCTTTCAAAAATCTGCCGAGTGCGTTCTGCCAGTCGGGCAGGGGAGTGAAGCCTTTGTCCGTCAGCTTCTGCTTTGAAAGTCTGCTGTTTTTCGGGCGCTTTGCCTTTGCGGGATATTCCGATGATGAAATCGGCACAATACGTGCATTCAGTCCTGCCTGCTGCATAATTTCATAGGCAAATTCTGACCATGGGCAGTAGCCCTCGTTTGTGGCGTGATATGTACCGTATTCTTCGGTAACAATCATATCGCAGATCAGTCTTGCGAGGTCTTTTGTGTATGTAGGCGAGCCGAACTGATCACACACAACGTTGATGCTTTCACGCTCTTTTCCGAGCCTGAGCATTGTCTTTACAAAGTTATTTCCGTTTTTGCCGAATACCCATGCGGTGCGGATTATAAAGTGCTTGGGGCAGCTGCGGCGTACGCGGTTTTCACCCTCAAGCTTTGTCGCTCCGTAAACAGTCTGTGGTGCGGTCATATCATCTGTTTCGTACGGCTCATTCTTTTCGCCGTCAAAAACATAGTCGGTGCTGATGTATACGAATTTTGCCTGCGTTTCGTTAGCGGCATTGCAAAGATTCTGCGTGCCGTCAATGTTGACCTTGTAGCAATTTTCGCTGTCATCCTCTGCCTTGTCAACTGCTGTGTATGCGGCGCAGTGAACAATTACGTCGGGGCGGCAGGCAGTGACAAAGCCTTTGACCGAGCGTGAATCGGTCAGATCAAACTCTGCCTTGTCTGCGGCAACGGTGCTGATTCCTCTTGCTGAAAGCTCAGCGACAACATCGTAGCCGAGCTGACCTGCAAAGCCTGTAACTAAAACCTTCATATTTTTCTCCTATATTATCAAACGGCAGGGGATAAACCCCTGCCTGAAATATCAGTATGTAAATTTTACGTCGCTGTCTGTAAGAAGAGGAGCGGCGCTGTCCTTTGCGGAGAGCTGAGGCTCGGTTATACCCCAATCTATACCGAAAGCAGGGTCATCAAAGCGGATGCTTCGGTCTGCGCTGGGCTCATAATAATTGTCTGTTTTGTACATTACCTCAACATCATCTGTCAAGGTAACAAAGCCGTGCAGAAATCCGCGCGGAATGAAAAGCTGACGCTTGTTTTCACTTGTCAGCTCAACGCTTATCCATTTCATATGTGTAGGTGAGCCTGTACGCACATCGACCGCAACGTCAAGTATTGCGCCTTTTGTACAGGTGATGAGCTTTGCTTGAGCGTACGGCTCAAGCTGACAGTGGAGCCCGCGCACAATTCCTTTTTGTGAGGAGTATGAGCGGTTGTCCTGTACAAAGTCTGCATCTATTCCGAGTGCTTCGTATTTGCGCTTTGAATAGCTTTCGTAAAACCAGCCTCTGCTGTCACCGTGAACAAGCGGCTCAACGAGAATTACTCCGTCAAGCTCTGTTTTAATTGCTGCGAGAGACTTATTCTGAGTCATAGGTTTCTTCTCCTCTGCCCCAGATCGGTCTTTCATTGGGACGGTTGGTCTTTGAATAGAGTATCTTACCCTCGGCAACACGCAGAAGGTGCTGTCCGTAGGGAGATTTGCCGTATTTTTCTACCGATTCAAGAAGCTGCTTCTTTGAAATCCAGCGCATATTGTATGCAATTTCCTCAAGAGCGGAAATCTGAATTCCCTGAAGCTGTTCTATGCTTCGTATGAAGTTGGAAGCCTCAATAAGCGAATCTACCGTGCCTGTGTCAAGCCAGGCAAAGCCTCTGCCCATGAGCTTTACGTCAAGCTCACCGTTTTCAAGGTAAATGCGGTTGATATCAGTGATTTCAAGCTCGCCGCGCTTAGAGGGCTTGAGTGATTTTGCGTACTGTACAACACGGTTGTCATAGAAGTAGAGACCCGTAACAGCATAGTTTGATTTAGGTACCTCGGGCTTCTCTTCAATTGAGATCGGTTTGCCGTTTTCGTCAAATTCAACTACGCCGAAAGCGTTTGGATTTTCAACATAATAGCCGAAAATCGTAGCACGCTTGTTATTGGTAGCGGCTCCTCTGAGAAGTGAACCCAGACCGTTGCCGTAGAATATGTTGTCACCCAGTACCATTGCAACATCATCGTCACCAATAAATTCTTCGCCGATGATAAAGGCCTGAGCCAGACCCTCGGGCTTTTCCTGCACCGCATATGAGAGCTTGAGACCGAATTTGGAGCCGTCGCCCATAAGTGCCTCGAACTTAGGTGTGTCAGAGGGTGTGGATATAATAAGAATCTCGCGTATGCCTGCGAGCATAAGTGTTGACAAAGGATAGTATATCATCGGCTTGTCATAAACGGGAAGAAGCTGCTTACTTGTTACCATAGTAAGCGGATAGAGCCTTGTTCCCGAGCCGCCTGCAAGGACTATGCCTTTCAATTGTTTCACGTTCCTTTCGGTTGTTTTTGTGGTGGTTACGTTCACAATAAACTGATTACAATATACTACTTTCTTTCGATTTAGTCAATCCATATGTACGTTCTTTAAGATTTTGTTCACGATTTGTGCAAAATGTCAATAACTATTATTCTGTTGCTAAATTTGACGCGGGGGTGTTTGATGTGATATAATTGCAACGAAGATTTCTTTCAAGAGGAGTGGCGACGGTATGAAAATGTGCGAGGACTGTCTTAACTACGAATATAACGACGAAACAGGCGAGTGTGAATGCACAGTTGATATGGATATGGACGATACTGAGCGCTATATCAGCGGTACGGTCAAAAGCTGTCCTTACTTTATGATAAACGATGAATACGCAATTGTCCGCAAACAGAATTAAAAAACGGATGCAGCAGATACACTTTGTGTAAGTGTCTGTCGCATCCGTTTTTTTGCTTGACAATAATCAGAATATTGCCGCAGGAGATATCTCGCTGAAAATGAGTGCTGCTGCGGCGACAAGGCTGAAAAAGCTGCCGGCAAAGCCGAGCGAAAGCAGAGTTGCCTTGTTCTGTGTGATGTAGTTCTTCATGGATATCTCTCCTTCCTTTGTCACTATTATAGTCAGTTTTTTCGCCGTAAGTTACCACAAACGGATTACAAATGGCTACATTTTTGTTACCGATATCCTAAAAATAATTTCAAAACTGTAACAATTTGCAAAGAATCGGTTCGGCACTAAACCTGTGATTGACTTAATCTGCCTTAAGTGCTAGAATAATACAAGTAATTATAAATAATAGAGGTGTGAAATGAAAAAGAGTAACCGCGGTGCTTCTTATGCAGGAAGCATTGTGTCAACGGAAAAGTTTATCGGGCAGATCTCTGCGGCGATTTCGCTGGTGATTTCTGTTGCGGTTTCTTTCCTTATCATAAAATCGTTCAAGCCTGTTGACCTGAGTGCATACAGCGATTTGCTTTTGCCGAAAACTTTGGAGGATTGCCTGCCGGAAAACGATTTATTTGCCTATGCGGCATTCGTTGTGCTTTTCCCGACTCTGCACACGGTGTTGATTCACCTTTTCCGTAAGCTCTTCAGCGGCTCGGTGATGCTTTCGGGCGGTGTGTTGAATGTATTTGACTTTTTGTGGTCGTGTGCGGTTTCGGCTGTTGCGATTGCGTTTGTAGCAGTCTTTTATCTTCATCCGTATTATGCTGACAGATACCTTTACGGCAAAGATAAAATTCTTCTCGTTGTAGCGGGAATGATTTTTGCATTTATAATGAGCTTCGCCTATAAAATGGGTAAGCTGAAAACAGCAAACGAAATAGCTTCGTTAGTGCTCGGTGCTGCTTTCCTTGTATTTGTGCTTTATGCGGCAGGCAAGCATAACTATATGAACAGCTATTCCGGCTACAATCTTCACCATTACAGTGCCTGGTGGAATCCGATATACAAGGTTGGTTCGGGCTTGACACTCGGTGACGGATTTAATGAGCTTTACGGCTTTTACCCTTATCTGATTGTGCCTATCCTTAAGCTGTTTGGCGGAGTGAATCAGAAATCACTCTCACTCTATATGGCTCTTATATTTACGCTCATGGCGTTTTGTCTGCTCTTTTTCTGCCGCCGTTTCTTCAAAAACAGGCTGCTCGGCACATTTTGTGCGACAGGCTTTTTTGCAATCGGTCCAATGATACGCTATTGCAATGCAGAGCTTTATTACCAGTACTATCCCACAAGAGCGCTGTTTATTTTCCTTGTAATGGGTCTGATAGCTCTTTATTGTTCGGTCAAAAAGCATCATAACCTGCTGATGATTGCAGGCGCTGCAATATGCGCGCTCGGTCTGGTATGGAATCTGGAATCGGGTCTTGTTGCGACAATAATATGGGCAGGATTTCTGATCTTTGAAAAGGCAGTCGATCACCGTTTGAATGAGAAGGCTCTTCTGAGCAGAATCGGCTTTGCGGTGCTGTCATCTGTTATATCGGTTGTGCTGTTTGTTCTGATTGTTGAGACTATAACTTATGTCAGAGCAGGTATGCTTCTCGGTATAAACGATATCCTTTTCGGTATTCTTACTTTTTCTGCGGTTGGTTTCTATATGCTTCCGCTTGAGCCCGGAATTTGGTTTGCCGTTGCGGCAGCACTTATTTACGGACTTTACGCTACTGTTCCTCATCTTGCATTTGCACGTAAAAAGGACGAAGAGCTTTCTGTTGACCGTGACAGCCTTACAGGTCTGTTTATGGCAACGGTTGCGGGAATAGGCAGCTTTATGTACTTTATGGGACGAAGCTTTCCGACAAACTGTATGACTTTTATGCCGTGGATTATTATGATCTGCTCATTCCTTGCCGATTCAAATATCGGTGAAGCGGTCGATATAGTCAGAGCACGCAAGGAAAAGAAAAATGTCTCCTTTATGAAAATGACAGGCACAGGTATGAGGCTTATAGCTTGCTTCCTTGTGGTAGGTATTGCAATTTCCTCTTCTGTTGTAATGGTCGGTAATGCTTTTGATAAGGATGCAAAAACTAACTCACGTTTTGCCACTCCTCAGCCTGCCTTTTCCTCAATTGCCGCTCAGATCAGTGAGTGGACAGGCACCGAGTGCGGCGGTGTAGTGCCTTATATATTCCATGAGTACGCTGCATTTATTCAGGAGCATATGGGTATACCTACAAGAGAAAATGTATATGAACAGATAAACTGGTTTTATTACAGCGACGTGCACACCTATATCGAATTTATAAACGCTCATCCCGGTGTGCCGTTCGTAATTGACGATTACGGCAGAGCCTGTCTTGATTACTATTTTGAGGATGAATGGGCTGAAATCGCAAGCCGATATGAGCTTCGTGCAACGGCGAGTGAGCAGATTTATGTTCCCGAAGATATAATGAGCGAGTACAGTCTGTACGTACCGATCGGTTTTTCGCAATAAATATTTATAAGTATTATTCTATTTTTCTTGCTTTGCCCGAACTAAACTGATATAATTATAAAAATATATTTTATATTGAACGGAGTTTTGAAAATGAAAGTTGTTATACTTGCAGGCGGCTACGGAACAAGAATCAGCGAGGAGAGCCATCTCAGACCAAAGCCGATGATTGAAATCGGCGGTATGCCAATCCTCTGGCACATAATGAAAATGTATTCGAGCTATGGCTATAACGAGTTTATTATCTGCTGCGGATATATGCAGCATTCAATAAAGGAGTTCTTTGCAGATTACTTCCTTCACCGCAGTGATGTTACCTTTGATTTTTCTGCTAACGGCGAAATGACGGTACACAACAATTTCTCCGAGCCATGGAAAGTAACTCTTGTCGATACAGGTCTTAATACCATGACAGGCGGCAGAGTAAAGCGTGTACAGAAATATATCGGCAACGAGCCGTTTATGCTCACTTACGGCGACGGTGTGTCCGATGTAGATATTGCCAAGCTTGTTGAGTATCACAAATCTCAGGGCAGAATGGCAACTCTTACGGCAATTCTTGTCAGCCAGCGTTTCGGTGTGCTTGATATTGATTCGAGCGATGCTGTACGCGAGTTCCGTGAGAAGACCGCACAGGACGGCAGCTATATCAACGGCGGCTTTATGGTGCTTGAGCCCGAAATCTTCGATCTTATCGAGGGTGACAGTACCGTGTTTGAAAAGTATCCCCTCGAGCAGGCTGCAAAGAGCGGTCAGCTCGGCGCATACAAGCACGACGGCTTCTGGCAGTGTATGGACACTCTGCGCGATAAGCAGCTTCTTGAAAAGCTCTGGGCAGAGGGTACAGCTCCCTGGAAGCGCTGGTAAAACTGATTTTAAGGAGTAGGCTTTATGCTTGATTTATCTTTCTACAAGGGCAAGCGTGTGTTTCTCACAGGTCATACAGGCTTTAAGGGCGCATGGCTGAGCCGTATTCTTGTCAATGCAGGTGCAATTCTTACCGGCTATTCGCTCGAGCCTCCCACCAACCCGAATCTTTTTGAGCTGGCAGGTCTTGAGGGTAAAATGACCTCTGTTATCGGCGATATACGCGACTTTGATAAGCTTAAGGCAGCTTTCGATAAGGCTCAGCCCGAAATCGTTTTCCACCTTGCCGCTCAGCCGATTGTTCTCACTTCTTACGAGCAGCCGCACTTCACCTACGGCACCAATGTAATGGGCACAGTAAATATTCTTGAGTGTGTACGCCTTTCCGAGGGTGTCAGGTCTGTGCTGAACGTCACGACAGACAAGGTTTATGAAAATAACGAAAGCGGCAGACCTATCAAGGAGAACGAGCCGCTTGACGGATACGATCCTTATTCAAACTCAAAATCCTGCTCCGAGCTTGTAACACACAGCTATAAGCGTTCATTTTTCGATAAGGCGGGCATTGCTGTTTCAACTGCAAGAGCAGGCAACGTTATCGGCGGCGGTGACTTTGCGGATAACCGAATTATTCCCGACTGTGTTCGTGCCGCTATGGCTTCAAAGGTTATCACCGTTCGCAACCCCAACTCAATAAGACCGTATCAGCACGTGCTTGATCCGCTCTACGCTTATCTTATGATTGCGGCGGCTCAGTATGAGGACCCTTCACTTGCCGATTACTATAATGTCGGCCCGAATGAGAGTGACTGCCTTACAACAGGTGAGCTTGCAACTCTCTTCTGTAACCATTGGGGCAACGGTCAGGCTTATGAGGTGCTCAGCAAGGACGGTCCGCATGAGGCAAACTTCCTCAAGCTCGACTGCGACAAACTCAAGTCGGTTTTCGGCTGGCAGCCAAGATGGTCAGCACCCAAGGCGGTAGAGAAAACCGTCGAGTGGACAAAGGTTTATGCTTCAGGCGGCGATGTCCCTGCTAAGCTTGATGAACAGATAAACGAATTTTTTGCATAAAGGATTTTTTACTATGAAAGACGAAAGACAGGCAAGAGAAAAACTGCTGCAGGCTGTAGCAGAATATTGCGAAACCTATCATAATCAGAAAAAGCCCTTTGAGGAGGGTCAGCGTATCCCTTACGCTTCAAGAGTTTACGATAAAAACGAAATGGTAAACCTTGTTGATTCGGCACTTGAATTCTGGCTGACAGCAGGCAGATATACTGCAAAGTTTGAAAAGCAGCTTGCTGAATACCTCGGTGTGCGTTTCTGTGCGCTTGTAAACTCAGGCTCAAGTGCAAACCTGCTTGCATTTATGACTCTCACTTCACCTCTGCTCGGCGACAGAGCCGTCAGAAGAGGCGATGAGGTTATTACCGTTGCGGCAGGCTTCCCCACTACGGTTACACCGATGATTCAGTTCGGTGCTGTTCCCGTGTTTGTTGATGTTACTGTTGAGCAGTACAATGTAGATGTAACTCAGCTTGAAAAAGCTCTCAGCCCCAAGACCAAGGCTGTTATGCTTGCACATACTCTGGGCAATCCGTTCAATATCAAGGCTGTCAAAGAGTTCTGTGATAAAAACGGTCTTTGGCTGATTGAGGATAACTGTGACGCTCTCGGCTCACGCTATACTCTTGACGGTAAGGAAGGCTTCACAGGTACATTCGGTGACCTTGGCACATCCAGCTTCTATCCTCCTCACCATATGACAATGGGCGAGGGCGGCGCTGTATACACCAACAATCCGCTTCTTTCAAAAATTATGCACTCAATGCGTGACTGGGGCCGTGACTGTGTTTGTGCTTCGGGTCAGGATAATCTCTGCGGTCACCGTTTCGACGGTCAGTACGGCGAGCTTCCCTACGGCTATGACCACAAGTATGTTTACTCACATTTTGGCTACAACCTCAAGGCTACCGACCTTCAGGCAGCAGTCGGCTGCGCTCAGCTTGAGAAATTCCCGAGCTTTGTTGAACGCAGAATTGAGAATTTCAACCGTCTCAGAGCTGCTCTTGAGTGCGTCAGCGATAAGCTCGAGCTTCCGACAGCCTGTGAGAATTCACGCCCGAGCTGGTTCGGTTTCCTCCTTACCTGCAAAGAGGGTGTTGACCGTAAAAAGGTTGTTCCCTATATCGAAAGCAAGGGTGTCCAGACCCGTATGCTCTTTGCAGGCAACCTTATCAAGCATCCCTGCTTTGATGAAATGCGTGCAAGCGGTGAGGGTTACCGTGTAGTAGGTGAGCTCAAGAATACCGACAGAATCATGGAGGACACATTCTGGGTTGGCGTATATCCCGGAATGACAGACGAAATGATTGACTATATGGCAAAAACAATTATTGAGGCAGTAAATCTTTAAGGAGATTTATTTGATATGAAAGCTGTTGTAACAGGTGCCAGCAGTATGATTGCTTCTGCACTCATCAGGCTGCTTGCGACCCAGGGGCATGAGGTTTATGCCGTATGCAGACCCGGCTCCAAAAAGCTGGACAACATCATAAAAAACGAACGTGTTCACATCGTTTATGCAGATATTTCAGACATCACCGCAGTCGGTCAGAGCATCGGCTGCGGTTGTGATGCTTTTTTTCACTTTGCCTGGGGCGGTACTGCAGGAGCTCAGCGTAACGATTGCAGAGTGCAGGCTGAGAACATCCGTTTCACTCTCGATGCGGTTGAGCTTGCGGCTCACCTCGGCTGTGAGGTTTTCGTCGGCGCAGGCTCTCAGGCTGAATACGGCAGGGTAGAGGGCAAAATCGCACCCGAAACCCCGACCTTTCCCGAAAATGCCTACGGCGCATCCAAGCTTGCCGCAGGTCAGCTTTCAAGGCTTGCCTGTGCTAAACACGGTATAAGGCACGTATGGGCAAGAATCCTCAGCGTTTACGGTATAGGCGATAACGATTTCACAATTACGGTTTCGAGCCTTAAAAAAATGCTCTCGGGTCAGACTGCAGAGTTCACACCGGCTGAGCAGATGTGGGATTTCCTTTACTGTGACGATGCCGCACGTGCGTTTTACCTTATGGCTAAGCACGGCAAAGACGGTGCGGTTTACGCATTGGGCAGCGGTGAGGCAAGACCGCTCAGTGAATATATAAAGCTGATGCATAGTGCATCAGGTACAGACAGCATGGTTAAAATCGGCGCTTTGCCGTATAACGATAAACAGGTTATGTATCTTTGTGCGGATATATCCGCTTTGACGGCTGACACAGGCTTTGTGCCGCAGGTCAGCTATGAGGAAGGAATAAAAGAAACAGTCAAATGGCTGAAAGGACGTGAATGATATGGAAAACAGAAAAAAGATTTCTGTAATGATTCCTTGCTACAACGAGGAAGAAAATGCAAGACCGATATATGAGGCAGTAAAGAATGAGCTTGTCACAAGCCTGCCTCAGTACGATTATGAAATACTTTTTATTGACAACAAGTCAAAGGATAACACCCGTTCTATTATCCGTCAGATTTGCAAAGAGGATAAAAACGTAAGAGCAATTTTCAACTGCCGCAATTTCGGTCAGTTCAACAGCCCCTATTACGGTATAATCAACACAAGCGGTGATTGCTGTATTACAATCTGTGCTGATTTTCAGGATCCTGTTGAGATGATTCCGAAATTCGTTGCAGAATGGGAAAAGGGCTATAAAATTGTCATCGGCGTAAAAACTCAGTCAAAAGAAAGCAAGATTATGTACGGCTTGCGCACTGTTTACTATAAGCTCATCAAAAAGATGAGCGACGTCGAACAAATCGAGCATTTCACAGGCTTCGGTCTTTATGACAAGAGCTTTGTAAAAACACTTCGTGAGCTTGATGACCCTCAGCCCTTTATCCGCGGCATTGTCGCTGAACTTGGTCCTGAGCGCAAGGAAATTGAGTACACTCAGCCTCAGCGCAGAGCAGGTAAGACTCATAACAATTTTTACAGCCTTTACGATGCGGCTATGCTTTCGCTCACCTCTTATACAAAAATTGGCCTGCGTCTTGCGGTTTTTGCCGGCGGAGCTTTTTCCGTAATAGGTTTCCTTGTTGCGTTGGTTTATCTTATTCTTAAGCTGATTCGTTGGTATGATTTCCCTGCAGGCACCGTTCCGATTCTTATCGGTGTTTTCCTTATGAGTTCAATCCAGCTGTTCTTTATCGGTCTGCTCGGTGAATATATTATGAATATCAACCGTCGTGTAATGAAGCGTCCTCTTGTTGTTGAAGAAGAGAGATTGAATTTCGATGCGGAGGAAGACTAAATGGCTGAACAGAAAATACCGGAGGTCAAAGGCTATCTGCGTAACTTTATGCTCACAGTTCCGGAAGAGATTTACAAATGCTCGGGAATTAAAATTTTCGGCAGAAGAATCAAATCTGTGCTTTTTTCAACCGATGTCAGCATAATCCGTAACACCAATGCGGATGCCGTAATTGCCGTATATCCCTTTACCCCACAGCCCATAATAACTCAGGCTGTCACAACTGCGGCAGATGTTCCCGTCTTTGTTGGTGTTGGCGGCGGTCTCACTCAGGGAACAAGAGTAATCAACCTTGCTCTTCACGCTGAATTTCAGGGTGCAATCGGTGTTGTTGTAAATGCTCCCACCAGCAACGAGGTTATAAAATCGCTGAATGAAACAATTGATATCCCGATTGTTGCAACGGTTGTTTCGGAGGAGACGGATATTGCCGCAAGAATTGAGGCTGGTGTAGATATTCTCAATGTTTCTGCAGCCGCAAAAACGGCAGAGGTTGTTCGCTTAATCAGAAAGGATTTCCCCGATGTCCCGATTATAGCAACAGGCGGTCCGACAGACGAAACTATACGAGCAACCGTTGAAGCAGGTGCAAACGCAATAACGTGGACTCCGCCCTCAAACGGCGAAATTTTTAAGGACATAATGGCAGCTTACCGTAAAGGTCAGCCTCATCCCGATTATTGATTTTTAGGAGAGTAATTAATGAAAACAGAAGAAACTACCGTATTTAAGAATACAATTTACAGAGGAAAAATACTTAACCTCAGAGTTGATATAGCCGGTTTGCCGGACGGCAGAGAGGCTCCGCGAGAGTTTGTTGAACATAACGGTGGCGTAACCGTTGCCGCTCTTACCGATGATGCTGAGCTGATTTTTGTCCGTCAGTTCCGCTATCCTTATATGGAAGAGGTGCTCGAGCTTCCTGCAGGCAAGCTCGAAAAGGGCGAAAACCCTCTCGTTGCAGGTAAGAGAGAGCTTCGTGAGGAAGCAGGCGTTGAGGCTGCCCAGTATATTAACCTTGGTGAATTTTATCCCTCACCCGGATATACGAATGAGGTTATTTATCTCTACGGTGCAAGGGGACTGACTGCAGTTGAGCAGGAGCTTGACGATGATGAATTCCTTAATGTAGAGTATATTCCGCTCGACAAAGCTGTTGAAATGGTGCTTAATAACGAAATAAAAGACGGCAAAACTCAGACCGCAATCCTCAAGCTGGCCACACTTATTGAGCGCAATTCCCAGTGATTTTTTTCAATGTAAAAAAATTCACAACAAAAAAGGATAGCATCCGCAGATGCTATCCTTTGGTTTTTGCCTTGATTAATAGTTGATAACTCTCAGCTCGAAATATGCCTGAGGATGAGCGCATACGGGGCAGAGATCGGGAGCAGATTCGCTGTCAACAATGTGACCGCAGTTGCGGCAAATCCAGACAGTCTTCTCATTCTTCTTGAAAACCTCACCTTTTTCAACGTTTGCAAGCAGCTTGAGGTATCTTTCCTCGTGCTCTTTTTCAATTGCGGCTACGCCCTCGAAAAGTGCGGCGATATCGTCAAAGCCCTCTTCTCTTGCTTCTCTTGCCATACGGGCGTACATATCTGTCCATTCCTCGTTTTCGCCTGCGGCAGCAGCTCTGAGGTTTTCTTCGGTTGTGCCGATTCCGTTAAGGAGCTTGAACCAGATTTTTGCGTGCTCTTTTTCGTTGTTTGCGGTTTCTTCAAAGAGTGCGGCAATCTGCTGATAGCCCTCTTTCTTTGCTTTTGAAGCAAAGTAGGTGTATTTGTTTCTTGCCTGGCTTTCGCCGGCAAAAGCTTCCATCAAATTTTTTTCGGTTTTTGTGCCTTTAAGGTTTGCCATTTGTAAAATCCTCCTGTATAATAGATTTGCTTAAATTTTACTATGTTTTTGTAATTTTGTAAATAAGAAAAGAAAAATTAGTTACAATATAAAATATATAAAAGAGAGGAAAATAAAATGAAGATTGCAGACAATGTTTTTAATGTTGGTGTAAATGACAGAGAAATTGACCTTTTTGAGGGCCTTTATGTTGTGCCGAACGGAATAGCATATAATTCCTATGTTGTTCTTGATGATAAAATAACTGTTTTTGATACAATTGATTCACGCTTTACCGATGAGTGGCTCGGAAATATTGGCAGCGTGCTTGACGGTAAAATTCCCGATTATCTCATCATTGAGCATATGGAGCCTGACCATTCTGCAAGCATTGCAAGGTTTATTGAGAAATATCCTTCTGTTACGGTGGTTTCAAATACCAGAACCTTTACTATGATCAATCAGTTCTTCGGTGATGAGCTGAGCTTTGAGAAGGTTGAGGTCAAGGATGGCGATGAGCTTTGCACGGGTTCACATTGCTTCCGCTTTATTGCCGCTCCTATGGTGCATTGGCCTGAGGTTACTCTCGTTTATGACAGTACGGATAAAATACTTTTTTCGGCAGATGCATTCGGCAAGTTCGGTGCGCTTGATGCTGATGAGCCGTGGGAAGATGAGGCAAGGCGTTACTATATAGGCATTGTCGGCAAATACGGTGCACAGGTACAGGGGCTGCTCAAAAAAGCCTCTGCACTCGAAATTGAGCTTATCTGTCCGCTTCACGGCCCTGTGCTTTCTGAAAATCTCAGCCATTACATTTCACTTTATAATACCTGGTCATCATACATCGCTGAAACTGACGGCGTTGTAATTGCGTATGCAAGCATTTACGGCAACACTAAAAAAGCGGCGCTTCTTCTTGCTGAAATGCTTAAGGAAAACGGATGTGAACATGTAAGTGTTTTTGACCTTGCAAGGGATGATAAATACTCTGCCGTTGCCGAAGCATTTCGCTGCTCAAAGCTCGTGCTGGCTTCTCCCACATATAATTCCGAGCTTTTCCCTCCGATGAGAGCTTTTATAGATATGCTCACTGAGCGTGGCTACAAAAACAGAACGGTTGGTCTGATCGAAAATGGCAGCTGGGCAGCGGTTGCGGCTAACCTTATCCGTAAAAAGCTTGCCGATTCAAAGGAAATCACTTTTGCCGAAAATACCGTCAGCATAAAATCTGCGCTCAATTCAGATTCGTCTTCTGCACTTGCAGCTTTGGCAAAGGAGCTTTGCTGAGAATATGGATTATTATAAATATCAGCTTCATGCACACACGTATCCTGCGAGCGATTGCGGCGATATGCTGCCGCACGAGCTGGTGGATGCACTCTGTTGCGGCGGATATTCGGGCTGTGTGCTTACCAATCACTTTATGCGTGGAAATACCGGTGTTGACAGAAAACTGCCATGGGACGAATTTATTAATGCTTTTTCAAAGGATTATTTCCAGGCCAAAAGCAGAGCGGAAAAGCATGATATTGATCTGCTCTTCGGACTTGAAGAACATCTGGGCAACGGCAGAGAGATTCTCTGTTACGGTGTTACTCCCGATATTCTTAAGGCTCATCCCGAGCTAAGGGATGCCGATATTGCTGTGTGGCACAGAGTTATGCAGTCTGAGGGTTGCCTTTGCATACAGGCTCATCCTTTCCGTGACAGAGGCTATATCGAGAATCCGGGCGTATTGCCGCTCGAGCATATTGACGGAATTGAGGTTTTCAACTTCTGCAATGAAGAGGATGAAAATGAAAAGGCGGCAGAATTTGCCCGTAATCATCCATCACTTATAACCGTTGCAGGCGGTGATGCCCACGGCGTTAACAAAGCCTGTGAAAGCGGAATAATGGCAAAGCGCAGAGTGCGCAGCGAAAAAGAAATGGCGGATTTGCTCCGTTCGGGAGAATATGTGCTTATTAAATAAAATCAAGACCTTGCAGAAACGCTCTGCAAGGTCTTTTTGCTTGGCTTATCAGAATTTGTAGTCGGGTTTGACTGCTTCACCTTTGTTGGCGGATTCAACAATTGCAAGGCAGGCTTCAACGGTCTTTGCGCCCTCAGCAGCATCCATAAGGAGAGGCTTGTCGTTGATAATTGCATCGGCAAAAACCTCAAACTCTCTTATGTAGTTGTGGTTGTTGACCTCAAGCTCAATGATTTCGGGCTTTTCGGGAGCAACGCCGTTTTCGTCAGCGATGAATACCTGCATTGTGGGGGAGGTATTATCGCAGATTACAGTGCCCTTTGTGCCGTAAACAAGTGTGCGCATTGTGTAGTCACGCTTACAGCCTGTTGAAACAAAAACCTTACCCATACGGTTTTTGCCAAATTTGAGCAGAGCAACTGTTGCATCATCGTAGTTGACTTCAGGGAGAAGGAGGTGAGTGCCGTAAGCAAAAACCTCTTCAGGATCACCTGCAAGCCAGCGGATAAGGTCAACCGCGTGGCAGCCACCGCCGATAACGCCGTGACGGTCAGGGTCAGCTCTCCAGTGTCTTACACCGTTTTCGTCGGGCTTTACGATGTTCATATAATCGTGTGCATATTCGGATTCTACAAAGTAAATTTCACCGAGTACACCGCTGTCAATAAGCTCCTTTGTCTTTACGAAAGAGGGAGTGAAACGGCAGATCTGGCCAACCATAAACTTGCGGTCGGATTTTTCAGCAGCCTCAACAATAGCCTCGATATCTTCTCTTGTGAGTGCGAGCGGCTTTTCGCAAAGCACGTGCTTGCCTGCTTCAAGGAACTCAATGGCAACCTGTCTGTGAAGTTGGTCGGGAATTGCGATTGAAACAGCGTCAATCTCATCCATGCCGAGCAGATCGTGGTAATCGGTATACTGCTTTTCAACGGGGATATCGTATTTTTCACCGGCAGCTCTGAGCGCGTCAATATCGCTGTCACAGATTGCGGCAATCTCAGCACCGTAGTGCATTGCGCCCTCAAGGTGAGCTTTGCCAAACTGCATACCGATGTTGGCAACAACAAGTTTTTTCTGCATAAATTGTTTCTCCTTTTATTGGTAGTTTAATGTTACGCAGAATATTATATCATATTGTAGAAAAGATTCAACTGTTGTATAAATAAAAATCAGCGAAAATCCGTTCTGTGAATTATCGCTGATTTTTTATAAATTATTTCCAGTTGAACGGGCGAAGCATAAAGTCAACCTCACTCTTCTCTTGCGGAATCAGACCGAAGGAGGAAACTCTGTGGATGTTATGCTCCTTAAAAGCATCATAGAGCTTTTCGTTTTCTTTGAGTCTGAGCGGATTGAGGAAAGAATACTTACCTATGAACTGGTTTGCCTTGAAATATTCCCAGCTAAGGTTAGCGACCTCAACATTGAATTTCTGCTCGGGCGTGATGTCGGCACTCAGAGCTTTTTTCCAAAGGTTATCGAGCATTATTACCTTGTACGGCTGATAGAAGCCCGACTGATAGTGCCAGTCAAAGTCAAAGGCGTGAGCCGTTGCCTTGATCTGAGCGGTCTGAATGTCGAGGATTTCCTTGATATAGGGCGCGGCTTCCTCACCGTAATATGCGTTCATAAAGTCCATCATATGGTATTCAACATCTGCGTTAACATCCCACTGGAGCTTGTGGAGCAGATAGTTTCTCAGCTCGTTGAATGCGGCGCTGTGACCGTCGCCGCAGTTGTAGATGTAGCCTGTTATGCCGATATCGTGCATATACTTCATTGTAGACTGCATTGTTTCAAAATTGGAGAAAAACTGTGCAGAGTTGAGAAAGTTTATGGTGTAATCGTAGATATAGGTTCTTTCAGCGAATTTAACCCAGTTGGCGTAATCCTGAGCGACCATAGGCTCTTTTTCGCCGTAGAGGTTCATCAGCGATTCGTCGCCGTCAATCGCACCGCACTCGGTGAAAGGATGGCTGCGGCAGGCTCTGTGAATACCGCAGAGTACGGGGGCAACATTCGGGTTGCAGACAAGGGTTTCGTCCGTAGGCGGTCTGTCAGTTTCGCCGTAAGCGTAAAAGGTGAATGTGAAATCGGGGAATTCATCATCAAGTGCATCGGCAAAAGCGTTGGTGAAAATGATTGTTGGTGCGCAGATGCTGCCGTGCTTTGCATAAAGAGTTTCACAGGTTTCACAGTGGCAGTAGTTTGAATTGTCTTTCTGACCTATGTGTATGTACTTTGAATCCCTGGGGCAGTCGAGAATTGCTTCTCTTGCGTTTGCAACGGCAATCGGAAGAACATCGGGATGTGAGAGACAGACGTGGTCGGTTGTGCGTGAGCCGTCGGGATTCATTGCGAAATATTCGGGATGCTCTGCAAAGAGTGAATCGGGAACAAGCTTGTCAAGCGTTACATCCCACAGTACATAGGTGAGCGCACCGCCGTATTCTGGCATCTCTTCCCAGAATGAAACGTTCATTTTTGTTCTTGCACGGTAGGCGTTGTTTATACCGACACAGTCGTTGCGGCGTACGGCAAACGACGGCTCAACCTTGCGGTCGATAGCGGAATCAATAACGATATCCTTGCTTTCGGGTACAATTTCAAGAGTGGGTGTAAACCAACGCACGCCGAGATATTCTTCAAGGAAGGTGTAAACGCCGTAGAGCGAGCCTCTGCTGTCTGCACCAGCAATCAGCAGATGAGTGCCGTCGGAAAACAGTCTGAAGCCGTCGGCTTTGATGCCGGAGCGATCAATTTGAGTAATGCTCTTTTCAAGCTCGGTTTCACCGATGATAATTGCTTTGTCATCTGCACTGATCTGAGCTTCCGTTACATATTCAAACTCTGCTCCGCAGATTTTTTCAAGATAGGTTTGCAGCTCGTCAACTGCTGTAAGGATACATTCGTCGGGGTTCTCTGCAGTTGCTATAACAAAGTCGGTACTGCCGTCCTGTGCAAGGTACATGGGTGTTGTAACCTCAGGTGCGGTATACTTCGTGCCGCCGTAATTGACATTGTCGCTGCTGACAGGTATTACAAATGATAAGAGAGTAATTTCGATAAGGCAAAAAATCGCTTTGATTGTGCTGAGCAAGTTTTGTCCCTCCCAAATTTTATCGTTCAACAGAATAATATCATATAAACTGCTGTTTTTCAAGGTGTGTTATACAGTGTTCCGTGTTTGGAACAGAAAATGAAGAAACCCCCGTTCAGCATTGAAGCAAAACGGGTGTCTGAGTGTAAAATATTTTACTGGTCCTCGCCTAAATCTGCAATGTACGCTTCGATAAGCTTTTCGGGCCAATCGGAAACAGCCTCCAGCTTACCTGTAAAGAAGCGGAGCGTTTTAGGCTCGTGAACGAATCTCAAATCACCTATAAGATGTCTATGGTCGTAGAGCCATTTAACTCTGTCAATTACAAACTCGGTATGTGAAAGAGTGAATACTCTTCTGGGGAAAGCAAGACGAACCATTTCAACGGAGGAAATATACTCTGTACCGCTCGTCCTTCGAGTCCCTACAACCCGAACAAAAAAACAAGCAGCACATCTGACGATGTACTGCATGTTTTGGCGCGCTGGAAGGGACCGACCGCCTGCTTTGCAGGCTGATGGCTCGCATAAATGCTCGCCGCTCAAAGCTAAAAACAGTTCACTGAACTGTTTTCTTAACGCTTTGACCCTCTCGGGTTCGTAGGGACACTCGTATAGCGGAATGACATTCCATTTCGTGGTAACTTGCAGAATTCTCTGACAAAAGTTCAGTTTGAGTAACCAAAAGGTCAATTTCTGCAAGTGTTGATATACCGTGATTCACACAAAAAACCATTTTTCGTCCGTTTGTTAGAAATTTGTTAGAAAAACAACGCTGTCTTTTTGGCGCAGGATTTCCTGCAGAATATAATTCTCACAAGAAAAGTCATTCTTTTTCATATTCGCTATAATGCCACAGATATTCATTGTATATGATTACAGCCCGCAGGTTTCGATGCCTGCGAACTGTCGCTGTTTTATTCGGTTATTTGTGTAAACGCATCTAAGGAAAATGCTGCACCGTGTTTAAATCCGGCTTTGTAGCTGTCAAAGTCGATGTCTCCGGATATAATTCCCCATAGGTTTACATACTCAATAAAAAGACTTTTTTCGACATCTGTAAATTTTTCTTTAAGTACTGCTTCTATCTCACAAAGCTTATTGAAGTCCTTTTGAAAGTCTGAGTTTTTCTTGATTTTACGCATTTGCGGTTCAAGGTTGCCGTAATAAAAATCTTCGATAAATCCCATTTGCATTACCTTTCAGACCAAAGTTTTGATTGGGTTATACTCGGTTTCGCCGGGCAAGCGGTAACTTACAGGTGTACCTTTCACGGTAATTAACTCTTCCGGTAATAACAAAGCTTCATACTCATCGTTAAAAATAAGCTTAACCATATTATCGGATTTAGGGCTTATAAAGGCAACAAAAAGCTCGTCTGCGAATTCAACAACGGCATAACCCACAATGGGGAGTCGATTCGGGTCGTACCTGATAACCGTTCCTTTACGGGTGTCGGCAAAGCTGTTGTCCCGGGCAAAGAATTCGTTTTCGTTCAGATTAATATCGGGGATTCTACCAAGATAAAAGAACTTCAATTGTTCTGAAATGAATTCTTCCGTAGCGTCAGGAACAAGTGACTTAATTAATGCTTTTGCAAAGGGGAACGCAATCGGAGTAAGGTTAAGGAACTTATCCGTAATATCCGGCGGTAATTTGTATACCTTGAAAGATTCCTCTTTCAATCGGGCTGCAAGTCTTTCAAGATTCTTTTCCATTCAGCATATCCTTTCATTTGTTTTTGTCGAAAGACAAGCTACAGTGTAAAGGATAATTACGTACAAATCACGTATAAAGTACGTACGAAGCGCAAATTTTATGTAAATAACATTTACTTGATAATATGA
>JAZPYF010000025.1:0-221292 GCA_045544055.1 Acutalibacteraceae bacterium | reverse complement strand
TCGTTTTCAATTAAAAATTCAGGCGTCATAGCTTGCCACCAATGCCTTGAACGCATTGCCTTTTTCTTCAAAATTCTTGTAGCGGTTGTAGCTTGCGGCAGCAGGGGACAGCAGGCAGGCTTTGCCCGGGGCGGTCAGCTCAAAGCTCTTTGCAACCGCCTGCTCAAGCGTTTCGCATTTTACAATGTTGAGCTTGCAGTTTTTTGCAGTAAGGCTGTCTGCAATTGCATAACCCGTTTCGGGCATACAAAGCAGATTATCTATCGGGGCGGTCATAAGCCCGTCGATAAATTCGGAGTAATCAAGCCCTCTGTCCATACCGCCGATGATAAGCGTGCCGACGTTGCCCAGGGACTTTACGTTGCTTAAAACTGCGTGGGGTATGGTTGCAATGGCATCGTCATAAAAGCTGATGCCGCTTTTCGTGTTGAATTTTTCAAGGCGGTGTGCAATTCCGCCAAAGCCTGCAACAGCTTCTTCAATCGCTTCGTCGCTCACGCCGAATTCACGCACGGCTGTGGCGGCAAAGAAAATATCCTGCCACTGGTTTTCGCCCGGAAGAAACTCCGAAAGCGTTGTAAGGTGTCTGAAAAATTCATCTGCTTCATAAGCCTTGCAGCTTATTCTCTTGTGAGTCGATTTTATGAAATCAAGGCTGCCGACAATTTCCTCAAGCGGCTGGTCGGCACTCGAAATAAACAGGCCTTTTTCGTCCTGATAACGCACGATATTCAGCTTTGCGCCGATGTAGCCCTCAAAGCCGTTGTAGTGGTCAAGGTGCTCGGGGTAGGCATTTGTGAAAATTGCGATATCGGGCGAAGCGTGGGCAAACTCAAGCTGGTGACAGCTCATTTCAATAACCGCAACCTTACCCTCAATTTCATCAAGGCTTTCAAAAACAGGCGTGCCGATATTGCCCATAATCATTGACGGCACACCGCCTGCCTGCAGCATACGATAAATAAGAGTTGTGGTGGTGGTCTTTCCCTTTGTACCGGTGATGCCTATTTTTTTGCAGGGCACAAAGCGCAGGAACAGATCCATTTCGCCGGTAACGGTAGTACCCTCGTTTATTTTAACATCACGCAGGGATATTCCCGGGCTTTGCATTACTATATCAAAATCATTTATGCTGTCCAGATAATTCTCGCCGCAAATCAGCGTTACGTTGTCATCGTCAACCTTTACGGGGTTTCTGTCCGCAACGGTGAAATGAGCCTGCGGATAGTAACGGCGCAGAAAAGCAAGCGTCGCCCTGCCCTCTCTGCCCAGACCGAGAATCAGCACGTTTCTATCTTTGAAAAAATCAATCAAGCTCTGATACATAAGAATACATTTCCTTTACGTATTTTATAAACGCATCGGGGATTGAATTTTCCCCGTTAAACTCTTTAAGCAGAACGGAAATATCATCATCCGCCTCAAAGTCCTTAAGCAGCTTCGGCACCGGCAAGCCGTTTTTGATATAGTTGCGCTTTGTTTTTGCTGCAGCAGCCCTTGCCTCGGAAACCGTACCGACACATTCAAACGGCTTCGTTTCGTTTTCGCCGATAAGGCCCTTGAAATCCTCTGCCAGATCCTCATCGTCGAGCAGATTTGCTCCGAAAATTTCAACCATTTTTTCTTCGCTGAGGAAGGGCGAAAGAATTATATAAACAAAAAGGCATTTGCCGCATTTGCCGCACCAGATATTCTTTTTACTGCCCACATTACAGCTCACAAACACCTTGTGAAACTGCGGCAGAGCGGCAAACTGCGCCGCAATCTGAAGCTCGTTAAAAGCACGCAGGATGGAAAAATACTTTGCAAAGCCGCCGAAATATTTTTCAACATACAAATTGAAATCCTGCTCAAATTCGTAGGATTTTGAATACTGGTGGTTGACCTCAAGACCTGCAACGCTTGACTCGTTTGCACTCGATTCATTTGAAAGCACAATGTTCTGTGCACCGATGAGGTAGGAGCAATAAAGCCCGAGGAAAGCGACAATAGCAGAAAACGGGGTGTGACCGTTGAGGAAACCCTCACGGTTGAGCGCAAGCAGCTCGGGCGCAATCGTACGGTATGTGCGCAGGATATCGCCCTCACCAAGACCTGCGGCAAGCACGCCTTGAGTTCTTGCAGGCTGATCGTTGACGGTAAAGCACTTGATTCTGTCTTTCATTTCGCCGAGCAATGCCAGCGTCACATCAGAATCCTTACCGCCGCCGACAGGCACAAGGCTTGCGCCGCTGAGCTTACAGCCGCTCCATAAATGAGCCTTGCCGCATGATTCGACGCTCATAAAAGAATCAAAATCGGTTTCAATGCCGTTGCGGTAGAAAAATTCACCGAGACCGCCCCACCAGAGCTTTTTCCACCACAGCACCTGCTCATTGCTGAGCGCACCGCAGCGGATAATAACCTTTTCGGGGCAGGCGGCTTTCCAATAGCTGATAAGCTCGACCAGACCGAGGGAGAAAACTATGCTCTCTGCCTCGGGGGAAGAAAACGGATTGACCGCAGCCAACCCGTCCGTAATAATTTTTGTAGTCGGGCGGAATGAGCATTTGCCGTCAAGCGAAAAATCAAACGCAAGCTCAACAAAGCCTTCACCCTCGGTTATTGAATAACCGTTGTATGAAAATGTTTTATACTGCTCACGCAGTGAAATAAATTTTTCGTTCATACCGTACCGCCAAACTTCAAATATAATCAACAGTGAAGAAGCGACTGAAAAACCGCTTCTTCACCTTTCAATGTTCTTTACTTTTTCTGTGCCTGTGCCGCAGGAGAGCCGCAGCACTTCTTGTACTTCTTACCGCTTCCGCAGGGGCAGAATTCGTTGGGACCGACCTTTTCGCTTGCAGCCTTACGGACAGGACGCTTCTTGTCCGAGCCGTCACCGCCTGCGTTGGTGGCAACCTCCTTCACCTTCTGCTCACGCTTTGTATCATCCTCTGTCTTTACAACAACGGTGAGGAGCATACGTACAGTATCCTGTCTTATCTGGCGTGTCATATCGTCAAACATATCGTAGCTCTCAAAGCGGAATGCAACAACAGGGTCCTTCTGACCGTAAGCGCGCAAGCCGATTCCGCGCTTGAGCTCTTCCATAGCGTCAAGGTGATCCATCCACTTTGCGTCGACATTGTCAAGCAACACCTTGCGTTCGAGCAGCGGCATAAGCTCGCCGAGCTCTTCTTCACGCTGAGCATAGCGTGCCTCTGCGCGCGAAATAAGGAGCTGACGCACCTCTTCACGGTCATCAACACCGTCGGCAAAATCATCGGGAGTGAGGAGCCAGCCCATATAGTATGAGCGCAGAGCCTCAACGCTCCAATCCTCAGGATCAACGGAATCTGCAAGGTGGAGATCGACCATATCGGTGATGCTGTCAACAAGCATCTTCATAAGTGCAGTTTTAAGCTCATCACCGTCAAGCACCTGGTTACGCTGCTTGTAAATAAGCTCACGCTGTTTGTTCATAACATCGTCGTACTGAAGAACGTTCTTACGTATTGCAAAGTTCTGGCTTTCAACCTTCTTCTGTGCGTTTTCGACAATGCTGGAGAAAATCTTTGTATCAAGCGGCATATCCTCGGGAGCGTTGAGACGCTCAAGCATCATCTGTGCTCTTTCGCCGCCGAAAAGACGGGTTACATCGTCATCAAAGCTGAGGAAGAACTGGCTCTCACCGGGGTCGCCCTGTCGGCCTGAACGGCCTCTGAGCTGGTTGTCGATACGGCGTGAATCGTGACGCTCCGTACCGATGATATAAAGACCGCCCGCCTCACGCACTCTGTCTGCCTCGGGAGCAATTTCTGCCTTGTATTTTTCCTCAAGCGCAGTATATGTTCTGCGTGCTTCAAGGATTTCTTCGTTATCTGTTTCGGCAAAGCCTGTTGCCTCGGCAATCATTTCCTCAGAGTAGCCCATACGGCGCATTTCACTCTTAGCAAGGAATTCCTCGTTACCGCCAAGCTTGATATCCGTGCCTCGACCTGCCATATTCGTGGCAATGGTAACCGAGCCAAACTTACCTGCCTGAGCAATAATCTCGGCTTCCTTCTCGTGGAACTTGGCGTTGAGCACCTGGTGCTTAATGCCTCTCTTCTTGAGAAGAGCGCTGAGCACCTCGGACTTTTCGATTGAGATTGTACCTACAAGTACGGGCTGACCCTTTGCGTGGCACTGCTCGATTCTGTCGAGAATTGCACGGAACTTGATAGGCTCTGTCTTATAAATTACATCGGGGTTATCCTTTCTTGCCATAGGCTTGTTGGTGGGCACCTCGATAACATCAAGACCGTAGATCTCCTGGAATTCAACGCTCTCTGTCTTGGCCGTACCTGTCATACCCGAGAGCTTTGCAAACATACGGAAATAGTTCTGGAAGGTGATTGTGGCAAGAGTCTTGCTCTCGTGCTCAACCTTTACGCCCTCCTTGGCCTCGATAGCCTGATGCAGACCCTCGTTATAGCGTCTGCCGAGCATAATACGGCCCGTAAACTCGTCAACGATAAGCACCTTGCCGTCCTTGACAACATAGTCGATATCGCGGCGCATAACACCGTTTGCCTTGATAGCCTGGTTGATATGGTGCTGAATGGTGAGGTTTGTGCCGTCCATAAGGTTTTCAACATTGAAGTAGCGCTCAGCCTTTTCAACACCGCTCTTTGTAAGAGTTGCTGTGCGTGCCTTTTCGTCAACTACATAGTCGCCGTCTTCACCGACGGATTCGACGGTTTCCTTTTTGGAGTCAACCTCTTTAACCTTTACCATTTTGAGTGACTTTGCAAATCTGTCCGCAAGGTCATAGAGCTGAGTTGAAGCCTCACCTCTGCCCGAAATGATAAGCGGAGTTCTTGCCTCGTCTATAAGGATTGAGTCAACCTCGTCAACAATGGCAAAACTGTGACCGCGCTGAACACGCTGCTCTTTGTACTGAACCATATTGTCACGAAGATAGTCAAAGCCCATCTCGTTATTTGTGCCGTAAGTAATATCTGCCGCATATGCTGCTCTGCGCTGTTCATTATCGCAATCGTGCACGATAAGACCGACGGTAAGGCCCATAAAGCGGTAGACCTTGCCCATCCACTCAGAGTCACGGCGTGCAAGATAATCGTTTACCGTAACGATGTGAACGCCCTTGCCGCTCAGAGCATTGAGGTAGGCAGGGAGAGTTGTGGTGAGGGTTTTGCCTTCACCTGTTTTCATTTCGGCAATTCTGCCCTGGTGAAGCACGATGCCGCCCAGAATCTGAACGGGATAATGCTTCTGCTTAAGAACACGCCACGCAGCCTCACGGCAGGCGGCAAATGCCTCGGGCAGAATATCGTCGAGCGTTTCGCCCTTTTCGAGCCTTGACTTGAACTCGGGAGTTTTTGCCTGAAGCTCCTTGTCGCTCAGACGGGCATACTCGCTCTCAAGTGCAAGCACCTTGTCCTTGAGCGGATTTATTCTTTTCAGCTCCTTTTTTGAATAGTCGCCGAAAATCTTAGTAAAAATAGACATCGTTTTACCTTCCTTTGTAAGACTTATGCATCTGAAAAACTATTATACTCTATATTTTAATAAAAATAAAGTGTTTTGATGTCGCAGATGTAAATATTATATAAAACTTCTCAGCTTTTCCTCATCTCTGATACATACGGCGCTGCCGTTGAAGAGGATTGCGCCCGAGGAATTGAGTGTATCAATCGCCTTGAAAAGCGGATTTTTGCCAAGCCCGAGCTGCTTTGCAAGCTTTGCCGTATCCTGCGGAAGCGAAACCTCGCCCTTTTTGTTTCTGGGGCGTGAGAGTAGGTATTCTGCAAGCGTTTTTTCAGCACTGCCGCCTGCAAGAGTCTGCGCCTGAGCCTGTGATTTCATAACGCTTTCGCTCAGCAGAGCAATATAGCTGCGGGCAAAATCGGAGCTGTCCTCAATCAGCATATCGACGGCATAGAGGCTGATAAAAAGCACACGGCACACCTGCGACGCTTCGGCTCTGACAGCGGTTACGGCATTTGCCGAATAAAGCTGAGCCTCACCGAAAAGAGTACCCTCCTGCCCGACGGAAACTATTTTTTTGCCGAGCATTAAACGGCATTCACCGCTGAGAAGCACGCCTATACAGTCGCTCAGACTGCGGCAGGGAAAAATCTGCTGACCGCAGGAAAACTCCTTGAGCTGTACATCGTCACTGCTGACGAGTAACAGTATGCGCTCCGGTGAAAGTGCAGAAAAAGGAGCAACACTGCTCAGCACCTTTACCGCTTTTTTCTCGTGTTCAGGCCTCATTTTCATAACGCCACCCCTATCCTCGAACATATATATTATAATATACAAACAAAAGGCTCTTGTCAACGCTGTGAAAAAGCAAAAACCCCTTGCCTTTTTCTAAAAAAGTATATATAATTATATAGTTAAAGTGGGTTATTATGCGAAAGGGGTGCGCAAGATGGAAAGTACACACAAATCCGTCAATCCTTTTGCCGCCTTTTTTCTCATTTCACTTGCCGTTCATCTTTTTCTCCCGCTCAATTGGGGAGACGACAAAATTTTCAACGCAGAATCATCAATGGCGCTGAACGATTTTCTCTACGGCAGCAGCAGAATAATGACCGACACGATGACATACATATTTTCAAAATACCATTTGCTGTGGCGGCTCATCAATCCTTTTGTGCTTACTTTATTGCCGCTCACTCTCGCAAAGCTGCTCAATGTAACCGATAAAAAAATATCGGCACTGATATGCGGTCTTACGGTTTTTCCCGCAATGGTAACGGTTGATGCAGGCTTTATCGCAACAACGGTGAACTACCTGTGGCCGGTAGCTTTCGGGCTTGCCTCACTTTTGATTTTTCAAAGCATTGCGGCAGAGAAAAAAGTGCCGTGGTATGCACTTGCGGCAGACATAGCAGCTCTTCTTTATGCAATCAATATGGAACAGATGTCAGCCGTTCTCACCGGTGCTTTTTTAATCGGCTCGTGCTATCTTTGGATGTGTAAAAAAAGATTTCGCTTTTATCCCCTGCTTCAGCTCTTAATAAGCATCGGCGGCGTGATATACGCCTATGTCGGCAACACCTCGCAGGACAATTCACGAATGATGCGCGAAACAGCGAGATATTTTCCGCAGTTTGACGCACTCGGTTTTTTGGAAAAAGCTGAGCTCGGTTTTTCTTCAACAATGTACTGCTTCACTATGGACATACGGTTTGCATTTGCGGCTTTTATTGCATTTACCGTTTTTCTTGCCGTTGTGATATTCAAAAAATCCGATAAGCTTTTGAGCAAGGTCGCAGCAATAGTTCCGCCGCTCTCTGCGGCTGTACTTACGGTAACTAATCTTATCAGTCCGTTTGAATATCTCAGGCATTACCGTATGACAAAAGCGGTTTACCGTTTTTCTGCCGTTGCAGATATTTATTTTGTAATCGTGCTGCTGTGTATTCTGTACACACTGGCGGTTATTCTTAAGGAAAAACAGCTTATAATCAAGGCTTATACGGTTCTTGCAGCAGGCTTTGCCTCCCGTGTGATAATGGGCTTTTCCCCTACCGTATGGGCTTCGGGCTACAGAACGTTTTTCCTGATGTTTATTTCGTTTATAGTTGTTGCTATTATAATAATGGAAAGAGAAAGGACTGCCTGTGAGGGCAGACTGGTGAACACAAAATGAAACTTGGAATTGTAGGCTTGCCCAACGTAGGCAAGAGCACACTTTTCAACGCAATCACAAATGCAGGCGCACAGTCGGCAAACTACGCTTTCTGCACAATCGAACCCAATATCGGCGTTGTCAGCGTGCCTGACAGCAGACTTGACAGCCTTGCAGAAATGTACAACCCCGACAAATACACTCCTGCCGTTATTGAATTTGTAGATATTGCAGGTCTTGTAAAAGGCGCATCAAAGGGCGAGGGTCTGGGCAATAAATTCCTTGCCAATATCCGTGAGGTTGACGCAATAGTTCACGTTGTGCGCTGCTTCATCAACGATGATATTATTCACGTTGACGGCAGTATCAACCCTGCAAGAGATATTGAAACAATCAACCTTGAGCTTATCTTCTCCGACCTTGAGATGATCGAGCGCAGAATTGACCGTACCGCAAAGGCAATGAAGGGCGACAAGACACTTGCCGCTGAGCTTGAATTTCTCAAGAGAGTCAAGGAAGAGCTTGAGGCAGGCACACCTGCAAGAAACATTGAGTGCGACGAAAACGAAAAAGAGATTCTCGCACAGTCAACTCTTCTCACCGCAAAGCCCGTTATCTACGCCTGCAATATGAGCGAGGAAGATTTTGTTGACGGTCTGGACAAAAACGAGGGCTATGTCAAGGTATGCGAGATTGCAAAGGCAGAGGGTGCAGAGGTGCTTCCGATATGTGCTGAGCTTGAGGCGGAAATCGCATCGCTGAGCAAGGAAGAAAAGGAAATGTTCCTCGCCGACCTCGGCATTGAACAGGGCGGACTTGACCTTCTCATTCAGCGCAGCTACAGCCTGCTCGGTCTTATCTCCTACCTTACCGCAGGCAAGCCCGAGGTAAGAGCATGGACAATCAAAAAAGGCACAAAGGCACCGCAGGCAGCAGGTAAAATCCACAGCGACTTTGAGCGTGGCTTTATCCGTGCCGAGGTTATCGCTTTCAACGACCTTATGGCTTGCGGCACAATGGCCGCCGCAAAGGAAAAGGGCCTTGTACGAAGCGAGGGCAAGGAATATGTTATGCAGGACGGCGACATTGTTCTGTTCAGATTCAACGTATAATTTTACCGCACACACAGACTGCACAACTACGGTACAACCCCAAAAACGTTAAAGAAATGAGGTTTATCGCATGGGAGTAAGGGAATGTAAAAAAATACTTATCGTAGGCAATTGCGGAAGTGGAAAAACCACATTTGCAACCAGACTTGCCAAGCTGCTTGAGCTGCCACTCATTCATCTTGATGCTGAGTTCTGGAATCCCGGTTGGGAGGCAACTCCTAGAGAGCAATGGATTGAAAAGGTAAGGGCTCTTTGCACCAAAGACGAGTGGATAATAGACGGCAACTACGGCTCAACGCTCAAAGAGCGCTTTCAGCAGGCTGACTGCGTGATTTTTATGGATATTTCACGCCCGACCTGCTTTGCAAACCTTGTCAAGCGCAGAATAAAATACCACAGCACCGACAGACCCGATATGCCGCCGGACTGTCCCGAAATTCTCAGAGGAGATATGCTCAGAAAAATGTGGTTCTACCCCGGCTCCGAGCGCAACAGAGTGCTCAGCTATATGACACGCTTCCCACGCAGAGAAATGCACACCTTCTATACGCTCAAGGCGGCAAACAAATGGCTTGACAAAATGGAAGAAAAGATAAAAGCAGACAAGGAAAAACAGCAATGATTTTCAAGAAGAAATCTTTTTCCGGCGGGCCCGAATGCCTTATTGTAGGGCTGGGCAACCCCGGCAGACAGTACGAAACGACACGCCATAACGCAGGCTGGCTCTGCATGGAGCTGCTTGCAGACAGGCTCGGCGTTAAAATTAATAAAATCAAGTTCAAATCAACCGTTTGCGAGGCCGATATCAGCGGTCACCGCTGCCTGCTGATGAAGCCGCAAACCTTTATGAATCTCAGCGGTGAAGCTGTTGGTGAGGCTTGCAGATTTTACAAAATTCCGCCTGAGAAGGTAATTGTAATTTTTGACGATATTTCTCTCCCTTGCGGCGGTCTGAGAATCAGACGCAAGGGCAGTGCAGGCGGACACAACGGAATCAAGAGCATTATTCAGCACCTGGGCAGCGATAATTTTCCGCGAATCAAGCTCGGCGTAGGTGCAAAGCCGCACGAGGATTATGACCTTGCGGACTACGTGCTTTCCGCCTTTTCAAAGGACGAAATCCCGCAGATGAAGCAGGCAATGGAAAAGGCCTGCGATGCTCTTGAGTATCTTGCTGACGGTAAAATTGACGAGGCGATGAGCAAATTCAGCCACTAAAAACCGAGTGAGGGCTTCACCCCTCACCACCTATTACCTATTCACCATTACTTCTTACCTATTATCGCAGGGGGTGGGCTTTGCCGCTCCCTGCCTTTCGGCGTTTTACACACGGAGGAAAAAAATGTCAGGCATCAGTAATTTAACAAAGGGACTTTTTGAATATGACGAGCTGTCAAGGGCAACGGATAAAAACCTGCTGCCTATGGGCGTGCTCGGCGTTTCTCATATCCATAAAGCCCATTTCATCCACTCGCTTTGCGAAGAAAAAAAGAGAAAAGCTTTAATCATAACACCCGATGAGGGCTCCGCATCAAAAATGCGTGACGACCTTATCGCTTTAGGCACGCGCGCCGCGCTCTACCCTGCAGGTGATTTCAGCTTCCGACCGACTCAGGCGCATTCACGCGAATACGAGCAGCAGCGCCTCGGCGTGCTTTCATCAATTGCTCAGCAGACACTTGACGCAGTTGTAATGAGCGCAGAAGCCGCAATGCAGCTGACAGTCGAACCGCACATTCTGCGCCGCAACACAATGACAATTGAAGTCGGCAGCGAAATCCTGCCGGATATGATTGCCGATGACCTTATTGCCGCAGGCTACACGAGATGTGAGTTGGTAGAAGGTAAGGGACAGTTTGCCATACGCGGCGGACTTATTGATATTTTTCCGCCATCACTTTCTGAGCCGGTAAGAATTGAGCTGTGGGGCGAAGAGGTTGACAGCATAGCCTATTTTGAAATCGACTCCCAGCGCCGCACCGAGCAGATAGGTCAGGTTATGATAACGCCCGCAACGGGAATACTTTATGAGAGCACCGAATCGCTCATCGGAATCATCGAGCAGCACAAGGCAACCCTCAAGGGCAAAGGCTCGGTAAAAGCAAAAGCATCACTTGATGAGGACCTTGAAAAGCTCAGAGCAGGTGTACGCATAGATTCGCTTGACCGCTATCTTCCTCTGCTTGGCAACGGCGGCTCAACAGTATTTGAACACACAGAGGGTTATATGCTCTTTGTATGCGAAACCTCTTCCGTTAAAACCCATGCAGAGGCGGCGGAAAAGCTGCTGCACGAGGATATAAAAGCAATGTTTGAAGAGGGCATACTCTCCAAGGGTATGGACAGATTTGCGCTGACGTTTGAGGAGCTTACCTCAATTTACGAAAAGCGCAAGGCGGTATATCTTGACAATATGCCGAGAGGCAGCTTTGACACGCCCGTTAAGGGCCTTGTTTCGGTATCTGCACGTCAGCTTCCGCCATGGACAGGTCAGCTCACCGACCTGCTTGAGGATATCCGCCCTGCCATTTCAAAGGGATACCGCACCGTTGTTTTTGCAGGCAGTGAAAAGGCGGCAAAATCACTTCAGCAGGAGCTTGCCGATGAGGATTTGCAAGCGCTGTACTTCCCCGTTGTTCCTGCCGAATTTCCATCAGGCTGTGTTTGCGTTATCGCAGGCAGTCTCTCCTTCGGCTTTGAGTATAACGGCGCAAAAACTCTTGCAATCACCTACGGCTCACGCCAGGCAAACCTCGGCTCACTCCGCAGATCCAAAAAGAAAAACAAAGGTCAGACCTTCAACAGCCTTGATGAGCTGCACAGAGGAGACTACGTTGTTCACGCAACGCACGGAATCGGCATTTTCGACGGCATAAACAGCCTTAGTGCCGACGGAATGATAAAGGATTATATCAAAATAAAATACGCAAAGGACGGCGTGCTGTATGTGCCCGTCACTCAGCTCGACCTCGTCACCAAATACATCGGCCCGGGCAGCGAAACTAAGACGGTTTCGCTCAACAAGCTCGGCAGTGACGATTGGAACAAAACACGCTCGCGCGTGCGCTCGAGCGTAAAGGATATGGCGGCAGAGCTGATTGCGCTGTACTCAAAGCGTATGAATATTCAGGGCTATCCGTTTTCGCCCGATATTGATATGCAAAGTGACTTTGAGCGCAGATTTGAGTTTGACGAAACTGAAGATCAGCTGCGCTGTATTTACGAAATCAAGCGTGATATGGAAAAGCCGCACCCGATGGACAGACTTCTTTGCGGCGATGTAGGCTTCGGTAAAACTGAGGTTGCTCTGCGCGCGGCATTCAAATGCGTTGCCGACGGCAAGCAGTGTGCAATCCTTGTGCCGACCACCCTGCTAGCAATGCAGCACTTCCAGACAATCAAAAAGCGCTTTGATACATTCCCGATTGAGTGCGATATGATTTCACGTTTCCGCACACCGAAAGAGCAGGAGAAGATTCTTGCCGCTCTGCGCAGAGGCTCGCTCGACATAATCGTCGGCACGCACAGGCTTATTTCAAAAGACATTAAATTCAAAGACCTCGGTCTTGTTATAATTGACGAAGAGCAGCGTTTCGGCGTTGAGCAGAAGGAAAAGCTCAAGGAGCTTTATCCCGCCGTTGACGTGCTGACGCTCTCCGCAACACCTATTCCCCGTACGCTCAATATGGCTATGAGCGGAATAAGGGATATGTCCACGCTCGAAGAAGCACCTATGGACAGACACCCCGTACAGACCTATGTCATTGAGTACGACCTTGATATCATCGCACAGGCAATAGAAAAAGAAATCCGCAGAGGCGGTCAGGTCTACTACCTTTATAACAGAGTTGACGGTATTGAACGCTGTGCGGCAAAGCTGCACGAGGTGCTGCCCGATGCAAAAATCGTAATCGGTCACGGCAAGATGAGCGAGGACGAGCTGAGCGAAGTATGGCAGATGATGATCGAGGGTGAGGCAGACGTGCTCGTATGCACCACGATTATCGAAACGGGCGTAGATGTGCCGAACGCCAACACGCTGATTATTGAAAATGCTGACAGAATGGGTCTGGCTCAACTTCATCAGCTCAGAGGACGTGTAGGCAGAAGCGCACGAAGAGCCAGCGCATATTTCACATTCACACGCGGCAAGGAGCTGACAGATATTGCCACCCACCGCCTTGAAGCAATACGCGAATTTACAGAGTTTGGCAGCGGCTTCAAAATTGCAATGCGTGACCTTGAGCTGAGAGGTGCAGGTAACATACTCGGCGCTCAGCAGCACGGCTATATGGAGGCTGTCGGTTATGAGATGTACGTCAAGCTCCTGGGTGAAGCCATAAGTGAAGAAAAGGGCGAAGAGCCTAAGGAACCGACAAAGGAATGTCTGATTGACCTCAGGGTTGATGCACACATTCCCGAAAGCTATATTTCAAACGTGCCGCAGAAGCTTGCGATGTACCGCAGAATTGCTGATATCAAAAACGAAGCCGATGCAGACGATGTTGTAGACGAGCTTATTGACCGCTACGGCGACCCGCCGCAGAGCGTTGTGGGGCTTGTCAATGTTTCGCTGCTGCGAAACTCTGCCGCTCAGCTCGGCATTTACGAAATCGGACAGATGCAGAAGGCACTTCACCTTTATGTCGAAAAGCCCGATATGAGCAAGGTTGCCGCACTCATCACAACCATGGGCGGCAGAGCATCGATTGTGGCAAAGGGCGCAAAGCCGTATATCGCACTTAAGGTACTGCCTGCCGATGACCCGATAGAGCTGCTCAGAAAAGCTGTTTCGGCAATGGCAAACGCTTAATTTTTTAATTATACAAAATGAATAATATCCGCCCTTTTGGTAAATGCTATTACCGACCGTACAACGGTAAAAAGGGGTGAGATAAAAATGCTCGATAAGACTTCTCTTGCGCTGGTCATCGTAGGCGCACTCAACTGGGGCAGTATCGGTCTTTTCAAGTTTGATATTGTAGCCTGGATTTTCGGCGGTCAGGCATCAATCGCCAGCCGAATTGTCTACACGCTTGTTGCCCTTGCAGGTATCTGGTGCATCTCCCTGCTCTTCCGTACAAACGCAGAGGGTGCAACAATCGTCACCGCTCAGGATAACAACACAATGGACTGATGATTTTTTCAGGGGACAGGCTCCCCTTACATAAAGGAGCGAAAAGCTAATATGAAAATTGTTCCCATTCCCGAACGCATAAAGCTGCGAGGCGGTTTTACATCAAGCTGTGATAATGTCATCCGCCGCGATGCAAATGACAGTTTTCTCGGCGACGAGGGCTACATAATTGATGTTCTGCCGGGCAGCATAATCTTAAAAGCGAATACTCCTGCAGGATTTTTTTATGCAGAAAAAACGCTCAGCCAGATTAAGCAGAGCGGCAATATTCCCCTCTGCTCGGTTCTTGACAGACCTCGCTTTGAATACCGCGGATTTATGCTCGACAGCGCAAGGCACATGCAAAGCCTTGACGAAATAAAGAGGCTGATTGACGCTGCGGCTCTGCTCAAGCTCAACACAATGCACTGGCACCTCAGCGATGACCAGGGCTTCAGAATAGAGAGCAGAAAATTCCCGTTGCTCAATGAAAAAGGCTCCTGGCGTGAGAGTGACGATTTCGGCGGAAAGCATATTGCAAAGCGCTACGGCGGATTTTACACCCACAGCGAGATTAGTGAAATTGTCGCCTATTGTAAAGAGAGATTTATTGAGGTTGTTCCCGAAATTGACCTGCCCGGTCACACGAGCGCAATCATCAGCGCCTACCCTCACCTTTCCTGCCGCAAGGAGCAGATTCCCGTCAAAACAAAACAGGGAATTTTTGAGGATGCACTCTGCGTGAGCGACAGCCGCACCTTTGAATTTGTCTGCGAGCTGCTCGATGAAATTGTTCCGCTCTTCCCCTGCGAACGTTTTCACATCGGCGGTGACGAGGTAAGATTCAACCGCTGGAAAGAATGCAGGCAGTGCAGCGCACTTTTCAGCGAGCTCGGGCTTAAAAGCTACGCTCAGCTCCAAGGACACTTCACCGAAAAGGTGATTGAGCACCTGAAAAAGCACGGCAAAAAGGTTACCGTCTGGAACGAGAGCCTGCGCGGTGAGAATCTGCCGCAGGACACGACAGTACAGATGTGGATGGACAAGGCAAAAGACAGCGTGAAGTGGGCAAACGGTGGCGGAAAGGTTATCACAAGTGATTTTTACCACTATTACTGCGATTATCCCTACCATATGACACCGCTTAAAAAGACATACGGCTTCAATCCCGTTCTCAAGGGAATCGCAGCCGAGGCAGAGAAAAACGTAATCGGTGTTGAGGCACCGATCTGGACAGAATATATCTGCGATTTTGAAAAGCTCTGCTATATGTTTTTCCCGAGATTTGCCGCTATTGCGGAGGCAGGCTGGAGTATGTCGCACAACCTTGACCGCAAGGATTTTGAGGACCGATTTGAGGCTCTCACTCCCCTGCTCAGAGATATCGGAATCAGCCCTGCACCTGCAAAGGATTGGAACCCGACCTTGCCTGCAAGGCTCATCGGCACAGTGAATTTTTTCAAAGACAAAATAAATCCGCAGGCAGTTTCTGACGCACTCGGGATTCAAAAAAACTGATAAAAAAAGAATAATATCACCTACCGCGCACAAAATAAATGTGCGGAGGTGATACTGAAATGATGTGTGATAAGGAAAACAAGTGCATCCGCTGCAGCGTTCAGCAGTGCAAGTTCCACTGCGACAGCTCAGACTACTGCACACTCGACACAGTTTCAATCGGCACACACGAGGCAAACCCCACAGAGCCCAAGTGTGTTGACTGTAAGTCATTCGTAAAGAAATAAGTACTTCGCAAAAAGCGAAAAGCACTCTTCAGCCTTTTGGTCGAAGAGTGCTTTTTTATTTACCTGCAAAGCGCTTGCCGAGATCAGATTCGATATAGTCGGCTGTTGAGCCGAAAAACTCTACTCCGCTGCCGATATGAAGAATTTTATCGGAATATTTTACAGCACCTGCAATATCGTGCGATACCATTATTACGGCAACGCCGCGCTTTTTGTTGAGCTTTGCAATTGATTCATAGAGCTCTGCCGAAACGAGAGGATCAAGCCCCGTAACAGGCTCATCGAGCAGTAGGAGCTTTTCCGTTGCACACAGCGCACGTGCAAGCAGCACACGCTGCTGCTGACCGCCCGAAAGGTCGCAGTAAGGGCGGTGGTGAATATGCTCAATTCCCAGCTCATGAATCGCATCGTGAGCCCGTTCTCTGTCCGAGCGTGAGCGCTTGCCAAGCAGCTTTGCTCCACCCGTACAGCCCGAGAGCACAACCTCGTGCACGCAGGCGGGAAAATCGCGCTGAACGGCTGTCTGCTGCGGCAGATAGCCGATTTTTTTTCGTGTGAGTCCGCAGCCGAAATCTATACTGCCCTCCTTGAGAGGGAGCAGACCCGCTATACCTTTGAGCAGAGTTGTTTTGCCTGAGCCGTTTTCGCCGACGATGCTCAGCCACTCGCCCTCCTCAACGCAGAAGTTGACACCGCTGAGAACCTCTGAGCGTTCGTAGCTCATTGAAAGATTTTTTATTTCTACAAGTTTTCCCATTATTCCACACCTAAAGCAATTTTCAGATTATTTGCGTTTGAGCGCATGAGCGAAAGATAGGTTTCGCCTGCATCAAAATCCTGCGCAGAAAGGTTATGGCAGGAGTGAAGCTCCAGAATTTCAACGCCCGTCTGTGACGCAACAGCCTCGGCAACCTTGCGGTTTGAAAGCTCGGCACAGAATACTGCAGGTATTGAGCTGTTGATTACTTCGTTTGTGATTTTTACGATTACGGCAGGGCTCGGCTCGGTGCCTGAGGTGCAGGAATCGAACGCCGCAATGTATTCAAGACCGTATTCCTCGCAGAAATAAAGCATTGCAAAACGGTCGCACATAACGATTTTTTTGTTTGCGGCAGACGCTGTTATCTGCCTGATTTCGGTATCAAGAGCCTTAAGTTCTGCAAGGTATGATTCTTCATTGGCTTTATAGTAATTTGCGTTTTCAGGGTCAATTTCGCACATTTTTTCGCAAATTTCCTGCACAATGAGCATTGCATTTACAGGTGAAGTCCAGATATGCGGATCGGGAGAATGGTCGTGATCTTCTTCCGAATGTGAGCCACCGTAAGTCTTCAATGAAACGGGATTCTGCAGGCTGAGCACAGTCACACTCTCATCAAGCGACGCAATTATATTCGCCGCCCAGCTTTCCATAAGCTCACCTGTATAAACAAACAGGTCACACTCGTTGATTCTCACCATATCCACAGGGCTGGGGTCATAGCTGTGGCTGTCCGAGCCGGGAGTGAGCAGAAGCGTTGCCTCCACCTTGTCTCCGCCCAATCTGCGCACAAAATCATACTGCGGAAAGAGCGTGCAGACAATGCTGATTTTTTCACTTTTTTCTTCTTTTCCGTTATCATCGGTGCAGGACGCCAGACCGAAAGCCAGCATAACGCACAGCACAAGTGCAACAGACTTTATTATATTTTTGCACATTTTTCACACACTCCGCAAAGGGTAATTTTTTCGGTACTGACCTCAAAGCCGTGGTGAGCGCGCACATGCTTGCTCATCTCGTCAAGATACGAGCATTCCACGTGGAGCAGGTCGCCGCACCTGAGGCATTTGAGGTGATAGTGATTTTTGCACTCGTCACCGCCTGCAAACTGGTAACAGCTCACCCTTTCACCGTCAGAAACAAAGCGCCTGACTACGCCCTCTTCAACAAGGCGCTCAAGCCTGCGGTAGACCGTTGCCTTGCCGAGCTTTTCGCCCCTGTGAGCAAGAGCAAGCTCAATTTCGCCTGCAGTAAAGTGGCGGTCACGGTTTTCGGTTAAAAAATTCACCAGCAATTCACGCTGTTTTGTTTTATATTCCGACATAGTTAAACTCCGAAAAACAAAAATAGCTGTAATTTGAAACTGAATCTCAATTTCAAATTACAGCTTGAATTATATCATCTTTTCAGCCTTTGTCAAGAAAAAGCTTTAAGTTCCCTGCAAAAGCGTGCAACGGGGAAGCCGACAACGTTAAAATAGTCGCCCTCAATGCCCTTTACAAGCACACAGCCCTTGCCCTGAATGCCGTAGCTGCCTGCCTTGTCATTGCACTCGCCACCTGCAACATACTCAGCAATCAGTTCATCCTCAAGCGGATAGAACGTAACTGCAGTACGCTCAAAAAAGCAGTGTTCGCGCCCGTTTTTTGCAATACACACACCTGTAAATACCTCATGCGTTTTACCCGAAAGTGAGTGCAGCATTTCAGTTGCATCGGCGCTGTCCTTCGGCTTGCCGAGCACCTTACCCTCAAGCACAACCACCGTATCTGCACCGATAACGGTTTTGTCGCTGTGTACCGCCGCAACAGCCGCAGCCTTTTGACGGGCAAGGCTCATAACAAGCTCGTGCGGTTTGAGCGAGGGGTCAACCTTTTCCTCTACATCAGAGGTAATCACCTCAAAGGTGTAGCCCGCAAGAGCCATTAGCTCCTTGCGACGTGGAGAGGCTGAAGCCAGAATCAGATCTTTCAATTCTGTGCCTCCGCAAACTTGAGGTCGGCATAAATTGCAAAGTGGTCAGAAGCGTAAATACCGTCCATAACGTCATATTTTTCAGCAGTAAAACCGCTGTTTATAAAGCAGTAGTCGATTCTGTCATAGTTATCTTTGCCCTCTTCATAGCCGTTGTATGTGCCTGAATTATCTGTTACGGGTGCGGAAACGCAGGTATCAACATAGCCGCGGCTAACAACTGTTCTGATAGCCTCATTATCGGGAGTAGCATTGAAATCGCCCGTAATAACAACGGGCATATCAAAGCTGTCCGCCTTATCAACAACGAGCTTAGCCTGGTTTGTCATAGCCTCAACGCTGACATGGTCAAGGTGAGTATTAAGAACGGCGAAACGCTTGCCGTCAGCCTTGCTCTCAAATACAGCCCATGTACAGATTCGGTTGCAGGCAGACTCCCAATCCTTTGAGGGCACATCGGGAGTAAGTGACAGCCAGAACGTGCCGCTGTCAACAACGCTGTACTTATCAAGGCGATAGAAAATTGCCGAATGCTCGCCCTGAGTCTTGCCGTCATCTCTGCCGACACCTATATGACCGTAAACGCCGTTGTATTCATCGGTAAGCAGCTGCATCCAGTCGGGTGTGCCCTCCTGTGTGCCGATGATATCGGGCTGTACGGTTGCTATTACGTCTGTCAGCTCCTGAAGTCGCTTAAGCGGCTCCTTGAAGCGGAGGTTATAGGACATAATTCTGATTGAGTTTTCGCCGAGGCTCTCATAGCAGAGCTTCATTTTTGCAACAACGGGATAGTGGTCGGAGGAATAGCTGCCGTCAACCTTACCGCCAAGCACCTTATAGCTCTCAACTGCCGCCTTTGCGTAGGAAACAAAGATAAAATCGATCGGTGAAGCGCCGTTCTTCTTTACATTGTTCATACCGAAATTGTGGTAAGTACCCATGGACATTGTATCCTTTGCGGCATACTTAGTATCCATAAAACCTGCGGAAATAATAGTGTTGTAAGCATCTGTACCTTCATCGGTATTGAAATCGCCCGTAATAACAACGGGCATATTGAGCTCTGCTGCCTTCTTAGCAATCAGCTTTGCTCCGTTTTCGCGTGCCTCAACGCCGATATGGTCCATATGAGCGTTGAAATGAGCATAGCGTTTGCCTGTTTCCTTTTCTTCAAGGATTGCCCATGTGCAGATTCGCTCATACATAGCGTCCCAGCCCTTAGAGGGAGTATCGGGAGTTTCGGAGAGCCAGAATGTGCCGCTGTCGATAAGATTATACTTATCTTTCAGATAGAAAACGGGTGAAAATTCGCCCTCTTTGTCGCCGTCATTTCTGCCGACTCCGACCCATGAATACTCGGGGAGGGCTTTGCTCACACGCTCAACCCAGGCAAAATCAGCCTCCTGCAAACCGAAAGAATCGGGAGCCTGCTCTTTGATTGTGCCGGTAACGAGTGGAGTACGGTTTTCGGGCGACTTTTTGCCGATACCTGCAATATAAACATTAAAGCTCATAACGGTAACATCGAGAGTATCATCTGCAGGTACTTCAAAATCGTACATCGGCATAGGTGTAGCAACAGAAATGCCGAGAATAAGTGAAATAAACCATTTTAATACGTGAGTATAAAGATAGGTCCAGAACGATAATTCGTACATAGAAATTCCTCTTTCCCAAAAACAGCCCACCCCAAGGGGTGAGCTGCTTTTTGAATTTAGACTTAAGGTAAATTATGCGTTGTAAGAAACGATCGGGCTGTACAATGTGACGATTTCACCGTCTGCATTTGTGCAAACAATAAACGCTCTAGCATAGACTACTGTACCTGCAGGTGCAGAAACAGAAGCGGTATAGTAGCCGTTAGAAGTCTTCTTGTTTGATATTCCCTTTGAAACGCCTGCAGCATCAAGGATAAATGCTGCCTCATCAGTACCTATGGATGCTGTCTTAGTGACAACAATACCTGTGGAATTGATTGCGTAGCCTGCGGGAACTGAACGCTCTGCAAAGAAGCTGACCTTCTTAGCGGTGTTATCGTACTTCATTGTTGAAATTCTTGCAACGGGAACAGGAACAACAGCTGAAGCATCACCGTAAACGGGAGTAAGCTCAGTGTCCTTAATTACATGGAATGTATATGTTCTGTTGTAGGAAGCGATATCGCCTGTTTCGGCATCGAGCCAGTAGAGGAAGTCTGCTCCGTCATCGTTCTTTGCAGAAGCGCTGATGGAAACAAGAGCTCTCTTATCGTCAACAGACTCATATACGCCTGCTCCTGTTGTTGTCCAGTTGCCCTCAGTGAGAGCAACTGTATTTTTAGCAACAACTGAATATACCGGTCTGACAATGATCATCTGCTCTTCGCTTGCGAGAACCTCTTCCTGAGTCATGCTCCATGACTTGAATACATAGTCGGGAAGAGTGGGAGCCTTGGGAACTGTGTAGCTCTCGCCCTCTGCAAGCTCAAATGCTTCAACTACATTGTCTGCGTTGTTTACATAAACAACAAGTTTTTTATCGTTTACAAATACCTGTGTGGTTGTGAACTGAGCTGTAAGCTCCATGTTTGTAACAGCAGTAAATTCCATTGTGGATGCAGCAGTCATAATTCTGTCAGAATAGTCGTTCTGCCAGTAGTAGAACTCGGAAGCAGCATTTGTTGAAGCTGCAGCAAGCTGAACAACTGAACCATAGGGAACTTCCTTAGCTGACATTGTGGAGAGCTTAGTTCTGTTCTCGCCGTTGTATGTGAGTGTAACCTTACCGATACCGCTGGTAAGAATCTTGAGGATGACCTTCTTGGTTGTAGCATTGAAGCTGAAATCAACTGAGTAGTCTTCCCACTCGCCATTAACCATAGCGGTTGCCTTGTAATTGTACTCTCTCTCTTCGAAGGTGTACTCACCAATCCACTTGATATTGCCGTCGCCGTTGTCCTTAACGGTTACGCTATCCTTTGTCCAGATTTCCTCTGCGCCTGTATCAAGGTCATAGAGCTTGATTGACTCAACCTCAGCCTTGGTGATGATGCTGATGGGCTCTTCGGGCAATTCAGCAAATACGCTGCCATCGGGACCTGCCTTAACGATGGATGAAAGTGAACCGTAGTTAAGGATGACTACGCTGTTGGTATTGAAGATAAACTCTGTAACACCTGTGTCTTCACCGGAATCAAGGCTTATATCATTGGGATTTGCCTTATACTTGGCAACATTGTCATATGTTTCGGTTACCGTTACAACGATATAGCCTTCTGCATCGGAGTAAACAGGAACTGAACCGACGTTGCCTGCATTATCTGTTACTGCAACAGTGAAGAGCTTATTGGGCTCGCCTGTTGAGATCTTGAATGTGTTGTCCTCGGAAACGTAGCTTACACCGTCAATATGAAGCTTCTCATAGATTTCACCGATGTAGAGTGAACCGCCCTGAGTACCCATATACTTGAACAGGTCTACATTAGCTACGCCTGAGCCGCCGGGTTCTACAACAGAAGCTGCACCTACTGCATCAGCTGTGAGAACGGGAGCAAGCTGGTCATAATTCTTAACCTCGATGAGTCGGTTACATACGTTACCGAAACGGTCAACAACGTGAGCAAACAGAAGTGTGCCGTTGTCAATAAATGCGAGGTGCTTATGCCAGTTATCAGTTGAACCGTAAGGCATATACTTGGTTGAGCTTGCGTTGCGGCTCTCTGATGCAAACTGTGCAATATATTCGTCATTTGACGTAAGGGCGCTGATAAATGCACTCTTTGCAGCGTCTGCACCTGAGGTGAAGTATACGCTTGCAATGTCATAGTCAAGGCCTGATGTTGCATCAGGATCAAGAGCGTAGACAAAGCTGCCGAAGTTGTTCTCGCCGAAGGTGGGATCATAGAATACTGCACCTGCATTGAGCTTAGCTGCTGTGTCAACAAACTCCCAAGACTTGACACTGCTGTGGAATGTTCTGTGGAGTGAGAAGAGATTTGTCCACTTGTCTGCTGCATAGCCGTTGTATTCGGCATTTGTAAGAACTGCAGACTCGTTGATTGTGCCGTCTGCCTCAATACCGTTGTCAGAACCGTTTGCGGGCATTGCATTCATGTAGTAAACGAATACTGTGATGTCGCCGTTGGTTACATTGTCATTGAGTACAGAATCATTGCTGTATCGGAACTGATTTGCGCTGTTGAAGCTTTCTACAATCTCATCTGTTGCAGTATCCTTCTTAACAGCAGAGTCAGTTGCCTGAATTGTGTACATTGCTGCCTGCTGCTTACCGTCAACATCGCTGAACTCAGGAGCAAGAATGATGTAAGCTGATGAATCTGCATCGTATGTGCCTTCAGCATTCTTTGCTGTCTGTGCAGTAGCTGTTGTTGCGCCGGTAAGAGTTACAAGCTGTGAGCTGATAGCTGTACCGTTTGTTGCATCGAGAACGGGAGTAATAACATTAGCTGTTACACCGCTCATTGCCTTACCGGAAACAGTCATCTTTTCGGGCTTGGAGGTCTTAACCGTTCTGCTTGTACCGTCGCCGTTAGCTGCAACGGTTGCATCCTTAAGAGATACAACGATCTGCGGGTTGAGCTGGTTGGTATAAACATAAAGTGTATATCCGCCGAGGCCGGGCTCCATATAGGAACCTGTTACCATCTGAGCTGCAGAGGAGATTGTATTCTTCAGCTCTGACTCATGCTCAGCATAGAACTTGTTAAGATCGCTCTGAGTGTTGTGAACTGTAACAATAGGAGCAAAGCTGTCTGCGTAAAGCGGAAGCGCTTTGATAGCTGTATAGAGCTTGTTGCTTGCCGCATCAACCTGAGCCTGGTTGATGATTGTTGCATCAGAATAGCGAGTTGCTTCATCGTAAGCATCCTCAAACTCAGACCAATATGTCTTCTGAGTTACAGGATTAATTGCCTCAATGTCATATATTGCCTTATTGAGAGTTACCTCATCACCATTTGCAATATTTCCCTTAAGAGCGACTGTGCCTGCAGGCTCAAGCTCGAGAGCGTTGATTATAACAACAAGTTCTTCATATACCTGGTCTACCAAAGTCTGCTTTGTCTTAAGTGTCTTATACAGATCACCTGCGTTACCCTTATCAATAGTGGGGACAAAATCAATATTGAAACCTGTCTGCGATTCAATATCGAAATTCTTAACATTATTATATGTTGTATAATTAATAATGTCGTTTTTATTAAGGAATTCGATAACAGCCAGAAGTGATTCCTGTGTATACATATTGAAATGATAGAAACCGCTCTCATGATACAGCTGTGTGGCTTCATGCATAATGCCATTTACATCTTCTCTGTAATCCTTAGCGTTTCCGGTCTTACCGAGTACTGTGTGAGTTACATCAAAGAAATCACTGTTAAGAGCATATGAACCGAGGTTATCAGTACGTCCGGGGTTATTGCGAAGGAATGCAGTAACAAGAGAGGTGATCTTGCTAAAATCTGCCTGGCCGAGACTAAGTTTCATAAGTTCATTATGAACCACTTTCATTTCCGAGCCGTCTTTATTGATGTCAACCACATCTGCAGACATATCGACAGTCTTGGGAGCATCATTCATCATGTTCTGGAGCACATTGAGAATTGCACTTACTGCATCTTCACCGCCAACATAGCCGTCGGGAAGAAGCGGGCTGCGGTAGCCAATAATTTCATTCTTTTCATTATATATGGGCTTCAATGCTTCACTGTCGATATAATCAGCGAGATCTTCATTGTAAACAAGACCGCCGTCTACATGATATGCATCCTGGTTTTCCAATACATCATTTGTAAGGAAAACATTTGTATCTCCATCATTGTATGAGGGGATAATACCAAGAACATCATAGATATGAGAAGCTACATCTCTGTACGCCTGAGTGGCAGGAAGAAGCTTAAGAGCACATATCTTCTGATAGATATCTCTTGCGGCTGTATCGATTGCCTTCTGGTCGGCTGCAACTGCTGTAAGGTACTCTTCGCGAAGAGCTGCATTCCAGCAAACACCGAGATCATCCTCGGTAAGTCCTTCCAATACAGCATATGCATTTGCGCCCTCGCCGTAAGCAATCTCATACTCAAAGAGAGAATTACCGTTTGCATCAACAGAATTGTCAATCTGTTCGAGAACCGCACTGTAGGAATCATCAGTGAACCAGCCGCCGTACTCGCTGCCTACAACTGTGTCACCGGCTGCAGGATAGTATACAACTCCGTCGATATTTTCGCCGTAGCCTACTGTATACCATTCGCCATCCCTATTGTTGTTTTTATCCATCTTGTAGATAAACTCTGCATCAGCAATTGTAATTGCTCCGTCAGGCTGTGCCATAACATAGGTTTTACCGTTGATTTCGGTAATAGCCTGGTTTGCGAGCCACTGGAGATGCTCTACTGCATGAACATTACTGTTTCCGTATGCGCTCTTATAGAACTCGGAATATGAACCAATATAAGAAAGCAACTCGTATACACCAATTCCGCCTACCTCATTGCCGTCTTCATCAATAACGGTAGTGGGAATAGTATAGTAATTAACATCTTCGTTAAGGTCCATATTTACGGAATCGTCAAGCTGGCTGATAGTGGGCCAGTATCCTTCATTCAGGAAATACTCATTTTCAATGCTGTTCTTTGTTTCAGCAAGATAGTTGGGATCGAATACGTTAACTTCTTTTGTATAGACCGTACCGTTAGCTGATTCTCTTGTTTCAACAAGAACAGTAATTGTTGAGGAGAGATAATCGTAAATATGCTGTCTCATATCGAGCGCAAAGCCTGCGTACTGAGCACTTGTACCTGTTGTGTACTCATAGAGCTCCATTGTGTAGGCATTGATTGCATCAATATAAGTACCGTGCTCCTTATGCGGAGTATTGATAGCAGCACCGCCGAGAAGATTATAAATCTGTCCGAGCTTATCCTGGATGAATTTATGCTGTTCTGCACGGATTGCTTCTTCAGCTGCGTTGATCTCGGTGCCGTCCTCAACAGCCTGGTAATCAGGTGTGTAGACTCCGGTATCGGGATCATAGCTGCCTGCGATGAAGTTTTCAACAAGATCTGCAACACCCTGTGCAAACTCGCTGTCTGCTAAGAGAGGCTTCTGCTCAAGGTTGTCATATTTATCCTGAAGATCGACAAGAACTTCCACCATAGCCTCGAACTTGTCATAAGGATCGTTCTCGCTGTAATCAGCAAGGAAAGCATCCCATGCTGCGAGAATTTCTGAAGTTTCGGCCTCGCCGTACTTGTTGACAGACTTTGTGCCGACTACAGGAGCTGTAAGATAGGATGTACCGTCTTCATTTACAACAACTGTGCTGTTTGTAAAGGTGTAGATTTCAGCATACTCGCCTCTGAGACCCTCGATCTTTTCACCGAGTTTCATCAAGTCGTTCCACTCTTTGGTAGTGCCGATAGCATTCCACTCGAGAGCATTTCTTGTCTCGTAAACAGCGGTTGTATGGTTGTTGATATATGCTTCCTGGTCCTTAGCTGTAAGGTTTCTGACAACTGCAAGTGCGTTGTTGTATGCCTTATAGTAAGCATCCCATGTTTCAGCGGTAAAGTAGGTTGAACCGAGGCTGTTTACAAGCTCGTATTCACCGTTACCGTCTTCATCAACCCAGACCTGATCAACGAGTGACTGAGCTGCATCGGACTCAGCTGCGAATGTAAGACCGAGTTCCTCAAGGAAGTAAGTATAGTCAGCGGGCTTATACTTAAGACCCTCATCCTCTGCCTTATCCATAAGCTGACCGTAGTAGCCCTTTTCAGCGGTGAGAAGGTTGATTGTGTTGTTGATATCTGTGTGTTCAAGGATTGCAAAGACATAATCGTCGATGAGATCCTGAGATGTTGTGCTGTCAACAGATTCGCCGTCTGCAATAGCCTGGAGAAGCTCAGCAACAGACTCATCTGTGAAGATGGGAGCTGCGATAACAGTGCCGTCGCCCTTGACAACGTTAAACTGCTTAACAGTTACGCCGTCTGCCTCATAGAGCTCACCCTTAGCATAAGCGAGAGCATCGTTGAGAGCATCAAGGAACTGACCGCCTTCGACAAGAAGATATCTCTCATCGGGGTTTGTACCGTAATCGTGGCCCTTTGTGTTATCCAGTACGAACTCATCGGACTGAAGACCTGCAGCAGCCCAGATTTCGTCAGCGAGTGAACCGTCAAGAACAGTTACTGCGCCGTCATTATAACCTGTAACTGTCGGGTCTGTATCCCAAAGATTCTTCTTCTGAGCTTCTGTTTCGGCAATCTTTGCTTCAACAGCTGCAACTGAATCGGGATCGTACTTTGTTACAACAGTAACGGGAAGTCTGCCGTTGAGCTGAAGCGGATCATAAGCGGCCTTTGTGCCCTGAGAAATCTTTTCTCTTGCAGCTGCAGCAGCGCTTGTTACCTGCTTGGGTACGAAGGAAGCTGCGTGAAGCTCGTTGTAGAACGCTGTAATAAGGGAGTTATACTGTGCCTGACCCTGCTGAGCTGTAAGACCGAAGCCGTCATACATATTCTTGTTGGAGAAAATGTCTTTGATAGAGACGGAATCTTCACCGGCGTATTTAATAGCAGGCTTGAACTCTTCTCCGTAAACAGCGTTGAAGTAAAGAGTAAGATCATCGGAGCTGTAGATTGTATGGATATCACCTGCGTTTTCGTTCAGGTGATTGATAATGCCGTTCCAACCGTCGAGGTAAACGGGAGCCTTCGGAAGATTTTCAATAGTTGTCTTGTAGTTATTTACTGCTGCAAGATACTCGCTGTACATGGGACCGAGATTTTCGTTTTCAAGTGCAACAATTTTATCCTTGAAATCACGTGCAAGTGCAATCTGAACAGGATCGTAAACGGATTTCTTGACAGTCTCAAGCTCACCTGCAGCGTTAACAATAACAACGTCAACTTTCTCCTGCTCTTTTGCAAGGAGCATAGCATCGAGCTGCTCGTTGATTGAAGTGTATGTGCCTGTAAGGCCTGCGATTGTGCCGTCGAAATCGCTTACCTTCTTGTGCTGAAGCTTGTAGTAAGCAACGAGAAGGTCGTAAGCGGCCTTGTTGATTGAGCCTTCAACGTTTGTTGCGTTGGAGCCCTGGCTGTCAACAAGAAGATCACCGACAGCCTCACCGTTACCGTAAGCCTGTGTATAGCCGAGGTAACCGTCGTAGCCATTGTTGCTCTCATAAAGCTTAGCGGCTGTTTCTCTGGCGTTAAAGTACTCTGTCCATGTTTCGGGAGTGTACCAGTCAGCACCGGTGTACTGTGAGCCAAGGATATAAGAGCCGTCGTTGTAGTTACCTGTACCGTAGGTATCATATGTGGGGATCCATGCTTTGTTGAGGAGCATGGTAACTGTTGAGTAATCAGCAGCGTTAAGGTTCTGATCCTTCTGATCGAACAGAGCCTTGAACGCATTTACTGCAGTAACGTAGTTCTGGATATTGGTAGCCATAGGCTTGCCTGCATAGCCGTCAATTGCAGAATACCTAGCTGCAAGATTTGTTCTGAACTGCTCCTTATAGAAGTAGTGCTTCTTAAAGAGAAGAGCATTACCCTCAACAACGGTTCTGTCCTGAGGAACAGTGTAACGTGAACCGAATACACCGACATACTTGTTACCTATAACTGCATTGTAGTAGGTAATGATGTTGTTGATTGCTGTGAAGTTATTAGCTGCGGGATAAGAAGTTCCTGAAGGAACAATAACAGGAAGCTCTTTTTCCGGCTGTGCAGCATCGTACTGTGACATATCGAGGATATTTTCCTCAGATGTAACAGCATCCAATACGCTGTCGGCTACTCTGTAATCCTCCATCGGACGGAGTTGAAGAGCATTACGCCTATTATAGATTTCCTGAGTGATCATGTTGATGATACCCTGAGCCTCATCGAGATTTGAGCCGTCGGGAACGCTTGTTCCGTCAGCCTTCTTAACCGCGATGTATTCATCCCAGGTATCGGCTGTGTACCACTGAGCACCGTCTGTGAGTACGTTGCCGTTTTCATCAAGGATCTCGAAGCCCGCAAGAGCATCGTAACCCGAGCCGCCCTTTTCATACTCTGCGTAGGAGTTTTTCTGAATATTGAGCTGGGTCAGATCGACTGTGTTTGCCTTGAGCTTGTCGTAGTAGTAGTCAACGTTTGCAAGCTCGGGGCAGATATGGCTTTCAACATAGAGAGCGAGAACCCAGGTTGAGCTTGAATTTGTTGTCTGGTATGTGCTGTCTGAATTTGAGATATTTGTCGTGTAAGCATCGGCAAAACCGTAGTTTTCGCCGTCACCGCCCCATGAAGCAGCAGTCCATTTGGAGAGATAGCTAACAGCGTTACCTGCACCGTCTGTTACGGGTACGGTTGCTGCGTTGCCTGCTGTATAGGTGGGACCTACCTTTGCATCTGTAACAGCGTAACCGCCGTTTGTGATGTTGGCTGTAAGGCTGTTATAGCTTGCGGTGAATACGGGAGTATAGTAGTAGCTGGAACCTCTGTCCTGCTTGTTGTAGTTAGCATAGTAGGTTACGCCGCCCTCTGTGTAAGTACCGTCGGCTGAGTAATACTCACCTGCACGGCGGAATTCGAGAGCCTCGTAAGCATCACGTGCTGTGTTGTAGAGACAGACATCCGTATTGGGATTTGTCTGATTCTTGAAAGTAAATTTATAATTGTTAGGATAAATCTGCGGCATGCTGTCGATAGCTTTCTGCTCACTGGGCTTTTTGAGCGTTCTGTCAATATCGAGTGAATCGATAAACGCCTTGCGTGTTGCGGCAGTAAACATTGCGCTGGCAAGATTCTTTTCGTTTGCATAGTCACGCGAATCCTTGTCGTTGTTGTAGCCGGCGTAATCGTCGCGCATGAACAGAATAGTATCGTTTGTTGAATTATAATAATTAGTAAACTTATCAAATGCAGTGTAATCTGCATTAGCAAGATAAAGAAGTGCATAAGCCTCTCTGATCTGCTTCGTATACTCATCGATAATGGGCTGGTAGCGGAAATCCAGGTGAGCGGCGTGAGCATTACCTGTGCCGTTTACAGTCTCATCAGCATCTGCTGAGTAAACAGCGGTAATTCTGCCTTCGATAACCTTGATAAGGTCAGCAGCGTTGTTTACGAACATATCTGCAGCATACAGATCGCCGACATATCGGCTGTCATCAGCTGAATTGACCTTAAAGAGGAGTTTTTCATAATCCTGAATAGATTCATCGGAGCCTAATGTGAGGAGAGTTGAGCCGTCAAGCTCGGTAGCCGCCTCGTTGACTGCAGCGACAAGATCCGAATAATCAGCCTCTCTGTATGTTTCTGCATAGAAGAGCTCGAGCATTCTGGAACCGTCGAAATCGCTTCCCCAAAGATTGCCGTAGCAAACATATGCCTCAAGGAGCTCGGTTCTCCATTCATCCCACCATGCGGGATCCATATCGGCCTTGTTAAAGCCGGTAAGGCCGTTGTTGAGCGAGTAGCCAATATATTCTGCGGCAGTAGCCCTGTCAACAGCGTTGTAAACAATACCGACACCGGTACTTACGGAAAGATACGGTTTGTCTGTACCGCTGGACTGTCGCCATCTCTGATGGTAACCTGCGCCTTCCTTATAGCCACGGTCGGTATCTGTTGCCGTTGCAACTGAAGTAAGATCAAAATAGTTCTGGATAGTACCTGTAAGGGAATTGCCGGAAGTAAGGAGGTTGTCAAGCGTACTTCCGGATACATATTCGAGAACGTTACCGGAGTCTGTTACGATATCTGCCTGACCTGTAGATTTGCCGGGCCAGCCGCTGTACGTGGTACCGATAGTTTTCGGAGACCAGAGCTGACGACCGTAGTGGTCTGTCGTTACGTTACCTGCACTGTCAGTATCACTTGTATATCCGGCGTGCTCATGAGTGATCTTCGTTTGGAGCTTAGTTGCCGAGCCGACAGCCTGCTTATTATAGTAGAAGTGAGCAACAATGTACTCGTTAGACTCGCCTCCGACGTTTGAGAGACCAATCCAATACTCGCCGTTCTGTCTGCTACGGTCATTATAGTAAGTAACTCTATTAGCATGGCTGTATGTAGGACTTGAATTTCCGTTGTAGTCCTGACCCATGCCTGTGCCGATCGCCCAACCAACAGCACCCTCATAGCCCATGTTCGCCTGATTGAGGTTAGTGCTTGTGGGAGAAATAACGGACTCATTGAACGAATCACGTGCCTGTACGGGATAAAGAGCAACCGCAGAGGAAGCACCTCGCACACCATAAGCTTGGCTTGAATCAATTATAGAATTGTAGAAAACGCTCATACAGCTCTGTCTGCTGTTAATCACGTGGCCCGTCTCTCTGACAATTCTCATAACCCACTGGCCCTGATAGTACATGGTAGCCTTTACATAGGACGCCGCATACTGCTGGTATTCGTCGTTCTTGCCGTCCTTGTTGCTATCCTGCGGCATTTCAAACGTAATCTTGTAGTAAACCGCTCCGCCTGCACTAGCCGTACCGCCGTTGACCTTTACGCTGGCAGTAGTACCATTCGGCGTAACGGTAATGGAGGAACCGGTAGCGGAAGAATTATTATCCTTAAGCGTAACGGCGGTATTAGTCGATTCAGCTGAATTATTATTAATAACCGTTACCTTAATGTTTGTTGCATTCTCGGGAACCGTAAATTTAATTTCAAGGTCGGTATAGGGGGATGCGGTCTGGATCGTAGAGCCGCTTACATAAAGGATAGGCGGCACGGAAAGCGAAGTGAGACCGTAATCGCTACGAAGAACAAGGCTTTCATCTGCCTGCTTGTTAGAGTTAAGCAATGCAATAATAGCCGCATCAAGAGACTCGTAAGAACCATCGACAGAATCCTGATCTGTGTTCACCTTTGCGTAGGAGGCGAGTGCAAGCTTATAAGCCTCTATATATGCTGTCCATGTTGTATCGTCTGCATTGGGGTAATCAGAACGAACACGGGGGTTCATAAGTTCACCCATAACAAGCGAACGAAGCTCGCTCTTATCAAATGAATGGAAACAAAGATAATAAGGAGCAATAGCAACAGAAAGCTGACGGTAACCGTCAACAGTAGCACCTTTTACACGGACACCTGTAAACATTGTCATATCAACGCCGTTAAGTGCAGTTGCAGCCGATACGGAATCGACTACAAGGGGATAACCGACACTGTCACCTGCAACGTTACCTATAAGGTTGGCTTCGTTTTGGTTACTGTTTACGTGTGTTGTACCGAGACCTGCATAAGACTGCTGACCGGCATAAGAATTATAAGTAAATACGGTCGGGTTATCCGCCGTACCAACCGAGATCGAATTGTTTTCGGCCTCAATAGCCGCCTGATAGGTTGCATATGCATCGCCCGGATCAATCGTCGTGCCGTTCCAGACATAGTCCTGGTCGCCTGCATAGAAACCGATACCTGCAGCATAAGCTGAGAAACCTCTGCCGTTGTTCATCGGCATCCAGAAATCGATGCGAACGCCTGTATCAAGCCTTGGATCCGTTGCAGAGATCTGCTTAAGAACAGATGTATCAAGGTAGATATCAGTCCTCGGCGGATTGTAAACATTACGCTTTGCCAGCAAGCCTGCCGTTGCTTCCTCACGTGAGGGAGACCAGAAGTACATGCTGTAGAAACCATCGCCGTTATGGTTTACCCAAGCGGCATCAGGATCTGTGCCGGGCTTTGAATAATCGAAATGGATATTGGAGACATACCGCGGATCTCCTTGATTAGTGGTAACATCACGGCCTATGCTGTATGCATTCGAACCGGAAAGTGTACCGACATAGTGCAAATCCAAATAGTAATCAGTATTGTTATTCTTTACACGCCATGAACGGTACCAGTCCGCATAACCGGCAGGCATCTTGATATTTTCAACCTTTGAGGTGTTGTATATCTCGTATCGCTCACCGTCATAAGTGTATGTGCAAGTATAAATAACAGTATTGGCATTGTTGCTCTGGTCTGCGGAAAGATTATTTGCGGTAGATATCTTATAGGTATATACCGTTCCTTCTGTAGTTGTGGTCGTGCCTGTTTGCACAAGGGTCAGCTGTGTACTACCCTGGAATGCGCCGTAACCCTCAATAACTGCATCTTCAGGAATACAGAATCGGACTTCAAGATCCTGCTCATAATAGCTCTTGGTCTCGTAATCGAGGAGCTTTTCCTGAACAACGGTACCAACCTTCTGAACAGCACGGGGGTCGTTATTATTCTCCTGATGACCGACATAGATCGTCTTCGGAGCAGAAATCGTGTGGAGAATCTGGTTGTTTTCACCGTTGATAGCCTCAATACGGTCCTCGTCAACTGTTGTTTCAGCGCTGACCGTCATCTGGAAGTAGCTCTTGGTCTCACTCTTAAGCTCAACCTCACCTGTTGCATCGTCAAGTGTGAACTCCATATAACGGACATTGGGGTCACCGTTGTTGTAGTTCTCCGATGTAAGAGCACCACCCATAAGGAAACGGAAGCCGTTAGCATCAGTGATATCAAAAGTATTAAGGTGGTCATGACCGAAGGTCATACCGAGGAAGTTGCCCGGATCAAGCAGGGCGTGGTAGAGAGTGCTCGTGCTGCCTGCAGCAAGAGTTGACGGACAGGGAGCCTCACCGAGAACACCAGTATAGCTCAAACCAGATTTAAATCTCATATAGTTAGCATCGAGAAGTGAGCCGTAGTCTCCGTCTGTTGCAGCGGCAACACCCTCAGTTGAACCGCAAGCTTCAAGACAGCCGTAGATTTCCTGCAGTATAACGTGCTGCATACCAAAGGCAGGAACATAGGCAGAAGACTGACCTGTTACCTGTGCCTTGTAGCTGTATGCGCTACTTGCAAGAGTATTGTTCATGTTGGTGTACCAGTTGCATATCTCCTGGTAAGCCGCCTCATCATCTCCGCCGGGACGAAGGTAACCGTCCTCATCGTCACCCTTTGAGTTGAAAAGAGCGATGTTGAGCGCAACAGCATTGTTGCCTGAGCCTGCGCTGACGGTAACGTTACCTGCACCGGGCTCACCGTTAAGGTCAACCGTGCTGAAGTTGTTATCCCAGTCAAGATACCAGCTCTGAGCATTGTAGTACTCCCACTGGTCTTTAAGGTTGCCGTAATCGTACTCATGGTTACCGGGAACGGCAATAACCTTACAGGTGGACTTCATGTAAGGTGTGAAGGTATTGAAAACCGCATTGATAGACGATTTCCACTGAGCCAGTGTAGCCAGCAGGCTGCTGCCGCCCTGAACCTGGTCACCTGAAAGAAGGATAAGGTCAGGGTCATACCTGTCAATAGCGAGCCTGATAGCAGTCTTCGTCTCGGCCGAAATGTTCGAGTCACCATGGTCAGTCTGAATATCAGAGAGCTGAAGGACTTTGAACTTACGGGTTGTGTCATCAAAGTGCAGGCCGAAATCGGTCTTCTGCTGACCTGTCAGGGCTGCACTCGCCTCAAAGCCTGTCATGGCAAGGAACGATGCGAGCATCGAAACCACGAGAAGCAGTGAGATGATTTTCTTCGTTATTCTCATAATCGAATTTTCCTCCTAAGAGAATTTTTGGGGGTTGCGCAAGTGAGCTGACTCTCACTTTTGGGGAATTGCGTATTTCCGGTTGAATTTCGCAGGGACGGTAATTGCGGCACAAAGCGCCGCAAACTGTGTTTTGCTCATTTGCACCGCAGGGGTGCAGCAACCTTTTCGGTTGCGAGTAGGGGACACGTCCCCCGCTCCGATTGATTTTTCGTCCGCCGGGACGGAAGACCCATCCCCTACGAGAACCTCGCCGCTGCCGTCACCGGAAAATCCGACCGCCGCAGCACCGCCGACCTGACCGTCAGCCGCACCGCCGCGTGCAGCGAAGTTTCTATGCTCTGTGTGCATCTGCCGCTCCCCCGCTCTGACCCTGCCGGAAAGCCGCCGATTTTAACCGCAGGAAGGCACTCAAAATGTCGTTTTCGCTCAGCCGTTTTTGACAGCCGAATTTGCAAAATCAACATATTGTGTATCAAGCCTTCACAAGACACAAAACATAGTATTATATATAATGATACGGTTTTACTATACCAATTTTTTGGCTCTGTGTCAACATTTTCGGCCACTTTTTTGCCCATTTTTTTGTATTTTGTAATGCTCACCAAATATCGCTGCGTCTGTCTGTTACCTCTGCACAAATCCGCACCTGCGCAATGCCGCTGAAACCGCCCAAAAAGCCGCAAAAAATCCTGCTGTTTTTGTGAGCTTTTTTCACACTTCTTTCATTGGATTTTCTCCATTTTTGCGCCGTTTTTTTACTCTTTTTTTGACGTACCGCCCGACCGTTTTCCCTTACCTGCAAGGCTTTTAATAGATGTTTTTCGTCCCGGACCTTTCTTTTTTTCACAACTCAAAATCCTCTGTTTCATCATCGCTTTTGCCGCCCGAAAACGCTCTGTTTTTTCCAGTCATAAGCCCTGTTTTACCCTGTTTTTTCCGGCGGATCAAACCTTTGTTTCTGCCTTAATCTAACCTCTCGGACAGGTACTTTTTCCGTCATTTTATGGATTTTTTGTCGCCTTTTTCAGCTCGTTTTTTGTGCGGTTTTTTCACTTTTTTGCCGCTTTTCACCCTCATTATTTGCCTTTTCTGAACCGTTTTTTCGCTTGATTTTCCGTAAAATTACAAAAAATTTACAAAAAGTTAACAATTTTATTCTTATAGAAAATTATTTTCAGCCGTTCTTTTTCTCATTTTGAAATATTTTGCCGGGCTTCACCCTGCGAAAACCGTATAAAAATACTGCGTGTATGTTTACAATACGGGTGTAATATAGTATAATATTTGTCAAATAAAACTCATTCACGGAGGTTTTTATAATGCCGAAACGTCAGGATTATATTTCTTGGGATGAATATTTCATGGGAATTGCCATGCTCTCCGCAAAGCGAAGCAAGGACCCCAACACTCAAGTCGGCGCCTGCATAGTCAGCCCGAACAACAAAATTATGTCTGTCGGCTACAACGGCTTTCCTCTCGGTTGCAGCGACGAGGAATTCCCCTGGGAGCGCTCGGGTGACAATTACGATACCAAGTATCCCTATGTCTGCCACGCTGAGCTGAACGCAATACTCAACAATGCAGGAGGCGACCTCCACGGCTGCAAGATTTACGTTGCTCTTTTTCCCTGCAACGAATGTGCAAAGGCAATTATTCAGTGCGGAATTACCGAAGTGATCTACCTTTCCGATAAATATGCCGACACATGGGGCACACGCGCCTCCAAGCGTATGCTCACCGCCGCAGGCGTAAAGCTCACAAAGCTTAAGCTCGACCACGAAGAGGTTATCATCAATTTTAAGGAAGAACTTGTCTGATGCTTGAAACCGTCAATTACAAACACAATAAGCAGGTTGGCGAGCCTTATTCCATCATCAACGGACATATGCGCCACAAGTGCGCCGATATGCGGTTCGGATTGCGTTCTTTTGCAAGTGCAGGCAGCGGAATAATTGCTGTATATAACCTCATGATTCTGCTCAACAGAGCCGTTTTGCTGCCCGAAACCGCACGGGAAATATACATCAAGGCAAAAACACCGCTCGGCATTTTCGGCGTGCATCCCTTGCGGATATTCCGTTATTTTTCTTCGCACTATCTGCCCGTAAACCTTGACAGAAACTACCGCAGCTTCTGTGATAAATTTGACAACGGCTTTTGCGGAATCGTTTTCCGCTGGACAGGCAGAAAATTTTTCTCGCCCATACACGCATTTGCCGTAGAGAGCTACAACGGCAAAATTTATGTCTACAACCGCACTCCTAATTCTCCCAGACGTTATGAATACCAAAAAATAAATGCTGTTGCCGATTCAAAGAGCTTTATTGTCGGCTATTACATAAACCGTGATGAATTTGACAGATAAAAGGAGCAAATCAAAATGAAAAAAGCTTTCAAAACGCTCAGTTTTTTGCTTGCTCTCACACTTGTTGCAACAAGCTGTGTTTTTTTCAGCTATGCTGAGGGCACCGACAAAAATTATTACTATCTCGACGCTGTAAACGGAGACGATTCAAACAGCGGCACAGATATCAACAGCCCCGTAAAATCAATTGCAGGGCTTAAAAACCTCTCTATCGGACCGGGTACACATTTTCTTTTTAAGAACGGCGGCGAATACGAATGTGCCGTAACGCTTACCTGTAGCGGAACAAAGGAAAACCCTGTAGTAATTTCATCCTACGGCGAGGGCGAAACGGCTGTTCTTTACACCAACGAAAACACTGAGGTTTTCAAGCTCTTTGACTGTTCTTACCTGACGGTATCAAACCTGCATATCAAAGCACCCAACGGCGGCGGAATCTGGATTGATACACGCGAGCAAACCTCTGTCGGCATAGTGATTGACAGCGTTTTGTTCACCGATATGCAGAATTACAAGGTTCACAGCCGTGATGATTTTTCAAACGGCGCCGCAAAAGCAAGAGCTGCCGTTATGATAAAGGGTCTGCCCGCAAAATCGAGATATGCAGTAAATGATCTCACGATCAGAAACTGTGAGGTATATAACTGCGCCAACGGCTTTATGATCTGGGGTTCATGGAACGAGTCCCAGACCCCTTGGTGCGAAAAAGAAGAAGACATCGACCCCGTATACAACACAGGTCTGCTTATCCGCAACTGCTATTTCCACGAAATGGACGCTGAGGCGGTAGTTGTAGGTATGTGCGACGGTGCTCTTGTTACAAACTGCCGTGCGATCAATTGCTGCCAGGGCGAAGGTCTTAAAGAAAACGGCGAAATTGCATATTTCACAGCCGCAATGTGGTTCTGGGGCAGCGAAAACAGCACGATTCAGTACTGTGAAATTGCAGGCCAGAAAAACGTCGGCGACGGAATGGCTGTTGACTTTGACTCACACTCTAACAACTGCACATATCAGTACATCTACTCCCACGACAATGTGCGTTTTATGTGCAACAACCCCAACTACAGCGGTCACCATAACAATACCGTACGCTACTGTCTTTCCATAAACGATAACAAGGGCCGCTCAACAACGGCGGTTGGCACTCAGGGCGAGCACAATTTCAAATTTTACAATAATACGATAATCAACTGCGGCGAGTTCCAGTTCAAAAACCTCTACGGCGCATACATTGCAAACAATATCATTGTTCCCACGGTCGGCTCAACCTTTGCTTACGATGTTGATTCATCCAGAAAGAACGTTTTTGAAAACAACTGCTATTACAATGTTATGTCTCCGCTCGTTGATATCGGTGCGCTGAACATAAATCCCGGCTTTTCCGGCACGGATTATTCCGATTTCAACAGCTTCACTCTTTCGGCAGATTCACCGCTCATCGGTGCAGGTACAAAGATTGACGGTGCTCCGTCTACCGATTTCTTCGGCAACGAAACAAAGAGCACCAACATCGGCTGCTACGGCGGCACAGGTACAGATGCTGATTATGAGAAAGAGAATATTATAGAAAAAATCATCCGTACAATCCGTGATATTCTCTTAACTCTCAGGCACGAAATCGCAGTTATATTTGACTGATTACTTTCACAAAAGAAAAGGACAGGGTACACGCCCTGTCCTTTTTGCTTTTCATTTTCTTTAATTATTTTTCTGTTTGTGCAAGCGGAAGCGATACCTTTGAAGTGAACATATCGCCGTCAACATAAATTTCAAATTTACCACCCTGAAGCGTGCACAAATCCCTTGCGATCGAAAGTCCGAGTCCGCTCCCCTCACCGCTTCGGGAAACATCGCCGCGCACAAACCTTTCCATAAGCTGCTCTGACGAAACGTTTATCTGCTCAGCAGAAATGTTCTTGAAGGTTGCCGTTGCAAATCCGTCCTGCACGCCGACCATAACATAGGCAACGGTATTTTCAAGCGCATATTTATTGATGTTTGAGATAATGTTTTCAATAACTCTGTACGTTTTCTGTCCGTCGGCACGTACAACGGGATTGCCGCTGACAGGTGTAAACCGAACGTCAATTCCTCTGCGAGCAAGCACCTCTTCATTTTCACCGACTGCCTGCATAACGAGCTCACCCAGATCAACATCGGCAAGCTGAATATCGACCGCACCGGTGGAAACCTTTGCTGCTTCGGTGAGGTCCTCTACGAGCTGCTTAAGGCGCTGCGATTTTTCGGCAAGAATTTCGGCATAGCCTCTGACCTTTTCATCCTCAATACTGCTGCGCTGAATAAGATCGGTGTAGGTGATAATCGAGGTGAGCGGTGTTTTAAGATCGTGCGAAACGTTTGTGATAAGCTCAGTTTTTGTGCGCTGATCTTTGACAGCGGCTTCAATCGCCTGCTTCATTCCGCAGCGCATATCTTCAATTTCGTGCGAGAGCTTCACCATTGGCACAGGCATACTCGCACAGTCAAACTCAACATCAAAATTGCCCTGCTGAGCCTGCGAAACGGTTTCTCTTATTTTGTCGAGCGATTTTGCATAGGAATAAACAATCACGAGCAATGCTGTGTTGACAAGCACAAGTCCGATAATACCGATAATAACCAAAGGCGAATCATCAAGCAAAAACAGCCAACACACAATGCTTATAACAACATAGAACGGAACAAAAAACCTGAAGTATCGGCGAACACCGTCCTTGAGGTGTGTGCTGTTGCGCGCAAGGCGCCTGTAAATCCTTCTCAGCAGCTTTATCGGCCAGAGCAGGAGAAGATTATCGAACAGGGTTTTGTTGAGCCTGCGGCGGTTAAAAGAAGCAACGTAATTGAGAAGAAAAGCATAGCCCGCAAGTGACAGCGCAACACAGCCGACCGTAATAAATGCACGCCATTCAAAAAAGTCCGTTATCTTTATCGCCAGCACCAGAGCCGCCAGAAACAGCCCTGCAAACGCCGCCGCAGAAACAATAAAATGGATTTCGCCCGGTATTTTGTCCTGCACACGCAGCTTAGCCGCCGCACCCTTGAAGCCTTTACCGCTGATAAGGAAAAATACCGCAAGCAGAATAAGGGCAAGTGCAAACGCAACCAGACCTACGGTAACACTTTTTTCAAGCCTGCTGACAGAGGCAATATAGCGCGAATAAACCTGCGAAAACGGGTCTGCATCATCACTTCTTGAATAATCAAAGCTCAGGTAAACCGTAAACGGATCGGGAGTAAAAAGGTTTGTTGAGCCAACAACGTATTTGTGTGATGCAAGCTCCTTATAGCGCAAATATCCGTAGCGGATATTTGTGAAAAAGTTGTAGGTATATGCTGAGGGAGTGAGAATAATCCCCTCCTTAGTCTGAACAATATCGGAAACATCGGCAAGGTAGCTGAATCCCGAGCTGTTACCCGGCGTAGTAACGCTGCTGAACTGCTCAAAGACAGGGCCTGCCGTCATCGTGCCGAAATTATCGTTTGAAGAAACAAACCATGTATCGGCTTCATATGCACTTGTAAACTCTGCGGCTGTTCTATAGCCGCTGTTTGTAAAGGTTTCACCCGTTGAATTGTTGACAACAAAATATTCGAGCGACTTGAGCTTTGTAAGGTAAGATCTAAGGTGCTTATACTCATTTTCGTACCGTTCAAGATCAAAGCGGCGGTTGTCAAGGGCATTTTGCTTTGCCATGTCACGGTAATAATCCTCATTTACGCTCACAAAGCCATATTCATCAATAATATAGCCCGGGTCACCCTCAAACTCTTCGATAGTAAGGTAGCCGAATTGATAGTATTCATAATCACCGGGCATTTGATGAACACCGACCGCGGTCACGCCTTCACTTATTTCCTGCTCTGTTGCGGCAAATGTGGTTGTTTCCTCTTCCTTTTCTCTGTTTTGCTTGAGCCAGTTATATGCCTTTGCCATTTCGCGCGGCTGAGCAACATAATCCTCAAACAGTGCGTTTTCTTCCTTGACACGCATTGATTCAAGGTAGCTTTCGGCGGTATCACCCTCAAAAACAGTGCCGTTACGGTAAGTGATGAGGTTTCGCTTGATCGCATAATAAGAAAATCCGACTTCCCTCAGGAAATCGGATGAAATCCTCGGGTCATAAAGTGTATTCCTTGCCGCATCGCTGAAATTCTCCATACCGTAGAAATATCCCGCACGCTGTGCAAACTCCCAGATATTGAGAGCACAGGTCACAGCCGTGCCGACACACACAAGGCTCAGAAATACACAAAGCCCTTTGATTATTCCTCTTTTACATTTTTTCCATTTTGTATCCAATTCCCCACACCACCTTAAGGTATTTCGGATTCTTCGGATCAATTTCAATTTTTTCACGAATCCGCCTGATGTGGACAGTAACGGTTTTATCCGTAGCGTAGGCAGGCTCATTCCAGACCGCCTCGTAAATCTGCGAGGTAGAGAGCACTCTGCCGAGGTTAAGCATAAGGTATTCTATTATACCGTACTCCGTAGCAGTCAGCTTTACCGCCTCACCGTCAAGCTCAACCGTATGCGCCGCAGTATCAATCACGAGTCCGCCCGTGACAATGCAGGTTTCGGGCTGAGGCGCACTTCCGCCAAGGCTTTTATAGCGACGCACCTGCGATTTTACCCTTGCAACCAGCTCCAGCGGATTAAATGGCTTTGTTATGTAGTCATCCGCACCGAAGCCGAGACCCGTTATTTTGTCGGTATCCTCACTTTTGGCAGAGAGAAGAATAATCGGCACGTTGCTGTTTTCTCTGATACTCAGCGTTGCTCTCAGGCCGTCCATTTCGGGCATCATAATATCAAGCACAATACAGTCAAACGCATTGTTTTCCGCCGCCTCAACAGCCTGTCTGCCATTAAAAGCCTTAAAAACCTCGAAGCCCTCAAGCCTGAGGTAAATCTCGAGCGAATTTACGATTGCAACATCATCGTCACAAACCAGAATATTGCTCAAAACAATTCCTCCCTCCCCAAATCCTGTCCACAAAACCGATTATAAAATGCAGGGGTTACAAATTAACTACTAAAATTGTTAAGATTTTTCTAAGATTAGGTTACAGCCCTGTTATAAATTTATTTTCCTATCATCAGAGCAAAGCCCTGTGCGGCAGGCATCGGCTCAAATCGGCGCGAATAATTGCCGATTCCCATTGTGTCGCCCTGTGCAAAATCAATTTCGCCGTTTTTACGGGTTACACTCATAAGATATTCAACACACGCATCCGCGTTTTTGGTGTATTTCCCTCCCAATCGTGCAAAAAGTCCGCCAAGCATTGCCGTAGCGGAGGAATCCTCTCTTGACGAGGGAACACCGATTATTGAATTAAAGCCGCCGTTGGTGTTCTGTGCGGCCGCCATAATATCGGCAAATTGCTCTGCTCTCTCCTTGAGGATTTTTACATATTCGTCCTTGCCGTCGAGCAGATAAATGCACTCATTAAGAGCCAGCGCAAGCCAGCCGCAGCCCCTGCCCCAACCATAAAGACCAAGCGGCATTTTACTTTCGGGATTAAAGCAGTGTATAGGCAGACCCGTCTGCGGATGAAGACCGTGAGCAAAGTATTCCTCAAACTGTCTTTTTGCTAAGGCAAGTGCCTCGGGACAGCCGTAGGTCTGATGATATTTGATAAGGAACGGACAAACCATTCCCAGAGTATCTACATAGTGGTCTGCATACTCAAGATGATACGGAAGCGTGCCGTCGCCTGCGGCTGCAAGAGCCTTTTTACAATAATCGTCTGCAGCGGCTCTGAACTTTTCATCGTCAGCAAATCCGTTTTCAAGCATCGCATAAAACAGCATTCCGGCACCGGTTTTGTAACTGCGGTCGTACCAATCCTCTTTTTCAAAAAAGCTGTAAGCTGCCTTGCGCGCCTGCTCGTTATCACCGAGGGCACGAAGCAGAACAGCAACCTGCCACGACACAAAATAGAAGTTATAATACTTGCCCCTGAGCTTTGGAAAAACAGTATAAGCCGTAGCATCCGAAATGGGGATCGGCGGCATTTTTTTGATTTGTGCGAGCGCAGTTTTTTCAACATTTTCACGCCAGCTTTTTTCGTCGGTATATCTGCCGATATGAATTCTTTTCAGCCAAGTCAAAAGCGACGGCACAAAATCAAACGCAAAAATGACAAGACAAATCAGCAACAAAACGCTGACAAAAATCAATGCAAAAATCATCATTTTTCTTCACCCAAAAGCGCATAAAATTTTTCAATTTCTTCTTCATTTCCGAGCGCTGTTTTTTTCAGATTTCCGCTCAGCTTTTCTGCGAGCTTTTCATCAAAAAGCATTGCAATTTTTTCGGCAACACTCACTGCATCAATCTCGGCAAGCAAAGCCGTTTCGCCGTCGGAAAGCTGATCGTAAACGGTTGTGAACTTAGTTGCGACGATCGGCTTTGCAAAGCACTTCGCCTCATCCAGAGCAATCGATTTCCCTTCAAAATACGAGGGTTGTGCGTATATGTCGCAGGCAGAAAGGTAAGGATAAGGGTTTGCTCTTTCACCGAGAAAAACAAAATTTTCCTGCAGATTCTCTTGACGTATTCTCTCTTCAAATTCGGCGAAAAGCTCTCCCGTTCCGATTGAAAACCATTTGAAATTATATCCTTTTTTCTTAAGAATTTCTGCGGCATCTATCGCAATATCGTAGCCCTTTTGCGAAGAAATTCTCCCGATTGTAAGGATAATTTTTTCATCACTCTTTTTCACAAATTCCGCAGGAATTCCCTGTGACATTTTTTTCAGAACTTTCGGCGAGGTTATATTGCCGACATCCCTGACTTTTTTTGCCATTGTCGGAAACTCTTCGCACAAAACTCTGCAGCATTCTTCCGAAACGCTTACAATAAAATCTGCCTTACTGAAAAAATTTTCATCGATACCGGCATCCATTTTAAGCTTGCGATAATCGTTATGAACATAGCAGATTTTTACGTTTGCTTCAACACAGTCCGCAACAAAAAAATTGGGTTTTCCCTCAAGATATCCTATTGCCGCATCGTAGCCGCTTACCTTTTCGGTAAGGGCAGCCTTCATATATTTCCATGAGAGCTGATCACGCAAAAGAGAGGGCTTGTCCTTAGCGTTCACCGCACGTGAATACAGCATTCTTTTTATCGCAAGCGAAAACTTGCCCGAAGCGACCAGACTTTTCACGCTCTGTACAAGCGGCAGCGAAAACCTTTTGTACTCGCCTCCGGGCGTTAAAATATTGACCTGCTCGGGAATCATACCGAAAAACAGGCCTGACGGGTTGAACAGCATAAGGTCAACATCATATTTATCATAGTCAAGCAGCTGCAGGAGCGTAAGCAGACTTCTTTCTCCGCCTCCGCTTTTCATTGATTCCATTACAAAAAGCAGCTTTTTCTTCATTCGTTCTCACATCCGTTCCGAATTTGCCGCAAAACAAATAAAACCAGGCAGAGACGCAAAGCTCATGCGCCTCTGCTTGATTTTTCCAACAGTCGGGTTTTCAGATTCTGTGGCCGTCCTTGAGCTTGATTTTGCCGATAAACGGAACCTTGAGTATGCCTGTAAACGTATCACCGTCAAAATCGACAGTAAGCTCAGCATCCTTGCCGAGAGTGTCAACACAAACAACAGCCTTGATTGTGTTGCCATCCTCCTCAACAGACTTTATTGTATAAGAGGGCATATCAATGCCCGGAAGATCAAGCTCAAAATCGTATGAGCCGTCCTTTTCAACTATTTCCAGTTTGACCTCGCCGCGGAAGAACATTGAATCAACCGTGCAAGCCCATTTACCGAGACCTATCATAGAAAACTCTCCTTGTCAGTTTGAAATACGGATTATTCCGCTAAAAAAATAATATCAGCACGATTTACTTTTGTCAACCACAACCATACAATTACAAGTTGACTTTTTTATATATTAGCATTATAATAAATTAAATATATAATAGCAAAACTATGCCCGACCATAAATGAAAGGCGGAAACAGCTTTGAATAATCCTTTTTCTGTAAAAAAATCGAAAGATGAATTAAACTCCTTTTTCATCATCGCTACGCGGAAATCCGTAGTGGCACTTTTCGATGCACTGATTGTAAACCTCACCTTTATCCTGACCTCAGTCATTATGGTTTACCCCCAGCCGCTTGAGCGTGCTGTAATCGATTCACTCATCGGCCGCTCACTTTATACAACGGCTATTTTTATCGGCATCTATTTCTTCTTCGGACTTTATAACAGCCTTTGGGAATATGCCGGTCTGCACGAAATGGTGCGCTGTGCCGCAGCAGGCGGTATAGCAACTCTCATATGCCTTGCCGCAGACACAATCTGCTCAAGGCTTGCCCTGCTCAACGTTACCGTACTGAGCCTGAGCGTATATTTCACCTCCATGCTCCTCATAATCGCTCTTTCGGGTGCGATCAGACTTATCTACCGTATGCTGCGCAGAACGAAAAAAGCTCATTCCGCAGGCGCACGCAGAGGCTCAGGCCGCCGTGTAATGATAATCGGTGCCGGCGATATGGGCCTTACAATCCTCAAAGAGCTTGAAGCAACAGCCTTCGCAATCGGCAGGCCTGTTGTTTTTGTCGATGACAATCCGCTCAAATCCGGCAGCCGCGTTGAAGGAATACCGATCAAAGGCGGCTGTGAGCGCATACCCGAGCTTGCCGAAAAGTATAAGGTTGATGAAATCATTTATGCCATTCCCTCGGCAACACCTCAGCGCAGAAGTGACATTCTCAAGCTCGCAATGCAGACAGACTGTTCGCTCAAAACCTCGCTTTCTCTTCAGGAAATCACAGAAAAAAGCGTTGCCGAGCCTACAATAAGAAATGTTGATATTACCGATCTGCTTGCCAGACCTGAGGTTACGCTCAACACAGATATATGCTCTTACCTTAAAAACCAGACCATTCTCGTTACGGGCGGCGGCGGTTCAATCGGCTCTGAAATCTGCACACAGGTTGCCCGTTACGCTCCCGCAAAGGTTATTATTTTTGACAATTACGAAAATAACGCTTTTGTCCTTAAGAATAAACTCGACCGCAAATATCAGGGTAAGGTTCAGTTCTTTATCCGAATAGGCTCGGTTCAGGACCCTGCAAGACTTGATGAGGTGCTCAGCGAATTCAAGCCCTCCGTTGTGTTCCACGCAGCCGCGCACAAGCATGTTCCGCTTATGGAGGACAGCCCTTGTGAAGCAGTCAAGAACAACATCTTCGGCACATACAACACAGCAAAAGCAGCCGTGGAACATAAGGTAAGCAAGTTTGTCATTCTTTCAACAGACAAGGCAGTCAACCCGACAAACGTTATGGGTGCAACGAAGCGCGTTACAGAGCTTATAATCCAGCATTTTGAGCGCAAGAACACCGGCACTCACTTTGCTGCAGTACGTTTCGGCAACGTTCTCGGATCCAACGGCAGCGTAATTCCGCTGTTCAAGGAACAGATTGCTGCAGGCGGCCCCGTAACAGTTACTCACAAGGACATCACACGCTATTTTATGACTATTCCCGAAGCCGCTCAGCTTGTTGTTCAGGCGGGCGGAATTGCAAAGGGCGGCGAAATTTTTGTGCTTGATATGGGCGACCCAGTAAGCATCACAACGCTTGCCGAAAAGCTCATTACCCTCTCCGGCTTCAGGCCGTATGAGGAAATCAAAATCGAATTTACGGGTCTGCGCCCCGGTGAAAAGCTCTATGAAGAGCTCACTCTTTCGGAGGAAGAAAACGAAATGCAGCTCACCTGCAACGATAAGATATTTGTGCTGCCTCCCGTAGATTTCAGCGACGAAAAGCTCGAGGCAGGTCTTGAAAAGCTCAGGAATGCACACGCACAGAATGTGCGCGAGCTTCTGCTTGAGCTTGTTCCCAATTTCAACAACTGATAAGCAAAGGGGATATCCACCGTGACAGACAGTAAAAAGGTAAGTGTGCTTGTCGGAATCTACAACTGTGCAGACACGCTCGGACAGTGTATAGAATCCGTACTCGCTCAGACCTACGGCAACTTTGAGCTTATCCTCTGTGACGATTGCTCTTCGGACAACACCTATGAGGTTGCCGAAAGCTATGCAAAAAAAGACAGCCGTATTGTTCTCATCCGCAACGAAAAAAACATCAAGCTCGGCAACACGCTTAACCGCTGTCTGAGCGTTGCATCCGGAGAATATTGCGCAAGGCTGGACGGTGACGATTACTGTGCACCTGACAGATTTGAAAAGCAGGTGCGTTTTCTCGACGAAAACCCCGAATATGACTGTGTAGGCACTTATATGCGGATTATCGACGGTACGGATACGGTCAAGGTGCGCAAAACTCCGCCGTACCCTACGATAGAATATCTCTCTAAAAACAACCCCTGTTGTCACGCAACAATGGTAATGCGTACTGAGGTCCTTCGCTCAATCGGCGGCTACGATATGCGGCCCGAAACGGAGCGCATTGAGGATGTAGATATGTTCTGGCGCTTTTATCTTGCAGGGCACAAAGCCGCAAACATACTTGAACCGCTCTATTTTGTAAGAGAAGACCCCGACACATACAAACGCCGCAAGGCAAAATTCAACCTCACCTGCGCAAAATATCGCTACAATGCCTGTAAAAAAGCCGGTCTGTCTTTTAGGTACAGGCTCATGGCAGGCAGACAGCTTATTGTTGCCGTCACCCCCAATTCACTTGTAAGGCTTTACCACAGCATTATTGACCAACGAAAGGATTAATCCGATGCCGACCGATTTAGTAGTAGTCTTCTGTATAAGCATGCTCGGCGCATTTTTCGGGCAGGCTGTCCCGGGCAGGACTAAAAACGCCTTGGGAAAACTAAAACCGAATATATTTGCTTTTATCATTCCAACGACGGTAATGGTTCTCTATTCCGGATTGAGGAACAATATCGGAGATACGGTTTACTATGTACATACTTATCATCTTCTCGAAGAAGGTGGTGCGCTTATGCCCAAGTGGGGCGATAAGGCATACCTTTTTGAACTGCTTCAGTATTTTCTTGTAAAAAACGGCTTTGAGTATTCAACATTCATTATGATCAGCTCAATAGCTACGTTGATTCCTTTTATGCTGTTTTTTTATAATTATTCGGCGAATTACGCATTTTCTGTTTATATCTTTTTCACAATGGGAATTTTCGTTTCAACATTCAACGGAATACGTCAGTATATTGCCGTCGGTCTGATCCTTTTGGGCTCAAAATATCTTTTCTCACCAAAAAAACACGATTTTTGGAAGCTGCTGGTGCTCGTTTTTATAGCTTCACTTTTCCACAATTCCGCGTTAATAATGATTCCCGTATATTTCCTGTGCCGCAGAAAAGCCTGGTCAGCACCCGCTTTGATTTCTGTCACAGCAGGCGTTGCCGGTCTGCTTTTTGTCAGCATGTTCCTTCCGTCATTCCTTACAATGCTCGAGGATACATCTTACTCAGGTTATGCCGACGGTTGGTTTACCGACGGAACAGAACAGGGTACCGGTATAATGCGCGTTGCTTTCAACATTATGCCGACAATTCTTGCCGCTATGTTTTCAAAACAGGTGCGACGCTTCGGTCCGATTGCCGATATTCTGATAAATATCTCTCTTGTTCACTCCGCAATCTATATTCTTGCGCTTTACAACTGGATTTTTGCACGTTTTGCTTTCTATACCTACGCTTATGTTGTTTTGCTTATGGCATTGGTTTTCATCTCTGTTCTTCGAAACGGCAAGTACCGTTTCCTTGCCATTCTGCTTTTCATTGCATATCTCATATTCTTTATCATCGACGCCCGTTCTCAGCGTATGAACTGGTATGCAAGTGATTTCTTCACTCCCAATAACAATATGTGGTTCTCATTCCTGTACCTTAACTAGGAGGATAATCAGCTTGAACAAAACGATTCATTACTTCTGGTTCGGCGGCGCCGAAAAAGGAAAAACAATTGAAAAATGCATTGCCTCGTGGAGCAGATTCTTCCCCGATTTTGAGATAAAGGAATGGAACGAATCCAACTTTGATGTAAGGCAGAACAAATATATATCACAGGCTTACGATGCAAAAAAGTATGCCTTTGTTTCGGATTTTGCCCGTTTTCAAATTCTGCACGAGCAGGGCGGACTCTACTTTGATACCGATGTTGAAGTAATCAAGCCTTTTTATGAACTGCTTGAGCTTGATGCATTCACAGGCTTTGAAACAGATACTTTTGTCAATCCGGGGCTTGTGCTGTGGGCAAAAGAGCCCGACAACGAAATGCTCGGCGAGATACTCAAAACCTATTCTCAGCTCGAATTTATAAATCCCGACGGCTCATACAACACGGTCACAATCTGCAAATATTTTACGGACCTGCTCCGAAAGCACGGACTGAAAACTGACAACGGCACCGTTCAGCAGATTGACAGCTTTTCTGTATTTCCGCGCGAATACTTCTGCCCGTTTGATGATCTGACGGGAGTTATGAAAAAGACGGAAAACACCTGCGCAATCCACTGGTATGCAAAAAGCTGGATGAGCAGGAAGGATATTATCCGCAACCGCATTACCCGAATACTTCACCGCTTTTTAGGCGTAGACTTTTTCCGAAGGGGCAAGTAACGATGAAAAAACAGCTTTTGATAATCAGCGGCGGTATGGAAATCGGCGGAATTGAGCGAAGTCTGCTCGGTCTGCTCGGTGAGCTTGATTACGAACGCTACGATGTTGATCTGCTGCTGTTCAGCGTAGGCGGCGAATTGTTGCCGCTGGTTGACAAGCGCTGTAACATTCTGCCTGAAATCAAACCCTGTGCCGCAATGACCCTGCCGATAGTGCAGGCTGTTCGTACCTGTCCTGCAATCGGCATCAAGCGTGCGGTAAACCGAATTGTTTCTCAAAAAAAGTACGGCACGGATGACGGTGCTACCTTTGCCCTGCTCTCCTCATACTGGAGAAGCTGTGTCGGCAATATGCCTGCTCAGAAAAAGAAATACGATGTTGCCGTCAGCTTCATGTGGCCGCACGACTATGCCGCAAAAAAGGTAAGCGCCAACAAAAAAATTGCATGGATCCACACCGACTATACAGTTGCGAAAATGGATTTCAAGAAGGACGAAGCGGTGTGGCGCTGCTTTGATAAAATTGCCGCTGTTTCCGATGACGTAGGTGAGGCTTTCAAAAAGGTTTATCCCACCCTTGCCGATAAGCTGATAACGATTGAAAACATCCTGTCGGCGGAATTCATCAGAACCCAGGCACAAAAAGAACCTGCTGCCGATTTTGACAGCAAAATAAAATCTGTTCTCTCCGTAGGAAGATTCACTCACCAGAAAGCATTTGAGCTTGCCGCAGAGAGCTGCAGGATTATGAAAGAAAAGGGTTGCCGATTCAAATGGTATCTCATCGGCTACGGTCCCGATGAGGAGCTTATACGCTCAAAAATTAAAGAAAACGGTGTTGAGGATACAATGATAATCCTCGGTAAAAAAACAAACCCCTATCCGTATATGGCGGCTTGCGATGTGTATGCCCAGCCCTCGCGCTACGAGGGCAAGGCGGTTACAGTTCGAGAAGCACAGATTCTCGGCAAGCCCGTACTCATAACCGACTATGAAACAGCGTCAAGCCAGGTGGAAAACGAAACAGACGGCATAATATGCCCGATGAATACCGCCGCCGTTGCCGACGCACTTATACATCTGCTTGACAGTGAGGATATCCGCTACGAGCTGAGCCGCAACTGCCTTAAAAGAGACTACACAAACAGAGAAAGCATAGAGTTGCTTTATGACTTTATCGAAAATTAAGGAGACTGTTTTATGTACAGCCTGTCCGTAATCGTACCGATTTACAATGCAGAAAAATATCTCAGCAAAACTCTCGACAGCCTTACCGCACAGACTGTGGCTGATTCAATGCAGCTCATTCTGGTTGACGACGGATCATCCGACTCAAGTGCGGCAATCTGTGATGAATTTGCCTCAATACACCCCGATACTGTTGTAATTCACCGCAAGAACGCAGGTGTCAGTGCAGCACGCAATGCAGGGCTGAAAGAGGCAACAGGTGAATATGTCGGCTTTGTTGATGCTGACGATACGCTAGCGCCCGATTATTATGAAAAGCTGCTCACAGCCGCAAAAGAAAACAACTGTGATATGGCTTTCAGCTCAATGACATTTGTCTTCCCCGAGTTCAGACGTCCCGTTGAATGCTGGTATCCCGCAGGCACAGTGCTGGACAGAGACGGCATTAAAAATTTATTCGTGAGAAAAATGCTTTCCGACAGCGCGCAAAACAGCGCATGTGTTAAGGTATTCCGCCGCTCAATCATAGAGCAGTTTTCCGTTCAGTTTCCTGTCGGAATAAAAATAGGTGAGGACAAGCGCTTTATACTCGATTTTCTGCGGCACTGCTCCTCTGCCGTCTGTACGGGAGACTGCGGCTATTATTACCTTGATGTTCTTTCAAGTGCCACTCACGGCAAAAACATAATTGAGCAAATGCTTATTACATTTGATGACGAAACGGAAGCTTTCACCGCAATAGGTCTTGATAAACAAACCGTTCTTACGGAAAAATCCGCATTCTTGTTCTATTCGGTTGTCAACCTGCTCAATAAAGATTGTCTTGCAGGGCTTGCGCAGGCAAAAGACGCCGCCAAGCTCTATTTTGCCGACACCGAGCTTATGTCAAAGCTTGACCTTGCAACCGATTATATCAAAGCAAACAACGGCAAAATTTACTCTCTGCTCGCCACCGCTTTCAGGCGCAGAAGCGTAATGATGACTATCGCCGTGCTTTTCGTACAGAAAATTATAAATTCAAGGAGCAATTAATCCTATGAAATTTCTGCTTTTCGATCATTCAGGCTGTGTAAACCGTGGCTGTGAAGCCATCGTGCGCTCAACCGTAAATATACTTGAAACAGCATTTTCCGGCAGTGAATACGGTCTGCTTTCGTATGATGCAAAAAGTGATATCGTACTCTCCGATATTCCGCGCCTTACCGTTAGAGGAGTGAGCGCAAAGCCACTCTCCTTTGTACAAAAATATATCAATGCTTTTTACTATAAGATTCTTAACCGCTCGGATTATTATTTCCGTGCCGCCTATGCAGATGCGGTTGATTTTGCCAAAGATTACGAGGTTTGCCTCATCATCGGCGGTGATACCTTCTGCTACGGCAATAATGAAGCGGCACGCACTATGATTGCACAGTTTCAGGCAAACGGTCTTAAAGCGGTGCTTTGGGGCTGCTCAATAGGCGAAAGCGACCTGAGCGACGAAAAAATTGCCACCCTTAAAAGCCTTGACGGAATTTTTGCCCGTGAGCCACTGACAAAGCAGGTGCTTGAGGAAGCAGGCATCAACGGCGTGCGCGTTTTCCCTGATCCGGCATTTACCCTGCCCGTCGAGGAGCCTGCTCGGAGTGACATTCCGCAGGGACGTCTGCTCGGAATCAACCTCAGCCCCCTTGTTTCAAATTTCTGCGACGGGCTTTCCGACTATGCCGCAGCTTTTCTCGAAAAGGTCGAGGCTGAAACCGACTACACGCCTGTGCTGATTCCGCACGTAATGGTTGATGCAAACGATAACAACGACTACAAATTCATGGCTGAGATTATGCAGAAAGCCAACCTCAGCCGCACGGTTATATTGCCCGATAATCTTTCCGCTTCTCAGTACAAGGGATTCATCTCAAAGTGCGAAATGCTCATTGCCGCACGCACCCACGCCACAATCGGTGCGTATTCAACAGGCGTGCCCGTATTCGCACTCAGCTACAGCATAAAGGCAAGGGGCATTTCCGTTGACCTTTTCGGCAAGGAGGTCTGCGTTGCAAGCATTGAGGAGGTCACCTCGGCAGATTCACTTTTTGTCTGCCTGCAGCGCATTGAAAAGAATGCGGCAAAAATGCACGAAAAGCTGACTGTGATAATACCGGAAAAGAAAGCTCTTGCATTTGCCGCAGGCGAAGCACTCAAAGAAATAATCTGAAAAGCGGTGTTTTGATATGAAGAAAAAGCTGCTGTTTATAATGCCGAACCTCGGCAGCGGCGGTGCGGAAAAAGCGCTGCTGACTCTGCTGAATCTCTTTGATTATGACAGCTATGAGGTTGACATGATGCTCTTTCGCAGAGAGGGGCTTTTCCTCGGCGATGTACCTGAGCAGGTAAATATAATTGACGGCGGTGAAGATTATCTTCACTTTGACGGCAGCTCAGCCGCCTACCTCAAATCAGCCCTGACTCACCTGAGAGCAGGTGCGGCGCTCAACCGCATTGCCTATTCAAAAGCACTTTCCTCGGGTGACAGAGGTAAAGTCTGGAGCTGCCTTAAAAAAGTGCTTACAAAGCCGACAAAGCACTATGATACCGCTGTTGCCTACCTCGAGGGCAACTCGATTTATTACTGCATTGACTGTGTTGATGCAGAGAGAAAAATCGGCTACATTCACAACGACTATGACGGGCTCGGCCTTGATAAGGATTTTGACCGTGTTTTTTTCAGACAGCTTGATTACCTCGTCACCGTTTCGGACGAGTGTGCGCAGGTGCTTAAGAAAAACTTCCCCGAATCGACAGAAAAAATCCGTATGCTTGAAAACCTTATTTCTCCTGCAATGCTCAAAAGCCTTGCTAACGGCAGACCTGACGAATATCCGTTTGATGATAAAAAAATTCTGCTCACAGTCGGCAGACTTTCACCGCAGAAGGGCTACGATATTGCAATTGATGCCGCAGAAATCCTCAAGAAAAAGGGATACAAATTCAAGTGGTTTTCAATCGGTAAGGGTGAGCTTCTCGCAGAGCTTGAGGAGCGCATACGCCAAAAGGGACTTGAAGATTTTTTCGTTTTTCTTGGCGAGCGCGCCAACCCTTATCCGTATATAAATGGCTGTGATATTTATGTTCAGCCGTCTTATTTTGAGGGCAAGTCCGTTGCGATAAATGAGGCGAAAATTTTTGCAAAGCCGATTGCAGCTACAAAATTTGCAACTGTTTTCGATCAGCTTACCGACGGTGAAACAGCTCTGCTTGCCGAAATCAATGCAGAATCCGTAGCAGAAAGAATTGCACAGCTTTTTGAAAACGAAGCACTCTGCCATACTCTGGGCGAAAACCTGAAAAAAGAAAAAATAGGCAATGAAGAAGAAATCGACAAATTTTATAAACTTGTGGAGGGTAAACTGTGATATACAAGGAATGGATGAAATATCTCAAGGACGACGTAAAAATCACCGATGTAATAATGCCCGGCACACATAATGCAGGCAGCTACGGTATGACCGCACTCGGCTGCTGCCAGGACGGCACGCTATACACCCAGTTTGCCTATGGAGTACGTCACTTCTGTATCCGCTTTACGAGCGACAAGAAGAACCGTATTGTCCTCAGCCACGGTCTTGCAAAGGGCCGTCCGCTCGATGAAGCTCTGCAGGATATGAGAAAAATGATTGACGAAAATGACAGCGAGTTTTTCATTTTCGATATGCGCGAATACTATAATCAGAAAATCGGCCCGTTCAGCTTCACCTACCCTGTTGATGACAAAGAGGTCACAATGAAAATTGAGCGTTTTCTCGACCCGCAGAAATACGCATTCACAGAGTTTGAGCGAATCGGTGACGTCACCATGGGTGATATCCGCCGCTCGGGCAAGAGATATATTATCATCAACTACCGCAACGCCTATCAGCCGTGGAGCACTCAGTGCGAGCATATTCTGCCATGGAGCTCTGAGCGCCACGGTAAAAAAGCGGCAACCTTTGCAAAAGAGGTGCTCAGCCATTTTGACGAGCAGCAGACAGACGGAATCTACTGGTTCCAGACTCAGCTTACGCCCGGCTTTGGTACCGAAAACGGACTTAAAACACCGAGAACGCTTGAAAAGAAGCTGCTTCCGTACTACCAGAGTATTCTTGACGCTATTGCGGCAAATCCGTTTTATCTTGCAAGCGCAAACGTAATTTCAGGCGACTTTATGACCGCTGATTACTCAAAATGCCGCGAAATAATAAAGCTAAACATTCCCAAAGGAAATATCAGAGACGAGTTAAAGGAAGAATTTGAAAGAGAGCTGAACAAAAAATGAGCTACAAATCAATGATAATCGGTCACATCACAAACGACATCAATACCGATTGCCAGGGCAACACCGTTGAGCAGGAGGGCGGAGCAATTCTCTATTCCTCTGCCGCCGCAACAGCTATGGGGCACAGAGTTGCCGCCGTAACAAAGCTGCCTGTTGAGGAGCGTGCGAGAGTGCTTGCGCTCAGCGTTGAGCCTGAGGATATCTTCTGCACCGCCGCAGATTCTGCCTGCGATATGGTAAACACATATCTTTCAGCAGACAAGGAACGCCGCAACAGCGTTTGCGAAAGCGTCGGCACACCCTTTACCGAGGATGACCTGCCCGATATTGAAGCGGATGTAATTCACTTTGCAGGTCTGGTTTACGGCGATTTTGATGCCGATATGATAATTGCCGCCGCTGATATTGCACCCGTTGCAGTCGATGTGCAGGGCTTTCTTCGCCATGTAGACCCGAATGACGGCACGATGCACCTTGAGGATTGGGAGGACAAAGAGGAGCTTATGCCCTACATCACCTACTTCAAGGCTGATGCAGCCGAGGCAGAGGTACTCACAGGCACTTCCGACAGGAAAGAGGCCGCAAAAATACTTTACGAAATGGGTGCAGACGAAATCCTGATCACTCACGGCAGTGAGGTTCTTGTATATGACGGCGACGAATACTACACCTGCCCCATCCGCTCAAGAAACCTCAGCGGCAGAACAGGCAGAGGCGATACAACCTTCTCCGTCTACATCTGCGAAAGGCAGGAATTTGAAATTGACGAGGCTCTGCTGCTTGCAACGGCAACCGTTTCGCTCAAAATGGAAACTCCCGGTCCGTTCGGCGGAACAAGAGATGACGTAAAGGAATATATCAACGAGTTTTACCGTGACTGTATTGACTGAAAAAAGGACTGAAAACCTATGAAATATGCCGTAGTAGGCACAAGCTGGATAACTGAAGAATTTATAATGGGCGCAAATCTTGTCGAGGGGCTTGAGCTTTTCGGCGTCTGTTCGAGAAGCTACTCAAAGGGTAAGGCCCTGGCAGAAAAGTTCGGTGCGCCGCGCGTTTTTGTTGACCTGCACGACCTTGCACGCTGTGCAGACGTTGAGGCTGTCTATGTCGCAAGCCCGAATTCCCTCCACTATGAGCAGTGCAGAATGCTTCTCAGCTCGGACAAGCACGTAATCTGCGAAAAACCGATCACCGTAACCCCTGCCGAGCTTATGGAACTGCAGGCACTTGCCGCCGAAAAGGGCAAGGTATATATGGAAGCGATTATGTATATGCACAGCCCTGTCAGACCGAAGCTCAAGGCTTCGCTTCAGGCGCTCGGCAACATAACAAGCGCTCACTTCGATTTTTCTCAGCTTTCCTCAAAATATCCCGCCTACAAGCGCGGCGAAAATCCCAATATTTTTAACCCCAAGTTTGCCACGGGCTGTCTTATGGACCTGGGAATTTACTGCATCTACCCTGCGCTTGACCTTTTCGGCGCACCGAAGAATATAATAAGTACGGCAAGATTTCTCGAAAGCGGTGCCGATTGCTGCGGCTCAACCGTTTTTGAGTATGACAATATGCTGCTGACGCTGACCTGGTCAAAGGTCGCACAGGATTTCTGCGGCAGTGAAATTCTCGGTGACGAGGGTACTGTCACCATAGGCTCAATCTCTCAGCTCAACAACATAACCTTCTGCCGCAAGGGCGGTGAGCCGAGACAGGTTGTTGACGAAACCGAAAAGCACATCATTATGTCATACGAGGCCAAGGCTTTTTATGATTTTGCAACTGACCCCAAGGCAAATGCTGAGCGTTACACCGAAGCCTCACGAATGGCTCTGGCGGTAAGCACCGTAATGGAGCAGATAAGAAAACAAACAGGAATTAAATTCAACCTCTGAAAAAAGGATAAGGACAGTGAATAAAAAATGAAACTTTCTCTTGTAATCCCCTGCTATAACGAAGAGCAGAATGTTACACTCTTCCACAATGCGGCGGCTTACGTATTTGACAACGAGGGCTACGATTACGAGCTTATTTTCGTAAACGACGGCTCAAAGGATAACACTCTCGGCGAGCTGAAAAGGCTTCACGCCGAATCCCACTGCAACATCAGAATTGTCAGCTTCTCACGCAATTTCGGCAAAGAGGCGGCAATGTATGCAGGAATCGAGCACGCAACGGGCGACCTAATCTGCCTGATTGATGCTGACCTTCAGCAGCGACCCGAGGTTGCCGCAGGCATGGTAAAAATTCTTGACAATTCTCCCGAAACCGACTGCGTTGTTGCATACCAGGCAGAGCGACGTGAGGACAAGGTGCTGACATTCTTCAAGGATAGCTTTTATAAGCTTATCAACAGCGTTTCCGATACCGAATTTGTACAGGGCGCCAGCGATTTCCGCGTTTTCCGCCGCAAAGTAGCTGAGGCTGTGCTGTCGCTTGGCGAATATCACCGCTTCTCAAAGGGCCTGCTCTCGTGGGTCGGCTTCAATACGCAGTTTCTGCCCTATGAGGTGCAGGAGCGTGCTACGGGCGAGAGCAAGTGGTCCTTCAAAAAGCTGTTCAAATATGCGATTGACGGCATCATGGCTTTTTCAACTGCTCCGCTCGCAATACCTACTGCGCTGGGCGTACTCTTTACAGCAATAGCATTTATCTATCTTATAACAAAGGGGCTTTTCTGTGCGCTCAATCCCTTTGTTGTTTTCGGTCAGGGCGCAACGCTGATTTTCCTTGTGCTTCTCCTCGGCGGTCTGATTCTGCTGAGCATAGGCATACTCGGCAAATACCTTGCCAAAACCTATGAGCAGAGCAAAGACAGGCCGATTTATATTGCACGCGAAGTAATAGAGCCCAAAAGTAAAGATGAAAACGAAGACTGAGTATTTTGAAACAATTATTCCCCTGCTCACGGACAGCGGCGCAGAATATGAAAGTATAAGTACGCTCGGCAAAACCTACACGGTTTTTGCCCTGCCCTATACTCAGCTTGAACTGCCGCCCGAGGGCTATGCCTTTGTTGACAGCTACTATGTTGCGTCAAACAAGGCATACTTTCTGAGGAAAAAGCTCAGCGAAATGCTGACACAAAACGGCTTTGAGCTTGAGGAATGTACTCTGCCCTACAAGGGTATTGCCGCCGCTTCGGGGCTTGGTATTCCGCTGAAAAGCACGCTCGTGGCAAGCAATCGCTTCGGCACTCGTATGGCGCTCGAAATCCTCTGTGTAAAAGGAGTTTTTGCCGCAGAGGTGACACTTGACACCATCACGCAAAAGCCCGACACAAGCGAAATTTGCGCCGATTGCGGAATATGCCAAAGACTCTGCCCTCAGCACTGCTTTGAGGGTGACGGCTTTATAAGAGAAAATTGCACACGCCGGCACCAGGAAAATGCAGCCTTTCCCGATGAAGCCGCTGCGCAGGCCGCTGGCACACAGCTCTGGGGCTGTGACATATGCCAGCGTTACTGCCCATTCAATAAGCATCTGCCCACGAGACAGATGACCGATGAAGAAAAACAACTGTTTGACATACGCAACCTTTTCAACGCCTTTTCTTCGGGCAAAAAAGGCTGTGAGCCCTACCGCGATATTCTCGGCGGTAACTATCTCCGCCCTGCAAAGCTGACTTCGCTCGTGCTCAACGTTATGGCAAACAGTAAAAATCCCTCAGCCTACCTCGACTGTGCCGAAAAAACAAAAGACCACCCTGACGAAAGAGTCAGAGCGGCATCACAAAGGCTTATCGAAAAATCAACTTTATAAACAATATAAAAAAGAGCCATCGGTGACGATGGCTCTTCATTTTTTGGTTATCTGCGAACTTTATCAGTCGTCTTCCTCTTCGTCGTCATCTTCATACTCGATGTCGAACTCAAGGTTCTCACCGCAGTTGGGACACTCGATGCTGCCGCTCTCAAGGATACCCTCGTCAACGTTGATAACCTCGCCGCAAGCAGGGCACTCAACCTCGAAGAACTCGTCATCATCACAGCAGCCGCAATCGCAATCGCAGTCACAGTCGCAATCATCATCGTCATAGACATATGACTCGAGAGCATCGAGATCCTCATCAACAGCGTCAACCTGCTCGCCGACAAGAACAAGCTCGTCCTCAAGATCTGAAACTGTGAGTGAAAGATCATCAATAATGTCAAGAAGAGCGTTGATGATTTTTGTTTCGGGTTTGCTTGCATCAAGACCAAGACCCTCTGCGAGACCCTTGATGTATGCAGCCTTTTCTGTCAATGTCATTGCCATGGTAATTGCCTCCCTTTATATAATTGAGAAATTTTTGTTAATTAACGTGCAAATCCGTGCGGAAAAGAGACCGCAAAAACGCACAGTAAATTTTCTTTTTTAACAAGCTGATAAAATTTAATGTGAGAATTGTGCGAGGATGTTTTTCTGACGGATTGGCTGAAAAGCGCAGGTAATACTTTGTGTATTGCCGAGCATTTTCGGACAAAAACGTCGGGAAAAGAGACCGCAGGAACGCACAGTAAATTTTTGAAGTTTGTTTTACTTATGCACGGCTGAGATATTCGCCTGTACGTGTGTCAACAACGATCATTTCGCCCTCTTCGATGAAGAGAGGAACCTTAACCTCTGCGCCTGTCTCGAGAGTTGCGGGCTTGGTAGCGTTTGTAGCTGTGTTGCCTGCAAAGCCGGGGTCAGTCTGAGTTACCTGAAGAGTAACTGTTGTGGGGGGCTCAACACCGAAAACGTTGCCCTTGTAGGAGAGGATACGGCAAGTCTCGTTCTCCTTGACAAACTTGAAGTTCTCGGGAAGAGTGTCCTCACCGATCGGGATCATATCGTATGTCTCAGGATCCATGAAGTAGTAGAGACCGCTGTCGTTGTAGGAGTATTCCATCTCCTTACGCTCGATGTAAGCGGTGGGGAACTTTTCTGTGGGGTTGAATGTGCGCTCAGTTACGGAGCCTGCAATAACGTTACGGATCTTTGTACGAACGAACGCAGCACCCTTACCGGGCTTAACGTGCTGGAATTCGATGATCTGGTAAACGTTGCCTTCCATCTCGAAGGTAATACCATTTCTGAAATCGCCTGCTGAAACCATTTGTGTTTCCTCCAAAAAATAAAATTAAAATGATTTTTGAACATTTATAGTCAATTTATTTTAATACACATATATATTTTTTTCAAGTATTTTAAGGAAAAAAGTTACTTCAAATTGAGCAAAACGGGCAAAATTCCGTTTTCGGCAACATCAATTGCGCCGAAATTGCCGTCACGCACGCTTCCGGGATTGAAAACAAGCATTCCTTCGTCATAGCTGTAACCCTGAACGTGGGTGTGACCATATAATGCAACAGCGGCATTATTACTGTGTGCCGCCTGAAGATAAGAGCCTAAGCCGTACTTGACAAGATAAGTATGCCCATGGCAGGCAAAAAATCTCGCACCCTCAATTTCATCTGTGATTTCCGTAGGCAGGTCACTGCCGAAATCACGGTTGCCTGCAACGCAGTGGAAGAACTTGTTCGGATATCTGCAGCGGAGAAGATCTACGTCACGCTCACCGTCGCCGAGGAAAAAAACAATTTTCGCCTGCGGCTGTGAGTCAAGAATCATATCAAGATTTGCAACCGAACCGTGGGAATCGGATACGACGAGAACTCTTTTCATATTTTTCCTCCCAAAATCATAGAATGCAATAATTCTATCATAAATCGGCGGTGATTTCAATGAGCTCAAACAACTTCTCACCCGAGCAGCTTATGCGGCTGCTTATGAACTCAAGGGGCAGCACGCCCGACAGCAGCGTTGCACAGGACCTCATACAGAACAAGCTCAGCGATGAGCAGCGGCGCAGAATTGAGGGCATACTGCGTGACAGGCAGGCACTCGAACGGCTGCTGAGCAGTCCTCAGGCGCAGGAGCTGATGAAGAAGATGGGCGGCGGCAAATGAACATTTCCGACATCAACGGTCTGCTCGACGGTCTGAGCGATGAGGATATGTCCGCCCTCGGAGAAATGGCGCAGCAGCTTTTCGGCTCTGCGCCACAGGAAAAAGCCGCCCCGACGGGAGGGTTTGACGGACTTGACCCTGCAATGCTGGCAAAAATCATGCAGATAATGCCGTTGCTGCAAAGCTCAGCCGAAAACGACCGCACGCGCCTCATCTGTGCACTCAAGCCGTTGCTCAGCCGCGGCAGGCGCCAAAAGGCAGACGAGGCTCTGCAGCTGATAAGGCTGATTGAAATACTTCCGCTGATAAACGGACTTTCATGAAGGAGGACCTTGCCGTGGACAGAGAACTTGAACGAATGCAGGAACAGGCAGACTGCTTTTCTCACGTCTGTCTGCGCCGCATAAAATGCAGCCCTCCCCCACAGACCAAGAGAAATGACGACAGCACGCTCGTGCTCGGGCTGATACTGATTCTGCTCATTGACGGCGGCGATATGCTGACGGTGCTTATGCTGCTGTATATTCTCGGCACCTGACGGGCAAAATTTTGAATGAGCAAAATAAAAACGCTTGACAAGCGGTGATTTATGTGATAGTATAATTCGTGCACACACGGAGAGATACCGAAGTGGTCATAACGGAACGGTCTTGAAAACCGTCGTACGGCAACGTACCGTGGGTTCGAATCCCACTCTCTCCGCCACTTTTTCAAATAACTTTTTTAAGTTAATATTTATAAAATCATTTACCATGTGGAGAAGTACCCAAGTGGTGAAGGGGCTCCCCTGCTAAGGGAGTAGGTTGGGCAACTGGCGCGAGGGTTCAAATCCCTCCTTCTCCGCCAAGAAAAAGCACTTGCAGTTTTGCAAGTGCTTTTTTCAGTTAAGTGTGCCTTGCGGCACGATAAGCACACCTTCGGTGTGTGAAACCCAAATTTCATTGAAATTCAAATACAAATGTGATATACTCAGTTCAATTAATAAGTATTTGCAGGTGAGGTGGTAAATTGAATCCGTCAACATTCATACCGATAGTAGTCCTGTGGATTATCATATTTATTATGTTGCGCAACCGCAAGATAGCGATTGCCAAAAAAATCATTAAGAAAAGGAAAACGGAGGGCAATACCGAAATGAAAGAACTTGCAAAAAGATTTATTGGTAAAGAGTGTTTGATTTATTCTTTTAACAGCAATCAATTTGAAGGCATTATCAAGGAAGTAACCGACGGTGCAATTTTAGTAGAAAAGGCCGGTACGGTGGAAGCTGTCAACCTTGATTTTATTATCCGCATCAGGGAATTTCCCAAAAATAAAAAGGGCAAGAAAAAATCAGTAGTATTGGACTAACAGTTTTTAATTTGACAAACTGCAACGTTACATTTTTTCAGTTAATTCTACCTTTTAGCACGTGAAGCCAACCGAAACTTAATAATACACCGCAAACAAAACAGCAGACTTACCCTTTCGGGCAGGTCTGCTGTTGCTTTTTTATTTGTTATGCCTTAACCCACTCGCCGTCAACAGTCTTGTAGTAATTCTGTGCAAGTGTTGTTGCACCTGTGTGGTCGATTGTGAGTGTTGTGCCGCCGAGCATACCCTCTGTAAAGTAGCAGCCGCGGCCTGTCTTGACAGCGTATGTAAGGCGGATGCCCTCGTAAACGATTGAGTAGTCGTTTACGTGGTCGTGACCGACAATCATATCCTTTGTGCTGCCGAGCTTCTTGCAAAGGTCAAAGAAACCGTTTGATACGGGCGGATGTCCGCCGTATTCACCTCTGCTACCGGAAGCGATTGCGCTGTTCTCGGGTTTGATTACGCCGAGCTTTTTATCCCCAAGCGATTCGTCAATATCCGTTGCGACAGCGTGCCATGCATCGTAGTACTCATATACGGGAATGTGCATGATAACAGTGCTCTGAACAGTCTTGCCTGCAATAGCGTTTGTGCCCTTTACACACCACTCGTACCACTTAAGCTGGTTATCCCAAAGGTGGTCATAACCGCCTACTGTCTTACCGTCTACTACGTAATCGTCACGGTTGTTGTGAGTATCCATCATATAGATTGAATGGATGATTTTGCCGCTCTCTGTGACGTTGATAACGTAGTTGCCGTAGCCCATTCCCTTGGGACCGAACTCGAATACGCAGTTTTCAGCCTCGGCAAGGTGGTAAGCTGCCCAGAACTCGCTGATACAGCGCTGACCGTCATGGTTGCCCATAACAGGAGCCCACGGAATACCGTAGGAATCTACAAGCTTGATAAGCTCAAGGTATGCCATTGTGCCCCATGCATTATCGCCCGAGAGAGTGATGAGGTGAGGCTTGTGGTCAGCAATAAGCTTTTCGATAAGAGCGTGTGCCTCCAGACCGATTTCATCAAAAAGCTCATCATCGTAAAGCTGAACGTCAGCCAGATTGAGGACAACGAAATCCTCAAGCGGATTCTTTTTGATTTCAACATAGGATTCTGCTGTGAACTTGTCCTTTTCGGACCAATCGGTGAAGAAAGCATCTTCGCCGCCTGCCTCAATCCAAGCGCCTACGGGAGCCAGAATCTGACCCAGGGCAAGGATACCGGCAATAATGAGTCTTAAAATTGCCATTGTGTTTTCCTCCTGAATTTTATTTGATTCTATTTTACCATATTATACAACCTGCTTCAATAAATTCGGGCAAAAAAAATTGAACGGTGTTAAATTTGTCAGAAAAAACAGCAGTAACTGTAAAAAACGGGTTCATTTTACAGCAGTTATTGATATTTACTTTTTTGCTGAAAAAATTACAATACTCTTATACCCCAACGGTAAGTAAAAAAGTTTGTTCTTAAGGAACATTCTGTTAAAAATTCAGGAGGAAAAAGCATGAAAAAACTATTAAACGGGTTCAGGCAAAACCTTTGCGGAATCGGAGCTTTGGCGGCCATGATGCTCATCTGGTTTTTCGGAGCAATGATCGCAACAGCAACAAACGACTTGCACATTTACACAGCATCACTGATATTCGGCGCGCTCGGCATTATGCTTTTAACCTATGTTAAGGAAGAATATCTGCACAAGACTTCGCCCGGACTCTATATCGTGGCAGTTGTTCTGCTGATTGCACAGCTTATTGTTCGCGATAAATTCGGCTACACAATGAGCCGCTACCTGCCAATCACAGAAACGTTTATGTTCTATTCTGCGGCAATATTGCCCTTTGCCTGCTTCCTGCCGGCAAGAATGCTCACCAAAAGACAGTCATTCGGTTTCATTGAGCTGGCATGCACAGTCGGCATAATGCTCGTACCGATGCTGCTTGTACTTATGCAGTCAAACAAGCTGCCCGTTCTTATCGCTCTTGTCGCAGGCTTCATTGCTGTACTTAAGGCAAAGACAGAGGGCAGGCTGAAGATATCGTGGGGCGTATTCGTTCTGCTTAGTATTTTAGTCGCTGCGGCTACATTTGCAGCAATCTGGAACCCTTACATCGCAAGCGAAAGGCTCGAAGTTATCCTTACAAGGGGCGGATACGATCCCAACGGTGCAGGCTGGATGAGAAATCTGCTTGACGAAATATTTGCAGGCGCTTCGTTCTTCGGCGCAGGCAGCTATCCCATTGAAAACAGCAAAAACTACGCAACAATGCTCAACGCACTCGGCAGCCACAATGCGGCTATACTGATTGCTGAATGGGGCTGGCTACCATTTGCGGCAATGATTGCCGTATACCTTCTCTTTTTCGTATGTCTTTTCAGAATGGTAAGCAAAACAAAGCAGAGTGCATTTGCCAAGTATTCTTCACTTATGCTGGCTGTTGCACTTGCCGCACAGACGGCAGCAGCACTCATCGGTCTGTTCCTGCTTGACCGCTCACCTACCGACCTGCCCTTTATTTCCTGCAGTATGTCAATCAACACGGTGAACTACCTGATGACAGGTGTTATTATAACGCTCTACACTCAGAGAAACAGAGCCACCGTTCTGAAAGAAGCTGCACCGAAGCCGCAAGGCCGATTGGCAGAGCTTTTCAAAAAGTATATTACCCTCCCGGAAGAAGAGGAAGTAACAATCGATTTCTTTGATGTCCACGAAAATAATGATTCCGACGACATCAGCGAAAATAACTATTAAGCCACAGGAATATATCAAAAAGGAGTGTCAGGATTTTTATCACAGCAGGCCTCGCATAAGCCCTAAAAAAGGAACCCACAAAAACAAACTAAAAAAACTAAAGGAGAAAAACAAATGACCAAAACATCAAACGTCGGAAAAATTATAGCAATTTTCCTCGTTATCACAACCCTTTTCAGTTCTCTCGTCATTACCTCAAGTGCAGCAAGCTATAAAACAGGATACTATACCGTCGGCTCAAACAGCGGCTCTAATGTCAGAAAGGGCGCAGGCACAGGCTACTCAGTTGTAGGCGCAGCATCCAAGGGCATCAAGTTCTATGTAAGCAAGGTAAACGGCAGCTGGGGCTATACGGACAGCATCAAATGTACAAACGGCTACCGCAGCGGCTGGATTTCACTCCAATACTGCAACTATAACGGCGGCGGTTCGTCCGGCAACAGCTCCAGAAGCACTTATAACGATGTGTTCGCCTCCACAAAAGGCAACGGCTACACTCTCGCCCAGGGTAAATCCGCCGCATCAAGCACATTCACCAAGGGTACGTTCGTTTATGTATGGGCTTATGTTCACGATGCAAACGGAAACCTCTACTCAACATACAGCTCAGGCACCTGCACAATGACCCTTTCCATTTACCGTCCCGACGGCACCTGTGCTAACACCTACACCTACAAGAACTCCGACAACAACTGGATCGGAACAACGCTCAACCAGGCAGGCACATGGAAAATCCAGAGCAAGATCAGCGGTTCAATTTCCGGCACAAATACACAGACAATCACCGTAAAAGAGAAATCCTCTTCAAGCAACCCTGCCGCTAATATCAGAACTCTTTCTTATAATGTAAACGGCGGCTCAGGCAGTATCTCTCCCCAGGTTGCTGCAAAGGGCTCAGTAGTCACCATCCGCAGCGACAAGCCCACACGCTCAGGTTACACCTTCCTCGGCTGGAGCACAGACAAAAACGCAACTACGGCATCTTATTTTGCCGGCGACAGAGTACGTCTCAACGGCAGCGCAATCCTCTACGCCGTATGGAAGAAGAACAATGTCAACCCCACAAGCGTTAAGCTCAACGGCACATCCTGCTCAATGAATGTAGGCACATACGCCCAGCTCAGAGCAACTGTTTACCCCACAAACGCCAGCCAGACCGTTTACTGGTCATCAAGCAACAGCAACGTGGTCACTGTTTCAAGCAGCGGCACGGTTAAAGCAATCAATCCCGGTGTTGCAACCGTTACGGCAAAAACACCCAACGGCAAAACTGCAACATTCAAGTTTACGGTACGCGGTATCGAAATAAGCGGCGGCTTCGGTTATACAGCTCCGACAGCAGGTGACATCTTCTACCTCAGCGCAAAAGCATACCCCAACGATACAAGCAAGTTCACATGGTCAACCTCAAACAGCAAAATCGTGAGCGTAAGCTCTTCAGGTAAAATTACCGCAAAGGCTCCCGGCACAGCAACAATCACAGCAAAGACAGCAGACGGCAGAAGCCGCAGCGTCACCATACGCGTCAGCAGTGCAAACAAGTGGAGAACAGGCAACTTCGATTCCGGCTACACAGCACGCGGCTACACTACCGTATGGCTCAACAAAAACGCAGGCAGCGCCAAAATAAGGATCTACACCTATGACATGACAGGCGCTAAGACAAGCGGTGCAATGCACATCGTTCTTCGTGATCTCAACGGCAACTGGATCCGTGAATTTGACGCAAAGTCAGGTGATACACTCAAGCTCGGCAACGACTATCCGGCATACAGAGTTTACATCGCTAAGAAGAGCTACCCCAACAACTGGATTGGCGACGCAGACGATTTCATCAACGTAGGCAAATGCCAGAGCTGGGCAATCAACTGTACAAGCAACTGCTACATCTAACCAACTCCAAGCCTTCGGGCAACCTTAAATAACCCCACATAACGCCCGGTAACGGGCAAAACTCAGCCGTCCGTATTGCAGGTGAATCCCCTGCAGTGCGGGCGGTTTGCTGTATTGATTTTACAAAAGACAGGTGATATACTGGGCTTATCAAAGATTTCGGCGGTGAAAAAATGAAAGAACTACATATGATATGCAACGCTCATCTTGACCCGGTGTGGCTCTGGCAAAGGCCCGAGGGAATTGCCGAGGCGATTTCAACATTCCGTGTTGCGGCAGATTTCTGCGAGGAATTTGAGGGCTTTGTTTTCAACCACAACGAATCCGTACTCTACGAATGGGTTGAGGAAAACGAGCCTGAGCTTTTTGCGAGAATACAAAGGCTTGTCAAAGAGGGCAAGTGGCGCATAATGGGCGGCTGGTATCTTCAGCCCGACTGTGTAATGCCCTGCGGCGAATCGTTCATCCGTCAGATTGAAACGGGCAGAAAATACTTCCGTGAAAAATTCGGTGCTGTGCCGACAACCGCAATCAATTTCGACCCCTTCGGTCACACAAGAGGACTTGTGCAGATTCTCAGAAAGTGCGGGTACGATTCCTATGTATTTATGCGCCCGTCATGGGTTGAAACCGAGCAGGATTTCATCTGGCACGGCTTTGACGGCAGCGAGGTTTTTGCCCATAAAATACTTGGCGGCTACAATTCGGGCAAGGGCAAGGTACAGGGTAAAATTGACCGCGCGCTCAAAGATGAATACGGCAGCGACGGAATCAATATGACTTTCTGGGGCATCGGCAACCACGGCGGCGGTCCGTCAAAGATTGACCTTAAAACAATAGCTGAATTTATGTCCGCTCACCCCGAATGCGGACTCAGGCACTCGTGGTGCGAAAGCTATTTTGAGCGGATTGACAAATCGAAGCTGAGTGTTTTTGACAAATCGCTCAACTACACAATGGTAGGCTGTTACACATCAATGGTACGCATCAAGCAGGCTCACCGCAGGCTTGAAAACAGCCTTGCGCTCTGCGAAAAAATGCTTGCCCTGAGCGGTGTTGATTACGATAAGGCGGAGCTTGAAAAGGCAGAAAAGGCGCTGCTCTTCTGCGAGTTTCACGATATTCTGCCCGGCAGCAGCATCAAAAGCGTTGAGGATGACTGCCTGCGCCTACTCGCTTACGGCGAGGAGATTGCACAGCGCTATATAACAAAGGCTTTCTTCAGCCTGTGCGGCGGTCAGCCCAAGGCCAAAGACGGAGAGATTCCCGTAACGGTGTTCAATCCGCATCCTTACAGAATTGAGCAGGAGGTCGAGGTTGAGTTCCAGCTTCAGGACCAGAACTGGAATGACAACGAGGTAACACTTGTAAGAGTGCGTGACAGCAAGGGCAGCTACCTGCCGTCACAAAACGAGAAGGAGGCCTGCACTTTCAGCCTTGACTGGCGCAAGCGTGTTTGCTTTCGTACCGTACTCGAGCCGATGAGCATTAACAGGTTTGACTGTGAGCTTTATGTAGAAAACTACCCTAAGAGAAAAATTGCACCTTGTGAGCAGACCGATGAGCATTTCGTATTTGATAACGGCGAAATGCAGGTGCTTATCAGCAAAAAAACGGGATTTATTGACCGATACTGTGTAGACGGTGAAGAAAAGCTTAAGCCTTCAAGCGCAAGGATTGTAACCATGCGTGACAATGAGGACCCGTGGGGAATGAACGTTGAGGGCTTCAACGAAAAAATCGGTGAATTTGCCCTGCTCAGCGACAGTGAAGCAAACAAGTTCAACGGCTACCCCGATGAAGCTCTGCCGAATGTCAGGGTTATTGAAAACGGTGATGTCCGACTTAAGATTCAGGCAATTTTCGGCTGTGACAAATCGTATGCCGTTGTCACTTACACCCTGCCGAAAAACGGCAAGCATATCGATATTAGAATAAGAATGCTGTCAAATGACAGCAACAGGCTTTATAAGCTCGCCTTTGATACCGTGTATGATTCGCCCGTTTTCCGCGGCCAGACTGCTTTCGGCTCAGAGGAGCTGAGAACAGGCGGCGAAGAAGCTGTTTTTCAGAAATGGTGCAGCGTTTCCGAGGGCGGCAAGGGCATTGCCCTGCTCAACAAAGGCACATACGGCGGCAGTGTTGACGGCGGCGTGATGAGCATAACTCTACTGCGCACACCCGTTTATTCCGCCCACCCGATAGGTAATCGTCCTCTTGCAGATACTGACCGCACTCACGACCACATCGACATTGGCGAGCGTGAGTTTGAATACAGGCTGACGGCTGATATGACAAACCTCGATATGCAGGCAGAATGTTACTCCCAGCCCTGTGTTGCTCTCTCCTTCTTCCCGTCGGGCATGGGCAAGCGCAAGGATACAGCGGTTGAGCTGAGCAGCCCGAACGTAATACTCACAAGGTTTGCTAAAACGGAAAAAGGCACGCTTATCAGACTTTTCAACACAGAGGACAAAGCATTGACCGCTTCTCTTAAAATCTGCGGCAACGAATTTGAAATCAGCTTCGGTGCTTTTGAGGTTAAGACCTTTATCTTTGCCGACGGCAAGCTGACACAGGCACAGATGATTGAAAACTGAAGATAACAGGCACATAAAAAAGACCGTTTCCTTTTCGGAAACGGTCTTTACTGTTTTTGTTTTAATTATTCTTCTGCAACTGCTTCTTCAGCGGGTGCTTCTGCCTGTGCCGAGTAGTCGGGAAGCTCCTTATACTTGACAACGATGGGGTTTTTGACGAGGTTTGCATTGACAAAGATAACGGGCAGGTGAAGAGCTGCTGTGACAAAGATGCCAAAGCTGACGCCTGCGGAAATAAATGTGGGGAAAACAGCCTCGATACCGGAAGCGAAAACTGCAAATGTAACACCTGAAGCGATAGCAAGAAGCATGCTGACAACGCTTACGACGATGTTCTTCTTGCAGGACTTTGCCTTTGATGAGCAGAAGTTTCTGCCGAAATTAACAATACCTACAACAACCGAAAGAGCAAGGCAAACGATTGAAGCAGCGAACATGATGAACGGTGTGCCGACGAGCTTGGAGCCGATAACGCCGAGAAGACCGTTTACATCGAAATAGTTCATAAAGAACTCAACAATTGTGATGATGTTGACAGTGATTGCCTTGTCTGCATAGTAGGGAATGTTGGAAAGGTTGATGTTTGCAAGGGGCAGAAGCAGACCGAGAACAGGAATTATTGAAAGAACAATTCTTGCAATCTGGCGCTTGCCGCCGATTGAGGAAGCCTTGAATCTGTCGAGGCCCTTCTGGAATTTTGCGTGCTCAGCCTCAGCCTTTTCAGCATCGGCAAGAAGACGCTCCTCCATTCCGTAATAAACCATATTTACACCGCACTTGGGGCATTCGGGACGCCAATCGGTTAATTTAAGGTGGGCGTTACATTTTGGACAGTTAGCCATAGTAGGTTCCTCCGTTTTGTATGTATTGCGTGCACGTGCACAGCATTTACTATTTTAGTATTATTTATATTATCATAATTCTTTGACAAAAGCAACAATTTTTTATCTAATTTTATTATTATGTTAGATATTTCTTACTCAAAGCACAAATCCGCCGTCTACACTGAGCGTTTGTCCCGTAATAAACGAAGCGTTTTCCGAGGCGAAAAACAAAGCCGCGTGTGCAACCTCCTCAGGCTCGCCGATACGGCACAAGGGCGTTTCATCACAAAGAGCGGCAATATCCTCTTCGCTCAGGTGCGAATTCATTTTTGTGCGGATAACACCGGGCGCAATGCAGTTGACGGTTATTCCGCTGGGGCCGACCTCCTTGGCAAGTGCCTTTGTAAGCCCTATCACAGCGGATTTCGATGCGGAATAGAGCGCCTCGCACGAAGCACCGCTGACACCCCACATTGATGAAATATTGATGATTCTGCCGCTTTTTTCTCTTATCATAGACGGCAGCACGGCACGGCAGCAGTTGACGGTGCCGAGCGTATTGACGCCGAAAAGCAGCTCGTAATCCTGCACCGTTGTGTCGGTAAAGAGCTTTTGCTGAGCCACGCCTGCGTTATTGATAAGCACACCGATTGAGCCGAGAGTTTTTTCAACCTCAGCTGCCATAGCGTTCACCTGTGCCTCATCACGCAGATCCGCCTGCACGCAAACAGCCGCACAGCCCATACCGCACAGCTCGGCACACAGATTTTCTGCAGATGCCCTGTCACTATTAAAATGGATTGCAACATTATATCCTGAAACGGCGAAAAGCCGCGCACAGGCGCTGCCGATACCACCGGAAGCGCCTGTGACAAGAACAGTTTCTTTCATTGACCGATTACATAAGGCCCATATTGCCTACAATGCCTGCGAGAGCATCTTCAGTAAGCTGCTTGTAGCCCTTGGGAACGGAGAAGATGCTGTCGTTTACCTTTGATGAGCATTCGTGAACCTTGAGAATTGTTGTTGTGCCGTCGGTGGCAATGATCTCAATTCTCTTAAGGTTACCCTTACCGTCAAAATAGTACTTGTTTGTATTTGTGCTGTCTGTGTAGGTTTCACAGACGTAGTTTGTGCCCTTGATTCTGACATTTGTTGTGCTGACGTACTCCATACTTGTTGAGCCGATAGTCTCCCACATATTCATGCTTTCGTTAACAATTTCGCCCTCTTCGCCTGCAGCAACAGAGTAGTAATACTTGGTTTCGGGCAGGATAACGTTCATTGATTTGCCATCGTAAGCCATTCTGAGTGTTGCAAGACCCATCTTCATTTCGAAAGCAAACTTGGAATCCTTCATATAGAGCTTCATCGGTACGCCTGTTTCGACAATGCCGAGATTCTGGTTGGTAACAACTGTGCAGTTGAGATAGAAAGCCTTGCTCTCAGCGGATGCGTGGAGAATCTTCTCCATCTTTGACTGAGCGGGCTTACCGTCGGAATTCAGCTCAACCTCAATAAGCTCACCCTCGGGGAATGTTACATCTTCAAAGGTTGTGCTGCCCTCTTCGGGTGCAGCTGTCTGGTCTGAGCCTGTTGTTCCTTCTGTCTTGTTGCCCTCATCCTTTTTATCGGTTGTGGTTTCGACAGGCTTTGTTACGGTTACAACATTGGTTACAACCTCGGTTACGATTTCGGTAACGACCTCGGTCTTAACCTCCGTCTTACCTTCCTTGTCAGTTACTGCCTCGCCCTTACCGTCGGTCACAACCTCAGTTACGATTTCGGTAACAACCTCGCTTACAACTTCGCTTACAACCTCTGTAACCTCTTCGTAAACCTGACCGTCAGCACCGATTACTGTGGGGTTGGTGACATCGTCACCGTTGTCCTTTCCCTTGCAGGCTGTGAATATCAGCAGCACTGCCGCAAGGGTCGCAAAAATTGCGATTATGTTTCTCTTTTTCACTTATATATCCTCCTTTTCAAGATAAAAGTGTAGCTTAATGATAAACTAAAACTGATATATTTGTCAAGTCACGGCAAATAATGGAACTTTTTGCCGAAGCTTTATCAGTCCGCCTGCTCTTCTTTATTGCGCCTTCTGATAAGTCTTCTGCCCTCGTCCTCTTCTTCATCCTCCTCGTCATTTTCAACGGGCAGGATTTCGACCTTGAGCTTACCTATTCGCCTGTCTTCAACATTGAGAACAGTAAAGCGCAGGTTTTTATACTCAACCTCATTGAGCTCACCGTCATCGGGAAGATAGCCGAGCAGGCTGATTACGAAGCCGCCGATAGTATCGTACTCATCATCGGGAAGATTGACGCCGACATGCTCATTTACCTCATCAATAGATGTTGTACCGTCAACCGTAAAGGTTGTTTCGTCGATAACGGAGAATTCCTCCTCCTCGTTATCATATTCATCCTGGATATTGCCGACGATCGATTCAACAAGGTCCTCGAGCGTGACAATACCTGCCGTACCGCCGTATTCATCAACAACAACAGCCATCTGCACACGGCGTGAGGTCATCTCCTGGAAAAGCACTCCGCACTTCATTGACTCGGGCACAAAGTAGGGCTCACGCATAATTTTGCGCAGGCTCTCTTGCTTGGGTACTGAAGAGCCGATATAGCCGATAAGGTCTTTGATATAGACGATGCCTATAATTTTATCAAGGCTTTCCTCGTAGACGGGTATTCTTGAATAGCCCTCTTTCTCGGCGATTTCGACAACATCCTGAATCGGATCGTTGACCTCAACTGCGGCAACATCGGTACGGTGTGTCATAATATCGCCTGCGTCAATATCGTCAAACTCAAATATGTTATTGATCATTTCCTTCTGGGTATCCTCAATAACACCCTTCTCACCGCCGACATCAACCATCATACGGATTTCTTCCTCGGTGACCTCCTCCGGCTCAGCGTTGGGGTCAATGCCCATAAGCCTGAGGATAGCATTCATCGAAACGGAAAGCACCTTGACAAAGGGCTTTGTTACGCTTGCAACAACGGTGAGAATGCCTGCAATACGGAACGAAATCTTCTCCGGATTGTACATGGCAACACGCTTGGGAACAAGCTCACCGAGCACGAGAGAGAAATACGAGGTGATAAGCGTGATTACAACAAGGCTGAAGCCGTCAATCACGCCTGCGGGAATTTTTGTGAGAACGGAAATTTTCTCCAGACCGTCAGAAAGCAGATCAACAAAGCTCTGTGAAGCCGATGCAGACGATAAGAAACCTGCAAGGGTTACGCCAATCTGGATTGTGGAGAGGAAATTACTGGGGTTACTTGTGAGCTTGAGCAGCTTTTTAGCTTTTTTATTGCCCTCCTGTGCCTGCTTTTCGAGCTTGGCGTCATTGAGGGAGATAATAGCTATTTCGCTCATGGCGAAGAAAGCATTTACCAGTATGAGTACCAGAAGTAATACGATTTTTAATACAAGTGAAGTAGCAGACCCGGGGTCGTCCATTTTAGACTTGCTCCTTTCAAAATTGCGGTTTTGCCGCTGATAGTAAAGTTATACTTTTACAGACATTGAATGCACTTATGCGGCGCAAAGCCGCAGTTACTTTTGTCATACGTTACAAAAGCAACCAAAAGAACTTTTTAAGCTGCAGGCACTCCACGACGGCTGACGAAAGTTAATCTGTTCCGTTACCGTTTGTGATAGAGTCTTAGTAATGTCTATAAAAATACATATTATTAAAACATCTTATTATAAAGATGATTTAACCGTGTTAGTTTTGCACCGACAGGCACATATCGAATCAAAGATATATCGAAAATCCGCAAGAATTTATATCGATATTATTCTGCCGCCGCTGAGATAAACACGCGGCACACGCTTTGTTATATCGCAGACATATTCGTAGTTGAAGCTGCCTGCTGTTTTTGCCAGCTCCTCAACGGTCAACCTTTCGCCGCCGTCAGTGCCGACAATCGTAACCTCGTCACCCTGCTTAACATCGGGGATATCAGTGACATCGACCATAAACTGGTCCATGCAGACTCTGCCGATTACTGCGGCGCTGTGTCCCTTGATAAGCACTCTGCCCTTGTTGGTAAGAAGTCTGGGATAGCAGTCGCCGTAACCGCAGGGAATTGTTGCGACAAGGGTTTCACGCTTTGTCATAAAGGCTGCGCCGTAGCCGACCGTGCCGCCCTCGGCAACCTTTTTGATATATGCGATATGGCTTTTTATCTGCATTGCAGGGGTTGTGGGAAGATTTTCAAACTTCACCTCGTCAGACGGGTCAAGCCCGTAGGTGACAATGCCGCAGCGCACCATATCAAGACAGCCGCCGTCAAAATCCATTATTGCGGCACTGTTATAGATGTGACGGATAGGGATATTCACGCCCGCCTGCTCAATGCGCGCGGTGAAAGCATTGAAAAAAGCCTTCTGCTCATCGGCAAAGCTCTTGTCTGCAAAGTCAGCACAGGCAAGGTGGGAAAAAACGCCCTTGATTTCGATTCCCGGGAGTGAAGCAATCTGCTTGATTTCTTCAAGGCTTTCGTCACATGGAATCAGACCGATACGGTGCATACCCGTATCAATTTTGATATGAACACCTGCTTTTTTGTCGAGCCTGAGCGCAGTATCGGAAAGCTGCTTTGCGGTTTCATACTGGAAAACCGTAAGGTCAACACCGTTTTCAACAGCCGCCTCAAAAAGCTCCGGGAAAGCGTAGCTGAGCACGAGAATCGGCTTTTTTATTCCGTTTTCACGAAGCTGTACGCCCTCCTCGACCGTAGCCACACCATAGGCATATGCACAGCCGCCCTCAAGAGCCTTAGCAATCGGCACTGCACCGTGACCGTAAGCGTCAGCCTTGAGAATTACCATAACCTTAACATCACCGCCGACACGTTCCTGTACGGCAGCAACATTTGAGCAAACGGCATCAAGGTCGATATAGGCACAAACTCTGCTGTTAGTGTTCATAGAAAAATTATCACCTTAAATAAATTAGTCTTTGATTGCATCCAACGCCTGCTGGATATCCTCAATAATATCGTCAACGTTTTCAATACCGACGGAGAAGCGGATAAGGTCAGGCGAAACGCCGCACTCAACAAGCTCACTGTCGCTGAGCTGACGGTGTGTGGAGGATGCAGGGTGAAGCACGCAGGTTCTTGCATCTGCAACGTGAGTTACTATTGCGGCGAGCTTGAGAGAATTCATAAACTTCTCTGCTTTTTCTCTGCCGCCCTTAACGCCGAAGGAGATTACGCCGCAGGTGCCGCCCGGCATATACTTCTGAACGAGCGGATAGTATTTGTTTGAGGGAAGTGCGGGATAGTTGACCCAGGAAACAAGCTCATTATTCTCAAGATATTCTGCAACCTTGAGAGCGTTTGAGCAGTGACGTTCCATACGCAGGGCAAGTGTTTCAAGGCCGACATTGAGATAAAACGCATTCTGCGGTGAGGGAGTTGAGCCGTAATCACGAAGAAGCTGAGCGACAATCTTGGTGATATAGCCTGCCTTACCGAAATCGCGTGTGTAAACTGCGCCGTGATAGCTTTCATCGGGCTGAGTAAGACCGGGGAACTTATCGTTCTGTTCCCAGTCGAAATTGCCGCTGTCAACAACAACGCCGCCGATTGTATTTGCGTGACCCTCCATATATTTTGTTGTGGAGTGGGTTACGATATCTGCGCCGAACTCAAACGGACGGCAGTTGATCGGTGTGGGGAATGTGTTATCAATAATCAGCGGAACGCCGTGAGCGTGAGCAACCTTTGCAAACTTCTCAATATCAAGAACATCGAGAGAGGGGTTTGCGATCGTCTCACCGAAAACAGCCTTTGTATTGGGACGGAAGAGTGCTGAAATCTCCTCCTCGCTTGCATTCGGGTCAACAAAGGTTACGTCAATGCCGATTTTACGCATTGTGACATTGAAAAGGTTGAATGTGCCGCCGTAGATTGTTGCGGCGCTGATAAAGTGGTCACCTGCGCCGAGGATATTGATAAGGGAGAAGAAGTTTGCGGCCTGACCCGATGATGTAAGGACAGCTGCAACGCCGCCCTCAAGCATTGCAATCTTCTGTGCAACGATATCGCTTGTCGGGTTTGCAAGGCGGGTGTACATATATCCGGGCTCAAGGTCAAACAGCTTAGCCATTGCCTCGCTCGTGTCGTACTTATAGGTTGTGCTCTGGTAAATCGGAAGCACTCTCGGCTCGCCGTTTTTGGGCTCATAAGCACCCTGAACACATTTTGTTTCAATTCTGTAATTCTTTTTCATCGGAAATTACTTCCTTTCAAATTGTTGTAGGGGCGATTCACGAATCGCCCGAAAAGCCGCTGAAATCAGTCAACAGTTCCTTTCAAGCAAATTTATTCTGCAAAAAAATGCTTGATCAGACCGGGGCCGAAATCGACATAGTTGCCGGTTGCGGCGGCTGTCTTTTCGTTGATTGATTCAACGCCGCTGTCCTTCTCGCCCTGCTTGTGATAAATCATATAGGGAACGGGATCGGATGCGTGGGTTTTTGTCTTTATCGGTGTGGGATGATCGGGAAGAATCATCACCTTGTAATCGTCATACTTCTCAAGTGCCTTGAGCAGAACGGTGAGAACCTTTTCGTCAATAATCTCAATTGCTCTGACCTTGTTTTCAGGCTCGGCTCTGTGACCGCACTCATCGGGAGCTTCGATATGGATATAGACAAAATCGCAGCCGTTTTCAAGCGCATCAACGGCAGCCTGTGCCTTGCCCTCGAAATTGGTGTCGATATATCCTGTCGCGCCCTCAACCTCGGGCACAAGCATACCTGCACCGATACCGATACCCTTGAGCAGGTCAACTGCGGAAACGATACAGCCCTTCATGCCGAACTTTTCCTCAAAATTCTCAAGGCTGGGCTTTCTGCCCTCACCCCAGAGCCAGATTGAGTTTGCAGGGCGCTTGCCCTCGGCAATCCGCTTGAGGTTTACGGGATGATCCTTGAGCAGGTCATAGCTCTCACGCATCATTCGTGTCAGCTTTTCTGCTGTGGGTGCTGTTGAGATATAGCCGCCAACCACTCTGTCGGAGATATCGTGAGGCGGAGTCATTGTACCAAGCTCTGTTGTGCCGCCGTGGTGGATAAGGCAGTGGCGGTAGCTGACGCCGGGATAGAAATCAAACTCACCGCCGCCGAAATGCTCCTGAACGGTTTTGATGATTTCTGCCGCTTCTTCGCTGGAGATATCGCCTGCAGAATAGTCAACCATTGTTTTTTCGTCATAATTCTCTTCATCGGAGAGAGTTACGATATTGCACCTGAGGGCAACATCTGTTTCGCTCATCTGAACGCCGATGCTGATTGCTTCAAGCGGAGAGCGGCCCGTATAGCATACTGCAGGGTCATAGCCGAGAACACTGAGGTTTGCAACATCGCTGCCGGGCTTGAGACCCTCTGCAACCGTGCGGACAAGACCGACCTCACCCTTGCTTGCCATACGGTCAAACAAAGGTTTTTTTGCAAGCTCCATAGGGGTTTTGCCGCCGAGAGCATCTACGGGATAGTCAGCCATTCCGTCATATAAAACTACTGCGTATTTCATTAGTATTACCAAACTTTCTGAAAGGGTATACCGGCAGAATTGCTCTGCCGGTTTATATTTTATGCTGTGCCGTTATTTATTATTTGAAGTACTTAACACCGGATTCGAATATCTTCTGATCCTTGTTGTAGGGTACGTTCTTATAGAGGTTGTCGCCCTTACGCTCGCTGTGAGCCATCTTACCGAGAACTCGTCCGTCGGGGCTTGTGATACCCTCGATTGCAAGAACAGAGCCGTTGGGATTATGGGGCATTGCATCAGCAACGTTGCCGCTCAGGTCAACATACTGTGTTGCGATCTGACCGTTTGCGATAAGCTGCTCAAGGTGCTTCTCGTCTGCAACAAATCTGCCCTCGCCGTGTGAAACGGGAACAGCGTGGATATCGCCCGCCTCACAGAGTGAGAACCACGGTGATTTGACGGAGGTAACTCTTGTGTAAGCCATATGAGAAACGTGGCGGCCGATATTGTTATAGGTGAGAGTGGGAGCATCGGGAGCGGTATCAACAATCTTGCCGTAGGGAACAAGACCTGTTTTGATAAGTGCCTGGAAGCCGTTACAGATACCGAGCATAAGACCGTCACGCTGCTCGAGAAGTGCGGTTACAGCCTCCTTGACTCTCGGATTCTTGAGTGCTGTTGCAATGAACTTACCTGAACCGTCGGGCTCGTCACCGCCTGAGAAGCCGCCGGGGAGCATAATAATCTGTGAAGCGTTGATTGCCTTTACAAACGCCTCCATGCTCTGCTCGATATCGGAAGCGGTAAGGTTCTTGATAACAAGAATCTGAGCCTCGGCGCCTGCATTTTCAAATGCACGTGCTGTATCGTACTCACAGTTTGTACCGGGGAATACGGGGATAATTACCTTCGGCTTTGCTGCCTTGATTGCAGGAGCCTTTGTGTTGCGCTCGGTATAGAGAGCAACCTTATTGCCGCCTGTCGGGCAGGCTGCATCTGTCGGGAATACACCCTCGAGCTTTGCGCTCCATGCCTTGACAAGCTCAGCGGTTGCAACCTTTTCGCCGCCGATTACAAACTCGCCGCTGTCAGTAACTGTACCGAGGAGCTTTGCTGCTACGGGAGCATCACCCTCACACTCGATTACGAACGAACCGACGAGAGGAGCGTACATCTCACGCTTTGTAACATCCTGAGCAAAATCGAAGCCGAACATATTGCCGAATGCCATCTTACATACGCAGGCTGCTGCGCCGCCCTCTTTGACAACGCTTGCGCTGAGGATTCTGCCCTCGCTTACTGCGCTGTAAACATCTGCAATAAGAGCCTTTGCCTTATCCCAATCGGGAAGAAGTGTATCTGCATCAACGGGAAGCTCTGCAAGGTAAACCTTACTGCCTGCATTCTTGAATGCGGCGGATGCAACCTTGCTTGCCTTTGTCATTGAAACTGCAAATGAAACGAGCGTGGGCGGTACATCAAGGTCGTTGAAGGAGCCTGACATACTGTCCTTACCGCCGATTGAGGGGGTGCGGTATCTGAGCTGAGCGGTGAGCGCACCGAGAAGTGCGGCTGCGGGCTTGCCCCAACGCTCGGGAACAGCGTTAAGACGCTCGAAATATTCCTGGAATGTGAGCCTTGCCTTGAAAGGATCTGCACCTGTTACGGCGAGCTTTGCAAGCGACTCTGTTACCGCATAGGCAGCAGCATGGAACGGACTCCAGCGGCTGAGAGCAGGAATGAAGCCGTAGCTCATTGCGGTTGCGGCATCTGTCTTTCCGCCGGGCACGGGTACCTTTGCGGTCATAGCCTCTTCGGGCGTGAGCTGAGTCTTGCCTGCGAAGGGCATATTGACTGTTGCCGCACCGATAGAAGCATCGAAGCGCTCGGAAAGACCGATCTGTGAACAAACCTCAAGCCTTGCAAGGTTTGCCTTGAGAGCCTCTGCGCCCTCTTTATCAGAAAGAACACAGGGAACAAGCTCTCTGTAATTCTTATCAGCATCAGGTGAAGTGATAACGGCACTTGCCTTCTGGGTAACGCCGTTTGTGTTGAGGAATGCGCGGCTGAGGTTGACGATATTGTCACCTCTCCAGTGCATAACGAGCCTTGCCTCTTCGGTTACGGTAGCAACAACCGTTGCCTCAAGGTTTTCGGTGCCTGCAAGCTCAACAAACTTTTCAACATCCTCTGCGGCGAGTACAACAGCCATTCTCTCCTGTGATTCGGAGATTGCAAGCTCTGTACCGTCAAGACCGTCATACTTCTTTGTGACCTTGTCAAGCTCGATCTTAAGACCGTCTGCAAGCTCACCGATAGCAACGCAGACCCCGCCTGCGCCAAAGTCGTTACAGCGGCGGATGAGCTTTGCTGCTTCGGGGTTGCGGAAAAGGCGCTGGAGCTTACGCTCTGTGGGGGGATTACCCTTCTGTACCTCTGCACCGCAGGTCTCGATTGACTGGGTGTTGTGTGCCTTGGAGGACCCTGTTGCGCCGCCGCAGCCGTCCCGGCCTGTACGGCCGCCGAGGAGAACAATGCAGTCACCGGGAGCAGGAACCTCGCGGCGTACATTCTCCTTGGGAGATGCACCGACAACTGCGCCGATTTCCATTCTCTTTGCCTTGTAGCCCTCGTCATAAAGCTCTACAACCTGACCTGTTGCAAGACCGATCTGGTTGCCGTAGGATGAATAGCCCTGAGCTGCGCCGAGCGTGATTTTACGCTGGGGGAGCTTACCTGCAAGTGTATCTTCAAAAGCTGCCGTGGGGTCACCGCTGCCGGTAACTCTCATAGCCTGATAGACATAGGCTCTGCCCGAGAGCGGGTCACGGATTGCACCGCCGAGGCAGGTTGCAGCACCGCCGAAGGGCTCAATCTCTGTGGGGTGATTGTGAGTTTCGTTCTTGAACTGAACGAGCCACTGCTCGTCCTTACCGTCAACATCAACGGTAACCTCGATTGAGCAGGCGTGGATTTCTTCACTCTCGTCAAGGTCGTTGACCTCGCCTGCCTTTTTGAGTACCTTTGTACCGATTGTACCCATATCCATAAGGGTTATATTCTTGGGTGTGCGGCCTGCATAGACATCCTCACGCACCTTGAGGTACTCCTGCCATGCGGCCTCGATAACCTTTGCCATTTTTCCGTCCTCAAACTCGACGCTTTCAAGCTGAGTGAGGAAGGTTGTGTGGCGGCAGTGGTCAGACCAGTATGTGTCAATAACCTTCAGCTCTGTAATGCTGGGGTCACGCTTTTCTTCGTTTTTGAAATAGTCACGGCAGAAGCACAGGTCAGCAACGGTCATTGCAAAGCCTGTTTCCTTGTGGTAAGCGGCAACCTGATCGTCGCTCCAATCAATAAAGCCTGTGACACGCTGAATATCGGCAGGGATATCAGCTACGATATTGAGATCCTCAGGCTTGTCCATTGAAGCCTCACGGGACTCAACAGGGTTGATTAAGTAGGACTTGATTGTGTCATACTCACTGTCGGAGAGGTTGCCCTCGAAAATATAGACCTTTGCGCTTGCAACTGCAGGCTGCTCCTCACAGGTGAGCAGAGCGATACACTGAGCCGCAGAGTCTGCACGCTGGTCGTACTGACCGGGGAGATACTCGCTTGCAAGGAAGCGGCAGCCCTCGGGAACGGTAATTTCGGAGCAGATCGTATCTGCATTGGGCTCGGAAAGTACAGCTGTACATGCACGCTCAAACTGCTCGGGTGTAAGACCCTGAACATCGTAGCGGTTGATAAGGCGCACCTTCTCAAGTGAGCTGATACCGAGAGTTGAGCGGATATCGGAAAGGATACCCTTTGCCTCAACGTCAAAGCCGTCACGCTTCTCGACAAAAATTCTCATAACTTCTTTCACAATTTATCACCATACCATTCCATAAATAATATTATAAAAAATATTTCAAAGTATTATAACACAGAAAAATGAAATAATAAATAGGTAATTTGCATTACGGCGTAATTTTTCGTAAAAAAGCAGGTTCAGTTTTTGTATAATACTACAAATTTCACAAATTGTTACCTATTTTCATTGCTATCAATCTTTACAAATTACCGCAGGCGTGATATAATCTGGAAGTTAAATGTGTAATTATGCTTTTTTCTGCCCGAAAGGGTCTTGTATACAACGTTTTTACTACTATTTCTACGAAGGGAGCGACAACAAGGAAGATGGAAAAAATTGTCATCAACGGCGGCACTCCGCTCAAAGGCAGTGTTGAGATAAGCGGCGCCAAAAATGCAGTTGTTGCCATTCTCCCTGCAACCCTGCTCGCACAGGACGTTTGCAGAATCGAAAATATTCCCGACATCAGCGACGTTACAATAATGTTCAAAATCCTCTCTCAGCTGGGAGCTACGGTCAAAATGATCAACCGCTCAACCTACGAGATTGACACAAGAGGAGTCACCTCATATATCGTACCCAATGAGCATACGAAGCACCTGCGTGCTTCCTACTATATGCTCGGTGCCCTTCTGGGCAGATTCGGCAGAGCCAAGGTTTCAATGCCCGGCGGCTGCTGGTTCGGTGTACGCCCGATTGACCTTCATCTCAGAGGCTTTGAACTTCTCGGCGCAGAGGTCTCTATTGACAACGCAATGGTCAACGCTCAGGCTGACAGCCTTGTCGGCTCGGTAGTTTATATGGATACCGTTTCCGTCGGCGCAACCGTAAACGTAATGCTCGCCGCCGTAAAGGCAAAGGGCAAAACAATTATCGAAAATGCCGCACGTGAGCCGCATATTGTTGACCTTGCAAACTTCCTCAACTCCATGGGTGCCGACATCCGCGGAGCAGGTACGGACACAATCAAAATCTACGGTGTGGACAAGCTTCACGGCTGCACCTATTCCATCATCCCCGACCAGATTGAGGCAGGCACATATATGGTTGCCGCCGCCGCAACAAAAGGCGATGTTATTATCAAAAACGTTATTCCCAAGCACCTTGAATCAATCACAAAGAAGCTCATCGACTGCGGCATTGACGTAGAAGAATATGACGAGGCTGTGCGCGTAAGCTGCTCGGGCAGACCGCTCAAGTGCAACGTCAAAACAATGCCCCACCCCGGCTTCCCCACAGATATGCAGCCCCAGATGACAGTGCTCCTCGCACTTGCAGACGGTACGAGCATTGTTTCCGAAAGCGTATGGGACAACCGCTTCCGCTATGTTGACCAGTTGCTCAGAATGGGCGCAAGCATCAGCGTAGAGGGTAAGGTTGCCATCGTACAGGGCGTAGAAAAGCTCCACGGCGCTCCCGTCGGTGCAGACGACCTGCGTGCAGGCGCGGCAATGCTGATTGCGGCTTTTGCGGCTGAGGGTCGCTCCGAAATTGAAAATCTCTCCCACATAGACAGAGGCTACGAAAGATTCGTTGAAAAATTCCGCAACCTCGGTGCGGATATCGAGCGTGTCGAATTTCCCGACCCCGACGAAAACGCAGCCGAAAGCGCAGGTTAATTATGGCAAGATTTTGCTCACTTTTTTCCTCCAGCAGCGGCAACTGCAGCTTTGTCGGTCAGCCGGAGGGCGGAATCCTAATAGATGTCGGCGTGTCTGCCAAGCGGACCGCCGAAACCTTAGATTGCATCGGCGTTGACATTGGCAGCGTCGGCGCAATTTTTGTTACCCACGAGCATACCGACCACATACAAGGCATACGTGTGCTTGCCTCAAAGCACAATATTCCCGTATATTCAAGTGCAGGCACGCTTGAGGCACTCGCCGCAAACGGCACGCTCAGCGGCAAATTCCCCGCAGACGTTATTCCTGCTGAGGGTATAGAGGTAAACGGTATGTTTGTACGTCCGTTTCACACTCCGCACGACAGCCGTGAGAGTCTCGGCTTTACGGTAGAAACGGCAGACGGTAACAGAATTGCGGTTGCAACCGACATCGGCACGGTCACAGACGAGGTGCTCAACAACATCACCTGCTGTCAGCTTGTAATGCTCGAATCCAACCACGATGTAAGAATGCTGCAGAACAACCCCAACTACACTTACTCACTCAAGCGACGCATACTTTCCGACAGAGGTCACCTGTCAAACGATGTCTGTGCCGCTACCGCCGCTGACCTTATTGAGAGCGGCACAACAAGGCTGATTCTCGGCCACCTGAGCAAAGAAAACAACCTGCCGGAGCTTGCATACCAGAGCACATACAGCGCACTCAGCGCACGAGGTATGGAGGAGGGCAGCGACTATATTCTTCGGGTTGCCGGCACAGGCGCTCCGAAAATGATGGTGTTTTAAGATGAACATAACTGTTATTTGTCTTGGAAAACTCAAAGAGGATTATCTGCGCGCAGCGTGTGCGGAATATGCAAAACGGCTTGGCGCTTTCTGCAAGCTCGATATTGTTGAGCTCGCCCCCGTACGCCTGCCTGATGAGCCGTCGCAGGCTCAGATTGATGCCGCCCTTGAGGAAGAGGCAAAGCAAATCAGCGCAAAAATCCCGAAGGGCGCCGCCTGCTTTGCAATGTGTATTGAGGGCAAGCAGTACTCCTCGCCGAAATTCAGCAGCCTTTTAAGCTCGAGTGCCGTCGAGGGCGGCTCCAACGTTGCTTTTATAATCGGCAGCTCATTCGGACTCAGCGAAAGCATAAAAAAACGGTGCAGGGTCCGCCTGTCAATGTCCGAGATGACCTTCCCCCACCAGCTTGCAAGAGTTATGCTACTTGAACAGATTTACCGCGCATTCCAGATTGAGAGCGGCGGAAAATACCATAAATAACAGCTTATAAAGAATCAGCGATTATCCCGTAAGGATAACCGCTGATTCTATTTTTGCACCGACATTGTTATGCGTGTTCTCGGTGACTTTACCGACAACAAAAAAGGAAGCCTTGCCCAAACAAGACTTCCTTTGAAAAGTAAAATTATGTTTTATTCAGCCTGCTCAACCTCAGCATCGGGAGCGTTCTTCTTAACGCTGTTGATGCCGTTTTCACAGTTCGGCTTTGTCTTATAGCCCTCAGAAACAGCAATAACCTCGCCGTTCTTTGCCTTGAGGCGGAAACGGAATTCGCCAGCCTTGTCGGTATACATCTCGAACTTGGGGTGCTTTACTGTTGCGAAGCCCTCAACTGTCTGATCCTCAACATCGCCGACACAGTTAGTCTTTACGCTCTCAATACCCTTGAGGCAGGCTGCCATTGTTGTATAAACCTCTGATGTTGCGATAACCTGACCGTTTGTTGCTTTAAGGTCGAACTTGAAGCCTGTTGCTGTTGCTTTAACTACGAACTTGCCCATGGAAAATCCGTCCTTTCTTTATTTGAGGTGCAGGCATTTTAATGCCTTAAAACAATTATATTGCAAAAAACGACTTAAGTCAACAAAATTTATCTGAGCACAAGGTAGCCGCAGACGGGCAGTGTAACGCTGCCGCTGATTTTTTCGCCGCTGACTGTGTTTTCATACTCTCTGTCGAGCACAATTTCTGCCGCTGAATCGGAGAAGTTCATTACGAAAACAGTATCGCCTCTTTTTCTCAGGGTGACTCCGTCGGGAATTTCAATTGCCGCATCGGGCTCAATGCCGATTTTCTCAATCAGACCTGCACAGAAATCATCCGCAAAACAATCATCATTTCTGAAAGCGACATAATAAGCCGTACCCTTGCCGAAGCTGTTTTCGGTTACGGCAGGATTGCCTGCATAGAAATCAGCACCGTATTCACCAAGCACGCTTGCGCCTGTCGAATGGATTATATCGCAGACGTGAACCGCATCGTATTCCTTACCGCCGAAGCTGACTGTGTTTTTCATACCCTCGGGCAGAGAATCTGTTTCCTCATTCCAGATTCCGAAAACCTCCTTGAGGTTGCCTGCAGGGAAGCCGCCGAGGTAGCACATATCATCCGAATCAACAAGACCGGAGAGGTAGGTTGCAACAAAATTACCGCCGCCGTTCACATAGCTTTCGATGCGTTCAACCGTGCCGTCCTTGAGCATATAAAGGAACGGTGCAATAACAAGATCATACTTTGTAAAATCGCCGTCCATCGGGATTATGTCAACGGCAATTCCCTTATCGTAAAACGGCTTATACCATTTTACACATTCTTCGACATAGTCACGCCTGAGGTTGTTGAATCCGCAGAAATGCTTGACCGCCCAGGAATTTTCCCAGTCATAAATAACGGCAACCTTAGCATTACTGTAACCGCCGACAACACTGCTCAGCTTTTTGAGAACGGCGCCAAGGCGTGAAACATCGCGGAAAACTCTTGTATTTTCGTGGCCGCAGTGGTCAACAACAGCACCGTGATATTTTTCGTGACCGCCTCTGCTCTTGCGCCACTGGAAGTACTGCACGCTGTCCGCACCGTGGGCAACAGACTGTATTGAAGAAAGCTCCTGCATGCCGGGTTTGGGGAGCTTATTCACATCGTGCCAGTTGACAAGCGAGGGTGTGCTTTCCATCATAAAGAAAGGCTGTCCGTCCTTCATGGAGCGGAAAGCATCGTGCGCAAACGCCGTTCTGACGGCAACCGCCTCATTCCCGCCCTTATCCCACGCAGGATAGTTATCCCACGAAACCAGATCAAGGTGCGAAGCAAATTTCTGGTAGTCGATTCCGTCATACATATTCATAAAGTTGGTTGTAATCGGAATATCGGGTGTGATTTCACGAAGCGGAGCAATCTCGTTTTCGTAGAAAGAAATGTGGCTGTCCGAAACGAACCTGTTCCAGCACAGCTTCATTGCCGAAACGTGGTTTTCGCCCCTGAATTTCGGAGAATTTATCTGGCTCCAATCGGTAACCCTGTGGCTCCAGAAGCCGTTCCACCACTTGTCGTTGAGCTTTTCAATATCGTTATCGTAATACACCTTCAGCCAGTCTCTGAACGCCTGCTGGCAAAGCTCACAATGACATTCGCCGCAGTACTCGTTTGAGATGTGCCACATTTTAAGTGCAGGGTGCTTGCCGTATCTTTCAGCGAGCTTGCGGTTTATTTCACGCACCTTTTCACGGTAAACGGGCGATGTCAGACAATGGTTGTGGCGCACGCCAAACTCGTTGCGGATTCCGCTCTCCTCCACACGGAGAACCTCGGGATATTTCTGTGCAAGCCACGGCGGTCTTGCACCCGAGGGAGTAGCGAGGATGACATCAATTCCGTTTGCGTGGAGCTTATCCATGATAGTATCGAGCCATTCAAAATTGTATACGCCCTCCTCAGGCTCAATCAGCGACCAGGAAAAAATGCTGATAGTTGCGCTGTTGACATTGGCAAGCTTCATAAGGCGCATATCCTCGTCCCAGATTTCGGGCGTTTTTATCCACTGGTCGGGGTTGTAGTCACCGCCGTGAATTACATAATCAAAAAATTTTTTCTCCATATTTCCACATCCTTAAAGATTGTCTGTTTTTATTTCCTGCGTACGATTCGTGAATCGCCCCTACAGTAAAACGCCTATTATCTATTCTCTTTTTTCAATCCTCCGTCACGGCTTACGCCGTGCCACCTCCTTTATAAAGGAGGTATATTTTACTCGCATTTAATAATATCTATTATCTATTCGTTATTCTCTGTTTCTGTAGATCCTTCACATTCGTTCAGGATGACATTTTTTGCATAAAGACACATATGTCGGTAGCTTGAACAGAGCAGGCTGACGAGCTTGAGCGTTGTTCATTTTGCCGAGCGAGGGAACCGTAGGCTGGCAGAACAGACATAAAAGGTCAGATTGATTTTTGCCGCCGTAACGGTGACGGAACGCACATTTGCGTTTCGTCAGCCGAGCGGATTAACTCTCGTCAGCCGTTGCGGAGTGCTTATAACCTTAAAAGTTTTTTTGGTTACTTTTGTAACGAATGACAAAAGTAACTGCGGATTTATCCGCATATAAAAATTGGTATGATATTTTTTTGGGCGATTCGTGAATCGCCCCTACGGTGAAAAACACTTTTCCTTTTTACAATCCTCCGTCACGGCTTACGCCGTGCCACCTCCTTTATAAAGGAGGTATATTTTACTCGCATTTAATAATATCTATTATCTATTCGTTATTCTCTATAATTATATACCACATACTGCAGCTAATAACAATAATACGCTGTGTTTTTTGTTCTGCTTTGTTGAAAAAAGACGTACGGTATGGTATAGTATTTATATATCTAAATTAACGGGGGCGCACAACATGGCAAAGAAAAATAAAGCAACCACAGTTTACCAGCAAAAACGAGATGCTCTCGGGCTTTCACGCGAAGAGGCCTGTGACCTTGCGGAAAAATATAACACTGATCTTCAGCCATCGCGCCTGGAACGAGTTGAAACCCGTAAATACCCGATAACACCGGAGGAGGTTTTGCTTCTATCCAGAATTTACGGTGATCCCACACTCTGCAACCACTACTGCTCCAACGAATGTCCCATCGGTCAGGAATATGTTCCCGAAATCAAAATCAAAAACCTGGCACAGATCGTGCTTGAGATGCTTTCATCACTCAACTCGCTCAAAAACCGTCAGGAAAGGCTGATTGATATTACTGCAGACGGCGCAATCAGCAGCGATGAAATAAAGGATTTTGTTTTTATACAGAACGAGCTTGAGCATATTTCAATTACGGTGGAAACCCTGCAGCTCTGGGTTGAAAAAATGCTGGCTGACGGAAGAATTGACCGTAAAAAATACGACGAAATTAAAAATTCATAAACCATTTCAGCGGAGAAGTTTTTTCCGCTTTTATTTTTACACAAAGTGCAAAATTCGCTGCAGCTTTTTTACATTTGTTGATATTTACTTTACGGCAAAAATGAGGTAGCATATAGTCAAAGGAAGGAACACAAAAGGAGTGGTCAACCTTGACACCGCTGCAGAGAATTTCAGCCATAAGGTTATCGGAAAAAATCGCAATCAATTCCGACTACGCACACCGAATCGGAATTGAAGCTAGTATCAGACAAAAAAAGGATATAAAAGAAATTATAAATCCAGCACCTTTTATCACACAAACCGAAAACGAAAAATAAAATTAAAAATGAAGGAGTGACTATATAAATGCTTGAAATAATTTTCACTATTCTGGCAATCGTTCTCATTATCAAGGCTATCACGTTGGCTGTCAAGGTCGGCTGGGGCGCAACAAAGGTTGTCGCAACCGTTTTGCTCTGCATTTCCTGCCCCCTGCTCGCACTTCTGCTCTTCCTTGCAGGCGGCTTCTCCCTGCTGGTGCCCGTAGCTCTGATTGTCGGTGCAATCGGACTTCTCAGAAAGAAAGCATAAGCGAAAGAATTGAGGATCAACCAATGATAAAGAAAATCATCGCCCTTCTCACCGTATGTATGCTTCTCCTTTGCACAGGCTGTTCGACCAAAACTCTTCACTGTGACAGCTGCGGCACCGAAATCAAAACAAAGCACGATTCACAGGTTGACGAAAGCTGGGTTGTATACTGCGAACAATGTGAGAAGGACAAAGGACTTCACACCATTATTTCATAATTTTCCCCGACGTTTTACTTATTTTTTATAACCTCTTTCTATCAAAAAAACCTCGGTTTTTCCGCCTCCGTTACGGGGGCGGTTTTTTTGTGCAGAAAGTAGGGGCGATTCACGAATCGCCCGCTATCAAACAACAATGTCATCCTGAACGAATGTGAAGGATCTGCAAACAGAGAATAGAGAATAACGATATAGATAATAGATATTATTAAATGCGATTAAAATATACCTCCTTTTCAAAGGAGGTGGCACGGCGTAAGCCGTGACGGAGGATTGAAAAAAGAGAATAGATAATAGATGTTTTCCGAAACAATGTCATCTCGAACGAACGTGAAGGATCTTTATTAAGATTCTTCGCTCGCCGCTCAGAATCAAAAAAGAATCAGTGAAGATTCTCTGCTGAGAAAAATCACTGATTCCTGAATTCGGGTTATTTATTTCGGATTAACCGAAGATAACATCAAGGTAGCCTCTTGAGCCGACAAGTGCATCTGTAATAGCGTTTGCGCCCTTGAGAATGCCGCCGAGAATCTTATCGCCTGTTGAAGGCTCTGCAGGAGCGTCATATACACCGATTTCTACCATCATATCCTCTACTGCAACAAGGTACGGATCGTCAGCTCTGGGGTTGCAGATGGGGTTAGCCATCATAGCATCTGCATCGTCGAGAACCTTCTGCTGTGCTGCTGTGAGAGTGTAGCTGTTCTCCTTGCAGTATCTTTCAAGGTCGGGGAGGTTGTATCTGATGTAATTTCTTGTGTTTCTTGCGCCGTTGAACTGCGGGAAGTAGTATTCATCCTCTTCAGGATCGTCACAGTCGGCAACAGTTTTGACATTACCTGTTGCAAGCTCAAGTGCAAGTGCGATAGCAACGTTGTTGTACTCAAGCTCGTGCTTCTGCTGATAGAAGAACCATGAGGAATCCTTACGGATTGTTGTGGAAATATCAATTTCCATATCGGGTGAAAGCTCTCTGCCCTCAGTATCCTTGAACATTGTGCCTGCAGGTACATAGGATGTGCCGGGAGCTGTGGAATCGATATTGATAATTTCGTCGGAGTTTGTGGTAGCAGCGCTCTTCATGAAGCCGAAAGCTGTGTAATCGCTTGTGATAGCGCCGAAGGGCAGACCGTAACCGGAGATGAAGGAGAATGTAACACCTTCCTTCTCAAGGTTTGTCATTGTCTGGTTGAGCTTTTTCTTTGCAGCCTGGAAATCGTCAGCTTCTTTTCTGACAACGTCAGATTTGATAAGACCCTTGATCTCGTCATATCTGTCAATCGGGATAAGGTTGCAGAGAGAGGGAGTTGCGCAGAAGAGCTCTGTTGCGATTGCGCCGAGAGCCATATCAACAAAACCTCTGAGAATGTGCTTGGGGAAGAGGCGGAGCGCAAGGTTGATTGCGTAGCCCCAGGGCTCACCGACAAGGTTGCCGATGATGCCGTTGTAGAAAAGGTCAGCAGAATTGTCTGCATAGTTCTGGGTGAGGAGGTCTGCAACAACGTCACTGCCATCCCATGCACCAACGATACTTACAACACGTCTGATGTGGTTCTGTGCAACTGTGGGATATGCATCCATATAAGCTGTAACAACGGAAGCGCCCATGCTCATGGGAACAAGAACGATGTCCTTTGCGCCTACCTTGTTGTTCTTAAGGATTGTCTCAACAAAATCGTGCATTGCTTCAACATTCTTTGATGTGTAGGAGAATGCATTGTAGTTGAATACGTACAGATAGTCCTCAAAGTTCTCACCGAACTTTTCTCTTGCAATGCTCTCGCAAGGAATTGAGGAATAGAAGCGGTTCTTAGCCTCGCTCTCATATCTGCCGTCCTCAAATGTAGCATAGGGGAACTCGGATACGGGAATGGGGTATCTGGGAGTAACTACTCTGGGATCGCCCTTGCCGTTTTCACCAACGAGGTTGAACTTAAAGAGAGATCTGATGATAGACTCAACCTGCGGCTTAACGATAATGTTTGTTCTGAGAACGGAAGAAGCAAGAAGCTCAAGAACAACTGTGACAAGATTGAGAATCGTGCCTGTGTCTGAGAAAGCCTCATCAAAGCTGTTGAAGAGGTTCCATCTTGACTGATACTTGCCCTCAGCGATAAGGGGAGCATAAACCTCAAAATCCTGAAGCTTGTCGCCGTACTGGTCAACATAGCTCTGGTCGAAGAGGTAGGAATAGCTCTGGCCGATACCTGTTACAAAAACAACAAGGCTGTTTGTACCCTCAGCGAAAGCGCTCTCAAGAGAGTCTGCCGTTCTGACGATGGGCTTGTTTTCCGCACCGTTTGCAAACGAAGGTACGAGTACCATCGGTACAAGCATTGCGATTGAGAGAAGAATTGCAATAAATTTTTTCATCGTTATCCTCCTTAGGAAAATAATTAATCGGATATATATTAACACTTATTTTTTTCTTTTCAAAGCGAATTTTGAAAATTCTGTCTTTTTTACAAAAAAGAAAAGATTTTTTTTGCATATTGCCGAAAAAATCATACTATACCCATACAAATCTCAACAACCAACGCCACAACAACGACCAGCGCAGAGATAATAAAGCCGTGGATCATCGGGCGTATGCCGGACTTTTTCATGCTTGAGAACGAAGTATTCAGACCGATTGCCGCCAGCGCACAGACCATAAGGAACTTGCTCACGCTCTTTGTGCCCGAAACCACCTGTGCGGGAATCGGGAAAACGCTTGCGACAACAGACATTGCAAGAAAGCCGAGGATAAACCACGGAAAAATCTTTTTAAGGTTGAAATTCATTTTCACTCCGTTGCCGTCAGCGCTGCTTGCGAGTGCCTCCTTGCGCTTGAGGCGGAGCTGAACAAAGGCAAAAACGATAACCGTCGGGATGATTGCAAGCGTGCGCGTGAGCTTTACCATTGTTGCAAAATCGCCTGCGCCCTCAGAAAAAGCGTAGCCCGTTGCAACAACGGAGGAGGTATCGTTTACGGCTGTGCCTGCCCAGATTCCGAAAGCCTCATCGCTCATTCCGAGCGCTCTGCCCATAATCGGAAACAGGATTATCATTGCCATATCAAACAGAAAGGTTGCCGACATAGCATAGGCAACATCGTTATCATCCGCATCAATCGTAGAGGATATTGCGGCAATCGCCGAGCCGCCGCAGATACCCGTACCAGCGGAAATAAGGTTGGAGAGCTTCCAGTTAAGTCCCAGCGCTCTGCCGATAAAATATCCGCCGCCAAAGCAGGTAAGGAGCGTGAAAACCATAACGGTCAGCGACAACCTGCCTACGTGAAGAATCGTAGCGATATTGAGCGAAAGACCGAGCAGAATTATTGCAAACTTGAGAATTTTTTTAGAGGTGAATTTCAGACCCGAGGCAAAAACATCGGTTTTGCGCAGGAGTGAATTTATAATCATACCTATAAACATTGCAATTACGGCAGAGCCGATAAGATGAACGGGCAGCAGGCTCTCCAGCCAACAGGCAAGAGCCGCAACGGCTGCCGAGAGCAATATGCCCGGCACGGCTTTGAGTATTTTCATAAAGCTGTCTCCTTAAAATGTACACTTAACTTTCGGTTTTTTTATTATAGCTCAACTGCGGTGTAAAATCAATTTCCTGCGAGAAAATAGGAACAAAAAAGATAAGATATTAAATTTCCAACAATTTTTTCAAAATCTCTTTTATTTTCAATAAATATATGGTATAATTCCACAAAGTGTTACAAACCGAAAGGAGATTTTCACTGTTATGAAATCAACATCTATTAAAATTATCGCTATCCTTCTTACAGCCGCTGTTTTCCTCGGCGTTGCATCCTGCTCAGCATTCGGCGGCGGCAACGAAGAAGAAACAACCGAGCCCACCACAATCGCAAGCGCTACTCCCCTTGTAACCGAGCCTGCAGAGGCTATCGCTTACTTCAACTCACTTATGGCTAATATTGAAAACGGCAAGGCTAAGCTCACATACCACAGCAACTACGATCCCAAGGGCTTCGAGTGCGAGAATTCCGCTCTTGCAGCAGCTCTTCCCACAATCGTTAAGCTCATGAAAGACGGCTTCAATGCTGACCTCGGTGCAGAGGTTGAATACGGCGAATCACTTGCCGACATCATCCCGATAAAGAACGGCGGCGCTCTTGCTCTTACAGCAGCAGACGTTCTTGAAATCGCTGTCAACGCAGAGGCTCACAGCCGCTATGCAGAAGAAGCTGCAAAGGCAGAGGCAGACACAGCCTACACAACAGAGTACATCGAGCTTGATGAGGACGTTCGTAAGATCACTATCACCCTCAAGGACGAGACCGATCCTCAGGCTGGTGCAGGTCTCTTCGGCTCAATCTACAACATCCCCGACAGAGCAAAGATTGCAGGCGAAATGGCTAAGCTCAAGGACTATATCACATACGACGGCAACTACACAGCAAAGTACACAGGCTGCACAATCTATATGGAAATTGACAGAACAACAAACAATGTTATCAAGGTTGAGTTCAACCGCAACATCGAGGTTGACGTTGCCGTTACAGGCGTTGGCAACCTTGCTTCCGTTGGTGAAACAAACCTTCACTTTGTTGTAAACGGTTCTGACGTTTACGAGTTTGACTGGACTGACCCCGCAACTCTCACAACTGTCGCTGAATGATCAAACCTGAAAGGTTCGTTACTAATGGCACCTAACATTCTCCACGATATTGACCCGAAGCGCATTACGCCGACTGACTTTGTCGCCGTAATCGAAATTCCGCAGGGCAGCAAAAACAAGTACGAGCTGGACAAGGAAACGGGTATGCTTATGCTTGACCGAATCCTCTACACCTCCACTCACTACCCTGCAAACTACGGCTTCATTCCCCGCACCTATGCGGACGATTTTGATCCGCTTGACGTTGTTGTTATCAGTGCAGAGCCGATTCACCCGATGACTCTTGTGCGCTGCTACCCGATAGGCGTTATCAAAATGCTTGACAACGGCAGAGCCGACGAAAAGATAATCGCCGTACCTTTCTCCGATCCGAACTACAACGGCTACCGCAGCATTTTCAGCCTGCCCCGCCATATTTACGACGAAATGTCCCACTTTTTCACAGTGTACAAAGCGCTTGAGAAGAAGGACACCGCCGTTGATGAGGTTATGGACGAGCGCGAAGCAATGCAGGTTATCGAGCAGGCTATCAACGCCTACAACGAAAAGTTCGGCGGCGAAGATAAATAACCAGAACAGTAAGGCCACCCTATGTTTTTTTGTCATAGGGTGGCTCTTTTTCTGCCTGTTTTTATCTGAAGCTTTTTACCCAGTTAACCAGAGAACCGTGGTGTGTGTTCTCCCTTACCGTGCCGAGCATATATTCGGTAACAGGTCCGTTCTTTCTCATTTTTTCAAGAATTGCCGCCTGAAGCTCCTCTACGCTCATTTCCTCATAGGGCTTGTTCAGGTCAACGGCAACCGGTTCTGTCGGTACGGGCTTCGGAGGCTCTTCAGCCTTTGGCGGCTGAGGAATCTTCTTTATTTCCACAGGCTTTATCGGTTCAGCGGTTTTGCCTGAGGCAATCCATATTTCACCGCTGTTGGCAGGCACATTGATTCTGATATATCCGCCGTCAGCACTCACCTTTTCGCCTGTCAGCGCACCGACATATTCACCTGCATTGGCACAGGGAACATTCATCGCCGCATCGTTTTCCGCATTGTTCACCGTAATGATAACGCTCTTGCCGTCGAGAGTTCTCTCATAGGCGAAATGAGTGTTCTGCAAAAGCAGCTCACGGTAATCGCCGCGGCAAAGCGCAGGCGTGCTCTGTCTGATTCTGCCGAGTGCACTGATAAGGCAGGTGCAGGGATTAGTTTTTGCCGAATCTTTATAATCTTCAAAATCAAGTGCAGGTCGGAGCGAATCATCACTGCCGCGTTCCTTTCTTCCCTCAATGCCGAATTCCGAGCCGTAATAGATTGACGGAACACCCGGCAAAGTGTAGAGCATTATGTGAACGGGCACAAAATTTGCTTTATTGTTCAGCTTTGTATAAATGCGCTCCACATCGTGATTATCAACAAAGGTATAGAGGCTGAGTCTGTTCCTCGTCATATCGCTGACGTACTTGATTGTGTGGGCAATCTCAAAATAGTTGCGGTCATTATGTGCCGAGTAAAGCGCCTTGTGGAGCATATAGTTTGTGACGGAGTGGAGCGTGCCGTCATTTGCCCAGCGTGAGTAATCGCCGTGAATGACCTCACCCATAAGCCAGAAATCCGCTTTCACCTCATTGGCTGTCTGACGCAGTGCTTTCATATAATCGAAGTCCATAACATCCGCCGCATCAAGACGGATACCGTCAACATCAAACTCCTTCACCCAAAAGCGGATTACATCACAGATATAATCCTTTACGGCAGGATTTTTCTGGTTGAGCTTTGCAAGCAGATCGTATCCGCCCCAGTTTTCGTAAGAAAAGCCGTCGTTATACGAATTGTTGCCGCCGAAATTCACGTTGCAGTACCAATCCCTGTACGGTGAATTTTCTCTTTTCTCCTTCAGGTCACGAAAAGCAAAAAAATCTCTGCCCGTATGATTAAACACGCCGTCAAGAATAACTCTGATTCCCTGCCCGTGACATTCGCTGACAAATTCCGTCAGGTCTTCGTTTGTGCCGAGTCGGCTGTCCAGCTTTTTATAATCCGTTGTTTCATAGCCGTGACCGACAGACTCAAAAAGCGGACCAATATAAATTGCGTTGCAGCCGATTTCTTTAATATGAGAAATCCACGGTAACAGCGTGCGCAATCTGTGCACAGGCTCGCCGTACGGATTTTGCTTCGGCGCACCCGTCATACCCAAAGGGTAAATATGATAAAATACGGCTTCGTCATACCACGCCATATTGTTATCCTCCTGTCTCAAATAAAAAACAGGCACGGCAGACCATTTCTGCTGCGCCTGTTTTGCTTTTATTTATTTTCAGATTCTTGCAACGCCCGAATCACGTGCTGCCTGAGCAACTGCTGCGGCAACCGCATCCTTGACTCTGGGGTCAAATGCCTTGGGCAGAATGTAGTCTGCCGAAAGCTCCTCATCGGAAATAAGGTCTGCAAGAGCCTTTGCTGCGGCAACCTTCATAGCCTCGTTGATATCGCTTGCGCGTACATCAAGAGCGCCACGGAAAATACCGGGGAAAGCAAGAACGTTGTTGACCTGGTTGGGGAAGTCGCTTCTGCCGGTACAAACAACAGCTGCGCCTGCCTCACGCGCAAGGTCGGGCATAATTTCGGGAGTGGGGTTTGCCATAGCCATTACAACGGGATTTTCTGCCATTGTTCTGACCATTTCGGGTGTTACGAGGTTGGGAGCGGAAACACCGACAAAAACGTCTGCGCCCTTGAGCGCATCGGCAAGTGTGCCGCTGATTTTATCGTTGTTTGTATAATCAAGGATACCGTGACGTGCTTCGTCAATATCATCCTTTGTTGCGATGATACCTTTCTTGTCGCACATGATGATATTCTTGACGCCCATCCACTTGAAGAGCTTTGAAATAGCAATGCCTGCAGCACCTGCACCGTTGAATACAACAGTTACATCCTCAACCTTTTTGCCTACAATCTTAAGCGCATTGATAAGTGCGGCTGAGCAGACAACGGCTGTACCGTGCTGGTCATCGTGGAAGATCGGAATGTCGCAGATTTCCTTAAGACGTCTTTCAATCTCGAAGCAACGGGGAGCACCTATATCCTCAAGGTTTACACCGCCGAAGCTGCCTGCGAGCAGAGCGACTGTTCTTACAATTTCATCAACATCCTTGGAACGGATGCAAAGCGGAATTGCGTCAACATCGCCGAATTCCTTGAAGAGCACGCACTTGCCCTCCATAACGGGCATACCTGCCTCGGGGCCGATATCGCCCAGACCGAGAACGGCCGTACCGTCTGTGATAACGGCAACTGTGTTCCAGCGACGGGTCAGCTCATAGCTCTTGTTGATATCCTTCTGAATTTCAAGGCAGGGCTGTGCAACACCGGGAGTGTAAGCCAGCGAAAGCGATTCCTTATCCTGAACCTTTGCACGTGCGGTAACCTCTACCTTACCCTTCCACTCATAGTGGAGACGGAGTGATTCTTTTGCATAATCCATTTTTTATTCGTCCTTTTGTAAATTGAATATATAAAACAATAATCGTTAAAACAGCTTTTTCTTGCATATCGGGTTGCGAAGCAACATATCGAATCAAAGATATATCGAAAATCCTGTCAAGGATTTATATCGCTTTCTTATTCTTCCCACGGGAACTTGTAATCGAGCTTGAGGTCATCACGGACCTTGCAGAACTCAGCCTGGACAGACTCGTTGATCGGAACACCGCTGTCCTTACGCTCCTGCCATACAAGCCACTCTTTTTCGCCTGCGGTGTAGATACGCTCTGCGCCCGGAGCCTTTCTGGAGGCACGTACAGCGCGGATGATATCGCCTGCCTTCTTGCGGCAGACATCTTCGCCGAGGAAGTGGTTTGTATCGATAGCGATAAAGAAATGGCCAAGGTGATAGGGACGGATGTTGCCGTTTTCGTCCTTACCGTCAAGAGCCTTGCCGTACCAGCCATCCTGAAGAACAGCAGAGAGGAACTCAACTACCATTGCATAGCCGAAGCCCTTGTAGCCGCCGAGCTCTTCACCGATGCCGCCGAGAGTTGTGAGCGCAGCCGTACCGCCGCGGATCATCTTGAGAGCAACGCCTGCATCGCCCTCAACGGGTTTACCCTCAAGGTCAACGATCGTACCGGGGTGAACGTCCTCACCGATTCTCTCGTAGTATTCAACCTTACCGTTCTGTGTAATTGAGGAAGCGCAGTCGATATTGAAATCAAACTCTTCATCTGTGGGGATACCGATTGTAAGCGGGTTTGTACCGAACATACCCTCAACACCGAAAGTGGGAGCAACGGAGGGACGTGCGTTTGTACCGGTCATACCGATGCAGCCTGCCTTGGTTGCCATTGTGGTGTAGTAGCCTGCAATACCGTAGTGGCAGGAATTACGAACAGCAACCATACCCATACCGTATTCCTTAGCCTTGGCAATAGCCATGCTCATAGCCTTGTGACCGATAACCTGACCCATACCGTGGTGACCGTCAACAACTGCTGTTGTAGGTGTCTCTTTGAGAATTTCAAAGTTTGTTACGGGCTGCTGGATACCTGCATTGATTCTGTCGATATAAACAGGCTTGAAACGGTTACAGCCGTGGGACTCAATGCCGCGTCTGTCAGATTCAAGTAGAATGTCAACAACGATTTCTGCGTCCTCTTCGGGAACGCCTACGCCCATAAAAGCATCCTTTGTGAAATCGTGCAGAGTTTTCCAATCAAGAACAACCTTTGCCATTTTATACACTCCTTAAAAAAATAATATTATCTTATCATCGGGGCTCAGTCTTCCTCAGCCCAGTTTTTTGCTCTTTCAACCGCCTTTTTCCAGCCCTTGTAGAGCCTGTCACGCTCTGCCTTTTCCATTTTCGGCGTGAATACGGTATCAACCTCACGGTTGGATTCAATTTCGGCGGTATCTTTCCAATAGCCGATACAAAGACCTGCCAGATATGCGGCACCGAGCGCAGTTGTTTCAACCGTTTTCGGTCTGTCAACCGTTGTGCGGATCATATCAGCCTGAATCTGCATCATAACATCGCTGACGGAAGCGCCGCCGTCAACACGAAGCTCACTCAGCTCAATTCCCGAATCGGCAGTCATAGCTTCGAGCAGGTCTGTCATCTGGTAGGTTATGCTCTCAAGCACGGCGCGGCAGAAATGTGCCCTGTTGACGCCGCGTGTAAGACCGACGATACAGCCTCTTGCATACATATCCCAATAGGGTGCGCCCAGACCCGTAAACGCAGGCACAAGATAGATTCCGTTTGCATCGGGTACGGTTTCGGCAAGCTCATCACAGCGGCGTGCCGTATCTACCATATGAAGCTCGTCACGCAGCCATTTTATAACGCTGCCTGCATTGAAAGCCGAGCCCTCGAGCGCATACTCAACCTTGTCACCTATACCCCAGGCAACGCCCGAAAGCAGGTTGCTCTTTGACTCAACACGTGTTTCGCCCGTATTCATCAGCAAGAAGCAGCCTGTACCGTAGGTGTTCTTTGCCTGACCCGGCTTAAAGCAGCCCTGACCGAAAAGTGCGGCAGGCTGGTCGCCGATTGCGCCGCAGATAGGTGTGCCTTCAAGCGCCTCCAGACCGAGAATACCGGGGGCAACCTCACCGTAGTTCATGCTTGACGGCACGGCCTTGGGAAGAATTGACATTGGTATTCCCATTTTGTCGCAAAGATATTCATCCCAGCATAGCCTGTCAACATCGAAAAGCATTGTACGGGATGCGTTTGAATAATCCGTAACGTGCGCCTTACCGCCCGTAAGGTTCCAGATGAGCCACGTTTCAACCGTACCGAAGAGGAGCTTGCCCTCATCGGCGAGCTGCTTTGCGGCAGGCACATTGTCAAGAATCCATTTAATTTTTGTGCCGGAAAAGTAAGCATCAATCAGCAGACCCGTATGCTCTTTGATATAGCTGTCCAACCCGTCTGCCTTGAGCTTTTCACAGTAATCCGCAGTGCGTCGGCACTGCCAGACAATTGCGTTGTAAACCGGCTTGCCTGTTGTCTTGTCCCAGAGGATTGTTGTTTCGCGCTGGTTGGTGATACCGATTGCGGCGATTTCCTCAGGCTTGACTGTACCCTTTGCAAAAAGGGAGGTTATGGAATGAAACTGGCTGTAAAGAATCTCCATCGGGTCGTGCTCAACCCAGCCCGCCTGCGGATAAATCTGTTCAAACTCGTTCTGGGCGCTTGCGGCAATTCTGCCGCACTTGTCAAAAGCAATCGCTCTTGAGCTGGTCGTGCCCTGGTCGAGTGCAAGGATATATTCAGCCATGTTTATCATCCTTTCTATTATTTTTACCACATTTTATAATACTACATATTAAGCAACGAGTCAAATAAACAAAGTGTTAATTTAACCGTTTTTCAATTCTCCGCACTCATATTAAAATTTTTGGTTGTCATTCTGAGCGGTAGCGAAGAATCTTATCACATCAGGATGACATTTCTGAGAAAAAATCTGTATTTATTCAAACTTTACAAGCACGGGTGTAACTGTGATGCCCGATTTTTTTACCTGGTATTCATATGACCAACAGTTGCCTGTTTTTCTCCAGGCATCCGGACCGTGCCAGCTGTTTGAATAATCCACACTGTGGAGAGAGGCAAAGGTGTTGTAGCGGTTGCCGAAGGCTGTGATTTCAACAGTATGCTCGCCCTTTTCCAGCTTGCCCAAAGGTGCGGTATAGGGAGAGAGTGCGATTGTGCCTGTACGCTTGCCGTCAACGCTGACGGTACATACGGGCTGAGTGAAGTGAGGTGCCATAACGCTCAGCTCTTCGCCGTTACCCTCCAGCTTACACTTATACGTAACGTTGCCGCCGTAGAAGGGCAGACCCTGCCTTGTCCAGTCGCCGAACTCAAGCTCTCTTACGGGAGCGGTTACCTTTGCGCTTGAACCCTTGAGTTCAACGCCGAAATCACCGAGCAGATAGCATGCCTCAAGAGTTGAAACCTTGCCGAAAGAGCGTGTGAGAACAACCGTGTTCTCGCCCTTTTCGAGCTTACCGAGCGCAACAACATCAATTGAATCGTCAACAAATTTGCCTGTGCTTACCATTTCAACAGGCTTACCGTTAAAAGTGAGCGTGCTCTTGTCAATATCCTCAAGAGCAAAGCTGACCGAATCAACCTCAACATCAGAAACAAAGGTATATCTCAGCTCAACTGTTTCGGTTTCCTTTTCAACATCAAACAGCCACGGCTGAGCGCCGCCTGCGATTGCGTTTTCCATTTTAAGCTCGTCTTTTATAGTATCGCAAATTCGCAGAATTTCCTCCTGCGCTCTCCAGGCACCGCCGTTGAGACGGTACTCGGGCATATCGAGCAGAAGCACGTTCGGCTCGGCAAGCTCAACCTCAACCTTTGAGGGAAGCGAGCCTACAACCCTGCGCTGCTTTTTGGGCTGGGCAACAGCCTCTGACCTGCCGGGAACGAGCCTGAGCAGCACGCTGTCCTGAGCGTAGAGCGAAAGGTCTATGAACGTATCGCCCCACCTGTACTCTGCGGCGAGAGGAGCTATGCTGCCGTCAATTGTGTTCCATAGCTCGGGTGCAAATTCGCCCTTGAGGCGCAGAGTATAATCATCATCGTCAGCATTGTAGTAGTGAGAATCCTGTCTGATTGTTGCAATGAACAGCCAGCGGTTGTCGCCCTCCCGGCGCAGCTGATACATATGGTTGTCACTGCGCTCGCCCCTGTCATCACGCAGGTCGATTTCGCGGTTTGCCTCAAGCGCATCAATAATGCGGATTTTTGACCAGCCGACGGTTTCACATTCATCGGCAAAGGTCTTTGCGGCATCGCTTTCAACGGCATCGACATATTCGGGAATACCGCCTGCAAAAATTACCTTGCCGCCGTTTGCCTTGAAATTCTTAAGGAAATCAAGCGTAGTGGAGCGGAGAGTGAGGCAGGCAGGAACAATTATTGTATCGTACTGCATACAGCCGACCCTTGTACCGTCAGCCTGTGACGGCAGGTTAGCCTCGCAGATGTAGTTGTAATCAATAAGGCTGTACAGCAGCCAATCAGCAAGCTGAAGGAAGCGCTCATTCATCTCCTCACGGATTGCGCTCGTCTGCTCGCGCGGACCGAATTTCAGCCAGTAGCTTTCAATCGGGTGAATAACACCTACACGCACAACGGGCCTGCCGCGTGTGATTGCGGTGTTGACACGTGCAAAATGATCCTCAATATATGAATACTCCTTGTACCACGGTGACTGATGACCGATACATGCGGGATAGTCACGCTTTGCCTCGCCCTTCATTGAAACCCAGTAGAGGTGAGGCACACGCACGGTTACGCCAAGCACAGCCTGCCAGTCGCCCTGGAGCTTGTGACCCATAAAGTTGAAATCCCAGCCCGTTACGCCGTAAAGCTCGCTGAGCATACCCTCTCTGCCGTACTGATGAACGGCGGACTGGCACTGCTTGGCGGCGGTAAACTCTCTGCTGTCGCAGAGCATATCAATACCGGGCAGCTGGAAGCTCCTGTAAGAGCGCATACAGTCGCCTACTGCGGCATTCTGGCTCTCAAGCGTAGGCTCCTCCATCATATGACCTGTGAGCATAATTCCGTTGCGCTCACACCAGCCGCCGATATTATCGGCAAAGGCTGAGGCAAAACGCTCTGCAATATGGTCGTGATAGTGGTAGCGTGTGACGGAAACCTTACCCTCGGGCAGCTCCCAGAAAAGCTCGGGGAGCTTTTCAAAAAGATCCTCACCGTACATCTCACGGTATGTATCGGCAAAGTCGGTTGTATAGGGCAGGAAAGCATCACTGTCGCCGATTGCCTTGCCGAACATCTTTTTGCGGGCAACCTGCGGCTCATCGGTAAAGATTGCAGGCACAGCTTCGCCGAAATCCTCACCGATACATTCCCTGTATCTCTCGTGTGTGGTATTTATAAAGTCGGTAATCGCCTCGGGAGAAAGCGTATCTACATAGGACTGAAGATTGAACCAGTCGCTCTCACCCTGAGTTTCGCAGTAGGCGTACCAGCAATCGGCACATTCTTCATCGTCTGCAAGGCGGCGGTAGCTCTCAAGACAGCCGTTCTTATCGAGCGTTACGGTATAGCGTGCAAGCAGAAATCCGTTCTCCTCACGAACAGCATTTGCGGAGGAATCGTTCGAAGAAGACTTGCCTGCACCGTAGCCGCGGCGGGTGAAGAGAAGATATTTCTCTCTGTTCTCCTTTTTCTTTGTAACATATCCGCCTGCAAAGCCTGAGGGCCACTTGTCCTCATCATAAAGCCAGGCGAGCATTTTCTTATCCTTGGCGGTTTTTACGCTGCCTTTGATAAGCTCCATAAAATCGTCCGAAAGGTACTTGGTGGACATACCGACACGAACGTGCATATGAAAGCCGCCAAAGCCCATATCCTGCATATAGCCTATCTCACGGTCGAGCAGCTCACGGTTGAGCTCACAGTTCCACGCCCAGAAAGGAGTAGCGCGGTATTCACTCGTCGGCGAGCGGAAAAGCTCTTGGGTCATAGGTGTGGAGTTTTTCTTGTACAGCATAAAACAACCTCCGTTTTTTATAAAAATATCCGTTGACAAAGTGGGTGTTTATAAGTTATCTTATATATAGTTATATTAAAATATAATGGGCTAAATGTCAAATACAAATTTGGCAAATATGACTAAAAAGGGAGACAGTTGTATGCAGGCTATAAGCAAGACAGTTTCTCTGGGAAGCACCTCGGTTACGGGTGGCTTCTGGGCAGAGAAACAGAAACTCAACCGCGAAGTAACAATCCACAGCGTGTACGACCGTTTTAACGATACGGGCCGTTTTGACGCATTCAGGCTCGACTGGAAGGATGGCGACCCAAACCGTCCGCACATCTTCTGGGATTCCGACATTGCAAAATGGATTGAAAGCGCCGCATACATAACAGAAAAAACGCCTGCACCCGACCTTGAAAAAATAATTGACGAGGTTGTTGACAGAATCGAGCAGAACAGAATGGCTGACGGCTACTTCAACATCAGCTACATTCTTTTTGAGCCCGACGAGCGCTTCACCGCAAGGCACAACCACGAGCTTTACTGTGCAGGTCACCTTATGGAAGCCGCCGTTGCCTACTTCTATGCAACGGGCAAAGATAAATTCTTAAAGCTCATGTGCGACTATGCCGATATGATCGAAAAGGCGTTTGTCACCGACAAGTGGGCTGAATTTGACAGCCCCGGCCACGAGGAAATCGAGCTTGCTCTCGTAAAGCTCTGGCAGGCAACGGGCGAAAAGCGTTACCTTGAGCTGAGCCGCCACTTTATTGATGAGAGAGGCAAGACAGAGGAAGAATTTTATTCACAGGCACATATGCCCGTCAGGGAGCAGACCGACGCAGTCGGTCACAGCGTGCGTGCGGTTTACCTCTACTGCGCAATGGCTGACCTTGCAGCAGCTTACGGCGACGAGTCACTTTTTGCTGCGGCAGACAGGCTGTTTGATTCAATGGCAAAAAAGCGTATGTATGTCACAGGCGGTCTTGGTCAGACCTGTGTGGGTGAAGCCTTCCTCGGCGACTATGACCTGCCCGAAACCTCATCCTACTGCGAAACCTGCGCCGATATCGGTCTTATCCTTTTTGCAAGGCGCATGTACGCTATCAGACCCGACAGCAAGTATGCCGATATTGCCGAGCTCGCGCTTTACAACGGCTTCCTCTGCGGTCTTTCGCTCGATGGCAAGAGCTTTTTCTATGATAACTCAATAGAGGTTGACCTTATCGGAATCAAGAATCCGCACGATAACAGGCACAGTCCCTTTTATCCTATCACCCAGCGTCTTGAGGTGTTTGACTGCTCCTGCTGTCCGCCCAATGTTACAAGGCTGATTGCCTGTGTCGGCGAGCTTGCCTGCTCTGCCAATGAGGATACATTGTGGCTTCACCAGTTTATGTGGGGTGAATTTGAGGACGGCGACAAGAAGATTGCCGTAAGAACAACCTACCCGAATGACGGTGAGGTTGAAATCACCTGCTCGGGCAGCTTTACGCTGGCTGTGCGTGTTCCCGGCTGGTGCAACAGCTTTACGCTCAACAAAGAAAAGTTCACAGATAAGGACGGCTATATCTATATAGATGTTACCGACGGCGACGTTATCAGATACGGTATGGATATGCCCGTAAGATATGTTCAGGCAAACCCGAAGGTGCGTCAGTGCTGCGGCAGACTTGCAGTACAGAGAGGTCCCGTCGTATTCTGTGCAGAGGGTGTGAACAATCCCCTGCCGCTCAGAGGTCTTTTTGTTGACCCGACAGCCGATGCAAAAGTCGGCACCGACAAAGAGCTTGGCGTAATGAGCGTTGAGCTTGACGGTTTTGTTCAGCCCGAATCGGATGAGCTTTACTACGAATACGATGCAAGCCTTGTGCCGCAGAAGATAAAGCTCATTCCTTACTACGCCTATGCCAACCGTGGCGAAACAGATATGCTCGTCTGGCTGACGAAGAAATAATTTAACAATTTTTATCAGAGAGGATTTTTAATATGCTTCACAATTCACAGTTCAACCGTGACATTATGGAAAAGATCGGCTTCCCTCAGGAAGCTCAGTACTGCTTCACAAAGGTTTTTCAGCTGCTTGATGAAAACGCTGAGTGGGGCGCAGAGTTCGATGCAATATACGAGGAATATATGTTCCCGTGGGCTGACGAGCTTGGCAAGGCACTTGAAAAGGTAACCGCACTTGCTCAGAAAATGAACAAGCCCGAGCAGACAATGCACATGGTATTCCTGCTGTGCTGCAGTGAAGAGCTTTTCAAGCGCTACCGCGAAAAGGGTCTGCCCGATGATATGTACTACGCTATTATGTGCGACCTCAAGTACAAGCTCATCGAGTGTCGCGACTGTGAAAACTGCTGGGGCACATTTGTAGGCGGCTGGTTCCACGGTCAGTATGAGATTGACCGCTTTGCTCTCGGCAGATTCCAGTTTGAGCTTCGTGAGCTCGATAAAAAGCACGACGGCACTGTGCTTTCAAGCGGCCACGTACTCCACGCAGGCGACAAGTATGTCAACTTCCACATTCCCTCATCAGGTGTTCCGCTCACAGACGAGGTAAGATTCGATGCATACAACAAGGCTCAGGAATTTTACAAGGATGTATTCGGCGACGGTCCGATTCTTTTCGGCTGCGGCTCATGGCTGCTCTATGACAAATACCTGACCTTCCTACCCGAAAAGAGCAACACAGCAAAGTTCATCCGCGATTTCGAAATTATCGAGCAGGAGGAAAAAGAAGAATTCAACGACGGCTGGAGAATTTTTGAGCGCTTCTCCGACCTGCCTGTTGAGCAGTGGCCCAGAGACAATTCTCTGCGCAGAGCCTTTGCTGAATTTGTTGAGGCAGGCGGCAAGACAGGCCACGGCTTCGGCGTAATCCTCTTTGACAAGGGCAAAATTATCAGATAACTTTTTGAATTGGTGAATAAATGAAGGTGCTTACCCTCAAAACCGAAAACTACCGCAACCTCGCCGCCCGTGAATACAATCCGGGCGGTGGGGTCAACATCATTTGCGGCGAAAACGGTCTGGGTAAGACAAACCTGATTGAAAGCATCTGGCTTTTTACGGGCTGCCGCAGCTTCAGGAGCATACGCGACAAGGATGTTGTGCGCTTCGGCTGTGATGAGGCAAGACTGAAAATGGAATTTTTCTCGGGCAGCCGTAACAAAGAGGCTGAAATCCGCATTGACGAAAAGCGGCACATCACGCTCAACGGCGTTGCCCTACCCTCCGGCAGAAAGATGATGGGCGAATTTACCGCCGTTGTTTTCACTCCCCTCCACCTGGCAATAATCAAGGACGGTCCTGAGGAGCGCAGAAAATTTCTCGACATTGCGCTCAGCCAGCTCAGACCGAACTACGCAAAGACAATTCTCGAATACAACAAGGCTCTCGCCCAGCGCAACGCAACCCTGCGCGCGGCAAGAGAAAACCCCGCAATGCTTGCAATGCTCGATATATGGGATATTGAGATTGCAAAAAAGGGTGCAATTATTATCGACAGCAGAATAAGCTACCTTGAAAAGCTCAGGGAATTTGCCTGCTGTGCTTACGATGAAATCTCCTCCGGCAAGGAAAGGCTGGAGCTTAAATACAAGGAGTACGCAAGAGAAAAAGCGCAGGGCAAAAAAGAAATTGCCGAAAGCTTGCTCGCCGCACTCAGAGAAAAAAGAGAGAGTGACACAGAGCGGTGCATAACAAGCGTCGGCGCTCACCGTGAGGATTTTTCGGTTGAGCTTTCGGGCAACAGCGCACGCCTTTTCGGCTCGCAGGGACAACAGCGCTCCGCCGCACTTTCACTAAAGCTCGCCGAGGCGGATATCATCACGCAGGTGACGGGCGAAGAGCCTGTAATTTTGCTCGACGATGTTTTCAGCGAGCTCGACCCGCAACGACAGAAATACGTGGTAAGTCACTTTGAAAACAGACAGGTTTTCATTACCTGCTGTGACGAAGAAAATATCAGCCGGATCGCAGACCTTGACGTTACGGTCGAGCGGCTCGGAAATACGGAGTAATTGCTTATGTACGACAACTGGGAACAACTTAAAAACGACTGTATGGGCTGCACTAAATGTGAGCTTGCCAAGACGAGGACAAAGCTCGTTTTCGGCGTAGGCAACGAAAACGCAAGGGTGCTTTTTATCGGTGAGGGCCCCGGTGCGAATGAGGACCTTCAGGGTGAGCCTTTCGTTGGCAGGGGCGGTCAGCTTCTCGACAAATTCCTTGCCGCCGTTGACCTTGACAGAAAAAAGAACATCTATATTGCAAATATGGTAAAGTGCCGTCCCCCACAGAACCGTGACCCGATGCCTGCCGAACAGGATATGTGCATCACATGGCTCAGGGAGCAGACAAGACTGCTCAGACCGAAGATAATTGTCTGCCTCGGCAGAATTTCGGCAACAAGACTCATCTCACCCGATTTCAAGGTTACAAAGCAGCACGGTCAGTTCATCGAAAAGAACGGCACGCTGATGATGGGCACCTTCCACCCTGCCGCCCTGCTGCGCAACCCCAACCAGAAGCCCGCAGCACTTGAAGATTTTCTGGCACTGAGAGAAAAGATAAAAGAAGTTTGTCCGGAAACATATGATATGTAAAATCGCAAAGCGGATTTACGATATATCTTCGATTTGATATAATAATTGCGAATTAAACATAAAGGAGCGAAAAATATGTTAACACCAAAACTCGGCGTTCTCAAAGATATGTACAACCAGCTTCGCAAGTACAATGCCCTTTACAAGGCTGACCTTTGCGAATGGTCATACACCAGAGGAATGTACGAAGCGGGCGAATACACAATGAACCCCGAAACGGGCTCGATCCGCCTTGGCGACCACTGGAAAACAGGCTATGACGAGGCTCACTTTTTCCGCACGAGCTTTACCGTACCTGCTCAGATGGCAGGCAAGGAGATCCGCATTGAGTTCTTCATCGGCGGTGAAGCACTTGTTAAAGTAAACGGCAAGTTCTGCGGCTCTGTTTCATCATCAAAGTATGCACCCGAGCGCGGCACAATCGTTCTCAGCGATACTTTTGCTGAGGGTGATGTGCTCAACATTGAGCTTGAAGCAGCAGTCAACTCAATGGAATTTTGTGACCCTGCAATGGATGGCGCAAAGAATATGGAATACACCTTCAGCACTGCTTACATCTGGGTTCCCGATGAGGAGTGCGAGGGCTACTGGTATGACCTTGAGGTTGCGTTCCAGGCTCTCGAGTTCATAAAGGACGATCATATAAAGAGCCGTGTATATAAGGCTATTGATGACAGCCTTCACGTTGTTGATTACGATTTTGATGAGCCTGAGGTTAGAAAGTCAATTGCTGCCGCCCGTAAGCTCTACGGCAAACAGCTCGCCGCAATTCCGTGGTCGGCAACCTCAAGAGTTATCTTCACTGGTCACAGCCACATTGACGTTGCATGGCTGTGGAGAGTTCAGGAGAGTATACGCAAGAGTGCGCGTACATTCTCAAACGTTGTTTCGCTCATGGACAAGTACCCCGAAATGACCTTCGGTCAGAGCCAGGCTGTGCTTTACGATATGGTAAAGCAGCACTACCCCGAGCTTTATGAGAGAATCAAAGAAAAGGTCAAGGCAGGTCAGTGGGATATCTGCGGCAACGTCTGGGTTGAGGCTGATACAAACGTCGCTTCGGGCGAGGCACTCATCCGTCAGGTGCTCTACGGCACAGAGTTCTTTGAAAAGGAGTTCGGCAGCGTTTCAAAGACATACTGGCTGCCCGACTGCTTCGGCTTCACATGGGCTCTTCCGCAAATTATCAAGCGCTGCGGTATGACAAACTTCATCACATCCAAGCTCTCTTATAACGATACAAACTACTTCCCGTTCAATATGTTCCGCTGGCAGGGCAACGACGGCACACAGGTCACAGCCCACCTCATGCGCCCCGGCTACAACGGTGTGTTCAGCGTTTCCGAAATGATGACCTCCGACAACGAGTGCAACAACAAGGAGCAGCTCGACACCGCAATGCAGATGTACGGCTACGGTGACGGCGGCGGCGGACCGACAAACTGGATGCTTGAGCGCGGCAGACGCCTGCAGAATTTCCCCGGTCTGCCCAAGGCACAGATAGGCCACGTTGACGATTTCTTCGCAATCACCGCCGAGAAGCAGGATGAGCTTCCCGTATGGAACGGTGAAATGTACTACGAAAACCACAGAGGCACATTCACGAGCCAGGCATTTGTCAAGAAGAATAACCGTAAGGGCGAATACGCAATTGAGCGCAACGAAATGCTCAGCGTAATTGCAGGCAGAATCTGCGGCACAGGCTATCCCAGAGAGCAGATTGAAAAAGCATGGAAGCTCCTTCTCACAAACCAGTTCCACGATATTCTTCCCGGCACCTCGATCCACGAGGTATTTGAGGACTGCAAGAAAGAGTATGCACTTCTTCGCAAGATGAACGGCGAGCTTTGCGGCTCACTTCTTGCCGAGCTGAATTCAAAGGTCACCACCGAGGGCGACAGCCTTATCTGCTGGAACCTGCTCAGCTGTGAAAATGCTCTGCCGATTACTGCTGAGGTTGAATCCGATACACTTGTTCCGCTCGGAGCAGACGGCAAGGCTCTGACCTGCAGCTTTGAGAGAGTTGACGGCAAGCTCTTTATCACCTTCACTCCCGATCAGGCAATTCCCTCCTTCGGCTGCAGAGTATTTGCGCTGGGCAAAAATGACGGCGATGCAGATGCTGTTACAGCAACCGAGGCTCTGCTCGAAAACTCAAAGCTCAGAGTTGAGCTTGACGAACACGGAATCATCACAAGCATTTACGATAAGGTCAATGACCGTGAAACGCTTGACGGCGCAGGCAACCTGCTTACGATCGCACTTGATAAATGTATTCACGAAACAGCTTGGAACCTTGAAATAAACTACAAGAAAAAGGTATGGGCGCTTGTCAGCGCAGACAGTATTCGTGTTGTTGAAGCAAGCGCACAGCGCGGCGTGATTGAAATTGTCCGCAGCTTCAATAAATCCGTAATCAAGCAGAGAATTATTCTCAACCGAGACAGCGACTTGCTTCTCTTTGATACAGAGGTTGACTGGCACGAGAGTGACAAGGTGCTCAAGGCAGAATTCAACGTTGCTGTTATTGATACCGACGCTACATACAACATTGCACACGGCGCAATCAAGCGCCCGACCCATTGGAACACCAGCTTTGATTACACCCGCTTTGAGGTTGCCGCACACAAGTGGGCTGACCTTTCAGAGGGCGGCTACGGTGTAAGTATTCTTAACGACTGTAAGTACGGCTATGACATTCACAACTCCCGTATGAGAATTACGCTCATGCGTGCGCCCACCTGCCCCGACAGAACAGGTGACCACGGAATCAGCACCTTTGTCTACGCTTACTATCCGCACAAGAATTCCTGGCAGGATGCCGAAACAGTCAAAAACGGTCTTTGCCTGAACGTTCCCGTTCTCACAGCCGCCGCTTCAAAGCAGGACGGCGTTATCGAAAGCGGTACGAGCTTCCTTTCGCTCGACAGCGACAACTTCGCAGTTGACTGTATCAAGGCAGCTCAGGACGGCAGAGGCTTCATCGTTCGTGTTTCTGAGGAAGAGCGTCGCAGAGGCAAGGCAAAGCTCACATGGAAGCTCGGCGGTACAAAGGTTGTCGAATGTAATATGATCGAGCAGGACGAAACACCCGTTGAGTTTGACGGCGAGAGCTTCGAATTCACATACCGTCCGTTCGAGGTCAAGACATTCAGAATTTATTAATCAGCAGCATAATTTGTGAAAGAGATGCGGCGGCAATACGCCGCAAAGAATTAAAACTTCAAGTGGGGTCAGGTTTATGTTCAAATCTACTGAAGAATTCAACAAAAAAATCAAGCGTGTAACAATCACATCGGAAGAAATTCAGGAAAAGGTTGCCGAGGCGGGTAAATGGATTGACTCAATCTACGACGGGAGACCGATTCTGCTCGTGAGCATTCTCAACGGTGCCTTTGTTTTTATGGCAGACCTTTGCAGGGCTGTTTCGGTGCCGTGCGAAATTGCTTTTATGTGCGCCAAGAGCTACTACCAGGGTACGGTTTCGAGCGGTGTGGTAAACATCACAATGGATATCGAGCAGGATATCAGCGGCTATCACGTTATTATTGTTGAGGATATCATCGACACGGGCAGAACGCTCTTTGATGTTGCAAAGCTCCTCCGCTCACGCAATCCGCTCTCGCTCAGGGTTGTAACCCTCCTCGACAAGCCGTCAAGAAGACTTGTTGATTTCAAGGCAGATTTCACCCTGTTTGAAATTCCCGATTATTTTGTTATCGGCTACGGTCTTGACTGCGGCGAGTATTTCCGCAATCTGCCCTATATTGCAGAGTACAATCCCGAAGCATAACAAAAAAAAACAAAGAAAAAATCAGCGGCGGTCCGTTATATGTGCGGACTGTCGCTGATTCTGTTTTATATATTATATTCTGTTATACTCTGTCCTTTGCGGCAAAGAGTATGAAGTAGTAAGCCTGAAGTGAAGCCTTGTATGAATCCTGGAAATCGGCATAAGCCTTGTAGAAGAGCGGATTCTTTTCTGTCTTGCCCTCCTCGTGTCTGTAAACGGACATAAACACCTTGAAGTTTTCCTTTGCATCGTACATGCTGTTGAGCCAGAGGTCAAGCTGCTGGTTGCCTACAAACTCATAGAGAGCCTTATCGGATTTTATTTCCTTAACTGCAGCCTCGATATTCGCAATGTAAGCATCAATCGTTTTCTCTGCGCCGTAGAAATCGCCCTCAACAAGAGCATCCTCAAACGGATTTGCAACGCCCTCCATAATACCGACAAGCTTCTTTGCCTTTGCAGAGGTCAGCTCACCGTCAATTTCGCCCGTTGTGGTTTCTGCCTGGGGAGCGTCGGTCGGCTTCTCTGTTTTTGCGGTTGTAGGGTCAGTCTTGTGAGGCTCGGTCGGTTTTTCAGCCTTTGCGGTTGTGGTTTCCTGCCTGAGAGTAGTCTTTTCGGGCTTTTCGTTCTTTGCGGTAGTTGAATCGGGCTTGCCTGCCTGAGTTTCCTTGTTGTTGCTGTCCGTTTCGTCAAGATCGCCGAAATCGTTACTGATAGGTCTTGTTGTGGCATTGTCGGTTTTCTGCTCGCCAACGGTCGGAATATCCGGCACGGTACTGCCCTGAGCATCTGTCACAAGGTAGCCGCCCTCCTCGGTTACAGGGGGAATGTACGGAATGAACTGAGTTTCGCCCTCAGCATCTGTTGCAGGCTCACCGTTTGCCTCGGTTACAACCTCAAACACAGCGGTAAGACCGTCCTCAAAGGTGACAACCTCTGTCTGGGGCGGAGTATAAATCTCGCCCTTGTTCTTCTCTTTTGTGCAGGCGGCAAAGCACAGCACAAGTGCAACCGCCAACACGGCAATAATCAGCTTTTTCATTTTCTCTTCTCCTTTTTATCTGTTTTTCAGGTGTGAAATAATGCTTTTTATGTTGTTCTCCGTATGGAGCGAAAGTGATGCAGGCGGCAACGATTCGAGCCTGTGCGCATCAGATGAGGTGAGAATTTTCATCTCCTTGAGAATCGGGTGCGCTTTAATCAGCTCATCAATATTTCCGTTGGGAGAAACCTCCGCCACCTCAAAGCCCATTTCCCTTGTAATCATACCGAGGTTTGAGATAACGCTGTAAGACGAGCGGTCTATATGAGCAGGGTAACACACGCCGCCGTAGCCTTCAACCTCTTTTTCTACGCTGCTGATTGAAATACCGCTCGCAGTAGTCAGCAATATGTCCTGACTGCCGAGCACATTATCCGTTTCGTCCATAATCAGCTGCGTACCGAAAATTTCGGGTCGGTTCTTTACATTCGGTACGGTGCTGAGCACATAGGCGGAAAACTCCTCTGCCGCTTTAAGCTCTTCAAAAAGGCAGACAACATGGACCTCCTCGCTCGTGCAAAGCTCCATTCCCGGTATTACGGTAATTCCCGCCGCCTCACCTGCACGCATTGCCGCACCGCAATTCTGACAGGAATTATGGTCGGTCAGCGCAATGGCCTGCATCCCCATTATGGCGGAGAGATTTACAAGGTTATACGGGGTCATATCCTCCTCCGCACAGGGCGAGAGGCAGGAATGAATATGAAAATCGTAAAAAAGGCTCATAATTTTTCCGCAATCTTAACAGCAAGGTCAAAGGCGTTTTCTTTGCTGCGCAGTACAATTACTCCGTTCTGCTCAGCCCTGAGCTTTGCATCATCATCAAAGGCGGAATTTTCCGTAAGCACAATGCAGGCAACATCGGCAAGCACTGCAACACCAATTGAGTTTACGTTGCCCATAACGGTCAGCCAGCAATCGCCCTCGCTGGCTCTTGACATAACCCAGCTGAGCAGGTCACCGCAGTAGCCGCCCGTAACCTCTTTCTCTGCCGCCTTATCGCCGCAGCAAAGCACCTCAAAAGAAAAATCATCTATAAGATTCTGTACTGTCATTCGTTATCGTCTCCTTTAATATACCTGTCATCAGACCTGTAGGGTGCAGGGATAAGCTCAAGGTCAAGACCGCTCAGCTCCTCACGCAGCCTGAAAACACAGTCCTTCTCGCTTGCAAAGCCACGCACAATATCGTCAGCAAGTGCCGCACACGAGGGTGCACCGCAGGTGCCGCAGTCAAGACCGGGCAAGCGCTTGAGAATCTGCTGCTTTTCAGCCATTTTTCTCATTGCGGCGGGCACGCTGTCAGCCAGCTTCATAACATCGGTTGCGACGAGCGGCTTTGTCCAGTACATATCGTCTGGCACATCGTTTGTGCCCAGTCTGTTGCACGAAACGGGAAGATACTTACGAAGCCTTTTCATTCTTGCCTTTGCAACATACGGGTTTTCATATGTAAGCGAGCCGCCCACACAGCCGCCTGTACAGGCATTAAGCTCAATAAAGTCAATATTCTCGAGCTTTTCATCCTCAATTTCGTTGAGGATTTTTATAACGTTTTCAATTCCGTCAGCCGCAAGGCAGTTATCGCGCAGAAGTGCGCTCGCCTCACCGCCGCTGCTCGCCCAGCTTACACCGATTACGCCCGAATCCTGCATCTGGTCAACCGCCTGAAGGTGATTCATCTGCAAAAGAAGAGCAGGATAGATCTCTTTTATTGCAAAAGCGCCGTTTATGTTCGAGCCGCCAAGACAGATCGGAGCTCTGATGGCAGTCATCTTAGCGGGACAGGGCGTGATAAAGAAAACGCCTATGTCGCTGTCATCAAGACCTGTTTCGGCCTTTGCCTTATCTCTTGCAAGGCGTGCGGCAATTTCCATAGGAGAATTGAGCGGCACAACATGGTCGATAAGGTTAGGGAAATTAACTCTTATAAGTCGGACAATCGCAGGGCAGGCAGAAGAGATTGCAGGTGTTTTTATCTGACCCTGCTCAAACATTTTTCTTGTAGCATCGCTTACAAGCTCTGCGCCCTTTGAAACCTCAAAAACATCGTCAAATCCAAGCCCCTTGAGCGCTGTCAGCACATAGTCAACATCGTCAAGATTGTTGAACTGACCGTAGAGCGCAGGTGCAGGCAGAGCGATTTTATACTTGAACTCATTTATTTTGTCGAGCGGCTCATGCTCAGCATATTTTGCATGGTGCGGACAAACGTTGATACATTCGCCGCAGTCAATACATCTCTCTTTTATAATATGTGCCTTACCGCCGCGCACACGGATTGCGCCTGTCGGGCAACGCTTGATACAGTTGGTGCAACCGCGGCATTTTTCGCGGTCAAGTCGCACGGAATGATAGTATTCAGCCATGGTTTACCTCCGTAAAAAGTGAAACGCTAAAAAAATTTATGCATTTATTTTCAGCGTCATAACAGTACCGACGCCAAGCTCGGTCTGTATATCCATTTCATCGCTGTATTTTTTAATGTTGGGCAGACCCATACCTGCGCCGAAGCCGAGTGCGCGGATTCTGTCGGGAGCGGTTGAATAGCCCTCCTGCATGGCAAGCTCAACGTTTTCGATACCGGGACCGTGGTCGGTCAGCACAACTCTTACATATTCGGGTGTTATTTCAACATCAATTTCACCGCCGCCGGCGTGAATAACAAGGTTAATTTCAGCCTCATATACCGCAATGGCAGTATTGCGTACTGCCTCAGGCGGAAAGCCTAAATCCTTGAGTGTTTTTTTGATTTTTCCCGATGCCTCACCGGCTCTTGTAAAATCAGAGCCGTCAACATCATAGTGCTGTCTTATAATCTCGCTCATGATAAAGCCTTGGCACCTCCTCTGAGACCGTGCTCATAAAGAATGCCGCAGGAAGTGAACATCTCACGCTTTGTTTTGAGCAGAGGTATTCCGTTTTCTTCTGCAAGCTCAATCATACTCATATCGGGGCTTTTGCCGCGGACAAAAACGATGCACTTCATATCCATCATTTCAGCGGTGCGTACAACCTGAGGGTTGACAAGACCTGTGAGAAGCACAGCCTGCTCCTTGACATAAGCAAGAACATCGCTCATCATATCGCTGCCGCAGGCGGAATAAACCTCTCTGTCCAGAAAATCCTCGCCGTAGATAAGCTCAGCGTCAAGCGCTTTCATAATTTCGGAAACTTTCATGTTCTGTTTTCCTTTCGGTTTATATTTTGGGAAATTATCTTATTATTTTCGGGCGGATGATATCCGCGGAATAGATATTATTAAATGCGAGCGAAAACCTCCTTTTGAAAGGAGGTGGATTTTGCGAAGCAAAAGACGGAGGATTGTTGAAAAAATTAATACATCTTTTTCATATTGCCTTTTTTCCATTCCTTATAAAAGGTGCGGATTGAGCCTGCCCATATTCCCTTATCTTTAATAACAGATTTTATTACTTTTTTGCACTCTTTCGGATAATCGAAAATCAGCAGAGTTGCAGTCCACGAGGAAACATATACGTCTTCGTTATAAAGCTGTGCTTTTGCAAGTGAAATGCCCTCTTCTGATGACATAAGAATTCTTATGTTTTTTATTATTTGAGCATTTGCTTTGTTAACTTTACTGTAATCAAGTGAAATAACTGTTTCACTGCCATGAATATGGCAAGCCTGAATATATTTTTCAAGTACGGTTTGCAAATTCATATTATTTACCTCAGCAGCAGTTTTTCTTTGCTGTTTTCTGTTTGATTTTGCCTGCTATGCTGAACAGTATAAACATTGCCGCATTGATGACAACAACGCTTGCTCCCGTCGGCAGATCAAAACGGTAAGCGGTGACAAAGCCGAGGAAAAAGCTCAGCGCAGAAACAACGGCGGCACATATAACAACGCCGCGGAAGCTGCGGAAAAACCGCATTGCGGTGAGCGATGGGAAAATGAGCAGGGACGAAATGAGAATTGCACCCATAAGCCTCATACCTACAACGATTGTTACCGCAGTTAATATTGCAACAACCGTATTGTAAAACGAAACCTTTGTGCCGGTTGCCTTGGCAAAGCTCTCATCAAAGGTTACGCTGAAAATTCCGTTATACATCAGCAGGTACATAAGAATCACAACAGAGGAAAGCGCCACGCTTATCGCCACATCCGAGCTGTCTATTGCAACAATGCTGCCGAACATATAGCTGCCGACATCAATATTGACATTGCCTGCGAGCTTGACGGTAAGAACACCGATTGCGATTGCCGTACCGGAAATGAGGGCGATTGCACTGTCGCCGTTGATGCGGCTGTTACGGCTGATGCGAAGCAGAAGAAACGCCGCAACAATAACAACGGGAACTGCGATTTTCAGCGGAGCAACACCTGCCGCCGCAGCAACACAAAGCGCACCGTAGCCGACGTGAGAAAGCCCGTCGCCAATCATTGAAAAGCGCTTTAACACAAGCACCGAGCCGAGCAGCGCCGCACAAAGCGACACCAGCACACCTACCAGCAGCGGTACTGTCAGAAACGAATATGAAAAAATTTCAGTTATAGCTGTAATAAATGACATCTTGCCTGCCTCAAAAAATTAGAGTTTTATCGCGCTGATAATATCCGTCCGTAGTAACCTCCTTTTGAAAGGAGGTGGATTTTGCGAAGCAAAAGACGGAGGATTGCAAGCAGAGAATAGGCGGTTTTCAAAATCAGCGCAAAGCAATAATTCTGCATTCCCAATTCCTAACTCCGAACTGCTTTACCTGTGCATATCGCGGTAGTTGAACACTTTAATTCTTCTGCGTCTTCTGTGGCGGTTGACATAGATAGTTGCAATTATGAAAAAGACAATCAGAGCCGCTACAACAAGAGCAAAAATCTTGAAGCCTGTGGTTTTTACAAGGTCACCGAGCTTGCCGACGATCATAAGAATAAGGCTGCGGTCGATATCCTCTGCCGCAACGAGCTTGATTCGTGCAATCTCTTCGCCTGCGTAGCTGACAACAGCTTCACAAACCTCGTTGCCCTTTTTGACGGGCGCTTCGATAAACTCTGGCAGTGAGCCTTTGACGGGCTCGACGAGCACGCTGTCCGAATCGACACTGTCGGGAACAAGAGCAACGCAATCCTCAGCAGGTACAAGGCGCACATGGTCAACGCCCCAGGAGTATTTCACATTTACAACGGAAATAATTTTTGACGGGTCGGTTACAACCTTGAGCTTGATGTTGTTGAAAATCCAGCTCAGCATCGCCTTACAGTCGATAAAAGCAAAGTTTTCTTTATAATCGTCATTATCATGATCGTAATAAGGCGCTTTCATCGCAACAGCTATGTAGCTGTAACCGTCCTTGCTGGCAGTGGTTACAACGCACTTGCCCGCGTTTGTGGTAGATCCCGTTTTGATACCCTTTGCCTGGGGGAGATAGTATTCGTTATAGTTGCTCAGCAGCATAAAGTTGGTTGAACGGATTGTGCGCTCCTCCTGGAGATTGGTCGCAGGGAGCTTATATGAGGTCTGGCTGGAAATTTCATTAAAAGCAGGAAAGGTCATGGCATGGATTGCAAACTTCGCCATATCCTGTGCGCAGGAATAGTGACCCTCCTCATCAAGACCGTGAGGATTTTTGAACTGTGAATTTGTACAGCCGAGCTTTGCCGCCGTTTCATTCATCATCTCGACAAATTTTGCAACCGAGCCGCCACCGATATAATCGGCAATAATTGTTGCCGCCTCGTTGGCACTGCTGATAAGCAAACAGCACAGCAGGCTTCTCATCGTAATTTCTTCGCCGACCTTTATACCTGCCATTGAGCTGCCCGTACCGTCGAGCATACGGATGCTCTCCTCCTTGACTGTAACAACTGTATTGAGGTCCTCGCAGTTTTCGAGCGCAACAATCGCAGTTACAATTTTTGTAAGTGAAGCGGGAGCAGACTGCTTGAGTGAATTTTTCTCAAACAGCACAGTGCCCGTATCAAGGCTTGCGATATAAAAAATTTCGGTTTCGGTCTTAACCTGCGAATTGTACAGCGCAGATGCCCCCATCGGTGCGTACATTCCCAGAATAAGGCAAAGAGTTGTTAAAAAAATTATCGCTTTTTTCATAGACAAAGCCTCACAAATTTAGTATATTATTAAATGCATATTATAATTGCATTATTTTCACATTTCATAAGGGTGATTTTTATGGTTTACATAACCGGAGATACACACGGCGATTTTGAGCGACTCGATTCGCTCCGCCTTAAAAAAGGAGATACACTTATCATCTGCGGAGATTTCGGTTTCGTCTGGGACGGAAGCGCAAGAGAGGAAAAAATTCTCAAACAGCTCGGCAAGAAAAAGTTCAATATCTGCTTTATTGACGGCACGCACGAAAATTTTGAGCTGCTCGACGAATATGAGCAGTGCGTTTTCTGCGGCGGCAGAGCCCGCAACATTTCAGGCAACCTCTACCACCTTATGCGCGGCCAGATTTTCAATATAGAGGGTGACGTTTACTTTGTAATGGGTGGCGGCGAAAGCCCCGACATTGATATGCTCTTTGACAACGGAGCATGGTCACGCAGAGAGTTTCCCAGCACTCAGGAGCTTAGCGAGGGAGCAGAAAACCTTGAAAAAATGAACTGCAAGGTTGATTATATAATCACGCACGAGCCGCCTGCAAAAATCAAGAGCTTCATGCGCCTCAAAAGCGAGATGCCTGCAAGAATAACAGGACTCAACGCTTATTTTGACGAGATGAGCAACGCCTGCGAATACAAGCGCTGGTACTTCGGCAGTATGCATATCGACAAGCACATCTCAAGCACACACATTGCCGTTTTCAAAAAGGTTATAAATGTTGAAACAGGAGAAATTATCAGATAAAAATTTATACCTAACAGCAGAGCTTTGTCTCTGCTGTTTTTTATTACCTTCCCCAGAACTTACGGTCAAGGCTGCGAAATCGGATTGCCCTGCTGATATGCTGAGTGTCAATCACTTCGCTGCCGTCAAGGTCAGCAACCGTTCTGGCAACGCGCAGGATTTTGTCATAGGCTCTGGCCGACAGACCGATACGCTCAAACGCATTCTTGAGCATTTCATCCGCACGCTCGGTAACGGTGCAGAACTGCCTTGTCTGGGCCGGTGTCATATTTGCGTTGCAGGTTGTGGATGTACCCTTGAAGCGCTCGCGCTGAATTTCACGCGCGGCATCAACACGCTTTTTAATCTGGGCTGAGCTTTCCGCCTTGGTTTTTGACGAAAGGTCGTCATAGTCAACGGGCGGCACCTCAATATGGATATCAAGCCTGTCCAGCAACGGGCCGGAAACCTTTGAGAGATATCGGTTTGCCGTACCGGGTGAACAGGTGCAGGTCTTGGTAGGATGGCCGTAAAATCCGCACGGACACGGATTCATTGCGCACACGAGCATAAACGAACAGGCATAGGAAGCTGTACCTGCAACTCTTGTGATATTTATAACGCCGTCCTCCATAGGCTGGCGCATTGATTCGAGCGTAGATTTTGCAAACTCGGGCAGCTCATCAAGAAAGAGCACGCCGTTGTGAGCCAGCGACATCTCGCCCGGACGGGGCATTGAGCCGCCGCCACCGCCTGAAAAACCCGCAGGCGAAACCGAATGGTGAGGCGAGCGGAAAGGACGGGAGCGGATAAGAGAAACGCCTGCAGGCAGAGCGCCTGCGACGGAATGAACCTTTGTTGTTTCTATTGATTCCTCAAAGCTCATATCGGGGAGGATTGAGGGCAAACGCTTGGCAAGCATACTTTTGCCCGAGCCGGGAGGACCGATCATCAGCACATTGTGACCGCCTGCGGCGGCAACCTCGAGCGCAAACTTTGCCTCAAACTGACCCTTTACGTCGCTGAAATCGGGCGCATCGGGCGCAAGAACCTGCTCTGTATAATTTTTCGGGTCGGCAGGAGTAATCAGCTTGGTTTCCCTCAGGTGAGCGAGCAGCTCAAACACATTGTTTACCGGGTAAACCTTTATCCCATCAACAACACAGCCCTCAGCCGCATTCGGCGCAGGGACAAAAATTTCTTCAAATCCTCTCTGTCTTGCCTCAATTACCATAGGCAGCACGCCGTTTACCCGACGGATATCACCGTTGAGAGAAAGCTCACCGAGAAACGCCCTGCCTTGCATTGAACAGCGAAGCTGACCCGTTGCCTGGAGTAGAGCTACAAAAATCGGCAGATCGTAGAGCGGACCTTCCTTGCGCTTGTCCGCAGGGGCAAGGTTGACTGTGATTCTTCCCACAGGGAAAGCCAGACCTGCGTTTTTCATCGCCGAGCGCACACGCTCACGAGATTCGCTGACAGCCGTATCGGGCAGACCGACAACGTCGAAGCGAGGCAAGCCGTTTGAAACGTCCGCCTCAACCTCAACCATATATGTTGCCATGCCGAAAAGGCCGACACTGTTCACCTTGGAAAACATAAATCAAACCTCGCTGATAATGTAACAACCCTCAGTCACCTGCGGTGACAGCTCTGACAGAGCCGTCCCCTTTGTCTGTTTCGCAGACATTTCCCCACACTGTGGGGAATCACCCTTCAAAGGGAGATTTTGACCTCCTTTATAAAGGAGGTGGCACGGCGCAAGCCGTGACGGAGGATTGGAAAAAAACATCATATTGCTTATGCGGATAAATCCGCAGTTACTTTTGTCATTCGTTACAAAAGTAACCAAAAGAACTTAGAAGTTAAAATCACTCCGCAACGGCTGACGAGAGTTAATCCGCTCGGCTGACGAAACGCAAATGTGCGTTCCGTCACCGTTACGGCGGCAAAAATCAATCTGACCTTTTATGTCTGTTCTGTCCGCCTACGGTTCCCTCGCTCAGCAAAAGGAGCAACTACCAAGCTCGTCAGCCTGCTCCGTTCAAGCTACCGACATAATGTGTCTTTATGCATAAAATGTCATCCTGAACGAATGTGAAGGAACTATAAGATTCTTCGCTTTTTATTAAGATTCTTCGCTCACGCTCAGAATGACAAAAACAAACATCGAACGGATAATATCCGCCCCTTTTATCGTATGGGCAATTATTTATTCTTCTGCTTTGAGTACTTGAGCTTATATACAGTGTTCATAATAATGCTGTCAAGGCGGCTTATGTACTTGACCGCATCAAAAGCATCGGCAGCAAGGTAAGCCTTGCAGTTTTTATCAACAACCATTTCAACTGCCTTTGCATCGTCCTCATCAGGGCCGCAGCAAAGAGCTGTGCCGTCAGGCATAAATACAGCGTTTCTGCCCTTGAGAGCCTTTACTGTCTTTGACTCGCTCTTGATCTTCTTTACTGTTGTGCCTGCAATCTGAGCAAAGTCATCGAGCAGAGGACGGAGCTTCTTGCCGCACTTTGCGACTGCGCCCATAATATCGGGTGTGCCGGATTGAACGATTGCGTTGATATCCTCACGGGCAACGTAGATATTCTTGTGAACAACAGCATACTCGGGGCAAACACTGTCAACAAAAGCGATATCTGCTGATGAGCCGTCGTCACCCTTGATGACAAACTTCATACCGTCACGAACGGAGGAGTAGCAGATGGGCTTGGGGGAGGTATAGATGCTGTACTTCTTTGCAAGGTAAGCCTCGCAAGCATCCTCAAGAGTCTGAGTGATTGCAAAGGTATCCTCGCTGTCCTTACCCATGCAGACCGCACCGTGGTTGGACATAATTACTGCCTTTGATTCGGGGTACTGCTCAATTGCGGTGAAAACACCCTTCTTGAGCTTCTTTGTGCTTGGCATTCCGTATGCGGCGAGGGGAACGACCTTGCCGAGGATGCCTGCCTGCTCATCATTCTCAACGGGCATATCCTTACCCATAACGCTGACAACGGAAGCATTGAGCTGGTGGGTGTGAATTACAAAATTACAGTCGGGGCGAAGGATGTAGGCCGAAGCGTGAACACCCTTTTCGGAGGAGGGCTTAACATCGCCCTCGTAGGTGAGGTCGCTGATTTTAACGAGAACAATCTCATCAGGTGTGAGCGATTCGTATGATCTGCCGCTGGGAGTGATTACAAACTCATCCTCGCTTATACGGCAGCTCACGTTGCCCCATGTTCTTGCGATAAGACCTTTTTCAACAAGCTTTTTGCCTGCTTCGATAACTTCAAGTTTTGCCTGCATGATATCCATATTTATTTCCGCCTTTCTTTTATTACCTCAATTAATTATCTTCCTCAAAACAATATTGATGCACCGAAGAAATTATTTCATTTTTGTTCTTATTTAAGAAGCTCGTTCTCATACTGAGGCTTGTCGAGCGTACCCATTTCGTTGAAATAGTAATCGTAAATCTTTGCTGCAATCGGTGCGAGCGATGAGCCGCTGCCTGCACCCTCAGCAGCAATGCATATTGCAATCTGCGGATTGTCGGCAGGAGCATAGGTGATAAGGAAGCCGTTGTTAGTCGTAACTGTCATACCGTTTATTTTTCGGTCAACCTGAGACGTACCTGTTTTTGCTGCCGCAGAAACGGGCAGATCCTTAAACGCATTTTTACAGTAGCCTATCGAGCCGACAAGCTCCATTCCCCTGCGAACAATACGCAGAGTGTTCTGCGAAATTCCCGTTTCGAGAATTACCTGTGCGCTGTTGTCCAGCACGGTTTCCTCATAGTCTGCCGTTTTTACCGTTTTTACAAAGTGCGGTCGGTAGCGTGTGCCGCCGTTTGCAATTGTAGAGCAGTAGTTTACAAGCTGAACGGGCGAGAACATACTGCCGCCGTTACCGATGGCGTTCTGCAGAGTGAAGCCGGGCATCCACTCCTGATTTATCGAAGCTCGGTAATCAGGGCTGTCAAGCCTGCCTGTTGCCTCGGGCAGCTCAATTCCTGTTTTTGAGCCGAGACCGAAGATTGAAGCATACTCGTTTATTGTCTGGATGTCCGTCTGCTCGGCAACATTATAGAAAAAGATGTTGCACGATTCGTTGATTGCGGAAACGACGTTCATCGTCAGACTTTCGTGCTGCTGAAGACACTGGAACCTGTGGTTTAAGTAGGTGTGTGCTCTCGTGCAGCGGAAGTAGGTTTCGTTTGTGATTATCCCCTCTTCAAGTGCGGCAATCGCCGTACAGGGCTTGAAGGTTGAACCGGGAGAGTAGGTGCTCATCAGCGCTCTGTTCCACAGCGGAGAGTTTGCCGCCTCACGAAGCTCGTTATAATCCTGTGAAAAGGTTGCAACATTATAGCTTGGATAAGAGTAGCTGGCAAGAATCTCACCGTTGTTTACGTCCTGAATAATAACTGCGCCTGCAGGGTCAACCCATGTATCCTCACGCAGAGCCTCAAGTCCTTTTGAGAGGGCGTTTTTTGCAACCTCCTGCAGAGAGCTGTCAATAGTAAGCACAACCGTATTGCCTTGCTCGGGGTCAATCGAATAGTCGGTAGTGATTTTGCCGTCTGCATCGGTGCTGATTGTTTTGATTCCTCTTGTACCGCGCAGATATTCTTCCATTGCGCTTTCAATTCCCTCTTTGCCTATCATGGCGTTGAGGGCGTAGCTTTCGCCTGCCTCTTTTTTCTCCTTGTATTCCTCAGCACTTATCAGACCGATTCTGCCGAGAATGTGCGGCAGGAGCGTGCCGTCACTGTATTCACGGTACGGCACGATCTGAACATCTACACCGAGGAAAAAAGCGCTGTTTTCTTTAATCAGTGCAACAACATCAATCGGCACATCGTCTGCAAAGGTATAGGGCGTGCTGACAGAAAATATAATTCTTCTCATCTCGTAGCAGACCGATGCAATCTTCCTTGCCTGCTCGGGCGGATAAGCCTGAAGATCGTACCTTTCAATCAGCGCATCCATACAGTTCTGCGCAGTTGCGTAATTCTGCAGGTCGAGAATATCGCTTCTCAGCTCGTCTATATCCTTCTCCCTGTCCTCGGCAAAGGCAAAGGTGCCGCCGTTCATCACAATCGGCAGATTGTCAATCCACTCCAGCCCTTTTTGCTCGAACATTGTAATGAGCGCATTTATAATCTGGTTGCGCTTATTCTGCTCCTTTGCGGAGGGAAAATACGAATAGTCAAAAATAATTGAGTTGCCCTGTCTGTTTGTGACAAGCGGGCTTCCGTTACGGTCAAGTATTTCGCCTCTTGCGCCCTCAACCTTTACGGTTTTTACTTTAATCGAAGAGCCTGCCTGGGCATATTTCTCCCCGTCAATAATCTGAATTTTGAAAAGAACACCCGTAAAAATTGCAAATATGAGGCACATTGCGACAACCGCCGCCATACCTCGGGTGCTCAGCTTAGGATTCTGCTGCGTTGCCGCCACCTCCTTGTCGTAAAATTTACCGAAAAAAATCAGAACGAAAGCTCGTCATTTTCCATGAGCTTGAATTTTTTCATAATTGCACGCACCGAATAATAATATATCGGGAGCGTGAGTGCATTGAGAAGTGCCGCAGGCAGATATTCTCTGAACAGAACGGATGCTCCGCCATCAATGCCGTTTGCGGCAACGAAAATAAGCCAGTTCACAATAAAATATAGCGTTGTCCACAGCCAGCACAGCAGTGTTGCCGTTATGAGGTTGTTCATCATAAGATAGGTCATCAGCAAACCACACACAAAGCCGACAAGGGCAAAGAAAAAAGCATTGAAGCCGTCACCCGCGCCGAGATTTATATCCCACATAATGCCTGCGAGCAGACCGTAGTACATACCGTAGGTTTCACGCTCGAACATACCGAGCACAACCGTAAGCGGAAGCAGAGGCAGCAGCCTCACACCGAAAACGCTCGGCAGCACATCGGAAATCTGCAATATTCCAACGGCTATTACAACAAGGAGAAAGCATGACCGACGCATGATCTTAGGCCTGTTTTCTTTCCACGCCTGCGGTATCATATTTCCTCCCCCTTTTTTCGAATTATCTTTTATCTTTTATTTTTTATTTATTCTCTTTTTAATCCACGTCTCCGACGCCCATACCTCTGAACTCGGTGATAACAAAAACATCGCGCAGCTGTTCAAAATCAACCTGCGTATTTATAACAGCGTAGGAAGAAACATTTGTCGTATCATTCCTGACCTCTTCGACAACGCCGATTATAAGGTCAGCCGGGTAGATACCGCCGACACCTGAGGTGCATACTATTCCGCCGGGAGCGATTGAGGTTGAACGCACAAGGCCCGAAAGGCTGCACTGACCATTTCGTGAAAGCTCGGGATTTGTAGTAACAAAGCTTGATTCGCGCGTTCTTACCTCGTATGCGCTGACGTTGACTTCGGGGTTAAGAACCGTATTAACAACGCAATAAGTCGGCGCAGCTTTCACGACCACGCCGACAAGATATTTTCCGTAAATAACGGGATTATTTACCTTGACGCCGTCGAGCTCACCCTTATTGAGCGTAAAGGTACCAAACGCATCCGTACTGTCTTTACCGATTACGGAAGCGCTGGCAAATTTGAAATCTTCATTTTCTTTTTTAAGCTCAAGAAATTCCTCGTAAAGCTCAAGCTGCTGCTTTGTCTTTTCGTAGTCAACCATCTGCGAGCGGCTGTCGGCGAGCTGAGATTCAAGCTCCTCTACACGCTGGGCGTAGCTTGCGGCAGAGCGGAAGTAAATCGAAAAATCGTCAACATTATCCGCAATTTTTGCAGAAAGGCTCTGAAGGGGTGAAAAAATTGTACCGAGCACGGATGAAGCGGGCGACGAACCGTTTTCAGTCGCCGCCGCAAAAATAATTCCGAAAAGCAAAACGGCAAAAACGCCGAGAAAGCCCTTGAAGCGAGCGCTTTTGAAAAAGCTGCGCATGGCTTACTTACCTCTTTTTTTCTTTTCTCCGCTGAGTGTACCCAGAGCATCGTTCTCGAGGCAGAGACCTGTTCCGTCAACAACACAGTCGAGCGGATTCTGAGCGATGTGAACGGGCATCTTTGTTTCAATTTCAATCAGCTTGTCAAGACCGCGCAGAAGTGCGCCGCCGCCTGTGAGCATAATGCCGTGGTCGATAATATCGGCTGCAAGCTCGGGCGGAGTCTTTTCAAGAGTTGAACGGATTGCATCAATAATCTGGCTGACCGGATCGGAGAGAGCCTCACGGATTTCCTCAGAGGTAACCTCAACGTTCTTGGGCAGACCGTCCATAAGGTTACGGCCCTTAACGTTCATTGCACCCTCACCCTCATAAGGGTAAGCGGAGCCGATACGGATTTTTATATCCTCTGCGGTGCGCTCACCGACAAGAAGATTATATTTCTTTTTGATGTAAGCGATAATTGCTTCGTCAAAATCATCGCCCGCAACTCTTGCAGAGCGTGATGTAACGATATCGCCCAGAGAAAGAACGGCAACCTCAGCAGTACCGCCGCCGATATCAACAACCATGCTGCCCGTTGCTTCGCTGACAGGGAGACCTGCACCGATTGCGGCAGCCATAGGCTCTTCAATAAGTGAAACGTACTTTGCACCTGCAGAACGTGCAGCATCGTGAACGGCTCTGCGCTCAACCTCTGTAACGCCTGAGGGAATACAGATCATAACTCTTGCTCTTGTGAAGGGTGATGAGCTGATTGCACGCTTGATGAAAGCCTTGAGCATATCTGCGGTAACATCGAAGTCGGCAATAACACCGTCCTTAAGAGGACGAACTGCAGTAATTGAACCGGGTGTACGGCCGATCATTTCCTTAGCCTCTGCGCCGACTGCAACAACCTTGGGCGGCTGTGAACGAACGTCAACGGCAACAACGCTGGGCTCTCTGATTACAATACCCTTGCCCTTGACAAAAACGAGTGTATTGGCGGTACCAAGGTCAATTCCGATATCCTGTGAAAAAAGCATAGTTTATTACTCCTCCCGAATGGGTTAATTTTTTTAATATCCTGTTTTGTTTATACTCTGTATTCGAGTGTGTCGAGAATGCTCTTGAACTCAAAATCGCCCTTTTCCTCATAAGGAGTTACGCAGGTGAACATAAGAACGCCTGTTGAAACAGGAACGATAATGAACTCGGAATAAGCAGGCTCATCACCGTGGTAGTCAAAGATGAGCTTTGTGCCGTCACGGCCTGCAATATTAATATCTTCCTTATTGACAGTTGCTTCGCCGCTCTCAACGGTGAATTTGAGGAAGTTCTCAAGGTCACTTACAACCTTTTCCTCGTTGTTACCCTCAGCTGCATCAAAGAAAGAGTAATCCATCTGCAGACCCTCTTTTGAGTTTCTGAGCATAATTTTTGTATTGCCGATATTTTCCCAGCCTCTGGGAACTGTGATTGTAAACTGCTGGCAGGAAATCTTCTTGCCCTCTTTTACAAACTCGGGGAAAGAAACGGGGTGAGTGTGCTGTACGCCCTCATCGTCAACAATATTGAGAAGAAGGTTGCCCTGCTCGTCAACAAGAGTAACGCCGTTTGCATCGGTCGCAAGCTCCTTTGGCGAATCGTCAGGGTCGGCACGGTAATAAATCTTACCCTTATCCTTAAAAACGAGTGAGCCGTCATCTTTTTTGGAGCAAGCGGCAAACACAGTAATTATTGACGCGAAACTCAGAAGTATTGCAAGTGTTTTAAGTATATTATTTTTCATTTTTTGTGCTTTCCTTTCACTTTTTATTATTATATTCATACAGATAAAAGTATAGCATTGCTTATAATAAAAGTCAATATTATAATATTTTAAGAAAAACTGTTTTTTAAGTCTTAAATACTGTTAAAACATCAATTTCGGGTGAAATCCGACGCAGAATAAAATAAAAAAGTCTCTCCTCAATAAAAATTAGGAGAGACAATAAAAAATTAAATTATTTTTAATTCTCAGTACTCAAGATCAGCCCAGATTGCAAAATGGTCTGAGGCGTAGTTGCCGTTGATTTTTTCGTTGAGCACTCTGTAGCGGTGTGCCTTTACTTTTTTGTTGATAAATATGTAGTCTATAATCTCATCAGCGTGCTTTTCGGGCTCATCGTTATGGAATGTCTGCGAATCCATAGAATCAGGTGCAGCAAATTTTGAGTCTGTGAGGAATTTTACAACCTCGTTATATTCTCTTTGTCCCTGAACGGAATTGAAATCGCCCGAGCAGGAGAGCGGATACTCCATCAGCGGAGCAATTTTTTCTTTGAGAATCGGAATACTCTTAAAAATAAGGTCAAGGTCACAGTCCATATGAGTGTTGACATGAACAAACTTCTTATTTTCTTTTGTATCAAAGAAAATTCCCCACGTGCAGATTCTGTGATGATAAGATGTCCAGCACGGTGACATTACGTCGGGAGTATCCGAATACCAGAAATTACCGCTTTCAATTACTTCAAAGCGATCTGTTTTATAAAAAATTGCGCTGTATTCGCTGTCACCGCCCTTGCGGTCACCTCTGCCGATGCCTATGTAATTCCAGCCGGGAAGATTTTCCGTAAGGTCTGCCATCCATTCGGGAGTTGCCTCCTGAACACCAAGCAGCTCACAGCCCGAATCGAGAATAGTTTTTATACAGTCGTCAACTCTGTCCTCACGCTCACGAGGGCCGACATTGGCACATCTGAGATTAAATGACATTACTCTGACCATTTTAACTTCACCTTATCTTTTTTTAACAAGTATTTCAAGGCCGGGAACGCGGGCTCTGTCACCGTCGCGGAGTTTTTTTCCTCTCATCGTACAGACCTCACCGTTTACCTTGACCTCACCGTCCTGAATAATTATTTTTGCGTGACCTCCGCTCTGAACTGCATCAGCAAGCTTGAGCGCAGCATCAAGACGGATAAAATCCGTATCAATAAAAATTTCCTTGACGGGTTTTTCTTTAACTCTTACATTAATTTTCATAATAAATCTATCAGTCCTTCTTGAACCTCATCGGCAGAATAAGGAAGAGGAAGCTGTCACCCTGAGTTGGAAGAATAAGGATAGGTGCAGCGCCGCTGTTAAGCTCAATCTTAACCTCGTCTGCATCACAGGCACGCAGTGCATCAAGCAGGAGCTTGTTATTGAAGCCGATCTCAATCTTATTACCCTCATATTTGCAGGGGAAGCTGTCGTTAGCCGTACCGAGAGCTGTGACAGAAGAAATTCTGACAATATCGTTGTCAAAAATAAATCTGACAGGGCTCTTGAACTTATCTGTAATAATAAGAGATGTTCTGTCAATACTTTCAATCATCTCTCTTGTATTTACATAAGCTGTTGCGGAGCAGCTGGGGGGAATTGCATTTTTATAGTTGAGAAATTCACCGTCAAGCAGACGGGAAACAATGATGTAATCGCCGATTTCAAAAATGATATGTCTTTTACCGATACCCAGAGAAACTGTATCATCGTCATCGCCTATGAGCTTTGTTACCTCGTTGAGAGTTTTTGCAGGTACTACAAAGCTGAGCTCATCGCCCATATAGCTGATTGATTCCGTTCTCATGGCTAGGCGTGAGCCGTCAACCGCAACAAGGCGAATAAGGTTCTGACTAACTTCAAACTTTACACCTGTGTGAACAACCTTGCTGTCGTTTACTGAAACAGCAAAAATCGTCTGGCGTACCATATCTTTAAGCAGCTTCTGCTCAACTACCACGGGATATCCTCCGCTGACTGTGGGAAGCTCGGGGAATTCGTTACCGTCAATACCAATGAGTGAATACTCTGCCTCGCCGCCTCTGATAGTTGCAAGCAGTCTTTCATCTGTTTCAATATAAACCTGGTCGCCCGGAATTTTACGGACGATATCGCAAAGAATTTTTGCATTGAGAATAATTGCGCCCTGCTCAACAACACGGCAAGGAATAGATGTGCTGATGCCAACCTCAAGGTCATAGCCTGTGAGGAGAAGCTCGTTACCTATTGCCTTGATGAGAATACCCTCAATTGCGGGAATTGTTGTTTTGTTTGAAACTGCTCTCTGAACATTGAGACAGGCTTCACTGAGCACAGCGGTGTCGCAGTAAATTTTCATTTTCTTTCAGCCTCCGGTATAAAGAGAATAATGGAATATTCAGTAGTAGTATTAGAGTCGGTGAAAAATGTGGAAAAGCGGCGTGAGCATTGATTCTTCTTGAAAAAACGCAGTTTTGAAATGTGAAATCAAAACGAAAAGATTTTCACGCCTTTCACGTGAAAAAGATAAATGGGAAATTTGTGAAAAAATCAATGTGAAATGTGAAGAAAAGAGTGGAAAACTTTTTGCTTCAGTTTGCCTGAACATTTTTCATAATGTCTGCAATAATTGTTTTGAGTGAGTAATTATTCTCACGCTCTGTTTCAATTCTTCTGTATGCATACATAACCGATGAATGGTCGCTCAGTCCGAAAATTTCGGCAACCTTTTTGTTGGTGAGCTGTGTCATTTCACGGATTATATACATTGCAACATGGCGCGGGAAAACAATTTTTGCATCGTGCTTTTTGCTTTTGATTTCGGCAACGGTAATACCGTATGTGCGAGAAACTTCATCAATAATTTTGTCAATAAGAACAGGTGTGGGGTCACCCTCGCTGAAGATATCACGTATTGCTTTCTGTGCAGTGCCGAGATTAACTTCTTCGCCGAGCATAACATATGCCTTAATCTTTTTGACTGCGCCTTCAAGCTGACGGATATTATTCTTTATTTTTTCCGCCATAAAGAGAATTATTGATGACGGAATCTCAATTCCGAGCGATTCAGCCTTGCTCTTGATAATTGCAACTCTTGTTTCAAGGTCAGGCGGCTGAATATCGGCAATAAGGCCGCTTTCAAATCGGTTACGGAGTCTTTCTTCGAGTGTTGCAATTTCTCTGGGCGGACGGTCAGATGTAATAACAATCTGGCTGTGTGCCTTTACAAGTGTGTCAAAGGTGTGGAAAAATTCAAGCTCTGTTGATGTTTTGCCTGCGATAAACTGAACGTCATCTATAAGAAGAACATCTGCATTGCGATATTTGTTATGGAATACAGATGTATCTTTTTTATTTTGAAGATAATCTATAAGCTCGTTCATAAAGTCTTCACTGCGGACATATATAATGTATGCATCGGGATTATTCTTGATTATCTCGTTGCAAATTGCGTTAAGAAGATGAGTTTTTCCGAGACCGGAATTGCCGTGAATAAAAAGAGGGTTGTAGGTATTGCCGGGGTCTGATGCAACCGCAAGTGCTGCGGCATGTGCAAATTTATTTGAATCACCTACAATGAAATTATCAAATGTCGCTTCGTCTCCTCTTGAGACGGACTGAAAATCTTTTTTAGATTCTTCTTTCTTTGGTTTTTCCTGTTTGGGCATAACCGAAACGCTGACTCTGAAGCCCATTACCTTTTCAAAACATTCTTCGAGCAGAGGGATAAATTTTTCGTTAATGATCTTGCAGCGGAAGGGATCATCCGTCAGCACAACGGATTCGCCGTCAAAGCTGTCAAGCTTCAGCTCGTGGAACCAGACTGAATAAATGGTTTCGGAGCAGTTCTTTTTGAGTTCTGCCCTTACGCCTTCCCATAGCTGGTAAACAAGGTCCAAATCAAACACTTCCTTTCTTTCATATTTTTTAATTTTTCTACTGATAACACTGCGGTATCCGCAGTTGCGATAGTATTCCTCGTTAGGTTTGTTGTTTTTACCGTAACAGCCATACGAGTATATCACATTTTGACCTCCTTTTCAACTGATGATAGGGAGGCAGAATTTAATCAACATCTTGATTGGTTGAAAAAAGTCCTCCCATAAATAGTGCAAAACAGGCCTTTTTTCAATGCGAATAGGTTATAAAATCGCCAAAATTTCCAAAAAAAATTATTGGAGATATTTCGGGCGGTTTTTTGTAACTTTTCACGAAATTTGTTTTTTGGGCAAGATTTAATAAATTTTTTCTTGACAAACGGCAAAATATATAGTCTCATTTGTACGAGCAGAAAAGGATTTTCAAAAAACTGAACAAAAAAACCTTGACAGTTTTGGCTATTTCTGCTATAATCCGATGTTGCCGCTATGTTTTAGGCGGTAAATCCTTGCTTCAGGTAAGGGCCTGAGGCCAAAGACCATAAGGAGGTGCAAAACAATGTCAGCAAGCTACAATTACGAGATCATGATGGTTTTCTCAGTCGCTAACGGCGAAGAGGGTGCAAACGCTCTGTTCGAGAAATTCAAGGGTATGATCGAAGCAAACGGCACTGTCGACAACGTTGATGTATGGGGTAAGCGTAAGCTCGAGTACCTTATCAACGATGAGGCAGAGGGTTACTACGTAGTTATCAACTACCAGAGTGCTCCCGAGTTCCAGAAAGAGCTTGACCGTGTACTCAAGATCACTGACGGTGTTCTTCGTACAATGATCATCCGCAAGTAATATTAAGGAGGAAAAACCGCAATGCTTAACTGTGCAGTTTTAATGGGTCGCCTTGTTGCTGATCCTGAACTCCGTACTACTACTTCAGGAATTTCCGTTACCTCGTTCCGTATCGCTGTTGACCGCAGCTTTGTCCGCCAGGGCGAAGAGCGTCAGGCAGATTTCATCGATATCGTAGCATGGAGACAGACCGCAGAGTTTGTTACACGCTACTTCAAAAAAGGCTCGATGATTGCCGTTCAGGGTTCAATCCAGACCCGCAGCTATGAGGATAAACAGGGTAACAAGCGCACAGCTGTTGAAGTCGTTGCAGATAATGTAAGTTTCTGCGGCTCCAGAGCTGAAAGCGGCACACAGGGCGCAAGCCGCCCGTTTGAAACCGCTGCTCCTGCTCCTGCAGCTCCGGCTGCTACCTACGCATCGGGCGGCATGGGTGATTTCGAATCCATCGATGACGATGACGATTCGCTCCCCTTCTAAAATCTATAAGGAGGAAACAACATCATGGCATATGAGAAAAATAACGGACGTCCCAACAGAAAAGGCCGCAAAAAGGTTTGCACTTTCTGTGTTGAGAAGTGTGAGTGCATCGACTACAAGGACGTCAACAAGCTTCGCAAGTTCACATCCGAGAGATCAAAGATTCTCCCTCGCCGCGTAACCGGCACTTGCGCAAAGCACCAGAGAGAGCTTACAACAGCTATCAAGCGTGCTCGCTACGTCGCTCTTCTTCCCTACACAAGCGACTGATAAAAAACAAATTCAGCTTTTTGCCTGCATCCCTCACCGGATGCAGGTTTTTTTATTATCATGAATCGCCCGAGGCAACAAAAATATCATCCTGAACGAATGTGAAGGATCTTTAATATTCTTCGCTGCCGCTCAGAATGACAGAAAAAAAGCGACCGTGTAAGGTCGCTTCTTTTTATTCCTCGTTATTCTTTTTTGCAAATTCCGCTTTTCCCTCAGGAGTGTCGCGGTAGTAGTATGTCTTGCTGGGTCTGTGCGGAGTTGATTCCCATACTTCCTTTGCAACGGGAGCCCATTCTTCAGCAAACTTTCTGCACTTTGCGCACAGATCTTCGGCTGATTCCTGGTCGATAAGGTCGGTAGATTTTGCACCTGTTTCCTTAACTATTCTGCAAAGATAATCGGGGTTTTCAAGCATCGGGCACGGTCTCATATGGTTGTCATTAAAAGGCTGATTCTTGTAGAACGACATGAACAGAGGGTTCTGCAAAGCCTCGAGAAGAGTATGTGTGCGGATGTTTGAATCAGAGAAGTGAATGAAAACGCAGGGCTCAATATCACCTGCAGAGTTGATATGGAAGTAGTTTCTCCCGCCTGCAATACAGCCGCCGACATATTCGCCGTCACCCTGGAAATCCATGATGAACATTGATTTGCCCTTCTTAGCGTTGCGCAGCTCACGAATTCGGTGGTACATATATTTTCTTTGCTCAGGGTCGGGAATAAGCTCGGATATTGCACCCTTGCCGAGAGGCATATAGTTGAAATAAAGGCTGAACATAACGCCCCTTGAAATCATATCGTCAAGGAATTCGTCACTTGTAACTGAGTAGATATTCTTGCTTGTGTAGCAAACTGAAATACCGAACATACAGCCGTTTTTCTTAAGCAGCTCCATAGCCTCGACAGAGGTTTTGTAAGCGCCCTCACCGCGACGGAAATCGTTGCTCTCCTTATCACCCTCAATGCTGATTGCAAGCGCAAGGTTGCCAACGCGCTTGAGCTCGTCGCAAAATTCCTGGTCAACGAGAGTTGCGTTTGTATATGCAAGGAAAGCACACTGCGGATATGTTTCGCAGAGCTTGAGAATTTCTTTTTTGCAGATAAGCGGCTCACCGCCTGTGAACATATAAAGGTGAGTGCCGAGCTCTCTGCCCTGCTCAACGATTGATTCCATCTCTTCATAGGTCAGTCTGAGCTTGTGACCGTATTCTGCCGACCAGCAGCCCTTGCACTTGAGGTTACAGGCGCTTGTCGGGTCGATAAGAGTGATGAACGGAATATTACAGTGGTATTTTTCTCGGTTTTCTCTTACTGTCTTTGTACCTGCGGCAACGCCGAGACCGAGAGCCATAGCCATGCCGTTGAAAACAGCAGGATCAAGGTCATTTATTGCGCGGAGAACAAGCTGTGTATAAACATTATCGGGATCTGCCGCACCCTCGCGGAATTTGTCGAAATTCTTGGCAGGGAAAACCTTGCCGGCAAAGGACTCAACCTTATCAACCAGCTTTACAAGATTTTCCTGCGGATTTTTTTTGATGTATTTGATTGACTGTTCAAGTACAGCCAAGGCTGCGGCACGCTGAGCTTTTTCTTTGAGTGTCATTTTATGCAGCCTCCTTTTCTAAAAAAATGCATACAGATATATTTTACCCAATACATTAGATATACTAACATAAAAAAACGACCTTGTCTATAAAAAGATTTATATTTTAGTTTTATTAAAGCTTTATGTATGTCGTTTATGAATTACTCCTATTACTTTTTCATTTTTCAATCCTGCGTCAATGCTATATAATTTATTGTCATTCTGAACGGCGAGCGAAGAATCTTAAAAAGATCCTTCACGTTTGTTAAGAATGACATTTTTTAGAAAATATATTTTATCTATTCGTTATTCTCTATTCTCTCTTCCTTTATTGTCACCCGAAAAATACTGACAGACTATTGCAATTATCGGCTGTTTTTTATATAATGTTTATTTGTATAATTATCTTTTTCTTTAAGGTGAAAAATGTGAATAACTCAACGACTGTTGCCGCAATTTCGACCCCTGTTGCCGCAGGCGGAATCGGCGTTATCCGAATTTCGGGTAGTGACGCTATTGATATTGCAAGCAGAGTTTTCGTGCCCTCGGGCAAAAAGCAAGTTAATAATATGGCAGGCTATACCGCCGCTCACGGCATCGTAACCGACGCAGGCAAGCCGATTGATGAGGCTGTGCTGCTGGTTTTCCGCGCACCTCACAGCTATACGGGTGAGGATGTTGCGGAGCTTTCCTGCCACGGCGGAGTTTATGTTGTAAGCCGTGTGCTGCGTGCCGTACTTAATGCAGGTGCTGTGCCTGCCGCACCGGGCGAATTTACAAAGCGTGCCTTTCTCAACGGTAAGCTCGACCTGACAAAAGCAGAGGCGGTAATGAACCTTATCTCTGCACAGGGTGAAGCGAGTGCAGGTGCGGCACTTACTGCGCTTGAGGGTGCTCTGAGCCGAAAGATTCTGGCAGCAGCACAGATGCTGATAACCGATTCTGCTTATCTTGCCGCCTGGGTCGATTATCCCGATGATGAAATTGAAGAGATTTCAACCGATAAGCTGCTCTGCGACTATAAGCGCGTGCTTTCTGAGCTTGAACAGCTTCTCTCAAATTATGATGCAGGCAGAGCTGTTACCGAGGGTGTTGATACTGTAATCGCAGGCAAGCCGAATGTAGGTAAGTCTACGCTGATGAATCTGCTTGCAGGCTTCAGGCGCTCAATTGTAACCGATATTGCAGGCACAACTCGTGATGTTGTTGAAGATACCGTCAGGCTCGGCAACGTTGTGCTTCACCTTGCAGATACCGCAGGTATAAGAGAAACAGGCAATGAGGTTGAGAAAATAGGCGTTGATTTTGCCGTAGGCAGAGTTGAGCGTGCGGCCCTCGTGCTTGCTGTTTTTGATTCGTCACGACCGTTTGACGATGAGGATAAGGCTGTGCTTGAGCTTTGCAAGGGCAAGCGTGCGGTCGCAGTTGTCAATAAGGATGACCTTGAGCCAAATTTCGACAGGTCTGTGCTTGATTCTTTTGAGCAGGTTGTTTATATCAGCGCAAAGGACGGTAAGGGTGCAGACGAACTGGCTGAGGCGGTAGAAAAGGTGCTCGGAACGGATAATGTTGATACTTCGGCGGCTCTTCTCGCCAATGAAAGACAGCGCCTTTGCTGTGAAAAGGCGGCAGAATGTATCCGTGAGGCTGTTCTTGCCCTTGAAATGAATATGACGCTCGATGCCGTAACCGTCAGCACAGACGGTGCAATCAACGAACTGCTCACCATGACGGGTGAAAAAGCAACGGACGCAGTTATTAACGAAGTATTCTCACGCTTCTGCGTGGGTAAATAAAAATGACAAATTTTGACATAGAAGTGAATTTATGAAATATTTTGCAGAAAATGTAGATATTGCCGTAATCGGCGGCGGTCACGCAGGCATTGAGGCTGCGTTGGCTTCAGCACGCCTTGGCTGTAAGACTATTATGTTCGCAATCAACCTTGATTCGGTCGGAAATATGCCGTGTAATCCGTCAATTGGCGGCACGTCAAAAGGTCACCTTGTGCGTGAAATTGATGCACTCGGCGGTGAAATGGGTATTGCAGCGGACAAAAACACTCTCCAGACCCGTATGCTCAACACAGGCAAGGGTCCTGCGGTGCACAGCCTGCGTGCCCAGATTGACAGACGCAGGTACTGCGCATATATGAAGAATGTGATTGAGAATCAGCCCGATTTACAGCTCAAGCAGGCAGAAATAGTATCAATCAGCCGCGATGAGAGCGGTCTGTGGCATCTTTTTACCCGTCTTGAGGCGGAATATACCGCAAAATGCGTGATTATAGCAACGGGTACTTTCCTCGGCGGCAGAATTTTTGTCGGCGATGTTTCTTATGACAGCGGCCCTGACGGAATGTTCCCCGCAACAGAGCTGGCACAGTCCTTGAAAGATCTTGGTGTCAGTCTGCGCCGCTTCAAAACAGGTACACCGCCCAGACTCAACCGCAACAGTATTGATTTCAGCGTAATGGAGCCGCAGTACGGCGATGAGCATAAGGTGCCTTTTTCTTTCGGCTATGAGGGCGAAATTGAAAACACCGAGGCCTGCTACGTTACATATACAAACGAAAAGACAAAGCAGATAATCCTTGATAATCTCCACCGCTCTCCGCTCTACGGAGGTAAGATCGACGGTGTAGGCCCTCGCTACTGCCCGAGTATTGAGGACAAAATCGTACGCTTTGCAGAAAAAGAGCGTCACCAGCTCTTTGTAGAGCCTTGCGGAGCAGATACGCAGGAGATGTACCTTCAGGGTCTTTCCTCTTCTCTGCCCGAGGATGTTCAGCTTGAATTCCTGCACACAATACCCGGTCTTGAGCACGCACAGGTTATGAGAACGGCTTATGCAATAGAATATGACTGTGTTGATCCGCTTTCGCTGCGTTCAAGCCTTGAATTCAGAGATTTTGACGGTCTTTACGGCGCAGGTCAGTTCAACGGCTCCAGCGGCTATGAAGAGGCTGCGGCGCAAGGTCTTGTTGCCGGAATTAATGCCGCCCGCAAGATAAAGGGTCTTGAGCCGATTATTTTTGACCGTGCAGGCAGTTATATAGGCACGCTGATTGATGACCTTGTCACAAAGGGCTGTACCGATCCTTACAGAATGATGACCTCACGCTCGGAGTACCGTCTGCTTCTTAGACAGGATAATGCTGACCGCAGGCTTACTCCCCTCGGCAGAGAAATAGGTCTTATCAGCGACGAGCGCTGGGAGAAATATAACCGTAAGCTCGAAATGATTGCTGCAGAGGCTGAAAGAGTGCGCCTTGCAGTTATTCACCCCACAGATGAGCTTAATGCAATGCTTGTTTCACGTGAAACATCGCCGCTGAACATTGGCGTTAGGATGATTGAGCTGCTCAAGCGACCGCAGATAAGCTATGCGGACTTAGCTGAGTTTGACCCCGAAAGACCCGATCTGCCCTATGAGGTTTTTGAACAGGTTGAAATTTCAATCAAATACGAGGGTTATCTCAAGAGGCAGGAGGCTCAGGTGGCTGAAATGCGCCGCCTTGAGGTGAAAAAACTCCCCGAGGATATAGATTACTCGAAAATTGTCGGTTTGCGCCTTGAAGCGATAGAAAAGCTCAATAAGGTGCGCCCGGAGAATATCGGTCAGGCTTCAAGAATCAGCGGTGTCAGCCCTGCAGATATTTCTGTTCTGCTGATCAGATTAAGCGAGAATTAAAGGAGATACAGCAAAAATGGTTGTTATAGACTTAAAATTACTTAAAGAAGAGGCGGAAAGGCTCGGCGTAGAGCTTGATGGAACTGCTCTAAAGAAATTCGAATCCTTTGCGGCTATGCTTGTTGATTGGAACAGCAGAATCAATCTTACCGCCATAACAGACCCTATGGGTATTGTTTATAAGCATTTTGCAGACTCTCTTACGGCTCTTGCGGCTGTTGATGTTCCTAATGGCGCAAGCTTTATAGATGTTGGTACGGGCGGCGGCTTTCCCGGTCTGCCGCTTCTGATTGCCAGGCCCGATCTCAACGGCATAATGCTTGACAGCACAAAGAAAAAGCTGATGTTTGTTGATTACTGTTTATCAAAGCTCGGGCTTCAGGCTCAGGGCAGCACGCTGCATATGAGAGCAGAGGAAGCAGGAATCAAGCTGCAGCTTAGAAATCACTTCGATTTTTCTTTTTCGAGAGCTGTTGCAAACCTGCGTGATCTTTCCGAATATTGTCTGCCGCTGACTAAGGTGGGTGGCACATTTGTGGCTCTAAAGGGAGCAAAGGCTCAGGAGGAGATTGATGAAGCTAAGGCAGCTATCAAAATCCTCGGTGGTGAGATTGTTGAAGTAAAGCAGTTTTTCCTCAGCGATATGGGCGAAAGAAACATAGTAGTTATCAAGAAAGTTTCGCCAACACCGCCTAAATATCCCCGCCCTTCGGCAAAAATTGCAAAAGAACCGCTCGGAATGCCCAAAAATTGAGAATATAGCGTAGATTAAGGTCGTACGCTTTTGCTGGACAAGCTCCTGTTTTTCTGCTAACATCGTGGCAGAAGGCAGGAGCTTGCATCATTTACCGACGAAAGGAGCTGAGCCGATGAAACAAAAGCGGCAGATTGCCGGTCAGATTCTCCTCATTGAGCAGGAGAGTATAATTCCCAACCCAAACCAACCGAGGCTGAGGTTTGATTTCGACGAGCTTAACGGACTTGCAGAGAGCATAAGGAGCAACGGACTTCTGCAACCGCTTACCGTAAGACCGTCGGAGGACGGCAAGTTTGAGTTGATAGCAGGTGAGCGCAGGCTGATTGCGGCGCGCATGGTGGGAATTTCAAAGATTCCGTGCATATTAATGAACATAGACGATGAGAAATCGGCGGTGTTTTCACTGATTGAGAATATACAGCGGCAGAACCTCGGCTTTTTTGAAGAGGCACTTGCAATTGATAAACTGATAAAGGATTTCGGGCTCAGCCGAGAAGAAGTATCAAAGCGGCTCGGTAAGGCACAGTCCACAATAGCAAATAAGCTGAGGCTTTTAGCTCTCAGCCCTGAGGAACAGCAGAAAATAGCCAAAGAGGGTCTCTCCGAGCGTCACGCAAGAGCTTTGCTGAGGCTTGAGGATGCAAAAATGAGGTCAAGAGCGCTGAGCATAATTGCGGACAAGCACCTGACCGTAGCTGAAAGCGAGCGAATGATTACACAGATGCTCGGCAGAAAAAAGAACAGCAGACGTATCCCTTTGCACAGCATAAGAGATGTGCGCCTTTTTGTAAACACGCTCAATCACGCAGTTGATACAATCCGCAGAGCAGGAATTGATGCCGACTCCGTCAAGAGCGAAACCGAGGAATACATAGAATATGTTGTGCGTATTCCTAAACAACCGGGAACAACCCCTGTGCTCAAAGCCAAAGCGCAGGCGGTTTCCACATAAATGGGTCGCTCTGCGACCTGACCCATATCTTTCTCTTTCACACCCCACATCCGGCAAGGGAGCAGACGATTCGTCGTCTGCTCCTTTGTCATTGTTTCACGTGAAACAGAAAGAGAGAATAGTGAATAGAGAATAACGAACAGATAATAGATATTTTCTAAAAAATGTCATCCTGAACGAATGTGAAGGATCTTTTTAAGATTCCTATATCGGGTGGATGATATCAGCCCAACCAAATCACAGAATAACACCGTAAAATATACATATATAATCGATATAAATTATTTTCATTAAATAATTGCATATATGCCGCTGAAACGGCGTTTTTTTGCAGTTGACAAGTAAACTGTCCGGGATATATAATAAACGCAGAAAAGGAGGCTTTTTGACACTATGAAGCTGATTGAAAAACTCAAGTCTACTCCTGTCGGCTGGGAAACCAATCCGAAGGAGAGAAAAAGCTATTATCTCTACTTTGCCGGACAGAATGCAATCTATTTTCTGCTTGCAAACTATCTGACAACCTACCTTATGTTCCTTGGCATCAATCCTGCCAAGTCTGCGGCTGTTATGTTGGCGGTTAAGGTGTGGGACGCTGTTAACGATGCGCTTTTCGGCGTTATTTTCGATTCTGTCAAGTTCAAGAGCGGTAAGAAGTACCTGCCGTGGCTCAGAATTTCAACCGTACTTACTCCACTTGCCACTCTCCTGCTGTTTTGTATCCCCAAAAGCTCTGGTGAAATGACAAAGCTGCTCTGGTTTGCTGTTGCCTATATTATCTGGGATACGGCGTATACCCTCTGTGATGTGCCGATTTACGGCGCAATTACGGCAATGACACGCAATCTTGAGGAAAGAAGCTCAATGCTCTCCTACAAAAGTATCTGGGCAGGTGTCGGAATTGCCTTTGTGACAGTAATGGGTACCGTACTTGTCAGCGAGCACGTAGGTCTGAGCTATGCGTGGGTTGCTGCATCGGTTACTGTTTTTGCTTTTGTTACAATGATCCCCGTTTTGCGCACTCTCAACGAGCGATATGTGCCTGCTGAGGAGGAGAGCTTCACAATCCGCCGTATGATGAGCTACCTTTTCAAGAACAAATACCTGCTTATTTACTATATCGGCTATTTCTTCTACTCTGCAGCGAATATCAGCGGCGCGCTCAACCTCTTTGTTTCCTACTATCTGTTTAACGATACGCTGTTCTCACTTATCGTAAGTGCCTGCGGAACAGTCCCCTCTCTTATTTTCTCACTTCTCGTACCCTCGATGCTCAAGAAGATTGATAAAATGAAGCTCTACAAGCTCTGCGCTGTGCTTATGGTCGTACTGAGCCTTGTAATGTGGTTTGTCGGCTACGATAACCTCATTCTTCACATCGTTCTCTATGTTATCCGCTCTGTTCCGCTTGCAATTATCGGCGTTATTATGTTTATTTTCACGCCCGATTGTGCCGAATACGGCAAATACAAGTCCGGAATTGAGGCAAAGGGCATTACTTTTGCAATCCAGACCTTTATGGTCAAGCTCACAGCCGCAATTTCAGGCGCAATGGGTATGTTTCTGCTCGGTCTTAAGTCAACAGGCTGGATTACCGTCGAGGTTGAGAGCTTTGAGGAACTTCAGGCGCTCGGAATTGTGCAGAGCCAGCACGCACTTGATGTTTTGTGGTTCAGTTATGTTATGATTCCTGCTATCGGCTGCTTTATCGCCCTTGTAATCTGGCAGCTCTACAAGCTCAACGACAAGGATGTTCAGGTTATGACCGATTGCAACGCAGGCAAAATTACACGCGACGAAGCCGAAAAAATGCTCAGCCGCAAGTATTGATTACAATTTAATATCAGCTTAACATCGTAATGTCATTCTGAGCGTTCAGTGAAGAGTCTTAAAGATCCCTCACATTCGTTCAGGATGACATTGTTGTTTGATGGCGGGCGATTCGTGAATCACCCCTACGGTGTAAAACACTTATTACTTATTAACTATTCTCTTTTTCTCTTTTCCTTGATTCTGTGTGGTTTTTGAATATTCTGCCTTTTTCGTGAAAAGCAGAAATGTCAAAAAATGCAAATTATATTTCTCAAAAAGACTTAAAACAGCCGTTTTGACACCGTTTTGTAACCATTTGTAACTTTTTAGATTTTTCACAAAAAAACAAGCCCTCGGCTGTGGTGGACAAAGGCTGAAAAGCGTATATTTAGTGTTATTTGCGAAAAATGAACATAATTCTTTGTTGGTTTTGCACAAAATGAAAAGCATACGGAATTTGACACTTCGGCAAAAGCTCTTTATAATTGCAATTGTCACGGTCGATAATATAACCATCAGAGGAAATTTCATCCGAATTTTCCGAAGAACGCATGGTGATTTTTCATGCGGAAAAAGTTAAGGAGCGATTAGATGATAACAAAAATCAAGACAAAGGCAGGCGCAATGAGCACATTCAAAAAGATCATTGCAATTGTCATGGTGCTTGCAGTGCTCAGCACAATTACTGCATTCGCTGCAGAGAGCGCAAGCTACCGAGTAGAGCTTGATGACGGAGAATCTAAAACTACTATATACACCACAAGCACTTCCGCACAGGCAATTATCAAAGAGGCAGGCGTTGAGCTTTCAGCTCTCGATACGCTTGATCTTGACGATTTTATTCCCGGTGAGGACAGCGCGATCCGTATCGAGCGTTCATGCCTTGTAGGCGTTAACGATGAGAGAGGCACAGTTTATTTCACTTTCAACGGCACTGTTGCCCAGGCAATTGATGTTGCCGAGGTTGAGGTCGGTGAAAACGATCTTATCAATTATAACGAAAGCGCACAGGTTTGCGACGGTATGATTATTTCCGTTGCTCACGCTTTCCCCGTTGCCGTCAGAGCTTACGGCAAGCATATCAACCTTGAAATGGCTGTCGGCACAGTTGCCGATGCACTTAAAAAGGTTGGCATAGTTCTCGGTGAGAACGATGTTGTTTCTCACGACCTTTCCGAGGTTGTCAGCAGCGGCATGGTAATTTTCGTTGATGAGGTTACCTACGAAGAAAAGACAAAGACCGAGGAAATCCCCTTTGAAAAAATAAGCAAAAAGAGCAATTCCTATGCAATCGGCACAACCAAGGTTACAACCAAGGGTGTAAAAGGCGAAAAGGAAGTCAGCTATAAAGAGAAGTACGTCAACGGCGTGCTTGTTGACACAATCATTCTCAGCGAAACCGTGACCAAGAAGCCCGTAACCCAGGTTACATCGGTCGGCACAAAGAAAATTCAGCCAGTAAAGGCAAAGGGTGAGCCGATTTCCAACAAGGGCACAGTCGAGCTTGATTCAAACGGTATTCCCAAGAACTATACACGTATCGTATCGGGCAGCTCAACCGCTTATTACGGCGGCGGCACAACTGCTTCGGGCAGACCTGCACAGGTCGGTCATGTCGCCGTTAACCCGAATGTTATTCCTTACGGCACAAGGCTTTATATTGTCGCAACTGACGGTACAGTCTATGGCTATGCAATTGCCGCAGATACCGGCGGATTTGTCCACAACGGCACAAACACCGTAGTCGATGTTTATCTCGACACCTATGATGAGTGTGTGCAGTGGGGCAGAAAGAGCGTAAATATATACGTTCTCGACTAATCAGTTCAAAGCTCTGCTATCCTTTTGGGTAGCAGGGCTTTTTTAATCAGGAATTGTGAGTTAGGAATGAGGAGTGGAAAAAGAGAATAGAGAATACTGAATAGATAATAGATATTATTTTACATCGTAGGGGCGACCCTGTGTGGTCGCCCGAAAGGAATTTCTATATCGGGTGGATAATATCCGCCCCTACTGATGCACTCATGATTCATATTCTCCAATTCCTTTTTGCTATTCACAGCATTATTTGTAAAGTTTTTACCTTGACAAAGACAGCTGTGTAATATATAATACACACGCAACTGAATATTTCCTTATTAAGAGTGGCTGAGGGAACAGGCCCGACGAAGCCCGACAACCTGCGTTATGAGCAAGGTGTCAAATCCTGCGGTGAAAACCGGAAGATAAGGTCAGACTTATGCGCCGGTAAATTGCGGCGCTGTTTTTATTTTTTGGAGAAAGAGAAAGGTAAAGAAAGATGAGCAAAAGATTATTCACATCCGAATCCGTTACAGAAGGACATCCCGACAAAATCTGCGACCAGATTTCCGATGCAGTTCTTGACGCAATCCTCGCTGTTGACCCCAACGGCAGAGTTGCGTGCGAAACAACCTGCACAACAGGTCAGATTCTTGTTATGGGTGAAATTTCAACCACAGCTAATATCGATATTCCTGCAATCGCACGTAAAACAGTTTGCGAAATCGGCTATGACGATGCTGCAAAGGGCTTTGACGGCAATACATGCGCTGTTCTGCTTGCTGTTGATAAGCAGAGCGCTGATATCGCAATGGGTGTTGACCGCGAGGGTGCAGGCGACCAGGGCATGATGTTCGGCTTTGCCTGCGACGAAACCCCCGAGCTTATGCCCCTGCCGATTTCTCTGGCTCACAAGCTCGCTCTCAGACTTACAAAGGTAAGAAAGGACGGCACTCTCCCCTACCTTCGTGCAGACGGCAAAACTCAGGTAACAGTTGAGTATGACGGTGACAAGCCCGTTCGTGTTGATGCTGTTGTTGTTTCCTCTCAGCACAGCGATACTGTTGAGCAGCCTCAGATTGAGGCTGATATCATTGAGAATGTTATAAAGCCCATTATTCCTGCTCAGTTCCTTGATTCCGATACAAAAATCTATGTCAACCCCACAGGTCGTTTTGTAACAGGCGGTCCTCAGGGCGACAGCGGCCTTACCGGCAGAAAGATTATTGTTGATACATACGGCGGCTATTCACGCCATGGCGGCGGCGCATTCTCCGGTAAGGACCCGACAAAGGTTGACCGCAGCGCAGCTTATGCAGCACGCTATGTTGCAAAGAATATTGTTGCCGCAGGCCTTGCAAAGAAGTGCGAGGTTCAGCTTGCGTACGCAATCGGCGTTGCACAGCCCGTTTCTGTTCGTGTAGATACCTTCGGCACAGGTGCTGTTGCCGAGGATAAGCTCGAGGAAGCAGTTTCCAAGGTGTTCGACCTTACTCCTGCCGCAATTATTCGCACTCTCGACCTTCGCAGACCTATCTACAAGCAGGTTGCAGCTTACGGTCACATCGGCAGAACAGATATCGATCTTCCGTGGGAAAAAACGGATAAGGTTGACGAAATCAAAGCTTTAGTGTTATAATAGAATTTAATCAAGGGGCGATCCTCGTGATTGCCCCTTTCGGTTGTTATAAAGCTCATAAAAAGGGGCGAAAAAAATGATTGATATTCACTGTCATATTCTTCATGGGATTGATGACGGTGCGAGAAGCCTGAACGAATCGGTGCACTTGGCAAGAATCGCTGTGCAGAACTCAATCCAGACGGCCGTTGTAACTCCGCACCTTGTCCATCCCGAAAATGTTGACGAGTTTATTGCACTGCGTGATAAGCGAATTGATGAGCTGCGTACAGCACTTGAGCGTGAGAATATTCCGCTCGAAATTGTTCCCGGCGCAGAGGTATTTATCAATGACGATATTTTTTACGCTCCCGTGCTAGATGCCGCGGCAATCGGCCCCGGCAAATATATGCTAATTGAGTTTGATTTCAGCGGGCTCAACATCAACAGAATCATAAAGTATGTTGAGGAGATAATTGCGCGCGGCTACGTTCCGATTATTGCTCACCCCGAAAGATATCAGTATATGCAGCAAAACTACGATATTGTCAATCACCTTGCCGATATGGGCGTGCTTTTCCAGGTTAATTCTTCAAGCCTTGCGGGCTTTGGCGGAATGGAGAGCCGTGAGCTTTCATATGCAATGGTGGCTTCGGGCATAGCTTCGTTTATCGGTACGGATGCTCATTCCGTTGCTCACAGGCCGAACAATCTCCTTGAGCAGCGTGATCATTTCCCGATGTCGGTTGATTTTGATATTTACGATAGGCTTCTGGGCAAAAATGCGGCGGCAGTTATTGCCGGTAAAGCGGTTGAAAGAGGCCGCGTTTACCCTATTCGCAGAAAAAGATTCTTCTGATTGGTTTTTATTCGCTTGTATTGTTTACTTTTGGCGAAAAATAGAGTATAATTTTTCTGCTTAATATTTGAAAGGATGTAATGTGATGCAGGAAAGACGAAACGAGACCGCAAACACCCTTCTGGGCTCCGGTCTTTTCGCAGAGGGTGGCACTTCGAATTTTGATATATTCCGGCTCTTGCGTGCTCTTTTGAGAAGAGTCTGGGCAATCGTGCTGGTTGGCGTTATTTTTGCCTCAGCGGGCTACTTCTTTGCAAAGGCAACTTATGTTGAGAGCTATATTGTCAAATCGACTCTGCAGTTTACCACAACAAAATATATAAAAATTGCGGATGAAAACGGCAAGGAAGAGCTTGTTACTGTTGTCGTTGCTTATGAAAATAATAATCACGACAGCTTCAGGTATCAGCTCAAGACCGATATAATGGTTAACCGTCTTGTTGAAGCTACAGGTAAGAAATACGGAGCCGAGCAGATAAGAAATGCAATTGCCGTAAACCCGACTGATGTTAAAGATTTCTTTGATCTTCAGGTTACAGGTACTGACCCTAAGTTCTGCTCTGAGCTTATGGATGCGATAATTGACGTTTTCCCCGATTATCTTCGAAGCAAATCAAGTACGCTCGGTATCAGCCTTGTAAACTATCCCAATGCTCCTGCAATTAACAACAGCGACAACGCAGTTAAAATTGCTTTTGTTGCGTTTATGCTCGGTGCAGTGCTGATTGCCGCGATCGTTCTTCTTATCGAGATTTTCAGCGACACTGTTAAGGATATCGATGATATCAGAACAAAGACCAGCGCACCTGTTATCGGTTCAATTCCTTACGTCGGCAAGAGCACAGGTCTTATCAATAAAAAGCCGATGTTTACGGGCGGCCTGCTTATAACCGATGAAGACAAGGTAAGCTTTGCCTTTGTTGAGTGCTTCAAGTCGATCCGTACAAGAATTGAGGGTCTTGCGGCAAACAAGGGCTTCAAAACCTTCCTTGTTTCTTCAACCTATGAGAACGAGGGTAAAACAACGGTTGCTATCAATATCGCCTGCTCGCTTGCACAGAAGGGCAAGTCGGTTCTTCTTATCGATGCTGACCTTCGTAAGCCCGCTGTTCTTCGCACAATAGGCGTTAAGTACGATGATAAGTCCGGTCTTATTCCGATTATCAAGGGCGAATCAACCTATAAAGAATCTATCAAATATGTAAAGAGTCTCGGCCTCTTTATTCTTCCCAGCGGCGGTATCACACAGAAATCATCTGAGGTGCTTGACGCTGATAAGGTTCGTGAGGTTATCGAAACAGCAAGAACAGAGTTCGATTTTATTATCATCGATACTCCGCCCACCCGTGTTGTTTCCGACAGCCTTGTTATCTCTACTCTTGCTGATGCTATGATTTTTGCAATCAGAAAAGAGCATGCAAAGATTTCCGAAATCAACGAAACCCTCGATGAGATTGCTTCAACTAATATTGTCCTTGCAGGTGCTGTGTTCACAATGAACGAGCAGGAGTCAAGAGGAAGAATCCTCAACAAGGGCAACGGCTTGCGCTCCAAGCGTTACGGCAGCTACAGTAGTTACGGCGGCAGCTACGGCTACGGTAACAGCGGCTACGGTTATGGCGGCAGCTACGGTTACGGCAGCGGCGGCGGTTACGGCTACGGCGGCGGCTACGGTTATGGCGGTGGCTACGGCTACGGCGGAGGTTATGGCTACGGCAGCAACTCACGTGGCTATGGCTACGGATATGGAATTTTCAGAAGAAAGTCCAGAAAGGGTGGCTCTCACGGTCACGCTCCCGTGGAAAATGTTGAAAACAATGTACCGCAGGAAAACTCACAGAGCGAAAATAACGAATAAACAGAATTATGGCCGGCAGCGGAAAACGGTTCCGTTGCCGGTCTTTATATATTATAATAATTATTTACATAATATATATCTTAACTTTGCTTGTATTCTTTTGTCGGTTTGACCCGAATTTGCCGTGCGGCTTTATGTTGGTTATTGTAAGGCTTTTTTTCCAAACCACAATATAATGTGTTACCAAAAAACACCTGCCCAAAAATGCTTGTATTTATGCACAAAAAACAAAATTTCTCCTTGTGCAAAAAAGATAATCCGAAGTTATTTTGTTATTTTAGTTGACAAACCCCCTATAAAAGTACTAATATAATAATGACTACCAGAATGACAAAGGGGGTAGTGCCCCCTCTTGTCGATTCAGTGCTAGTTAAATTGCTTCTGCCAAAGAAACCCGCCGTCGAAAACCGGTCATGCTGAAAAGCAAGCAGTATGCCGACGGCAGCTGTTTCAGCAGTGCCCACGGCATACCGAAAACGGCAGATTGGTTTTTGAGGCAAGGACGGATTGGAGGAATGCGGCAAGCAAAGCAAAGGTTCACATCTGGCACTGGGGCGGTCCCCAAGGCCGCCACACCAAAACAGGGGAAACCCGAAAATTTTACGGAGGTGTACAACTTGAGTAAATCCAAAAAGCTCCTTAGCATGCTCCTTGCAATGGTAATGGTATTCTCTACTTTTGTAATCGGCGCACAGGCCGGCTACGAGCCCTACAAGGATAGCGCAATTAAGGAATACGACAGTATTGACAAGCCCATCTTCACAGTTGATCAGCTTGCAACAATCGCTCTTGATGCAATTGACGGTATGCTCGCTGACCTGGATGAAACATCAATCAAGATTCCCGTTATCAACGTTTCAATCGAATACTCCAGCGTTGATAATGCACTTAACTCACTCCAGAAGATCTACAACGGTGGTGTCTGGAACACAGTTAAGAGTATTGCAGGCGATGTTGGTAAGAGACTTTCTTTCGCAGCTCTCAATACCGACCCCAAGGGTAACTTCGCTGCAAACGGTAAGAGAAGAGAAACGGACCCCGATGTCGAGGTTCTCTATTCAGTACTTGCTTTCCTGAATGACAACAGTGATCTTCTCGCAGACTACGGCTACGGCAGACTTGACCTTGGCCCCACACTCACAGGTCTTCTTGGCGACTCTATCGCTGAGTACCTCAACGCTCCCCTTCTTATCAGAACTCTTGTATACGATCTTGCTTATGACGATGATGATCCCAATTATGTCGACTATGAGGATCTTCCCGACGATAAGAAGCCCACAATTGATGCAATGCTTCAGATTGTAGTTAACGATCTCCTCATCGATCTTGAGGATGAGCTTGAAGAGTCCTTCGAGTATGGCATGACATTCGATTTCGACGGTATCGTAGATATCGCTAACGGTTCCTTCTATGATCAGATCGAGAAGGTTCTCCAGTACGCTTACAACAACGTTCTTGTTCCTATGGGTAACACCAAGATCAAGGAATGGATCTACGACCTTGCACAGGCTAAGTACACAGAGGATCAGAAGATCTACAGATACGAGCTTGACGAAAACGGTAACCAGGTTATCGGCGAAGACGGCAACCCCGTTAAGATCAAGGTCGGTTACTACATGGATGATACAGACACCTTCAAGAACCTCCTTAAAAAGGAAGGCTACTTCCTTGCAGGCGGCGAAGGCACAAAGAGCATCTATGCAATGAACGCAGAGGCAGGCAACTTCCACGAGCTTGCTAGCCTCGTTAACCTCAACTACACGATTCCTACCTATGAGTTTGCTGAGGGCGAGCAGTTCCTCACCAGCTTCAACAACATTCTTAAGACATGGCTCGATGTTCTCGTTACAGCTAAGACTCCCACTCTCGTTTGGGAAGCAGGCAACAACGATATGATCATCACAAACCTTGTCAACAACGCTAAGATCCTTCTTGCTGAGTATGGCGAGATATACCTTGGCGATTACATCACAATCCCCGACAGGGCAACTATCGAAGCTTTCACACTTGAGACTGCTGTTGTTTACTTTGGTAGAGATGCTATCGACAGATATGCTGCTAACATCCTTCTTCCCGACAGTGCAGACACAGTTCGTGAAATTCTTTCATTCGCACTTTGCGAGCTTATTGCTGACCTCGTTCCCGAAGAGGACGTTTACGAGAGACTTCAGTCCGGTCAGCTCAACCCCACTTCCGACGACGGTTGGAAGCAGGTTCTTGCTATCATCGCAAGATACTACGGCAACACATACACAAACATGAATATCCCCGCAGGTCTCAACTTCGAGCAGACAGTTTCACACGCAGTTGACTGGGCTCTTGAAAACTACGGCGGTATCCTTTACTACACAAGCCAGATCGATCCCAACAAGACAGCTTGGCAGAAGCTTGACGATGTTATCTTCACGCTTATCCCCACCAACTGGCTCCCCGCTAATATGCGTGTTCTCAACGCTGACGGCTCAGTAGGTACTGTTGCTATCGACGGTTCTTACAACATCCTTATCGAGTGGCTTCTCGGTAACATTCTCGACCTTAAGATTGAGCACATCTTTGATGTATTCGACAGAAACGCAACTGGTGAACTTAACAGATCCGCTTCCTACGTTCTCATCAACAGAGTTACATCAATCCTTAACGCAATCATCCCCAATGCTATTCCCACAGGTCTTACCTGCTTCGATGATATTGCTACAACCGATACTCTCGGCGGCATTATCAAGGGTCTCCTTTCAGGTCTCTACTCTGTAAGACAGAGCCTTATCCCCGGTGCTCTTCCGCTCGTTTGTATGATCCTTGATCTCACAGGCGATCAGGCACTTGAAGACCCCTCTATCGACTATCCCGCAGTTCACATCAATGAGAATCTTTCACTTGCAGGCACAAAGCTTATTGTTAAGAACAATTCAACAGGTGTTAACACAGCTTACAGAAATGCAAGCCAGATTGCTAACTTCCAGAAGGATGAATTCGTTCAGGATAAGCTCTACCAGGTTAAGATTACAAAGATTGAGACTAACGTTCCCTCTATCGATGTTGATTTCAGCGGAACAGTTACTCTCAACGGCGGTGAGGACGATGAATTCGCCGTAACAGGTTCTCTTTCCAATCCCGGTCTCGTTCGTTTCGCAGTTACATACGAAATCCTTAACGAGCAGGGTGGTTCACTTACTCCTCAGCCCATCACAACATACCACTTCACATATGTTTCCGACACAGTTTCCGAGGAAGACAAGGAATACTACTCATACGAAACATACACAACAGAAGACGGTCTTGAGGCTCTCAGACCCACAGTCTTCGCAAGTGATATGGATATCAGCCACTATATCGTTAACAATCCCACAAGCTTTGTTGGTTCATCACAGGGCTGGGGCGGTCTCAGAGACCTCAGCTTCGGTCTTGGCCGTGAGTCCACAGACGAAACATACAACGCAAAGGATTCAACAGTTTCTCTTGTAGGCTTCAACGCAACAAACAACAAGTCCTTCACAGGTGTTGATGCTGACGGCAACCCGAAGACATACACAATCTTCGCACAGGATGCTGACTTCAAACCCTTCACCACACAGCGCGGCGGTTTCTACGGCGACTATGATTTTGCTGATATCAATGTTCCCACAGTTGAGGAAACAGATGAAAACGGCAATACAAAGACAGTTGACGCAGACCTTGCAGACTATGCAGGTACCTACGAGCTTACAGCTAACCTCCTTATTACAAAGGTTGACGATTACTACGATGATTCCAACGTTACAATCAAGCGCAAGGTTGTTGTCTTCAACGACTACAATCTTCCCGTAATTGTTTCCGAGGCTATCGGTGCAAACCGTCAGGCAGGCAACTACACATCTGCTTCCGCATGGAACACATACCTTGAGGCTCTCACAGCAGCTCAGGAAATCGTTCTCATGCCCAAGACAACAGCTAACTTCGATGCTTCTGTCTACCAGGCAGCAGCTGAGAACCTTACAGCAGCTATCGAAGCTCTTGAAGAGTGCGGTACCAGCGCAGGTGTTGCTGACCTTAAGGCAGCTCTTGAAGGCGTAGAGGGTAACAACCCCGAAGGTATGGAGTATGACGATCCCGATTACTTCTTCTTCGCAGATGCTGACTACGTTCTCTACACATACAACCGTTATAAGGAACATGCAAACAGACTTAAGTCCATCATCGAGGCTCAGGAGCCCACAGCTCCCGCTGAGGACGCTTCTGAAGAAGAGTGGGCAGAGTACGAGGAGAAGCTCGCTAACAAGCCTGTTCTTACAAACTTCGAGAAGACTTACAGACTCCACATGTTCAACATGAACTCTGATAAGGCTTACAACGGCCAGGAGCCTCGTCTTGTTCGCAAGACTATCACAGCTGCTTCCAAGAACTACCTCAACTACGCTTACAACTTCGTTCTTGAAAAGACACTTGAACTCAATCAGGAAGAGTACTCCACAAAGTCATGGGAAGCTCTCCAGAAGGCATTCGATTTTGCTGATGAAGTTCGTGCAGATACTAACTACGCAGAGCTTCGCCAGTCCAAGATCAACACAGCTCGTCATGAGCTCATCGCTGCTTACAAGGGTCTTACTCTTGCAAGTGAGGACGTCGCAGACTATACACAGCTTGATGCAGCTATCCTTGCAGCAGACGAAATCTTCGCAGTTGACGGTTATGAAGAACTCTACAGCGGTATTGAAGAGCTCGTAGCAGCTTACGATGCAGCAGTAGAAGTTGACAGAAACCTCTCCGGTGAAGAGGGCCAGGCTATCATCGACGCTCTCGTTGCTGATCTTCTTGCAGCTATCGAAGGCGCACAGCCTCTCGATGCTGAGCTCAAGCTCTTCGACACAACTGAAAACGGCAGCTATGCTGATATCCCCTGGACAACATTCATGTCTGAGATGATCGAGCCCGATTATGATACAGGCGAGACATACAGATACATCGGCGGTCTTGTATTTGACTACTACGATGGCATCGAGACTCTCGTAGGCGGTCAGGGCGGTCTCACATACGAGTACGAGCCCAACCCGAACTCATCAGGCGCTCTTGCAACAGGTGACAAGCTCACACTCAGCGACGGCACAACAGTTTACCTCGTTCTCTTCGGTGATGCAAACGGCGACTGTATCGTTGACTCCGCTGACATCACAGATGCAGCCGATATGTACAACTGGGTATCCCCGTACAGCTCAGCTAACAATGCATACTTCTACGGTGCAGACCTTATTGCTGACGGCATGGTTGACGCTGTTGATATCGGTTACATGGCTGACGTTTATAACTGGGTTATCGATCCCTACTCAGTACCTCAGGACGGTACATACTTGGGTCTCTAATCCCATAACTCACAGCAAATCACTCTAGCATAAAATCCCCAACTGTTCCGGAGAGGTCTCTCCGGCCCCTCCGGAACGTGATTCTTAAAACCCAAAGGGGGCTACACAATGACTAAGAAACTGAATAAGTTGGCAGCGGTTATTGTTGTTGCTTCAATGCTTATCTCCTGCCTGTGCTTCGGCGGTAATGCGCTCGATCTTCCGACGTTTACCGGCGCTCCCACAGGTGATGAGGCAATGAGCATCGGACTTACAGCTTCTGCCGATTCAGTTCAGCCCGGTGATGTTGTTATGTTTACTGTTCGCCTGTCGAACAACTACAACGCAATAACAATGTTCTGGCCTGTTCTTTACTCGACAGATTTCTTCGAGGTTGTCGAGGGTAGTCTTACATCTCCCATTAACGATGTAACAGCTGCTCCCGGTACAACAGCAGAACCCACAACTGACCCGAGCTTTATTCCTGCTAAGTATGCTGACAGCTACAGTGTTTTCGGCATCCAGTGGGTCGCAGGTGCAACAGCTGATAAAACTGTCGGCGTTTTCAATTCCGGCTCCGCTGTTGACTGCTTTACTTTCCAGCTCAAGGTTAAGGAAGGTGCAACAGGCTCAGGCTCTGTTCTTATTCCTCCTGAGTATGACAAGTACTACTATTCAGGTGTAAACGATCCTTCGGACGCTCTCACCTACTATGAAACATCTACTCCTTTTGCATTCACATTCGCTGATCCTATCACCTACACTCTCGCTTCCGCAGCAGACCCCGAGCTTGTTGCAGCTGAAGGCTTTGATGTTCAGTTCATCAGCTTCGACGGTGACGATACTCAGTATCTCTGCGGTTTCGATGTAGTTGATATTGTTGACAACGGTAATGCGTTCACAGATCAGTTTGTTGTTAATAACGGCACATACACTGTTTCCGATTCAATGTTTGCAACAGGTACAGTTGTTACTGTTTACAACGCAGCCGGTGAAGTTTTCGCTGAGTACGAAATCATCTACTTTGGCGATGCTAACGGCGACGGTGCTGTTGACGCTGCTGATATTTCAGTAATGGCGGATATCTACAACTTTATTATCGAGCCTACAGGCGCTCTCTACTATGCAGCTGATATCTATGCAGATGATTATTATTCAATCTGTGTCGACTCTGCTGACATTAGTGCCGCAGCCGATATCTACAACTTTGTTGTTTCATCCGACCTCAATATGCAGACTCACAGACCGTAATTTTCCCCTTTTCCTTATGTAATCTAACCGCTTTGCGGCTAAATTAAAAATTTTTCAAGGAGGACTACAGCAAATGAAACTCACCAAGAAACTGCTCGCTATTTTGCTTGCAGTAGCAATGCTTGCCGGTATGGTAGCAGTAGGTGCAACAGCTGAGGGCGATCTTATTCAGCTCGATCCTAATGTTCCTACTCTTACTATGGATGACTGTCAGGACATTAATGCTGAAACCAATCCTTACACAGTAAGACTTGGCTTCAAAGTTTATGAAGTTGACACAGCTTCCGGCGAGTACACACTCATCGCAGACAAAGACTCAGCTAACGACATTTACGATGTAAATGTTAAGGCTGGCAGCGTTATCCGCGTTGAGATCTGGGCTCAGACCAACTTCCACACACTTGGTATGCAGCTCACACCCGCTTATACAAATAAGTGGCTCCTTCCGACAAAAATGTCGGACTACACAACATTCTCAATGAAGGCAGCTAACCTCGCAGGTAAGATTTCCGGCGACGAAGGCTTCCCCACAGTTGAGTATTTTGATGACACCTACGGCGCTGGCGATGGTACTTTCGAAGCTCCCATCTACAGCAACGAGGCTCTCACACCCTCAAAGCAGCAGACAAACCACCATCAATACAACGGTATTAAGGGTATCCTTCCCGCAACATGGAAGGGCACAGGTACAGCTGCTAATAACTACTACAGCAAGACTGCAGTAGACCAGTTCGGCAACACAATTGCTGATACTGACGGCAACTTTATCTACAACCTTTACCAGTTCGGTAACGGTAACAACCCCTCCGGTGACGAAGCTTGGACAGGTTATGCTACTGTTCTTAACGTTTACCAGCCCATCTGTGCATTCAACCTCACAGTTGATGCTTCCGCTAAGGATGGCGAACAGGCTAACCTCTTCTTCCCCATCGAGACATACTACAATGTTGCTTCTCCCATGACATGGGTACAGGCAGTTGACTATGATGCAGTTATCGCTAGCGAAGGCGCAAACTGGGATCCCTCAATGCCCCAGGTTGTTTCCTCCGGTCTTGCTACTTACAAGAATAAGGTTACTTATTCCGATGGCACACAGGCTGACAAGAACTGGATCGTAACTAACGCTGTTATTACAGTTGGCGATGCAGGTTCAACAGAGCCCGATACTGAGCCTTCAACAGAAGAGACAACAGTAACTCTCAACTATGATGGCATCAATGAAGCTATCGCAGCTGTTCCTGCTGATCTCTCCAGCTACACAGACGAGACAGCAAATGCTGTAACAGAAGCTCTTGCAGCAGCTAACACAGCAAAGGCTAGCGCAACAACTCAGAAGGAACTCGACGATGCAGCAGCAGCTCTTAACATAGCTGTTTCCAAGCTCGCATACAAGGGTGCTGACTACGGTGTTGTTGAGACAGCTAAGGGCAAGGTTCCCGCAGACCTTACACTCTACAAGAACGGCGATGCTGTTACAGCAGCAGTTAACGCTGTTGTTTACGGCCTTGACGTAACAAAGCAGGCTGAAGTTAACGCAATGGCTAAGGCTATTGAGGATGCAGTTGCAGCTCTTGAGTACAAGGATGCTGACTACTCCGCAGTTGAAACAGCTAAGGGCAAGGTTCCCGCAGACCTTTCAGTCTACAAGAACGGCGATGCTGTTACAGCAGCAGTTAACGCTGTTGTTTACGGTCTTGATATCACAAAGCAGGCTGAAGTTAACGCAATGGCTAAGGCTATTGAGGATGCAGTTGCAGCTCTTGAGTACAACGATGCTGACTACTCCGCAGTTGAAACAGCTAAGGGCAAGGTTCCCGCAGACCTTACACTCTACAAGAACGGCGATGCTGTTACAGCAGCAGTTAACGCTGTTGTTTACGGCCTTGACGTAACAAAGCAGGCAGAAGTAAACGCAATGGCTAAGGCTATTGAGGATGCAGTTGAAGCTCTTGAGTACAAGGATGCTGACTACTCCGCAGTTGAAACAGCTAAGGGCAAGGTTCCCGCAGACCTTTCAATCTACAAGAACGGCGATGCAGTTACAGAGGCAGTTAACGCTGTTGTTTACGGTCTTGATATCACAAAGCAGGCTGAAGTTAACGCAATGGCTAAGGCTATTGAGGATGCAGTTGCAGCTCTTGAGATGAAGACTCTTGATTACACAGCATGGGATAATGCAGTAGCTAAGGTTCCTGCAGATCTCTCAGTTTACACACCTGATTCTGTTGCAGCATTCGCAGCAGCTAAGGCAGCAGCTGAGTCCGCTAAGGATGCAGCAGTTGCAGCTCTTGATCAGGCAGCTCTTGATGTAGCAGCAGCAGACCTTGAGGAAGCTGTAGCTCTTCTTAAGGCTCAGGCTGACAAGGGTGCTCTTGCAGATGCTATCGCAGCAGCAAAGGCTAAGAATGAGGCTGATTATACACCCGATTCTTGGGCAGCAGCTAAGCTTGCAGACGCTATCGCAGCAGCTGAGCTCGTCAACAACGATGCTAACGCTTCTGATGATGAAGTAGCAGCAGCTCTCCAGGGTCTTGCAACAGCAACAGCAGCTCTTAAGGAAAAGGCAGTTAAGGATGACCTCCTTACAGCTATCAATACTCTTCCCCAGGTAGCTGAGGAAGATGCAGTTCCCGCAACATGGGATGCATACGAGGCAGCTCTTGCAGCAGCACAGGATGTTTACGACGACGCTAACGCAACTCAGGAAGCTGTTGACGCAGCAGAGACAGAGCTTCTTCTCGCTATCGCAGGCGTTCAGGAGAAGGAAACTGTTTACTGTGATTACGAGGATCTCGATCTTGCTATCAATGCATTCGAAGACCTCGATGCTGATAAGTACACACCCAACTCCTACAATGCAGTTGCAGCTCTCTATGAGGCAGCAACAAAGGTTGCTCGCGGTCTCGAGTACTCCGACGAGAACCAGCAGATGATCGACGATGCAGCAGATGCTCTTTCCAACGCTATTAAGACAGACCTTGTAGAGCGCGCTAATAAGGATGCTCTTAAGGCAGCTATCGATACAGTTGTTGACACAGCTAACTGCACATCCGCTTCTATCGCTAATTACGAAGCAGCTCTTGCAGATGCAAATGAAGTTTATGCAGATGCAAACGCAACTCAGGCAGCTGTTGACGCAGCTAAGGATGCTCTCGTAGCAGCTCAGAACCTCCAGAAGCTTCCCAAGGTTGACTACTCAGACCTTATCGCTGCAATGGATCAGTTTGAGGATCTCACAGAGGCTGACTGGACAGCTAAGACATGGGCAGTCGCTAAGGACGCTTATGATGCAGCAGCAGATATCCTTGCTGAGGATCTCTACGATGATGAAGACTATGTAAATGGTCAGAGAGTTGACGATGCAACAGATGCTCTTAACACAGCAATCAGAAGACTTGTTGCAGCTGTTAAGAAGGATGCCCTCAAGGCTGAAATCGACAAGGCTTCCTCAATCGTAGAAGACCTTGCAACAGACGCAACATGGGCAGAGTATGCAAATGCTCTTGCAAATGCTGAGGAAGTTTACGCAGACGAAGAAGCAACTCAGGAAGATGTTGACGATGCAGCAGCTGAGCTTGCAGCAGCAAACGCAGCACTCGCTCTTCGCGACAAGGTTGACTGCTCCGCTCTTGATGATGCTCTTGCACTTGTTCCCGCAGAGGATGCAAGCGCTTACACACCTGCATCATGGGCAGCATATGCTAAGGCTCTTGAGGCAGCTCAGGCTGTTGACCACGAGCTTATCGACAACAAGGCTGGCACAAACCAGAAGCTTGTTGACGACGCAGCAGCAGCTCTTGTAGCAGCATACAACGCTCTCAAGATCAACGCAGCTAACATCACAGAGGTTGCATTCGATAACGATGATTACTTCACACCCGGTACACTTGAGTACGCATTCAAGGTTAACGGCGCAGCTTCCAAGATTCAGGTACTTTCACCCGACGGTGGTACAATGACATTCGATCGCCGCTCCTCAAGAGTTACAATCGTTTCCTACGATGCAAACGGTAATGTTGTTGAGTACCCGGATGTTGATCCCGCATACGAAATCTGGACAATCAACCTTGTTCTTGCAGCAGGCGATTACCAGGTTCGTGCAAAGTACGACTACACATGGGATACAGAGTACTTTGATTTCGAAGTAGCATACGATAAGTATGAAGAGTCCGCTACATTCACAGTTTCTGCTGGCGACGTAGCTGACGTTACAGAGATCACAGTTGCTAAGGGCACAGTCCTTACATTCAAGGCTGTTACAGACGCTAACGCTACAAAGGTAAGATTCGTATTCGCTGATGGCGGTACATCAACTTACTCAAAGGGCTACGCAGTCGACAACGGCGACGGTACTCTCACATGGACAATCACAAGAACATTCGCTAAGTCTCAGAACATCAACCTCTCTGTTAAGACACCTGCAGGTTGGAGCGCTGAGTACCAGGGCAATGTTGTTGTAACAATCGGCTAATATACTGTAGTTTCTCCAAACTAAACCCCGCGCCCCGAGGCCTTGCGCCTTGGGGCGCTTTCCTTTTTCTTTATTTTGGTAGATAGGATTTTACTTAAAATCAACAATCGTTTGATATAATCTGTATATTCTTCAATGCGATCTAAAAAGCCATATGCACAAAAGTAATTTTCTCCAATGAAAAAATAGGTGTCTGTCAACTTGCTCAACATAAATAACTTAATTTTGGTGAAGTTCGACAAATATATATATATTAATAATTAAATAAATATAAAAAACAGTATATAATACATTGACAACCCTTGTTCAGCGTGTTATTATGTTATTACCTATAATAGCATAAGTGGCAGTATCTCTAAAATTTGTGCGGCTTTGGCTGCGGGATTAAATAAGGTATAGCACTTGTGCTGTTGCGGAATTTTGTATTCTTATTCGCAAGGAGGAATATAGTGTGAGAAAAACATCAACCCGCATACTCTCCGCTATCCTGGCAGTTATGATGCTTGTCGGTCTTGTACCGATGACCATCTCGTCAAACGCTGCATTCAATGACACATCATTGAAGTTTGACGAAAACGGTGAGTTCACTCTCATCCAGATTACTGATATTCAGGAAAATACGGAAGTACATGAAACCACGCTTGCTCTTATTGCAAAGGCAATGAACAAGTATGAGCCCGATATGGTTGTCATGACCGGTGACAATGTTGAGTCCGGTATGGACGAAAGCGAGTTCAAAACTTGTGTAGGCCAGTTTATGGCTCCCATCATTACAGCAGGCGTTCGTTATGCAATTACCTTTGGTAACCATGACGATGAAGACAGAAGTATTGTTAATACTGCTTGGGATAAGCAGAGTCAGTACAACTACTATGTCAGCATGTCACCGCTTGCTATCGACTTTGATGAGCCCGGCCTCTCCGGTGTCGGTACAGGTTCAATCCCGATCTACAGCAATGACGGTTCCCGTGTCGCTTTCTGTATCTTCCCGATCGACTCAGGTACATACGACTCCAACGACGACTATGACCATGTTAAGGATGACCAGATTGCTTACTACGCATCAGAGGCTACAAGACTTGCTGCTCTCAACAACGGCAACCTTGTTCCCACTCTGACATTTCAGCACATTCCTGTTCCCGAGATTTACGATAACCTTCTTGTTGAGGTTGCCGAAGGCACAGCTGGTGCAGTCCGCGGTACAGGTAACTGGAGCACAAAGTTCTATACGCTCGACCCCAATAACCCCACAATCACAGGTGTTATGCAGGAGGGTCCTTGCCCTGCTGCTATCAACAACGGTCAGTATCAGGGTTGGCTTGATGTAGGCAACAACCACGTTGGTGCTTTCTTCGGCCATGACCATACTAATACCTTTGTTGGTACAGATGCTAACGGTATCACAATGGGTTACTGTAAGGCTGCTACTCTTGAGGCTTACCATGCAGCAGACGAAGACCCCGCTCTTCGTGTGTTCACAATCAAGGAAGACGGTACTTACACAACTCAGAGCGTTTCCTATGCTCAGATGCAGACTGAGGACGCTGAGGATTACGAGCACGACGTTATCTCCGGTACACCCACAGTACCTGAGGTTATCTATGTTGGTGCAGCCGATAACGGTATTGCAAAGCAGGAGTTCGGTTCAACAATCCAGCTCACATCTCTCAACCACAAAACTCAGGCTACATATGCTAACGACCTGACAATTACTGTTGACCTTGATAAGAAGGTAACAGATGTTGTTCTTGATCCTCAGCAGGGTATCAACGTCAGTGCCGTTACAGTTACACCGAAAGATGATCTTACAAATACATATACATGGACCATTACAGGCGGTACAGCAAACGCAGGCACAGCTGCTGAATTCAAGATCTCCTACAATTTCGAGGGCAAGGCTTATACACAGTTTGCTTACAGCTATGTTGATAACATCAAGTCCCCTGCAGGTCACTATGTATACAGCCGTAACTACCGCGGTTCTAACAGAAATACTGAGAAGAACTGGAACACTCAGTGTTATGTTATGACTGTTCTCGGTCCCAACGTTTACGGTAATGCACGTGCAACAAGCGATATTGACCTTTATGATACATACGAGGATGACGGCACAACAGTCGGTAACTGGACAAACGCTCCTGCAGGTTACTACAACTACACCTCATCTGAGGACGCAGGCTTTGTTCAGAAGGATGTTTCCTACGGTCTGAACTTCATGTCCCCCTCACGTGTCAGAGTTCATAATACATTCCCGCGTTTCACTCAGGCAGGTAAGTCCCCTGTTGCTACTATTTATATTGATAAATCCGAACACAGCACACTTACAAGCGCAGGTGTCTTCTTCAACTTCTGGAGACACCAGACAAACACAAACAACATCACAACAACATTTACAACTGCGTTCAAGCAGGGCGATGTAGGTTACTCATCATCCGATTGGAGCTCAGGCACAGTTAATGCTGCCGTTGCTTCAACACAGAACGCAAACGTAACTCTTGCCGCAGCAAGAGGTTCAAACATCACTAACTACCTTGTTGGTGCAACTCTCCCTGAGAACGGCTCAACTTACACAGCTATCACACAGGGCTACAGCTACATCAACAACGATTACGAGACACATCACTATACATACGTTCCCGTTCTCCTCAAGTTCGTTACTTACGATAAGACAGAGCTTCGTGCCCTTCTTAACGCTGAGAGAACTGCAAACCGTCAGTTTGAAGAAGAAAACATCAATTACAGAGGTGCTTTCAAAGAGGCATTCAAGCAGATTCAGAAGCCCGACACAACACAGGCTGATATTGATGCAGCTAAAAACAGACTTGCAAGGGCTATTGAGAATCTCACCTTCACAGGTGCAGATATCTCCAATAATGCTGAGTACTACGTAAATGCTACAGTACCCTCAAGAATTTATGTTGCAGGCGAAGGCTATGGCCTCAGCGCACAGCCCAAGGGTACAAACATCCAGTCTCAGATAATCAACTATCGCACAAGACAGATGATTGATTACTCCAACTTCCAGTTCTCAATTCCCAACGGTGCATCAAACGCTCTCGTTGAGGTTAAGAACGAAACAACAGGCACAGCAGTTACTGCTAACTGGGACCCCGCTACAGGTACAGGTAAGGTTTCTGCAGGTACAGCAAACGTAGGTGATATCATCAGCTACCGCTTCACTTACCAGCTTGCAGGCAAGTCCTATACCCAGATTGAGTCTTCTGTTGTTACAGATGCTCCTCAGGCATCAGGTTGGCTCACTTTCATCAGACGTACAGGCTCTACATCAGTCAGCCGTCATACCAGCCAGATGCATCTTCTCTACTTTGCTCCCGAAGGCGTACCGCAGGAAGGTATCCAGTACGAAGCAGTACAGGGCAACGCAGGTTATGATAACACTTACTACGGCGTTAACCTTACAAGCTTCTCCGGCGACGGCAGCCAGAAGGTTGCAGGTTTCGGTATCAACTCATGGACCGGTCCCTCTAAAACATCAAAGGGCGGCTGGTACTGCGGCTCCGACGGTGATTCAGATACTGAAGATGTAGGCGCACGCGCAAAGTTCAACGTCTTCTTCGATTCTTCACTTTCAACAGTTACAGATATTACCCAGGCAAAGGTTATGTTCGTTGCAACCAGCCTTGGTCTTGCTGCAACAGATGAAGCTTTCTACTATGAGCAGCAGTTTGAAACATACTACCAGGGTCAGGGTAACCACGGCGCATACGGCACAGACCTCGGTAACCTGAACTCCGCTGCAATCAATGGCGACGGCAACGCACGTGGTAACAGCACACTTACACTTACAGAGGGTGACTCCTTCTATAAGTATCTCACAGTTCCCGGCCTTGCTGAAGGCGCTTACACATACTACACCTATTTCTGGTGTGAGAATAAGCCCAAGCTTTCAACACAGCCGGAGCGTGCTCTTACCTGTCATTATGCATGGCACATCAACCTGACAATGACAGATAAGACAGAGCTTCGTAACCTCATTGCTCAGGAGAACGAAGTTTTCCGTCAGCTTGACGACGGCTACAAAGAGGGCACAGCATGGAACAACTACCAGAAGGCTCTCGCAAACGCTAAGGGTGCAGTTAAGGATCCCTCTCTCTCAGCAGCTGATGATGAGAACTACACAACAGCACTTCAGAACGCTATCGACGCTCTCGAGTTCAAGCCCGCAGACTACAGCGTTCTTAACGCAACAGTTGACCAGATCCGTAGAGATCTTGAGGTTGACCCCGTAACAGGCAACATGAAGTATCAGTACAGACCTCACCCCGATGTTGACCCGCTGTACTACTCACGTGAAGAGTTCTATCCCTGGAACTACTTCCGTTCAACAAACGAAACAGATATCCCGATCGATAACATCGTTTACGGTCTTGATATCCGCTTCCAGGAGCAGGTTAACACATACGTTGATCTTGTTCTTATCGGTTGGGAATCAGCACAGCTTCGTGACGCTGACTATACTAAGGTTGATGCTCTTCTTGCTAACAAGTCCGGTACAAACCCGAACGGTTCTGCCGGCGGTCTTACAGTAGTACTTCCTGACATCGACAAGTACGCTGTATTTGCAGACCTTGAGAACAGAAACATCTCCTACGAGCTCTATACAACAGAATCTTACAACGCATGGGCAAACGCTTGTGCTCCCGCAATGTCCAACCGTAGCCTCAAGATGCCCGACCAGGGTGTTGTTGACGGTTACGAGCAGGCTCTCAGCACAGCTTACAATGCTCTCGAGCTTAAGAAGGCTGACTATACACAGCTTGATAACACAATCGCAAGCGCAACATCCAATATCGATACAGTTGTCACAGTTGTTGACCCGTCCAACGCAGAAAGAAACTACGACATCACTTATTACGATCCCGAATATATCGCTACTCTCCGCGCAAAGATCGCTGAGAAGGTTGACAACCTCTACATCCTTCAGCAGGAAGAAGTAGACGTTCTTAACAAAGAGATCGACGATATCTATCTTGCTCTCGGTAACCACCTCAACGATTCTGACTTCACATTTGCTAAGGAACAGCAGGCTATCAAGGCGGAATATGAGGATGAGTACGCAAAGTACTACACCACAGAGTCATGGAACAGACTTGTAGAAGCTCGTGCAGCTGTTACTGAGGCTGAAAACTATGGCTACATGGCAGGTGAGCAGTCCGCTGTCAACGCAGCAGCTCAGGAAGTTTACGATGCACGTACACAGCTTGCATACAACCCCGCTGACTACGGTAAGGTTAACGCAGCCCTTGCTAAGGTTCAGGCACTTGAGCCCAACAAGGATGACTATGTTGACTGGTCAGGTGTTCAGGGTGCAGTTGACGCTGTTGTAACAGGTCTTGACATCACAAAGCAGGCTGAGGTTGATGCAATGGCAGAAGCTATTGAGGCTGAGTACGCTCTCCTCAAGCTTAAGGATGCTGACTACACCAAGCTCAACAACCAGATCACAGCTGCTAACTCCGCAATCGCACAGCAGCAGATGTATAAGCCCGGCTCATACCAGAACTTCATCGCTGTTTACAACACCGCTCTTGCATTCTACATGGCAGAGCCCAAGGTTGATATCCAGCACCAGTATCAGGTAGACGAGCAGGAGGCAGCCCTCAAGGCAGCTATTGAAGCTCTCGAGTATCTCGATGCTAACATGAAGCCCATTGAGGATGCCGAAGGCGAGTACTATCTCGTTGATTACTACATGTACGAGTACGAGTATCCCACAGATGCTGACGGCGACGGCAGAGCAGACGTATTTGCACAGGTTGACGCCGCTTGGGCAACTGTTGAGACTCTCAAGAATAAGGAAGCTAACGGCGAGCTCGACATCCGCAACGATGCTGAAATCGCAGAAGCTGCAGCAACACTTATCGCAGCTCTCAACAACCTTCCCGCTCTCTATGCAGGTGTTGATGATGCTATCGCAACAATCCCTGCAGAGTACTACTCAACTCCCGAAATGTACACACCCGCGTCAAAGAAGGCTCTCGATGACGCTCTTGCAGCAGTAGACCGTACCCTCAAGATGCCCGAGCAGGAAAAGGTTTACGCTATGGAAGATGCAATCTACAACGCTATTGCAGAGCTTGAAGAAGCTGATGCTAACCTCGATGCTCTCAAGGCAGCTAAGAGTGCAGCAGATCAGAAGATTGCAGGTGTTGATACAACAACATTTACAGACGATTCATGGGCAAGATTCGAAGCAGCATTCAACGCAGCAGCTGATATCATCAGCGCTGATCCCGCTCCCAAGTATTCAGAGCAGGATGCAATTGATGCCGCTACAGATGAGCTTATTGCTGCAACAACAGGCCTTACAAAGAATGGTGCTGTTTATGCAGACCTTCAGGCAGCTATCGACGCAGCTAAGAAGCTCAACAAGGATGATTGGACACCCGAAACTTGGGCAGAAGTAGAAAAGGCTCTCGCAGCAGCTGAGGCAGTTTCTCCCAATCTCACCGTTGACGATCAGGCAACTATCGACAACGCAACAAATGCTCTTAACAAGGCTGTTCAGGAGCTCCAGACAGCTGAAGTTCCCCTTGAGCTTGCAGTAAAGAGCGGTTCCTCCGCAATCATTGACAAGAATCGTGGCTTCATCTACGGTCTTGACAATTACCAGGGTGTTAACGCTTGGGCAAATGACGAGTCACTCACAGACCTCGTCGCTCAGGGTTACCTCGAGATTATCGGTGACGGTAGACTTGAGTACACACCTGTCGGTAACCACACAACTCTCGGTACAGGTGCTAAGGTTGAGTTCATCAACAACAAGACAAACGAAGTAGTTGAAACATACTATATCGTCATCTTCGGTGACTGTGACGGTGACGGTTTCCTCACTTACGGTGACTATGTTGATGCTTACGCTTACATCGGCTGGGAGGAAAGCGTTCATATCTACGATTATGAGAATTTCAATGATCCCGCAGTATTCGCTCTCGACCTTGTTGCTGACGGCGAAATTACCTACGCTGACTTCGTTGAATGCTACGAATTCATCGGTTGGGAAACTGACGATGTCAAGCAGGTAAGAAACGTATACAATGGCTAATTAACTGAATATCTGCCTGCCCGGCTTAACCGTCGGGCAGGGTGATATAAAAAAATCCTTGAAGGAGGAACTATTTTATAATGAAGACAACAAAGAAAGTACTTAGCATTGTTCTTTCTGTTATGCTTCTTGTCGGTATGGTTGTTGTCGGCGTAAATGCTGATACAACTATGGTTTATGAGAAGGCAGGCTCCAAGCTCGTCTACTCTGCAACCGCTGATAAGACCACAACTGATAAGGATGGCTATATCCTTGTCCAGCCCGGTGACGAAGTTACAGTTTCTGTTTACATGCAGGCTAACTACTACATCGGTACAACAGGTAGTGAAATTTTTGTATGGTCAACAAATTTCTTTGATGAAGTATCATTGGAAGATGATATTTCAAGACACAACTTTATCAACTGCTACACAGCAGCTAACAATAAGCTTATTGCTGAAGGAACAGCTCAGCTTGGCGGCAACTATGCTAAGGGCGGTTATGTAGGCTACCTCTACGGCCGTGGTTATAAGGACAACCAGCCCGGTCCCTTCGATGCTTCAACACCCGTTCTTGCTTACCAGTTCAAGTTCACTGTTGCTTCAACAACAGCTGACGGCGCAACAGCAGAGTTTGTTATGCCCGAGCCCTGTTCCGCAACAGTCGCTACAAACTCCCGTATGAGACAGATCTTTGCAGCAGTTAATAACTCTGCATCTGATTACGGCAGCTCCTCTCTCGCATCACAGTACCCCGAGACAATCGATCTTTCAGCTACTCTCCTTAAGTTCAAGGTTGGTACAGCTGCAACTCTCGGCGAAATCAAGTCTGTCAATGCTGCTCCTACAATAATCGGCGACACATCAGTTGTCAGCATTGATGTTACAGGCTCTCCCGAGTCTCTTCGCGTTGTAACTCCCGGTGCAGAAACAACATTCACCCGTGACGATGCTACTATCCAAACAACAACAGATGGCGAAGAGTGGGTTATCGAAGTTGTCGCAGAGTCTGCATCAACAGCTTGCACAGTATATGCTGATTACGGTGCAGCAGGCGAAACTGAAGGCACTGATTTCACAATCACAGGTGTCGAGTACTGCTCATACGCTCTTCTTGAGAACGCAGTAAACAACTGCTCCGAGCTTGATGCACAGGAAGAGTACTACGATCCTACAGACCTTGCTACATGGAAGTCAGCTCTCGCAGAGGCTCAGGCACTCCTTGCTGATAAGGAAACCGATCCTCTTCAGAAGAGTGATGAAAATCAGGCTAAGCTTGACAATGCAGCTAAGGCTCTTACAGATGCTTATGATGCACTTGTTGAGAAGTACGTAAGCACAGCTCCCATCACAGAGGCTCTCAACGCAACAGCTAACCCCGAGTATCCCTCTGATGTTTATACAACAGATTCCTGGAACGCATACGTTCAGGCTAAGGAAGCTGCAGAGGATGCACTTATCACATTCGACGGCGCTCCCGATACAGCAGATAACCAGGCTGAGGTTAAGAGAATCGCAGATGCTCTTACAGCAGCTTACAATGGCCTTGCAACAAATAAGGTTGACCTTGCTGACCTTGAGAAGGCAGTTAATGTCGATTGCGCAAATCCCGCATACGAAGAAGAGTTCTATGCAGCAGATGCATGGTCAGAATATCAGGTAGCTCTTTCTGCAGCAACAAAGGGTCTTACAGATTATGCAGACGCTGTTAATACAGCAGCTAACCAGGCAGCAGTTGCAAAGCTCGCTTCTGACCTCAGAACAGCTTATGCAGCACTTGTACCTCAGTTTGTAAACCTCGAAGAGCTTAATAAAGCTATTGAAGATTGCCATGCGCTGGATAATAGTCCCGAGTGGTATGATGAAACAGAACTCGCAACCTGGCAGGCAGCTCTTGATGCAGCCCATGCAGGTATGGAAACATATGCTGACGAGGCTGACACACAGGCTAACCGCGATGCAGTTGCAAAGCTTGCATCTGACCTCAGAACAGCTTTCAACGAGCTTGATCCTCGCTCAGTAGACGTTTCCGATCTTGAAAAAGCTATCGCAGAATCTGCTCCCGCTTACGGTGAGGAGTACTACGATGCAGCAGCTTGGTCAGCATTCCAGGCAGCTCTTGCTGAGGGTAACGCAGTCCTTGAAATGAAGGACAATATGCCCGATACAGCAGAAAACCGTAAAACTGTTGCAGACGCAGCAGCTGCTGTCAGAGCAACATTCGCAAAGCTTGTTCCTCAGTTCATCAGCTACAAGGCTCTTGAGGATGCAGTAGCAGCTTACGGCACAACTCCCGAAGCAGCAGAGGATTACACTGCTGAAACATACGATCCCTATGCAGCAGCTCTTGCACGTGCAAACGAGATGCTCAAAAACAGAAATGACGAAGCTCCCGCTTCCGATACAAACCTTGCAGCTCAGATCGCAGCAGCAGCTGAAGAGCTTGAGAGCACATTCAACAAGCTTGAGCTTGTTCCCGTTGTTACAATCATCACTGATGTAACAAGCGGCCAGAAGTACTACAAGGTTGGCGATACAGTTAACTTCAATTACCTTTGCAGCGTAACAAACGTTACAAAGATTCAGCTCGTTTACGAGAACGGCACAACAATCACTTACCACCGCAACCACGCTTCCGTAACTGTTACTGACAATGGCGACGGCACAGAGACTTGGACAATCGCAACCAAGATCTACTATGACGAGGCTAGAGTTTCAGCTAAGGCTAAGCTCGGTAAGGTTTGGGAAGAGAAGGGCTACAAGTACGACGTTAAGACAAGCACAGATGAAGACTTCTCCATCAAGAGTGCAGAAGTTCTCCTTAACGACGTAGTTGTCAGCGAGTTCCTCACAACTGATACAGCTGTTATCAAGGTTGTTGCAGGCCCCAACACTCTCAGAATCCGTCTTGTTGACAAGGCTCTCGGCACAACATCAACATACGGCCGCACAAAGGGCTACCAGGAAACTAACGGTAACTGGGTATGGCTCATCACACGCAGCTCCGCTGCAGGTGAGTACGGTTATGATGTCTACTCCGCAGGCGGCACAAACAAGCTTACCGATTCCGGTGTTGACCTCTACTACACAGTAAAGGCTCCCGTTATCGTTAACGGTCCTTCAACAGGTAACGATGCTGATATCGTTGTTTCCGCTACTGTTGCTAAGGCTCGTCTCCTCAGAGATGCTCAGCAGACAGTTACAATTGTAACTGATAAGAATGCTAAGGGCGTCAGAGTTGTTGACCAGAACGGCGTTGTTCAGGGCTACAATAAAGATACAGCTTCCGTAACAGACAACGGTGACGGCACTATCACATGGACAGTTACCTATAAGTGCATTCTTGCAAGCTCCTACACTTGCGAGGTAGTAGCTCTCTACGGCAACCAGTGGATGAGCAACGGCACAACCGTAGCTTACAGAGTATTCTATTAATATCTTTACTGCTTGAATTAAAGCTTCAACGGCGGGTGCGGCTCTCCGCATCTGCCCGGGCTTTTTGAAAAAAGTCCTTTAATATGATTAAAACCGGCGAAGACCCATTCGGGTTTTCGTCGGTTTTTGTTTGTAGTGGCATTGCGCAGCAATGACGGAGGACTGAAAAAGGAAAAGTGAATAGTGAATAAGTAGGGGCGACCCTGTGTGGTCGCCCGAAACAAACAATAATGTCATCCTGAACGTAAAAAACCTCCTTTATAAAGGAGGTGGCACGGCGTAAGCCGCGACGGAGGATTGAAAACATCATACTGATTATGCGGAGAAATCTGCTCTGCGGCAGAGGCAAGCCTCTGCTCTACCTTTATCAATCTTACCAAAGTAACCAAAAGAACTTTAGAAGTTACAAGCACTCCGCAACGGCATTTCGTCGGATATAATACGCCCATGCGATAAAATTAATCATTGCTTTTTATATTTCATTGTGATATCATATATATTTGTAAAATTATATATAATATAATTATATCTAAAAGGAGGGTTCAGATTTATGACCTCAAAAGAAATGCTCGAAAGCATTGTAAAAGTGCTTGACGATAAGAAGGCAGAGGACATTGTCGCAATCGAAACAGCAGGTATCACAATCGTTTCGGATTATTTTGTAATCGCTTCGGCAACCTCAAACCCTCATGTCAAATCGCTCGCTGACGATGTTGAGGACGAAATGGCAAAGCTCGGTGTTTTTTCTTCTCATGTTGAGGGCAAAGCAACAGGCTGGATATTGATTGATTTCAACGATGTTATTGTCCACATTTTCCTGAGCGAAAGCAGAGAGTATTATAACCTTGAGCGACTCTGGGCTGATGCGGCTCAGGTTGACATCTCTCACCTCATCACAGAATGATTTTGAATTTTTTAGCATTTATAAAGGAATGATAAACTATGGCTAATTACGATTTTAAGGCGGCAGAAAAAAAGTGGCAGGATAAATGGGATGAGTCAGGCGTATTCCACGCTCAGGATGGCTCGGACAAGCCCAAGTTCTATGCCCTTGTCGAGTTTCCTTATCCCAGCGGTGCAGGTATGCACGTCGGTCACATCAAGGCTTATTCAGGTCTTGAGGTTGTTTCCCGTAAGCGCAGAATGGAGGGCTACAATGTTCTCTTCCCCATCGGCTTTGATGCATACGGTCTGCCGACTGAAAACTACGCAATCAAAACAGGTATCCACCCCAGACAGGTTACCGATGACAATATTGCAAAGTTCACCTCTCAGCTTAAGCGTGTCGGCTTCTCTTTCGATTGGGACAGAGTAATCGATACCACAGAGGAGGGCTACTACAAGTGGACCCAGTGGATTTTCCTCAAGATGTTTGAGAACGGTCTTGCTTTCCGTGACAAGACCCTTGTCAACTATTGCCCTTCCTGTAAGGTTGTCCTCTCGAATGAGGATTCGCAGGGCGGCAAGTGCGATATCTGCCACAGCGACATTGTCCAGAAGTCAAAGGATGTATGGTATCTGAGAATTACAGAGTATGCTGACAAGCTCCTTGAGGGTCTTGACAGCGTTGACTACCTGCCCAATGTCAAGCTCCAGCAGGAAAACTGGATCGGCAAATCAACAGGTGCTTTTGTAAACTTCACAGTCAAGAACACCGATGAAACTCTCCGCATCTATACAACTCGCCCCGATACTCTCTTCGGCGTAACCTTTATGGTTATGGCTCCCGAGCATCCCATGCTTGACAAGTATCAGAGCATGATTGAAAACTTTGATGAGGTAGAGGCATACAGAGCAGAGTGTGCAAAGAAGACCGAGTTTGAAAGAACTCAGCTCGTCAAGGATAAGACAGGTGTCCGCCTCAGCGGCTTTGTCGGAATCAACCCCGTAAACGGTAAGGAAATTCCGATTTTTATTTCCGACTACGTTATGATGGGCTACGGCACAGGCGCAATTATGGCTGTTCCTGCTCACGACCAGCGTGACTACGACTTTGCAAAGAAGTTCGGCATTGATATTATTGAGGTTATCAAGGGCGGCGATATCTCTGTTGAAGCCTATACGGGCGACGGAGAAATGGTCAATTCCGATTACCTCAACGGCTATACAGACAAGAAATCCTCAATCGAGCGCGTACTCGTTGAGCTTGAAAAACAGGGCATCGGCGAAAAGGGTGTCCAGTACAAGATGAAGGACTGGGCTTTCAACCGCCAGAGATACTGGGGCGAGCCGATTCCGATTGTTCACTGTGAGCATTGCGGAATGGTTGCCGTTCCCTATGAGGAGCTTCCCCTGCTTCTTCCCAAGGTTGAAAACTTTGAGCCCGGTCAGGATGGCGAAAGCCCGCTTGCAAAGATTGATTCCTTTGTCAATTGCACCTGTCCCAAGTGCGGCGCACCTGCCAAGAGAGAGACCGACACAATGCCCCAGTGGGCAGGCTCATCCTGGTACTTTCTGCGCTATATCGACCCCCACAATACAGAGCGCTTTGCCGATATGGAAAAGCTCAAGTACTGGGGTCAGGTTGACTGGTACAACGGCGGTATGGAGCACGTTACACGCCACCTTATCTATTCCCGCTTCTGGCACAAGTTCCTCTATGACCTTGGCGAGGTTCCCACAGCAGAGCCTTATGCAAAGCGTACTGCACAGGGTCTTATCCTTGGACCGGACGGCGTAAAGATGTCTAAGTCCAGAGGTAATGTTATCGACCCGAACGATGTTGTCGAATCCTTCGGCGCAGATGTTCTTCGTACTTACGTTCTCTTTATGGGCGACTATGAAAAGGCCGCACCCTGGTCAGAGGACAGCGTTAAGGGCTGTAAGAGATTTGTTGACAGAGTATGGAATCTCCAGACAATCCTCAACGATTCCGAGGAGTACTCCAAGAAGCTCGAATCAGCATTCCACAGAACAATCAAAAAGGTTTCGTCCGATATTGAATCCCTTAAGTACAACACAGCTATTGCTGCACTTATGACCCTGCTCAATGAGATTTATGATGCAGGCTCAGTAACACGCAAGGAGCTCAGAACATTTATTACACTTCTCAATCCCTTTGCTCCTCACGTAACTGAGGAAATCAATGAGCTTCTCGGCGGAAGCCTGCTTGCAAACGGCGAGTGGCCGACCTATGAGGAAGCTAAGTGTGTTGATAACGAAATCGAAATCGTTGTACAGATCAACGGTAAAATCCGTACAAAGATGACGGTTGCAACAGGTATTGAGGCTGCAGATGCAATCGCACTTGCAAAGGCTGACGAAAAGATTGCTGAAGAAATCGCAGGCAAAACAATCGTCAAAGAGCTTTATGTCAAGGGCAAGCTCGTAAATATTGTTGCAAGATAAAAATATCGTTTTTCAGGGAGTGTTTTTATGCTCAAAAAGCTTTCAGCGTTAATGCTCAGTATAGTTTTGCTTTTTTCCTCCCTTATAACCTCTGCCTATGCGGCAGAAATGGAATATCCAAAAAAACGTGAAGAAATCGGTATACGCGACCCTTGTATTCTTGTCAGCGACGGCAAGTATTATATGTACGGCACAGGTGCGGCCTGGCCCGGCTACGGTTGCTATGTCAGCAAAGACCTTGAAAACTGGGCAGGTCCGTTTACCGTTTTCTCTTTCCCTGAGGGGCACACTGCAGACGGTGATTATTGGGCACCGGAATGTGTTGAGTATAAGGGTAAGTTTTATCTTTTCGCCACTTATCACGACCGTGTACTGAATCACCGCGGTACGGCTGTCTTCAGAGCAGAGAGTCCGCTCGGTCCGTTTGAGCAGATTTCTGACGGCTTTGCAACTCCTGACGATTGGGATTCGATTGACGGCACGCTCTATGTTGATAAGAGCGGTCAGCCGTGGATGATTTTTGTCCACGAATGGACAAGCACAGATGACGGAATTGGCAGAATGTGTGTTGCAAAAATGAGTGACGATTTGTCCGCCCTTGTTTCCGAGCCGAAAGAGATCTTTCGCGCGGATGACGGCAAGTGCGGTATGGACAGACAGGTTACTGACGGCCCCTATATCCACACCTGCAAGGACGGAAAGCTGATAATGCTTTGGTCAAATGTAGCTGATAACGGCTATGCAGTCGGTATGGCAGAGAGCGACCGTATTGATGGCGAATGGAAGCAGCAGCCGCGTCTGCTGTTCCACCGTGACATAAGCGGTACGGATTATGACGGCGGCCACGGTATGCTTTTCAAAAGCCTTGACGGCAGACTTCTTCTCTCTGTCCATTCGCCCAATTCATCGGGCGAGGGCTACCATGAAACAGCAGTTTTCCACGAGGTTGTTGAGGTTGACGGCACGCTTATGCTAAAAGTCGAGCATGAAAAGCTCGAAAATACACGCAGCGTACTGAAAACTGTTTTCTCGAATATTGCCGAAGTTATATCTCGGCTCTGGAAAGAGTTTGTCGGTATATTCTCGGTTATAATAAAAAATGCTATATAATTTTAATCAGTAAAAGAGGTAATTTCAGAAATGGCATGCAACGGTAATTGCTCAAGCTGCTCATCAGCCTGCGATAAAAAAGATCAGCAGGATATGCGTCTTGCGCAAAATCAGTACAGTAATGTAAAAAAGGTAATCGGCGTTGTCAGCGGTAAGGGCGGCGTAGGTAAATCGCTCGTCACTTCCCTGCTTGCATCTGCTTTCCAGACAATGGGCAAGCAGACAGCTATTCTCGATGCCGATGTTACAGGTCCCTCAATCCCCAAGGCTTTCGGCGTAAAGCAGGGAATTGAGCAGAGCGAAATGGGTCTTATTCCCGCAGAAAGCAAAACAGGCATCCGCATTATGTCTGTCAACCTCCTGCTCGAAAAGGAAGATGCTCCGGTTGTCTGGAGAGGTCCCGTTATTTCAGGCATCATCCAGCAGTTCTGGAATGAGGTTGCCTGGGGCGATGTTGACTATATGTTTGTTGATATGCCTCCCGGAACAGGTGATGTTCCGCTGACCGTTTTCCAGAATCTTCCCATTGACGGAATCGTTGTTGTTACAACTCCGCAGGACCTTGTCACAATGATTGTCAAAAAGGCATACAACATGGCAAACCTGATGAACGTTCCGATTATTGGTCTGGTCGAGAATATGAGCTACTTCACCTGCCCCGATTGCGGCAAGAAGCACTCAATCTTCGGCGAGAGCAAAATTGAAGAGGTTTCTGCCGAGCTTGGTCTGCCTGTGCTCGCACGCCTGCCTATCAATCCCAAAACAGCATCCCTTGTTGATAAGGGCGCTGTTGAGCTTGCCGGTGAGGATGATATCAAGAGTGCAGTTGAAGCTATTGAGGCTTTCGGTAAATAAAAAGCAAAGCAGCTTTCGGATTTTTCCGTCAGCTGCTTTTTTAATTAGGAGTTGTGAATCAGGAATTGCAGATGTACTTTTGAAAAAATGTCATCCTGAACGAATGTGAAGGATCTGTATCAAGATTCTTTATCGGGCGGATAATATCCGCACCTACCGCTCAGAATGACAAAAAATATGATTTTATAATGCAAAAATCAAAGCACACAAACAAAAAACCGGTGAACATTTGCTCACCGGTTGGTTTTTTATTTTGCCTGGTCGTAGTCGGAAATTACAATTTCGCAGTCGAAGCCGGCTGAGCTCTGGCTGCCGTACCAATAAACGCCGAATGAGCGTGAGCCGTCAAACCTGCTGTAAAACATTGCAACCGTTGACGGAGCGCTCTGCGGAATGTGGGCGCGGCCGTTGTTGTCGGTAAAGCCTGCTTTTTCAAGGCTGCCGATATAGTTCAGGTAGCTCGCATAATCGAAAGTGTCAATTCTTATAACGGTTCTGTGTCCCTTGTCAGAAACGTAGTTTACCGTAGATACCGAGCCTGTTTTGATTTTCGGTATTCCCTGAGTCAGGTCATTGTCCCTCCAGCCGCTTTCCTGGCTGATGCGCGAAGCGTTTTCTTCATAGCGCTTAGTGTGAGGTGCTGTCTGTGGCTTTGCTGTTGTCGGCGTCATAACCTGAGTCTGCGCCTCAACAAAGGGCTCGAGCGTTTCATATACGGGTGCTGTGTCTGTCTCTTCGGTGCTTTGCGTTTCCTCTCCACCGGGTGGCGGAAAAAGCTTGTCTGAGAATCTTATTCCGAGTACAGCCGTCACCGCAACGGCAATTACAACCGCCGCAATTATAATCTTCTTAGTCATTGCCGTTTATCTTCTCGAGTGACTGCATCTTGAGGTAGGCGTTGATGAAGCCGTCAAGGTCACCGTCCATTACAGCGTTGATGTTACCCATTTCAAATCCTGTGCGGTGGTCCTTTGCGAGGGTGTAGGGCATGAAAACATAGGAGCGTATCTGGCTGCCCCATGCGATGTCCTTCTGTACACCCTTGATGTCCTCGATTTTGTCAAGGTGCTCACGCTCCTTGATTTCGAGCAGCTTGGATTTGAGCATACGCAGTGCAACTTCTCTGTTCTGCACCTGGCTGCGCTCAACCTGACAGGATGTGACAATACCTGTGGGGATATGTGTAAGACGAACTGCGGATGAGGTTTTATTAACCTTCTGTCCGCCTGCGCCGCTTGCACGGTAAACGTCCATTTTGACATCGTCCATATTGAGGTCGATTTCGATTGTGTCATCAATTTCGGGCATAACCTCGAGCGAAGCGAAAGAGGTGTGTCTTCTGCCGGAAGCATCAAACGGTGAGCAGCGAACAAGTCTGTGAACACCGTTTTCGCTCTTCATATAGCCGTAAGCGTTTTCACCCTCGATGTGAAGAACGGCGGATTTGTAGCCTGCCTCGTCACCGTCAAGGAAGTCGGGCATGGTAACCTTGTAGCCGTGCTGGGTTGCCCACTGTGTGTACATACGAACAAGCATGAAGGCCCAGTCTTGTGCCTCTGTGCCGGCTGCACCTGCGTGGAAGGTGAGAATTGCGTTTTTGCTGTCGTATTCACCGCTGAGAAGTGTGCTGAGAGTCTGCTTGTCAAGCTCTCTCTTGACGTGGTCAACGCTTGCCCTGCAATCGGGGAACATTGATTCGTCTTCTTCCTCGTCAGAAAGCTCAATCATAATAAGCGCATCCTCATAGTCGGCGTTGAGTTTTTCATACGCCTCAACCTTGCCTTTAAGGCTGGCGGTGCGCTGGAGAATCCTCTGAGAGTTCTGCATATTGTCCCAGAAATCGGGAGCGGCAGCCTGCTCCTCAAGAGCGGCAATTTCCTTGCGCATCTCCTCAAGGCCGAGTGCCTCTGCAAGCTCATCAAGCGGCTTTCTGCACTCAAGAAGTTCAAGGCGAAGCTCTTCAAACTGAAGCATAGATTTTTCCTTTCCCGGGTCGGGGCAAAAAATGAATACCCAACCCACTTAACTACATAAAATATCATTATATATTTTAATACATTTTTATCTTTATGTAAAGCGCCTTGAAAAAATTTATAAAACTTTCAAAATAATTATATATTTGCATTGAATTTAGGTGTTAAATTGTGTAAAATAGTATACGTGTACATATGTGTACTTACGGAAGGATGAAAAAAGAAATGAGATACACCGGAGAAATCTGTTCCTATTGCGGAATGGAGTTTACCGACGAGGACGATGTTGTCGTCTGCCCTGAGTGTGCAACGCCTCACCATCGGGTCTGCTGGCTTGCTCACGGTGAATGTGCAAACGCATCAAAACACGGTACAGACTTTGTCTGGGTTTCATCTCCTGCACAGGCTGAGGCAGAGAATGAGCAGGAGGGTGCTCTGACCCCTCCCGACAGAATTTGTCCTGAGTGCGGCACAGCACGTCCGCACGATATGCTCAGTTGTCCCGAATGCGGCGCGCCTATATCTGACAGGGGCAATCCGCTTTACGATACACCGCTTGCACAGTTTGCTTACGGTTTTGACCCTGATGAGCCAATCGGCGATATCACTTCGGGCGAGATTGCTCTCTATTGCCGTTCGGCAGGTGCGAGCTATATCAAAAAATTCCGCAGGCTTGCAGGCGGCAGTAAGCTGGCTTTCAACTGGGCGGCGTTCCTCTTTGCTCCCTATTGGTTCTTTTACCGCAAGCTGTACAAGGCGGCAGCAATTTTTGCCGCGCTGTTCTTTGCAGTCTCTGTCTGGACATTGCCGATAATGGCAAATGTCAACGATATTTACGGCAGTATGGCTGTTGAGTATCAGCGTATGCTCGAAAACGGCGATGAGAGCGCGGCGCTGACTGTGCTTGAAGGCCGTATGGAAGAACTGAGCGAAGCGATGAAGCCAATGGCTCTCCCCTCGGCAATAACAGTTCTGCTCAAGGTCGTATCGGGCTTTGCCGCAAACCTTATATACTATAAAAAAGCTCGGTCTGATATACATTCCGTGCGAAGAAAGACCGATAATAAGCGTTCGTTCCAGCTTGAGATTTTCCGTTGCGGCGGTACGAATATATTTTTCGGTTCAGGCTCATACCTGGTTTTTGAACTTCTGCTTACAGCAGTGTCTCACCTGATGACGCTGTAATAATAATTAAAAACATTTTATATCCAAATAAAGAAAGGAACAAAAGTCATGAAAATCAAAAAGGCCATTATCCCTGCTGCAGGTCTCGGTACAAGAGTTCTTCCGGCATCAAAGGCAGTCCCGAAGGAAATGCTCAACATTGTTGACAAGCCGGCAATCCAGTACATTGTCGAGGAGGCAGTTGCTGCAGGTATTGAAGATATCCTTATCATCACAAACCGTGGTAAGGGCGTTATTGAAGATCACTTTGACCATGCCTTTGAGCTTGAGACAAAGCTTGCAGGCAACCCCGACAAGCAGGATATCTATGAAGAGGTAAAGGCTGTTGCAAACCTTGCAAACGTCTACTTCATCCGTCAGAAGGTCACAAAGGGTCTCGGTCACGCAGTTCTCTGCGCAAAGTCATTTGTCGGTAACGAGCCGTTTGCTGTTCTTTACGGCGATGATGTTATTATCACAGAGCCCGGTCAGCCCACAGTTACAACTCAGCTCTGCGATGTTTACGAGAAATACGGTGTAGGTACTGTCGGCGTTAAGGAAGTTCCGCGTAAGGATGTTCAGAAGTACTGCTCACTCGACGTAACACCTATCGAGGGTGAAGAGAGAGTTATGAGATGTCACAAGATCATCGAGAAGCCGAAGGATCACGAGATCATGTCCTGCTTCTCAATTCTCGGCAGAGTTATTCTTCCTCCCGAAACCTTTACTCTCCTTGAAGAATATCTCACTCAGGTTCCCGAGGGTGCAGAGCTCTTCCTTACCGACGCTATGAATCACCTTGCAGGCGAGGGCAAGCTCACCGCATACGATTTCATCGGCACACGCTACGATATGGGCAACAAGCTCGGCATTATGAAGGCTAACTGTGAAGTAGGTCTTAACCACCCCGAAATCGGCGCAGACTTCAAGGCATACCTCAAAGAGCTTGTTAAAACATTCTGATTTGAGTGATATTTTATGAAAAAACCGCTGGCTTTGCTTGCGGCTGCTGTTTTCGCTTTCTCTGCGGCAGGCTGTTTACATAAAGAACCCACGCCGCAGGGCGACGGCACTTCGGAATCTCAGACAACTGTGTCTGAGGAGCTCGGCTCACTTGAAGTGAGTGAGTCTGCCGAGGAATCGTCGGGTAAGCACAGCAGTGATAACAAGCATACCAAAATTACGCTTTATTCAACCCGTGCCACTTCACCGGACAGGCTGACTCAGCGCCCGACAACGACCGAGCGCACCACAATTCCCGTTGCTCTGCCCTCAGGTCATACCACAAGGCCTCAGCCCTCAATTCGTCCCGGTACTACGGCAGGCACTACGGCGCGTGTCACTACAACCCGTCATACAACCACAGCCAAACCTACCACTACGGCACCCAATCCGCTTGTCCCTGCCCAAACGACTGCACCGTTCAAAGCACCTGTTGTTGAGTATTCGGGTGTCTACGGCTCAGCGGAGGATAGCGTGCGTATCAAATCTCACGTAGCTTCCCGTGCCGATTCGGGCTCTGTTATGCTCACCATTACGTTTGAGATTGTCTCCTGCTCCGGTAAGTATCCCTTTGTAGAGATCGGATACGATTGCTACGATGCGGCAGGCAATAAAATAAACGATAAAACGGTAAGGTGTATTGCACCCGTAAAGGTCGGCCAGGCGGAAGCAGTGGCTATTGCAACTGCACCGCAGAACACAGCAAAAATAGTGTTCAAAAATATTTGATTTTCCTATTGCATATTTGCTTTATTAGTAGTATAATGTGCCGTGGAAACACACCAAAACTATCATTCCGTGGGCGTTTTTAGCATTTTTTACAAAATTGTAACCGTTTTTTAGGGCTTTTTTGCTCTTTTGGAATCAATTTTTTTAGAAAAATGCTTGAAATTTCCTTACGGGTATAGTATAATTCAAGTACATATTAAGTTTCCAGAAATATGTAACAAAAAACAGGAGGAAAACACCATGAAGAAACTTAGCATCATCCTTGCACTCGTTATGGCTCTCTCTTGCTTCGGCATCACAGCTTTCGCTGCTGAAGAGTCATCCGCAGCTGCAGCAGAACCCGCAAAGGTAACAATCACAGTAGATTTTGTTCTTGTTGACAAGAACGCTGAAGATCCCGCAGACGTAGTTCTCAACTATGAGCTTGCTGCTGGCGGCACACTCACAGCTGCTGACGTTATCGCTGCTGTTAAGGCTCGCCTTAACGACGACGGTTCCAAGCTTGTTGATCCCGACGAGTTCGTTATCAACGAGACAGTTGTTACAGAAGATGCAAACGGCAAAGTTGAGTTCAAGAGCGTTAAGGTTAAGGCTGGCGAAGCTTATGCTTTCACAGTAGTTGCTCACGAGATCAACGATGTTGAGAACCTTGCTCAGGTAGTTGCTTCCGAGGCTGCAGGCCTTGATTGGGGCGGCATCGCTGGCGCAAACGTTGCTCTTATCAACCAGCTCATCAACGGCTTCAAGGCAGCTATCGATAGCCTCGTTAACGCTGAGTGGCCCTGCATGACAGAGAAGGCTGAGGAGACAACAGAGACAACAACAGTTGAAGTTATAGAGACTCCCGACACAGGTGCTTCTGCAGTAGCAGGCGCAGCAGTTGTAGTTCTTGCTCTCTCCGCTGCAACAGCAGTTGTTCTTCGCAAGAAGGAAGACTAATTCTTAAGTCTCACAACTAATACCTAAACAAATTCAGCCGTCGGCTTGTCCGGCGGCTGTTTTGTTTTTTCTTCTTCAATCCTCAGTCACCTGCTCCCTTCAAAGGGAGCTTTTTAACCTCCTTTTGAAAGGAGGTGGATTTTGCGGAGCAAAAGACGGAGGATTGAAAATAGATATTTTCTAAAAACGTCATCCTGAACGAATGTGAATGATCTTTAAGATTCTTCGCTGCCGCTCAGAATGACAAAAACAAAAATTCCACATTGGGCAGATGCCGCATTTTGCAAAAGCTGTAATAACTTGTTGATTTCTTTGCGGCGTTTTGTTATAATCAGCATTTGTAAGCGCTTTACGGCGCGAGTATTTTTTCTCAGAGGTATCACAATGATAAAACAGGCTAAGCGACTTGATTATTTTCAGACAGGTATTTTTGCTTCACTCAATGCCGAAAAGGACAAGCTCGTGCGTGAGGGACGCAAGGTTTATAATCTTTTTATCGGCACTCCGGACTTTGTGCCGCAGCCCCATGTTGTGCAGGCACTTACCGAAGCCGCACAGAATCCCGAAAACTGGAAATATGCACTCACCGAAACCGATGAGCTTCTCTCCGCTGTCTGCGGCTATTATGCTGACCGCTTCGGCGTTGAAATTGCTCACGATATGATAACTGCCGTCAACGGCTCACAGGAGGGTATGTCTCACCTGGGTATGTCGCTTTGCAATGAGGGCGATGTTGTTCTTCTTCCCGACCCCGGATACCCCGTATTTGAGGTTGGCGCTTACCTTGGCGGTGCTGAAATTTACTTCTATCCTCTTCTGCGCGAAAACGGTTTTATGCCCCGTCTTGATCTGATTGATGAGGATATTCTGCGCAGAGCGAAATATATGGTGCTTTCCTATCCCTCAAACCCTGTCGGAGCCGCCGCTAGCAAGGAAATTTACCTTGAAATCATAGAGTACGCCAAGAAGTATAATTTCATTATAATTAACGATAACGCTTATTCCGACATCATTTTTGACGGCAAGGAGGGCTTTTCATTCCTCTCTCTTCCCGGTGCTTATGAAGTTGGCGCAGAGTTTTTCTCACTCTCCAAATCTTTTAATGTAACGGGTGCGAGAATATCATTCCTTATCGGCAACCGAGATATTGTAAACGCTCTCAAGCTCCTGCGCAGTCAGTACGATTTCGGAATGTTCCTGCCTGTACAAAAGGCCGCTGTTGCCGCTCTCACAGGTCCGCGTGATGCTGTTAAGGAGCAGTGTGCCGAGTATCAGTGCCGCCGCGATGCACTTTGCGAGGGCTTGCGCAGTATCGGTTGGAATGTGCCCGACAGCGACGGCACGATGTTCGTCTGGGCTCCCCTTCCCGAGGGTTTTGAGGATTCATCACGCTTCTGTCACGAGTTGGTTGCAAAAACAGGCGTTCTCTGTACACCCGGCTCAGCGTTCGGTCCTCACGGTGAGGGCTATGTGCGCTTTGCCCTTGTCCTGCCTGAGGATTCTCTGCGTGAGGTTGCACGTCTTGTCGGCGAGTTTATTAATTCTTAATACATATTTTTGCAGAACGGCTTAATGCCGTTCTTTTTTTTATTGCTTGAAATATATTTATATGATACAATAAATGCATATCAACAGCCTAATAAGGGGTGAGGTTATGAAATGCCCAAATTGCTCGGGCGAAATCGGTCGCTTTGAGCTTGCTCCCAATTGTAAACACTGCGGCGTAAACATCTTTTACAGCCAGCAGGAACAGCTTCTTGCGCGTGATGCAAAAAAATGCGAGCTTGAGTTCGCCTCGTTCAGAATCCTTACGGCAAAGCTGAAAACTGCATTTATCGGCGGTGCGATCCAGATTATGCGCATTGTCGCAATGGTTGCGGCAATCGGTGCAATTTTTGTTCCGTTCGTAACTCTGAATGCCGAGCTTTCTCTTTTCTCCTGCAAATTAAGCCTCGGTGCTTTCGGTGTCTATCAGGCTTTTTCCGACGGTACATTAATGGCAATGCTCAACCTCAGGAGCTACATACCCGAAGCATTTACTGCAACAGCGGTGCTTAGTCTGCTTTTCGTGCTTGTTTTCCTTATGGGGCTTGGCGTTTTTGTTGCACTCGTTCTGTCCTTTATCAATATCCGCAAATCTGCAAAGGCAACCTGCGTTATCTCTGTTTTTGGTTTCGCATTCAGCGTTGCCGCCGCTGTGATGTCGCTTCTTCTGCCGCGTTTTACCAACGGCTTATTTATCTCAGCCGCAAGCGGTATAGGCTCGTTCCTTTGCGTTGCGGTTTTTGTGCTTTTCTTTGTGCTGAATCTGCTTATAATCAAAAAAGGTATTCAGCCGTCAATTGATGAGCTTGATGTCAGGCGTGTTGCATTGCACAAAAAAGTTAAGGCAGGCGAGGTTTCGCTCGATGACCTGCCCCTGCCTGTCTTTGAGTCTGAGAAGGGCGGTGAGCAGGAATGACAAACAAAAAAGCTACAGGTAAAAGATATTTCCTGCTTTTCGGGCTGTGCAGTCTGCTGGCGCTGTCTGTCTGCCTTGCCGTACTTGTTGTTACGGTACGCTCTGTTGACGGCAGCAATTCAAGCGTTGTCGAGTACGAAACTCAGAGCAAAACCGAGCTCACAAATGATCCCATTGGCCTTGCCGCTTACCTCAGCAGGCTCACAAAAGCGGCAGCGGACAGCCGCTTTATCAAGGCGGATATTTATACTGATGTATCGGTTGATGATTCGACTTTTACGGTTGAGAGTGAAAATTCCGAAACAGATAAGGCTCTGCTGCTCTTTGCAAAAAACAAAATGCTCTCTGCCGTTGATGCTTACTACCCCGAAGATATAAAAGGCACATTCGGTGAAATTTATGACGCAATGCCGTTGGTATTTGTTTCATCCTGTGTCAAGGACGGCAGGTTTTCCGCAGGTCAGGCAGATGAAAACGGCAACCCCGTTTACAACACCGATACGGGCGAGCTGATTGATGCGGATTCCTATTTTGTTAACCTCAGCCTTGATTGCAGTAAGGCGCAGGAAACCGAAAATGTTTCAGGTCTGTTTTCGCTCAGGGATGAGGCAATCGTCGGTAAGCTCTTTAAGGATGATATTGCCGATGAATGTGAAGTCACCTCTGCTTATTCCAATCTGACCGGGCTTAATATCAATGCGAAAATCAACAGATTTACCGATGAAATCGAATACCTTACCCTTGAAAAAATCTATACGGTAAAAGCGGATGTCAGTTTTATCGGGAAGCTGGAATTTCTCGGCAAAAAGTCGGTCAGCTTCAGCTATTGCGTCACTGAGCGGCTCGAATACAGCTACGCAGGCATCAGCTTTGCCGAAACTTCGGTTACCGTTGAGCCGGGCAGCGAGATTATGCTCTCCGTTGCCGCCGTAATTGAAAACGACAGCGATTATACCGTCACCTTCTCTTCGTCGGATGAATCGGTTGCAACCGTTGACGAAATGGGCTACGTCAAGGGCATAAAGGCTTCTTGCGAGCCTGTAACGGTTACGGTAGAGCTTGAGTATCTCGGCAGTATCTTTACTGACGAATGTACGGTTACGGTTAACGATGATAACAATCCTAACGGTTAAGGAGGTGGCGGAATGACTGAAAACGAGAAAAAAGCAAAGGACGAAAACGGCGAGGTTTCTTACTACAAGGGCAGAAGCTATGTCGGAGTTAAGGAAACCGTTTCCTACCTTTTCAATGACTGGTCAAACTCATTCAATATCAACTCCTTTTCCGAGCGATATATCTGGGACGTTGTAAATATCGATTTCACCGTAAACGCGGTTATGAATCTTGCCACCGCCGCATGGGATGTTATAAATGATACTTTTATTTCTGTTATTGTGGACAGCACCCGCACCAGAATCGGCAAGTTCAGACCGTTCCTTGTGGGTATGCAGCTTCCGCTTACGGTTATCGGCATTTTCACATGGCTGCTGCCGCTGTTTTTCCCCGGCACAAGCGGAACATATCTGCCAAAGCTGATTTACTACTACTTTTTTGCAATCATCAACGAAACCGCAGGCACGTTCACAAACGTTGCCAAGAGCGGCTATATGTCAACCATAACTCCGAACCCGGCCGAGCGAATAAAGCTCATCACTTTGGCTGAGCTGCTGACCGGCTATATGGGTGAGGATATGCCGCGCTACATTATGGGCGTGCTGATTGACCTTGTAAACCGCAAAATTGTCAACTGGAAGCTCAGCTCTGTCTTTATGGTAATGGGCGGCGGCACAGCGCTTATCTCGTCGCTGTGTACGTTCTGGTTCTTTATGCAGTCTAAGGAAAGAGTGCCGCAGTCCCTCGAAAAACCAAGCATAAAAGAGGGTATGAAAGCAATTTTTTCAAACTACCCCGTACTGCTGATGTGCTTGAGTGAATTCCTCGGCAATTTCTCAATCAGCAAGAGCGAAACAAACTACTTTATTGACGTTCTGGGCAGCTATTCGCTCATCACAATTCTCAACATTCCATCCTCAATGAACGGCAGTATCAGCTACGCCTTTGTAAATCCTCTGCGTAAGAGATTTTCTTCAAAATCACTTTGGATTTTTAACGATATTTATACCAGCGTGATTACGACTGCAGTTTTCCTTTTTGGTATGACGAAAAAGAAAACAATGTTCTATCAGACGGTTCCGATGTGTATTGCATTCGGTCTTAAAGAGTGGTTTATCAAGTGGTCGTGGGGCATTTCAAAGGTTATCACGGCTGATCTTTGGAACGAGGCTATGGACTACTGCGAATGGAAAAACGGCTACCGAATGGAGGCAACAACAGGCGTTGCAAAGGGACTTATCCTCAAGCTGCAGAGCGCTCTTCTCGGCTCGGTCACCAGCCTTATTATGAAGCGCATCGGCTATGTGCAGGGCCTTGAAATCGGCACACAGAACGACAGGACAAAGTTCTGGGAGTTTGCGCTTTGCACAATTGTGCCAACCCTTACGGGAATCCTGCGCATTGTGCCCAAGTTCCTCTGGCCGATTACGCGCCAGAAGCGTGACGAAATGTATGAGGAGCTTGCAAAAAGACGCCAGGATAATGTTATGGGCTACGTTGAAAGCTTCAGGGAAGAAGCGTAAAATAAAAATGATAAAAGCAAGCGACATCACGCCGCTTGCTTTTTTGTTTGTCTTAACAAAACTTAACAATAATATTTTTTAACGGTAAAACAATAATAATACTGCAAACGCAAAAAATTCTTTTGAAAAGGAGTGTAATCAGAAATGGCAAAGAGCAATAACAAGAGCGTAGTACCCGAGGCACGTGAGGCACTTAACAAGTTTAAGATGGAAGCTGCAAGCGAAGTCGGCGTAAACCTCAAGCAGGGCTACAACGGTGACCTTACTTCCCGTGAAGCAGGTTCTGTCGGCGGTCAGATGGTTAAGAAGATGATTCAGTCTTACGAGCAGAACATGAAGTAACCTTATAAAAAGGATACAAAAACGGCAGGTGCTTTAACACCTGCCGTTTTTGAGTTCCCATTCGCAAAATATGTATCAAAAAAACTTTTGTCAAATTCATATGCATACATATTATGGCACAAATTGTTGTGGTTGTCAAGGGATTAAACACAAATTATTATCATTTTTGTTGGTTTTACTAAGGCGTTCAAAGTGCCGCAAACGGTTTTATTCACTTTTTTCGTTGCTAAAAGTATTGTTTTCATTTGCGGTGTATGTTAAAATAAAAAGTAATGTAAAAGCACAACAAAAACGGAGGTAATCAACAATGAGAGCGGTTATTACGGTAGTCGGTAAAGACACCATGGGAATCGTTGCCAAGGTTTCAAACTTCTGCGCTGACAACGGCGTGAATGTTATGGATGTTTCGCAGACGATTCTTCACGATATGTTCTGTATGATTATGATGGTTGATGCATCAAAGATGGAAGTTCCCTTTGCCACTTTTTCCGACAATATCAAGGCATACGGTGAAACACAGGGGCTCAAGATCCACGTTATGCACGAAGACATTTTCAACTCCATGCACAGAATCTGAAAAGGCGGAACATAAATTATGATGAACACCGGCGATATACTTGAAACTATTGCTATGATCGAGGAGGAACACCTCGACATACGCACAATAACAATGGGTATTTCTTTGCTTGATTGCTGTGACAGCGATATCGGCAAAAGCTGTGACAAGGTCTATGACAAAATCACACGCAGGGCTGAAAAGCTTGTCAGCACAGGTGAGGAGATAGAAAAGGAATACGGTATTCCGATTATCAACAAGCGAATTTCCGTCACACCTGTTGCCATGCTTGCCGCCTGCTCGGGCGGTAATCCCGTTGAATATGCAAAGGCGCTTGAGCGTGCCGCACAGACGGTTGGCGTAAACTTCATCGGCGGATATTCTGCGCTTGTTCACAAGGGCTTCGCAGCAGGCGATGAGTCACTCATCCGCAGCATTCCCGAAGCACTCGCAGTTACTGAGCATATCTGCTCGAGCGTAAATATCGGCTCAACAAAAGCAGGTATAAATATGGATGCTGTCGCCCTTATGGGTCAGACGGTGGTTGATGCCGCAAAGGCAACGGCTGACAAGGGCTGTATCGGCCCTGCAAAGCTCGTTGTTTTCTGCAACGCTCCTGAGGATAATCCCTTTATGGCAGGTGCATTCCACGGCGTAGGTGAGCCCGACTGCGTAATCAATGTCGGCGTTTCGGGTCCGGGCGTTGTCAGCACAGCACTCAAAAAGATTCCCGACGGCAACCTTACAGACGTTGCCGATGTTGTAAAAAAGACAGCTTTCAAAATCACACGCGTTGGTCAGCTTGTTGCCCGTGAGGCTTCACGCAGGCTCGGTGTGCCTTTCGGTATAGTTGACCTCTCTCTCGCTCCTACACCAGCTGTCGGCGATTCGGTTGCACATATCCTTGAGGAAATGGGTCTTGAGCAGTGCGGCTGTCACGGCACAACAGCGGCTCTTGCTCTGCTCAACGATGCTGTTAAAAAGGGCGGCATAATGGCGTCCTCCCATGTCGGCGGACTTTCCGGTGCATTTATTCCCGTAACTGAGGATGCAGGTATGATTGATGCCGCAAGAAGCGGTGCGCTCAGCCTTGAAAGGCTTGAGGCGATGACGGCGGTCTGCTCGGTCGGTCTTGATATGATTAATATTCCCGGTGATACACCTGCTGAGGTTATTGCCGCCATTATCGCAGACGAGGCCGCAATCGGTATGATTAACAGCAAGACCACGGCTGTGCGTGTAATTCCCGCAATCGGCAAAACCGTCGGCGATGAGCTCGATTTCGGCGGTCTTCTCGGCGGCGGTCCCGTTATGGATGTGAGCATGATTTCTCCCGCAAAGTTTATTTCCCGCGGCGGCAGAATCCCTGCTCCCATACAGAGCCTTAAAAACTGATAAAACATAAAAAGTTAAAAGGAAACTGCAAGGAATCAGCTCTTGATTCCCTGCAGTTTTTTTATTCGGATATAACTGACACATCGGGTATACTGTTTGCAGTGAACATTTCTTGCTCAGAAGCAGCCAAATTTATTTCAACAATTGAAAGGAACAGTATAATCAACAAAGCATTTACGGTCAGTACAACAAGCCACGAATATTTTTTACAGATAAGTAACAGCACGCCGTTAACGGCAAGCAGTAAAAATACGACGGTAAAATCAAAGGCAAATTCAAATAAAAGTGATAGTGCCGCTAACAAAATGCCGAGCACGATAAACACAATGCCGAGTATCTGCGTAATTTTTCTGCGTGAAAAGCCGCTTTCTCTGTGCTCAATCGTTATTTGAGTCGGTTGTTGAGTGTTATCTTCTTCTTTTTTCTCCTCAACACCTTTTATAATTATGTCTGTCGATACACCGAAAAGCTCACTCATTGCCGCAATCTTATCCAGCTCGGGTATGCTCACGTTGTTTTCCCATTTTGATACGGCCTGTCTGGAAACCTCAAGCCTGTCTGCAAGCTCACCCTGTGACATGTTGTTCTTACTTCTGAGTTTGTAAATTCTTTCGCCGAGATTAGGCATATTATCGCCTCCTTCGGCTTAAATTATACTGCTGCAGCTTATTTTTGTCTATCATCTGCACGTTAAAATCGCGCAACTGACAGTTGCATTTGGTCTATTTGAGCAGTTCATCGCTCAGTCGTATAATCTGCGGTGCAATGCGCTCACGTTCTTTTTTGGTCACATAAGCATAAATCGGGTAAGCCAAAGAGATGCCTGTAATTCCGACAATGCCCACTATTATTCCAAGGACAAAAAAACGGTCAGCCCATACAAGACAGCAGCACATTCCGATACCCAGCACAAGTGTGCTGATAATTCCGACGATAAGTGAGATTACCGTACCTTTTTTAGTTACGTTTTCATCAAGTCTGCGCAGCTGCTCCATCTTGTCCTCTTCGTGCGGCATATATTTATTGCGTATTCTTTTTATTTCTTCCTGCTGTGAGGCAGAGTAGGTATATTCAAAATTATTCTTGCTCATAAGTATTTTTTAGCCTCCTTCATTTTCACTGTAAATACGGTGCCCTTGCCGATCTCGCTCTCAACGGAAATATCACAGCCCGTAAGGTCAATTATCCGCTTTACAAGCGCAAGCCCCAGACCGTTGCCCTGAGTTGAGCGGGAGGTATCGCCCTGATAGAATTTATCAAAAATATGTGCGCCTGTTTCTTTGGAAATTCCGCAGCCTGTATCAGCTACTTTAATAACGGCATAATCACCCTCGAGCGAAAGGCTGAGCGAAACTTTTCCGCCGAAATCGGTGAATTTGATTGCGTTTGAAATCAGGTTGTTCCATACAAGGCTCATCATTTCGGGGTCAGCCTTTACGCTTACTCCGTCCTCGATTTCAGCCTCAATTACGAGCTGCTTTTTTTCCCATACGGATTCAAATCCGAGCATAGCTTCTCTGAGCTGTTCGCTAAGGTCATAATACTGTGCGCTTGGAATTATCTGTTGGTTTTCCAGTTTGTTGAGCCTGAGAATATTGGTGACAAGGTCTGCCAGCTTTAATGAAGCACCGGAAATTTCCTTTGCGTATTCAATGCGCTGCTCCTCACTCAGCTCAGGTGCCTGCAGAAGCCTTGCATAGTTGTTCATTACTGCGAGAGGAGTTTTCAGCTCGTGTGAAACGTTTGCAATAAAATCCGATCTGAGCGTTTCCATTCCGGAAAGCTCTGCCGCCATTTTGTTGAAGCCGTCTGCAATTTCAATAAACTCATCCTCGGGATTTATGCTGCGGATTTTCGGCACTCTTGCTGTAAAATCGCCCTGCATAATTCTTTCTGCGGCGTTGATGATTTTTTTTGCCGGACGGTGAACCATAAAATGTCTGCGGACTATGTCAATAACGGTAAATACAAAGCCGAGAAAAACAACGTTTATAAAGGTCAGCTTTGCCGCCTCGGATATATTCTCTTCCGTAAGCACAAGGTCGAGCGAGCGGCTGAAAACTTCGATGAACAGCATCATACAGCAGGTGATTATAAATGCGATAAGAGCAAAGAAATTCAGATAATTGTAAAGCATTATCAGCAGCTTTTTAAGCCGTTCTTTTCTTTTCACTTGAGCACCACCCTGTATCCGAGACCGTGTACGGTTAAAATTTCAAAGTCGTTACAATCTGCGAGCTTGCTTCGCAGCTTTGTCATATAAACGTCAACCGTTCTTGAGCCGGAAAGCGAATCAGCGCCCCAGAATTCGTCCATAAGCTGTGCCCTTGTGAATGTTTTTTTCGGATAGGAAAGCATTTTGTAAAGCAGGCTGAATTCCCTTGAGGTGAGCTGAATTTCCTTGCCCCTGAGCGTTGCGGTGTGTTCATCCGCATCCATTATAAATTCACCTGCAACAATTCTGCGGCTTGCGGAAATTTTTGCTCTGCGCAGCAGTGCGCCTATTCGAAGGAACATCTCATCAAGGTCTATGGGCTTTACCATATAATCGTCTACGCCTACTCTGTATCCGCGCTGCTTGGCGGCAAAATCGTCACGCGCGGTTATGAAAAAAATAGGTATTTCCTTGTTGATTGTGCGCACCGTACTTACAAATTCAAAGCCGTCAACATCGGGCATCATTATATCCGAAACAATAAGGTCAAAAACAGTATCGTACATCGCATCGTAAGCACTGTTTGCGTTAAGACAGCCGACAGCCGAGTACCCGCTCTGATTGAGGAAAGAGCATACGGAGCGGTTAAGCTGTGCATCGTCCTCTACTACCAGAATTTTGAACATAAGCTCATTACCTCCTTATCTACAAGAGGAATTATAACACGCAAATGTTAAAGTTATGTTTCTGTTTTCGGCGTTTTGGTAAAAAAGAGGGATTTACCGCTCCCGTAAACTGTTTTATTTTTTTGCTTTCGCTTTTCTTTCCTCTGCGGCTTTTATTCTCTGCTGAGCGGCGGTAAGCTGTTCAGCACGCTGAGCCTGTATCATCTTCTTGCGTTTTCTGCCATTTCGCTGAACGCTTTTTTCAGAAATTTACTCATTTTTTCGTCAGCCTTTCATAATTTTGTCGCTGAGCGCTATGATTTCTTTTGCATATTTCTTGCGGCGTGAAGCAAGAATTTTTTTGTAAACGGGATAGTTTATGAGTGCCGCAAGCATACCTGCAATGCCGATTATTATACCTGTAACAAGGCTGCTTTCAATGCCGAGGGTTGAGCCGATATCGGTCATCACAAGGCTCATTCCCGCACCCATAACCAGCGCGGCAACAGTGCCGATAATGTATGCCGTGGTGTTTGCAGGCTTCTTAACCTTTTTATCGAGTGCCTGCAGAGCGTCAAGCTGAGTGTGCTCCTTTTCTGTGTACTGTGTACGGATTTTTTGTACAAGAAATTCTTTGTCGTTTCTGTTCATTTTGTTTACCTCATTTCTTTTGTTTGACCTCATAATATCCTAACGGTGTTTTTGATTTGATTTCAATTTGTTTTTGTTTTGTTAAAATTTCATATGCGAATAATCTGTTGCAAAAGTATATTTGAATTTGATATAATACTGTTAAATTAATTCATAGGGAGAGTGGCTCTTATGAAAAAAACAAAAAAGATAACAGCTCTGATTATCGCTGTTGCTCTGGTCGTTGCGGCAGGCGCAAGCGTATTACTGCCCGTCAACCGTCCGTACAGCTTTTCTGCACCGGACAGGGCAGAGGAAATAAGAGCTATGGAAAACGAGGTTGATGCCGCACTCAATGCGGCTCAGCAGGCTGCTGCTGCTCCCGTAAACGCTTCGGCTTCATCTGCTCTGGGCTATGTGATTATCACGGACTATGTTTCCAACAGCGGAACGGCTGATGTTGCAGACGAAATTCAGGCGGTAATTGATGCAAACCCCAACCGCACAATTTATTTCCCCGACGGCGTTTATACTATCGGCAAACCTGTCTGCACACCTGCAGACCCCCGCAAGAGCGTTGACCTGCAGCTTTCAAACTACGCCCTCATCCGCGCGGCAGAAAGCTGGTCGAGCGATGAAGCGATGATCCGCCTTGGCGGTAAGGATGCCGCAAACGATACAGGCACTCCGGGCAGCAACTACTCCCTGACGGGAGGAATAATTGACGGCTCGGGCAAAGCAGACGGAATAAGCATTGATTCCGGCAGAGAAACGGCAATCCGCAATGTTTCCATAAAGAATACCCCCGTCGGTATCAATATCAAATACGGTGCAAACAGCGGCTCGTCCGATGCTGACCTGAGTGATATCAACATAATCGGCACAGGCGGTACGGATTCTGTCGGAATTATTATCGAGGGCTTTGACAATACGGTTACAAATGTGCGTATCGGCAAGGTTTTCACAGGTGTTCATCTCAAATCATGTTCAAATTCTCTTCGCAATATTCATCCGCTCTATTATTCGGATTATACCGATTATGAAAACAGTTGCGGCTTCCTTGACGAGGGCGGCAACAATATATATGATTTTTGTTACAGCGATCAGTTCTGTATCGCTTTCCGTACAATGAACAGCCGTTCGAGCATATTTGATAACTGCTTCTGCTTCTGGTATTCTCCAAGCGGCGGCAGAGAGATTGCTTTCAAGGCAGACGGCAGGTTCAATTCGGTCGTCACAAATTTCCGTACAGGCTTCAGGGACGATACTGATAACTCTGTGCTTGTTGCTGATGATATAAGCGGCTACGGCGTTTTTGATAACCTGCTGACCGATAATGTTTCGGATAACAGCCACCGCACCTATGTGGAAGGAAATATAATCAGCTTTTTAAGAAGTCTGTTCAATTGATTTGCAGCTATCATAAACAGCTCATTATAAAAAAGCAAAACAGCAGAGGTTTCCTTTTCGGATTCCTCTGCTGTGTTTTTTATTCAAGTGTTTCGAGCATCTGTGCAAAAAGTGTATTCGCCCAGGCAAACCATACACGGGTAAATACCGATGGGTCATCAACGTTAAATGATTCGTGCATGAAGTTTGTGCCTGCGTGTGTGCGGCTTATCATTTCAAGACACTCTCTGATTTCGTCCTTGCTGCTGCTTGTAAGTATCTGCATTGTCAGCGAAATGTGCCAGATGTGGTTCTTCGGTGTGTGCGGACTGCCTACGCCCTTTGCTGCCTTGCCCTCAAAATAATACGGGTTATCCTTTGAGAGAATGAAGCGGCGAGTGTTCTGATAAAGCTCGTCATCCTTTTCGCAGTAGCCGAGGTAGGGTGCGGCGAGCAGGCTGGGCGAATTTGCATCATCCATAAGGTTGTAGTTGCCGAAGCCGTCTGTTTCATAGGCGTAAATTCTGCCGTATTTCGGGTGGTTAACAACAGCATAGTTTTTAATTCCGTCATCAATTTCTGCGACGAGCTTCAGGCATTTTTCTGCGAGTGCCTCGTTGCCGAAAGCGTCCTTTGCAAGCTCGGCGGCGTGCCTCATTGCAACAACTGCCATCATATTTGACGGTACAAGGTAGTTGAAAATGCAGGCGTCGTCCGACGGACGGAAGCCCGACCAGGTCATTCCCGTAAAGTTTACGGGTCTGCCGTAGCCGCCAAAGGGAAGAGTGTCGGAAACGGGACAGTTTTTTCTGTCAAAAAAGTAGGTTGAGTTTTCGCTGTGGCGCTGTTCCTTTATAAAGTGGTCAGCAATTGTTTCAAGCATTTTTTCCGTCTCTGCTGTAAGCACGCTGCTGTCTGCGGTAACCTTGTAGTATTCGTACATAAGGTAAACGCAGGCACAGAGCGAATCAACCTCATATTTTCTCTCCCAGATAAGCTCGTGGTCAAAGTCCGATGCGTCTTTCCACTTGTCTGTACAGGGCTCGGCATTGAATGCGTTTGAGTAAGGGTCGAGGTTGACATATGCGGCGTGCCTTGCGATTACACCGCGCAGAATTTCTTTCAGCTCCTCGTCGTGTTCAGCATACTTTATGTAGGGCTTGAGCTGAGCGGCGCTGTCTCTGAGCCACATTGCGGGAATATCGCCCGTAATTACAAAGTAGCTGCCGTCATCGAGCTTTTTTGTTGTGGTTTCAATCGTGTTCAGGAAGCACTGCTTTGCAAGCGGAGCAAGCTCGGGGAAAATTCTCTGCATTTTTTCTTCAAGCTCAGCCGCTTTTTTTACAAGTATATCAGGTGTTTTCATTGTAGCAAAATCTCCATCTCCTTGATTAAAAGATATGCACCTCAAAAGTTTTGTGCTTTCGAGGTGCATTATTTCTGTTTAACGCGGCTTATTTGCCAAGCTCCTCAGCGAGAATGCTGTTGATAAGTGCGGGGTCGCCCGTGCCTCTCAGCTCACGCATTACCAGACCGAAGAGTGCCTGCATAGCCTTTGTCTTACCGCTCTTGTAGTCTGCAACTGCCTTTTCGTTCTGGGCAATAATGCGGCATACTGTATCGCGGATGAAGCCCTCGTCAACCTTGGCGTTGAGTGAATTCTCTTCGCAGAATGCGTCAACATCAACATCCTTTTCAAATACGGCAGAGAGAACCTTCTTACCTGCTGCGCGTGTGATTTCGCCGCCGTCAACAAGTGCGATGATTCTTGCCAGCTTATCGGTGCTGATATCGAGCGAGGTCAGCTCAAGGCGCTTCATAATACCCATACATTCGGTGAGAATCCAGCTTGCGGCAGACTTTGCGCTGCAGCCTGAAGCAACAACGGCGTCGAATGTGTCGCAGAGCTTACGGTCGGAGGCGAGAACGCCTGCTTCCTTGGTCGGGATTCCCATATCCTCGTAGTACTTTGTCTTTTCGTCAGCTGTTGCGGGCATGGAGGCTCTGATTTCGGCGAGCCACTCATCGTCAATTACAACAGGCATAAGGTTGGGGTCGGGGAAGTAGCGGTAATCTGCCTCTGTCTCCTTGTTTCTCATGGGGAAGGTACGTCTCTTTACATCGTCCCAGCGGCGTGTTTCCTGAACGAGCATTTCTGTATGGCGCTCAAGTGCGTCAACATGGCGTACCTTTTCAAATTCAATAGCATCTCTGATTTCGGAAAGAGAGCTCATGTTCTTGATTTCTGAGCGGACACCGAGTTCTGTTGAGCCCTCGGGACGTACGGAAATGTTAACGTCACATCTCATTGCGCCCTCTTCACACTCGGAAATGCCTGCAAACTGAAGGCTGGATTTGAGCTTCTTGAGGTATTCGATAACCTCATCGGAGGAACGGAAATCGGGTCTGCTGACAATTTCAATCAGCGGAACGCTTGTGCGGTTATAGTCAACAAATGAGGTGTTGGTTGCCTCATCGTGAACGAGCTTACCTGCGTCCTCTTCAACGTGAATCTGCTTGATTCCGATTTTTCTCTCGCCGATTTCAACCCAGCCGTCAACACAAACAGGGTGGAAAAACTGTGTGGTCTGGTATGAGGCAGGAAGGTCGGGATAGTAGTAGCTCTTTTTATCAAAGGTACAGTACTGGTTGATCTTGCAGTTGAGCATAAAGCCTGCCTTGACAGCAAGCTCAATAGCGTGCTTGTTTGTAACGGGGAGCATACCCGGCATACCGCTGCAGGCAGGGCATACACAGTCATTGGGCTCCTTGGGGCTTGAGTGACCGCCGCAGGAGCAGAAAAGCTTTGAATCGGTTGAAAGCTCTACGTGAGTTTCAAGACCTATAACAAGTTCGTATTTCATCGTTTTATGCCTCCCTCTTTTCAACGCTGTGGGCAATGCTCATCAGGGTGCTTTCCTGATATGCGTCAGCAATAAGCTGAATACCCTTTGTTACCATTGCCGGCATACCCGTAATGCTCGGAATTACTGTGAAGATACTCTCTGCGAAAACCTTTTTGAATGCTTCGGAGAGGTCATAGGACTTATACTGAGCCTGTGAGCAGACGGGGGTAAGAATTGCATCGTACTTTGAAAGGAGCTCCTTTGCCTTTTCGCAGATGATTCTGCGGATACGCATTGACTTGTCGTAGCAGCTTTCGTACTTGCCCTTTGCAAGCACATCCGAGCCGTAGATGATTGTTGCCTTGGTGAGGAAACCGAATGCCTCTGTGCGGCTCTTTACATAAAGCTCGTCAATGTTTTTGTATTCGGCGGCACGGTGGCCGTACTTAACGCCGTCAAATCTGGAAAGGTTGTTTGTAGTTTCGGCTGACATAAGAATCTGCCATGCTGTCTGTGCCTGCTTGATAAGGTCAAAGGAAACCTCCTCAACCTCTGCGCCCATAGCCTTGAGAGCTTCGGCATAGGCAGCAACATTAGCTCTTACTTCTTCGTCAGCACTCTCGACAAGCTCCTTGATAACGGCAACGCGCATACCCTTTACTGCCTTGTCGAGTGAGTATTCATATTTTTCTGCAGGGAGGCTTGTGCCGTCCTTGCTGTCGTGTCCTGCAATAACTGTGAGAATTTCTTTGATTGCTTCGGCATCGGCTGCAGTTACGCCTATCTGCTCACCCGAGCAGGCGCAGGCAATAACGCCGTAGCGTGAAACCGTGCCGTATGTGGGCTTGATAAAGTCAACGCCCGAAACAGCGGCTGCACGTCTGGGTGTACCGTTAAGGTCAACATTGAGTGCTGCCTTTATTTCACCGCCTGCAACAAGTGCTGCGGCTGCTCCTGCGAGGTTTTCATCAGAACCTTCTGCAAAGTAAGAGGTTTCACCGAGAAGGTCAAGACCGAATTCACCTACGTTTGTTTTACCCGAAACAGCGTAGCCTGCTTTTTCAAGTCTTTCAACAGCCTCTGCGCTGAAAAGGGGAACGAAGTTTTCGAGCATGCGTGAGCCTGCTGTTGCAGGAACACCTTTTACGAGGATTGTATCGTCTACGGCAATCTTACCTGCCGCGTCAATTTTATTGATATAGTATTTCACTTGTGCCACCTCACTTTACAAGTCTGGGAACCTGCCAGCTGTCCTCGGTGCTCTGGGGAGCGCCTGCAAGCAGATCCTTGCGTTCGAAGAGCTGAATTCTCTTGTCCTCACGCAGTACGTTTGTCATCGGCATAACATGAACCATTGCCTCAACCTCGGCAGTGTCAACACCTGCTAGCTCAGCCTCACAGCCGCCCATCATATCGAGAATAGCCTGCATTGTCTTTTTCTCGTCTGCGCTGAAGCTGAGCTCGTTGACCTGCTCAAGGTCCTCAAGCTTGTTGCGCTGAGCCTTTGCGGCGGGCTTGCCTGCGGCTGCGGTGGGTGTGTACTCGCTGTCTGAACTGCCTGAGCCGAGAATCTCTGCGCCGCCCTTGCCGCGGATACTGACATTTGCCTCGAAGAGCTGAAGCTCTGTGACTTCACCGGGTGCGCCGAGCATCTGGTCCTGAGCAGTACCGTCAAGCGGAAAAGCAATAACGTCACGGATTGTTTCTGTATCTGCAAGAAGCATTACGATACGGTCAACACCGGGTGCCATACCTGCATGGGGCGGAGCGCCGAACTGGAACGCATTGTAAAGTGCGCTGAAGCGCTTCTTGACTTCGCTCTCGTCGTAGCCTGCAATTTCGAACGCCTTTCTCATAATCTCGGGGCTGTGATTACGAACGGCACCCGAAGCCAGCTCAATACCGTTACAGACAAGGTCGTACTGGTAAGCGAGCACCTTTGTCGGGTCCTCATTCTCGAGCACCTCAAGGCCGCCCTGAGGCATTGAGAAGGGGTTGTGGGTGAATATAATTTTGTCCGTTGTTTCGTCACGCTCGTACATCGGGAAATCGACTACGAAGCAGAATTCAAACGAATCCTTGTTGATAAGATCAAGCTCATTACCGAGCCATGTGCGGATAACGCCTGCGTTTTTGTCTGCGATTTCGGGAATGTTGTCGCAGATGAAGAAGATTGTCTCGCCCTCTTTTACGCCTGTAAGCTCGACGATTTCTCTCTTTTCGTCCTCGGTCATAACCTTGCTGATCGGGTCATCCTTGAAGCCGTAGTTTGCAGCATCAAGCAGAGTGATGTGAGCAAGACCCGCCATCTTTGCCTGTTTTGTAGCAAATGCAAGTGACTTGTCAAAGAACCATCTTTCGTTCTTGCAGGGCGCAACGATTGCTCTTACCTGCTTGTTCATGAAGGGCTTGAACTTGACCCTCTTGAACATATCGGTAAGGTCGCAGATGATGAGGGGGTTGCGAAGGTCGGGCTTATCTGAGCCGTACTTTGCCATTGCCTCTGCGTAGGGAATGCGTCTGAAGGGAGATGCCGTTATCTTCTTATCGGAGAAGGTGCGGAAGACGTCGCTTACAACGCCCTCACAAACTTCAAGAACCTCATCCTGTGTAGCAAAAGCCATCTCAAAGTCGAGCTGATAGAATTCGCCCGGTGAGCGGTCTGCACGTGCGTCCTCATCACGGAAGCAGGGAGCAATCTGGAAGTATCTGTCAAAGCCGGAAACCATGAGCAGCTGCTTGAACTGCTGGGGTGCCTGCGGCAGAGCGTAGAACTTACCGGGATGCTTACGGCTGGGGACAAGGAAGTCTCTTGCGCCCTCGGGAGAGGATGCTGTGAGAATCGGTGTCTGGATATCGAGGAAGCCTCTCTCCTCCATAAGGCGGCGCATATGGCCGATAACTCTGGAGCGGAGGATGATATTGTTGTGGAGGTCGGGATTTCTGAGGTCGAGGAATCTGTGCTTGAGACGGATATTCTCGTTTGTGTCGTTTGAGCCAACCTCAAAGGGCAGGTCTCTTGTGCAGGCACCGAGTACTGTAAGACTGTCTACCACAAGCTCAACAAGACCTGTTTCGATCTTGGGGTTTACGGTATTTTCGTCACGCTTTGTCACTGTGCCCGAAACCGAAATAACGGTTTCCTTGCTGATTCCTTTTACAAGGCTCTCGTCGTGAACGACAACCTGTGTAACGCCTGTTTCGTCACGCAAATCGACAAAAAGAACGCCGCCGTGGTCACGGATAACGTCAACCCAGCCGGCAAGCTCAACCCGCTGGCCGATGTGCTGTTCTCTTATGTCATTGCAACGATGGGTTCTGTACATTTCAATTACCTCCGTTTGCTGATTTACTAAGTTGATTGTGTAAAACAAAAAAGCCCCGGGAATTACTTTTACATAATTCCCGGGACGAGCTGATTAACCCGCGGTGCCACCCGTATTGATACATATTAGAATGTATCCGCTTTTAATATTAACCTGTGGGGACTCCGTTGAAGTGTTGCCGTTCTTAATACTCATCTGAAATGCGCTTTCAGCCTATGACGCATTCTCTCTGGCAGACTTTCCGTGAAAGACGGGTCTTCACCGTAGTATTATATCCAATTATACTTTTATTGTCAACTGTCAATTTTTATATTTTCAAAAAACTCTTGCCCGATAAGTCCAACGGAGATATACTTGTAGGTAATAAAACTCTGCACGGAGGTGCTGTATGGGTGACATTCTTATTATACTTACCGGCGGTACAATCTGCTCTGCCTGCAATCCACAGGGCGAGCGTTTTTCTCAGGCTGATGAGGCGAAGTACAGAATCGTCGAAAATTTCAGGCTGAGCGGCTCCGTTTACAGCTCGGTCAGCTTTGACAGCGTGACAGCGCTCGATGTGCTGAGTGAAAATATGACGGCAGAAAAGTGGGACAGCCTTCTTGGTGCGTTCAGAAATACAGAAAATCTTGAGCGGTATAAGGGCGTTATCGTTCTGCACGGAACAGATACTCTTGCCTATACCTCTGCTCTGCTTTCACTCACTCTCGGCGGAATCGGCGTTCCCGTCTGTCTTGTGTCAAGTCAGCTTCCGCCCGATACCGTCGGCTCAAATGCAGGCGTAAATTTCCGTACGGCAGTTGAGCTTATTATGAATTCGTTAGCACCGAATGTATATGCTGTTTACCAAAATAGCGACGGCGTGACATATCTGCACCTCGGCTCACATCTTATGCAGTGTGCCAATTTCAGCGATGATTTTTTCAGCCCCGATGCAGTTGCAATTCCTGCTGCGGATTGTGCCGCACTTGAGGGCGTACCGTTTAAGACGCAGGGTAGGCTGTTTGAAAAAACAGAGCGTCTGTGCCGCAATGTGCTTTATGTGCGCCCGTATACGGGGCTTGATTATTCACGCCTGAATCTTGATGGAGTTGCCGCCGTTGTTCACGGCACTTATCATACGCAGGCGGTCTGCGTTGACAGAAGCCGCCGTACGGGTGAGATTACAGACCGTTCGGTTATCAGCCTTGTAAATCGGTGCAGGGCGGCGGGAATACCGTTCTTCCTTGCACCCTGCAGTGCTGATGCTTACGCCTATGAATCAACGGGTGATGCACTCGAAAACGGCGCTTTGCCGATTGAGGGTATCAGCTCCGATACAGCCTATGTCAAAACCGTTGTCGGCTGCTCGCTCGGGCTTGAAGAATCGGCTCTGCTTAGCTTTTTGAATGAAGATATCAACGGGGAAAAATTCAGGTAAACTCCGCTTGTGTTTTGTCCACGGCTGTGTTACAATTTCCGCAGAAGAAAAAAGACGAATAAAGGGGATTTTTGTATGAAAAACATAATGAAAATCTGCACAGCCGTTCTTCTTGCTTTCGCCATGCTTGCGGCTTCCGGCTGCGGCAAGGAAAATCCGCCGCCACCCGAGGATGATACCACCACAGCAGCCGATGTTCAGCAGGAAAACGCTCTTGCGCAGACCCAGCCGCAGGAAACAGGTACGGATGCTGTGATTGAGGATATAACTCTCGAAACTCAGCTTTCGGAAGAGGATTTCACCGCTGAAGAAACAACAGCCGCCGAGGCTGTCCCCGAGAGTGTTGAGGATATCGTCAGCCTTTTCAATACAAGCGCAAACAAAATCAAGACGGACGCCGTAAAGGTAGTAAAGAACTATGAAAAGCGTACGGTCAATGAGGAGCATGTTTCAATCCCCCGTGCGATTGAGGGCTTTGCAAAAAGTATGCTCAAAACATTTATGAAGGATGATGTCGACCCGATCGTTTACGATACAAAGGAAGAAATCCGCACAGAGTATCTTGTGCCCGACCAGAGCTATGTCAGCCGTATGACCGCCGCAGATGTTGCTCATGCCATCTGTACGGACAAGGGTAGCACCTACGAAATATATATTAAGCTCAAAACCTCTGTTGACCCGAGGGCAGGTATAGGAGTCGGCTCTGTATGTGACGTTATTGAAACCTATGAGGTTGAAGAGGGTGCCGATTTTGTCGAAGAGTTTTCAACCGAGTACTACAACTGCGAGATAAGGGCAACAATTGATAAGGCAACGGGCAGAATGACCCGTACAAATTATAAAACTCCGCTTGTGCTCAGAATGGTTGTTGATGTTTTAGGCACTCACAGCGGCTCAATCGGTCTCACCTTTGAAAAGGATTACACAATAACATATTAAGCTGCAGTTACGGCTGCCGATGCTTTTTGAGTATCGGCAGCTTTTTTATTCGACATTTTTAGTCAAAAAAATTGCTTTTTCTTCGGTGCTTATATATAATGAAATTAAATTATAAGCGAAAGGGTATTAATCCTATGAATGTTTTGAGCGGTATTTTTCAGAATATTGCCGACGGTGCGACCGTAACGCTTGAAAAAGACGGAGTGTATCACGTCAGGCAGGATGATTCATTTGAGCTGACGGGCTACTACTGCTCCAATACCGCAAAAAAGCACGAAAATCCCGACGGCTTGCGCCGCAGTGCAATCTATCTTAAGAAAAAGAAGAATATCACCGTCGAGGGCAACGGTGCTTCAATAATTGTTCACGGAAAAATGACTCCGCTTCTGTTTGATGCGTGCGAAAACATAACCGTGCGCAATCTAACAATTGACTATGCCTGCCCGACAATGTCGGAGTTCAGAATACTCTCCAACGAAAACGGCGAATGTGTAATTGAAATCAATCCCGAATGTCTTTTCAGAATTGATGACGGCGAGCTTATCTGGACAGGTGAAAGCTCTGCCGACGGCACACCCTACTGGGAGGACAGCTACATTTCAAACCGCAGGCATATCAAGCTTTTCGATACTCAGAAGGAAATCTGCTACGATATGAGCAGGGCTGACCTGCCCTTTGATATTCTTGACCGACCCTCAGCAAATACGCTGAGAGTAAAGCTGAAAAAAGACGGCGTGCGTTTTCCTGCAGGCTGTATTGCACAGACGAGAAACATTGTCCGCGACCAGACGGGCAGCCTTTTTCAGCGTTGTAAAAACCTTACCTTTGAAAACCTGCGTGTTAAGTTTATGCACGGTCTGGGTATGGTTTCGCAGTTTTGCGAAAATGTCAGCTTCATCGGCTGCGATTTCACACCTGCCAAAGGAAGAACGGTTGCAAGCACTGCGGATTTCTTTCAGTTTTCTGGCTGCCGAGGTCAAATTAAAATTGAAAACTGCACCGCAAGAGGCGCACATGATGACTATATAAATGTACACGGTACCCACCTGAGAATAATCGAAAAAAGTGACGACGGCAAAGTTATAACCGTGCGCTTTATGCACGATGAGAGCTGGGGTTTTCAGGCTTTTGAAACGGGCGATGAGCTTGAGCTTATCCGTTGGGATACTCTGCGCCCCTATGCAAAGACGAGCGTTGTTTCATATACAAAACTCAGCGATACTGATATCAGCCTTACCCTTGACCGACCTCTGCCCGAGGAAACAGTAATCGGTAAGGATGTTGTGGAAAATATTTCGTGGACACCTGACCTGCATGTGAGCGGCTGTGATTTCGGTCCGACGGCAGGCAGAGGAATCCTCAGCACAACGCGCGGAAAGGTAATCATCGAAAACAACCGTTTCCGCAATCTCTGGGGTCCTGCTCTGCTGATTGAGGATGACTGTAATTTCTGGTTTGAATCCGGCTATACCACTCACATTGTTTTCAGAAACAATACCGTAATCGGCTGTGACTACGGTCACACCTGTGAGGGCGCACCTGTAATACGCTATTCGCCGAAGGTGCTGTGTGAAGAGCCGTGCGAATTTGTTCACGGTAAGCTCACTCTTGAGGGCAACCGCTTTGAACAGCCTCGTGACGCTAAACACAGAATCCATCTCGAACACTTGCGAGAAGCGGAATTGATCGGCAACACCTTCGATGCATCATATGAAATTCAGACTCTTTTTGTCGGTAAGGTGACCGACTGAGTTAATGATTATTACAATCGGCTTTGAGGTGGTAAAAGATGGATGTTTTTAATGCTGCAGAATATAAAGAAAGACTTCAGGAATCAACTGATATCAAAACTTGCAAAGTGCCCTTGCCTCCTTTGAAGTATGGTGCAAGCTATGTTTTTATCAGCTATTCCCATAAGGATTATAAACAGGTGTATGCTGTTCTGGCGGATCTTTATGAACAGGGCATTCCTTTTTGGTACGATGAAGGAATTAAACTGGGTAACGCTTGGGATGAAGTTGTAGGTTCAAGAATACGTGATCCCAAATGTTCGGGAACTATTTTCTTTACCAGCGAAAACTTTTTCGACAGTGATTCTGTAAAAAAAGAGATAGATATAATAGTTGACGAACAAAATATGGAAGTAATATCGGTAAATCTCAGTGACAGTCTTCCGTCGGTGATGATTAACAAGGTAATGAGCGCAAAAATCAACAATTTTGTAAATTCGGAAGAAGTTACGCAAGAAAGAGAAGTCTTGGAAGAATGGAAAAACAGACTTACCAATATTTTCAAAGATACCAAAAGATATTACTCTCTTTATGAGCCTATAAAAACATTGATTGAAAGTATCGGTGAGTGCTTCAATATTTATGCTAATCCCTACGAATTCGGGAACGCATTGTTTGTTACGGGTAAAGCAGAAATCAAATTTACTAACGGTGCCAACTATGATGGCGGTTTCTGTGCCGGTATGTTTGAAGGTCGAGGAGAATTAAGCACCTTAACTAATGCTTCTGATTTTAGCGTGGATGAAATGGCTGAGGATTTTGTTGTTGAGTTCTGCGGAGCAACAACACATTATACGGGAAAATGGAAAAACGGTAAGCCGAATGGGCACGGAGTGATGGTTTTCGGTAAAGGAATGGAATACCGGGGTGAATGGCATGACGGAAAGGCGGATGGTAACGGAAAAGTGATGTATCCTTCGGGCAGTATATATGATGGAGATTGGATGTACGGCAAACCGTTTGGTGAAGGAGAACTGATACTTGACAACGGCACAAGATATGAAGGTCAATGGAATGATGTTGGGAGAGGAAACGGAACTATAATTTACACAAATAAAGACAAATATGTTGGCCGATGGATTGCCCTTAGTCCTCACGGAAAGGGCAAAATGGAGTACTCGGACGGTTCGTCTTTTGAAGGCAAATGGAGCTATGGTGAACGTTACGGAAACGGTACGTTCTACTATAAACCCGAATCGATCGCTTTGGATACCGGAGTTCATGAGCTGATAAAAAAGGGCCGGGATGGTTCGAGCGATTTAGAAAGGGCTTCCAGAAAAGGATACTGGGAGAAAGATGTGTTAAAAGAAGGCTCAGGCTATATCTTTTACGAAGACGGCTCGTGCTATAACGGTGAAATCAGGAACGACAAGCGCCACGGTGTCGGAATATACATAACCGCTGACGGAAGTGTTCAGGACGGTGCTTTTGAAAATGATGAATTCTTAGGCTGATAAAAACTGAAAATTTATCTGTAATTAAATCTGCAAAGGAGAGAAAATTATGAAACTGAATGAAAAAACAAAAAAGATACTTCTGGCTGTCGGTGCAGTTGTGCTTATAGCTGTTTGCGCGGTATGGTTTCTTGGCAGTGACCTTGAGCATATTGAGGACACCAACGGCGCTGATAATTTTGCTCTGCAGACCATTACCGATGAAAACATTATCAAGCGTGATGTCGGTGCTATGGGGCTTAAAACCTCAACAGATTCAATTTCAAACACAACAACATATTCTTCCGACAAGTTTACGGGAGTTGAAGAAATTTACTCATCAAATATCTGGGGTAATCGCCTTGAAATCACAATCAACCACGCAAGGGTTGACTCCGGCAATTTTAAGATCGTTCTGCTGGAGGATGATAAAATCGTTCACGAATTTGCTCTCAATGAGCTCACTCAGTCCTATGTGCTTGAAAACCCGAGCGGATATATTTCGCTTCGCATTGCGGGTGAAAGCGCAGACTTTATGCTGGATTATTATATAATCTGATTGCCGGGTTATATATAACGAGAACGGCTTGCCGGATATTTATATTCAGTCCGGACCGCCCGAAGAAAATCAGTCAAACCGGCTGCCTGTTTTTGAGGGTGAGTTTCATCTCGTGCTGAGAATTTATATGCCCGATGAAACTGTTTTGAAAGCTGCCGGGTAAAGGAGGATATTATGAACGGTATTACAATTATGCTGATTTCGCTTGCCGTATTGCTTCTGGCATACGTTCTTTACGGCAGATGGATTGCGAAAAAATGGGGCGTTGACCCCAAAAGAAAAACTCCGGCTTACGAGCAGCGTGACGGCGTTGATTACGAGCCTGCTCCCAAGAGCGTGGTTTTCGGTCATCAGTTTGCATCAATCGCGGGCGCAGGCCCTATTAACGGCCCGATTCAGGCGGCGATATTCGGCTGGGTGCCCGTATTGCTGTGGGTGCTTATCGGCGGCGTGTTTTTCGGCGCCGTTCAGGATTTTGCAGCTATGTATGCTTCTGTCAGAAACAAGGGCAGAAGTATCGGCTACATAATTGAAAGGTATATCGGCAAAACGGGCAAAAAGATGTTCCTGCTTTTCTGCTGGCTTTTCTGTATTCTTGTTGTTGCGGCTTTTGCTGATATAGTCGCAGGCACATTTATGGGCTTTACTGTGGCTGATGGTGTGCAGAGCGCAAATATAATTGCAAACGGTGCTGTTGCAACAACATCCATAATGTTTATCGTGTTTGCGGTTGCTCTGGGTCTTATCCTCAAATATGCAAAGCTGCCCACAGCCGCAAATACCGCAATCGCAATTGTTGTGCTCGTGGTATCAATTGTGATAGGCTTGAAGCTGCCTGTTTTCCTTTCGCTTGATGTGTGGCACATCTTCGTTTTTATCTATATTTTTATTGCCTCGGTTGTTCCCGTGTGGATTCTTCTTCAGCCGAGAGATTATCTCAACAGCTATCTGCTTGTTGCAATGATTGTTGCGGCGGTTATCGGCGTTTTCGTTGCAAATCCGCAGATTAATCTGCCCGCTTTCATCGGATTTGAGGTTGACGGCAGCTACCTTTTTCCTATACTTTTTGTAACGATTGCCTGCGGTGCCGTTTCGGGCTTCCATTCGCTTGTTTCTTCGGGTACGGCATCAAAGCAGATAAAGAACGAAAAGGATATGCTCCCCGTATCCTTCGGCTCAATGCTTCTTGAAAGTATGCTCGCAGTAATCGCACTTATTGCAGTTGCATCCTTTGCAAGCGGTGAGGCCGCCGCACAGGGCTGGAACACACCTGCGCAGGTTTTTGCAGGTGCGGTTGCAGGCTTCCTTACAACGCTCGGTCTGCCCTCGGATATAGTTTATACGCTTATCACTCTCTCAATTTCAGCCTTTGCGCTTACCTCGCTTGATTCTGTTGCGCGTGTAGGCAGGCTGTCTTTCCAGGAGCTTTTCCTTGACGATTCAATAACCGATGAGAATATGGGCAAGGTCAGAAAGGTGCTTACAAACAAGTATTTTGCAACGGTCATTACCCTTGTGCTTGCTTACGGTCTGACTCTTGTCGGCTACAAGAATATCTGGGCGCTTTTCGGTGCGTCAAACCAGCTTTTGTCCGTGTTCGCATTCCTTGCCTGCGCAGTATTTCTCAAGAGGACCAAAAAGGTGCGCTGGTTTATGTATATCCCTCTGGGCGCTATGCTTGCCGTAACCTTTACCGCCCTGGGAATGACGATTTACAAGAAAGCAACGGCGCTCATAACCTCCGCTTCGGCTGATGTTTTCGGCGATGTTCTTCAGCTTATATTTGCTGCGCTGATTATAATTCTCGGTGTCTGCGTTGTGGTTGAGGGTTTCAAGAAGCTGTTTGGCAAGGCTGAAGCTTCTGAGCCTGAAAAGGCATAAATAATCAACAATTTTTATCATCGGAAAGGAGGTATTTGTACGACAAAAGCTCAGGCAAGACAGAAAGCAAAAGAATTAGTTGCAAAGATGACGGTTGAGGAAAGACTTTCTCAGCTTGTATATAACTCACCCGCAATCGAAAGACTCGGCATTGATGAATATAACTGGTGGAACGAAGGCTCACACGGCGGACTTGCACTCGCAAATGTTCTTTCGGGTAAGGTAAATCCATCGGCAAGGCTTCCCGTTACAATCTACAGAGGCGACCATGATATGCCCGATTTCGAAGATTACAGCATGAAGGGCAGAACCTACAGATACATTGAAGGTGACGCACTCTATCCATTCGGCTTCGGCCTTTCTTATACAAATTATAAGTATGATAACGCAAAGCTTGTTTCAGCAGACGGTGAAAAGATAACTGTCAGCGCAGAGGTTGAAAACGCAGGCGGTATTGCCGGTAAAGAAATTGTTCAGGTTTATGCCGCTTATACCGACAGCCGTGTTGTTACTCCTCATTGGCAGCTTTGTTCACTCAAATCCGTTAATCTTGAGGCGGACGAAAAGAAAGAAATTACTCTCGACATTGACCGCTATTGGGTAAAGGCAGTGAATGTGGATGGTGAAAGAGTTGACCCGGACGGCAAAATCACACTTTATATCGGCGGACATCAGCCCGATAGCGTAAGTGATAAACTTCTTGGTTATCCGTGCCTTAAGATTGAAGTTTAATATAACATCTATGGCAATAATGTAAAAAAACCTCTGCAGTTTACACATATCTGCAGAGATCCTTAATTATATAAAATGAAATAGGAAAAGCAATTTTTGATAATGAGCTGAATTTTTAGTATTCTTTCAGTACGATTTAGTATAAGATAAACCCCGAAATCCTTGATAAACCAAGGACTTCGGGGTTTGTTGTTATATGCCCACCGAAAATATCGTCGCACTGCTCGCTTGGAGCGCTTCGCATTGCTCGTATTTTCGGCAAATAATCACCTTCGCTCAATCTGCCGCAGGCAGCGCTCGGCGATTATTCCCACTCGATTGTGCCAGTGGGCTTCGGGGTGAGGTCATAGAGCACACGGTTGATGCCTTCAACCTCTGCGGTGATTCTTGCTGTGATCTTGTTGAGGACGGCGTAGGGAATCTCCTCGATTGTTGCTGTCATAGCGTCTGTGGTGTTTACGGCGCGGATGATTGCGGGCCAGCCCTCATAGCGCTTGCCGTCTCTAACGCCGACGCTCTTCATATCGGGAACAGCGATGAAATACTGCCATACCTTGCCTGCAAGACCTGCATTGTCAAACTCCTCACGCAGGATTGCGTCTGCCTCACGCAGGGCATGGAGTCTGTCGCGGGTGATTGCACCGGGGCAGCGTACACCGAGACCGGGGCCGGGGAAGGGCTGACGGTCAACCATGCTTGAGGGCAGACCGAGTGCTCTGCCGACTACGCGTACTTCATCTTTGTAAAGGAGCTTGATCGGCTCAACAAGGCCGAAGTGAAGATCCTCGGGAAGACCGCCAACGTTGTGGTGAGCCTTGACGCCCTTGCTCTCTATAATGTCGGGGTAGATTGTGCCCTGAGCGAGGAAGTCAACATCGTCTGCGAGCTTTCTTGCCTCGTCAGCGAAAAGATAAACAAATTCGTTGCCGATAATTTTTCTCTTTGTTTCGGGGTCGTCAACGTCAACGAGCTTGTCGAGGAAGCGGTCTGTTGCATCGACATAGATAAGGTTTGCGTCGAGCTGATTGCGGAAAACTTCGATAACCTCTTCGCTCTCACCCTTGCGCATAAGACCGTGGTTAACGTGTACGCAGACAAGCTGCTTTCCGATTGCCTTGATGAGGAGGGCTGCAACAACAGAGCTGTCAACACCGCCTGAAAGAGCAAGGAGAACTTTTTTGTCACCGACTTGCTCACGAACGAGAGCTACCTGCTCATCGATAAAGGTTGTTGCGAGCTCAGCTGTGGTGATACGTGCCATTGATTCGGGTCTCTTGTTTGAATCCATATATATGTTCCTCCTTAAGAATAAAATACGCATTAAAAATGATGTTTTATTATAGAACATAAATCCGCAAAAATCAACAGTATTTTTACTGCTAATTTTGATTTTTGACAAGCTTTTTTTGTGCAATTATTTTGTATTTGCCCAGCGGAAGTTTTCTCTGCCTGCTCCGAGCTCAAAATGGTACCTGACTATTCCGAGGTCAACCTCACTGCACGGGCCTTTCATTGCGGTGGCCTCTACCGTATTGCCGCTGAGCCTGAAAACAAACTTCTGCTGGTTGATTGCGGTAGGTGCAAGCATTGCCGCGCGTACTCCCGATTCAAACCAGGCAGGTATTTCGCCGTCCGCTTTGAAAAACTCTTCAAAGGGCTTGCTTCGGTGCGGCTTGCCCTGAGTTATTCCGTAGCCGAGAGAAATTACGCATACGAGCTTTTCGCCCTTGTTGAGGGTGAATTTTGCCCTGCGGCGTGAAAAGGTGAGCGCAACCCAGCAGGTGTTGAGCCCAAGCTCCTGCGTAAGCAGAACAAGGCGCTCGCCGTAGTAACCGACACGCTCATCAAGGTCATCGGCTTTCTTTCCTGCAAGCACAATGTAATTGCGCACTCCGCTGAAATGGCCGTAGCTTGCGAGCGCACCCGTAAAAGCATCCGGCTCATCGGTAACAAGCTGAATGTGAAGCCCGCCCTCGGCATTGCATCGCTCAAGCTCGGAGCGGAGGATGTCGAGCTTTTCTTTTTCTATGGGCTTATCCGTGTAGCGGCGCACCGAATGACGCCGGCTCATCAGGCTTAAAATGTCCATGTGTTTTTCCTCCGGTTGATATAGTTTCTGTTTTCAGTATAGCATAGTTTTCTGCAGATATCTATTTTTATTTTCAGAATTATTATTGTTGACCGTCGGCATGGAAGATATTATAATAATCTTGTGATCTGATGCAAAGGAGGGTTTGGCATGGATAAAAAGGTTGCGCTTGTTACGGGCGGCAGCTCGGGAATAGGAAAAGCTGTTGCGCTGGCTCTGCGTGATTCGGGCTGTATTGTTTATGAGGGCAGCCGCAGAGCGAGCTATATCGAGGGTATAACTCACCTCACTCTTGATGTTACCGATGAGGCCTGTGTAAGAGATGTGGTTGATACTGTCGTTATCCGTGAGGGCAGGCTTGATCTGCTTATTAACTGTGCAGGCTCGGGAATTTCGGGTGCGGTTGAATTTACACAGCTCAGCGAAGCCGAAAAGCAGTTTGATATTAACTTTTTCGGTACGGTCAATGTTACAAAAGCCGCACTTCCCTATATGAGAAAGGCGAAAGGCGGACGGATTGTGAATATCAGCTCTGTTGCCGCCGCATTCCCGATTCCGTTTCAGGCGTACTATTCCGCCTCAAAGGTGGCTGTCAATGCCTATACTCAGGCGCTGATAAACGAGGTGAATCCCTTTGGCATAACCGCAACTGTAGTTCAGCCGGGCGATATCAAAACAGGCTTTACCGCCGCCAGGAAAAAATCTGTCGCAGGTGATGACGAATACGGCGGAAGAATCGGCAGAAGTGTTGGTAAAATGGAAAAGGATGAGGAAAACGGAATGGATGCCGTAGTGGCGGGCAAAATGATAGCACGCATTGCGCTGGGCAAAAAGTGCAGACCTCTTTATACGCTCGGCTTCAGCTACAAGGTGCTCTGCTTTATAGGCAAGCTCCTGCCGCTTTCACTTACAAATAAAATTGTCGGCAAAATGTATGCCGATTGACAGAAAGGAAGATAAAAATGATTGATTTTCAGAATCCTGAGGTTTTTAAGCTACACGAGGCACCCGATGCATACGACGGCGTGCTTGAGCCGATACTCACAACGGATGAAGAGATTATAAGCTCGTACAAATCAGTTCGTGACGGAATTGTTTTTACGGATAAGCGCATTATAGTAATCTCCTTTGACGGTGTAACGGGCAAGCGCAGGGATATAACCTCTCTGCCGTATAAGACCGTACAGGCTTTTTCTGTTGAAACCGCCGCTGTGTTTGATACTGACTGCGAGCTTGTGCTCTGGTTCTGCGGAATGGGTCAGCTCAGGTTTGAGTTCCTCGGCAGTAAAAAGGTTCTTGAAATCTGCCGCATTGTCAGCGAATTTGCTCTGTGAGGTGCGTTTATGAATTACCGTAAGGATAAATACGGCAACGAGCTTTCCGCTCTCGGCTTCGGCTGTATGAGATTTCAGAAGAAGCTGGGCAGAATTGAATTTGAAAAGGCAGAAAAGCAGATTCTCACCGCAATCGAAAACGGCGTGAATTATTTTGACACCGCTTTTATATATCCGGGCAGTGAGTCTGCGCTGGGCGAAATTCTGCAGAAAAACAACCTGCGTGACAAGGTTTATATCGCAACAAAGCTGCCGCCGCAGATGATGCTCAATATCGCAACGCTCGATAAGCTCTTCAATGAGCAGCTCCGCCGCCTGCGTACCGACAGAATAGATTACTATTTTATGCACATGCTTGCAAGCATGGATGCGTGGGAAAGACTCAAGGGCTTAGGAATAGAAAAGTGGATTGAGGAGAAAAAGGCGAGCGGCGCAATCGGTCAGATAGGCTTCTCTTACCACGGTGATACCGACGGCTACTGCAGAATGATTGATGCCTATGACTGGGATTTCAGTATGATTCAGTACAACTATATGGACGAGCATACTCAAGCAGGCAGACGCGGACTTGAATACGCCCACAGCAAGGGCATTACGGTTATGATTATGGAGCCTCTCAGGGGCGGCAAGCTCGTAAACGATCTGCCCGAAGAGGCTGAACAGATTTTTGCTTCTCATCCGAAAAAATATACGCCTGCCCAGTGGGCCTTCCGCTGGCTGTGGAATCAGCCCGAGATAACAGTTGTGCTTTCGGGTATGAATTCCGAAGAAATGGTTATGGATAACATCGGCACGGCCTGCTCTGCCAAGGTTGGTGATCTTACCGAGGCTGATGAGGATATGCTCCGCCGTGTCGGCAAGGCGATAAATGCAAAGATGCTGGTCGGCTGTACGGGCTGCGGCTACTGTATGCCCTGTCCGAAGGGGATTGATATCCGCAGCATTTTTGGTATGTATAACCAATACGGCTCGGGCAAAAAGGGTAAGGCAAAGCGTGAGTACATAAAGTCCGTTATGCTTAAGAAAACCTCTGCTCCGGCAAGTGCCTGTATCGGCTGCGGCAAATGCGAAACGCACTGTCCGCAGAGCATTGATATCCGCAATCAGATAAAAGCTGCAGATACCGCCTTGAGCGGCAAGGTCTATTCTTTGCTTTCAAAAAAGGCATAACAGAATACCAATTAATTTTCAAGCAGGGCTTTTCGGCTAATACGCTCCACCGTATGAAAAAGGGGGAGGCTATAAGCACAAAAACTCTGGATGCGCTGTGCTATGCTCTTGATTGTGAGGTAGGCGACATTATAAAATTTGAAAAAGAATAGGCTTTATTGTAAAACCAAAAGTGAGATGTCCTGAGTTTTCAAGACATCTCTTTTTCTGTTCTTTCGGCGGTTGAAATAAAGCCTGCATATTTCTCTGACAGACTAATAAAAAGTTCATAAAAAATTGTTGTTTTTTGAGATAATATACATTATAATATAGGTTGTTAATCAAATCATTGATATAATTATTCATTAAAGAGGATATAATTATGCAGTTATTGGAAGACAGAATAATCAAAGACGGCAAGGTTTTTTCCGGCAATGTACTCAAGGTTGACAGCTTTCTCAACCACCAGATAGATGTTGAGCTGCTTGATGCCATGGGTTTTGAAATCAGCAGGCTTTTCGAGGGCGTAGGCGTAACCAAGGTGCTGACGATTGAAGCCTCGGGTATTGCTGTCGGCTGTCTTGCAGCGCGACATTTCGGCTGTCCTCTTATATTTGCAAAAAAGTCCAAAACGCTCAACATCAAAGGCGATGTTTATACGAGCAAGGTTGAATCCTTTACTCACCAATGTACATACGATATCATCATTTCAAAGGATTTCCTCGGCGAAAATGATACCGTGCTGATCGTTGACGATTTTCTTGCCAAGGGCAACGCCCTCAACGGTCTTATTGATATTGTCAACCAGGCCGGTGCAAAGCTTGCAGGCTGTGCGATCGCTGTTGAAAAGGGCTATCAGGGCGGCGGCGACAAGCTCAGAGCACAGGGCATCCGGGTTGAATCAATGGCAATCGTCGAAGAAATGGATGACGAAACAGGAAAAATTGTTTTCCGCAGATGAAATAGGTAATAACAGCGTTGAGCTGTAAAAAATTACAAAAATGCAAAGGAGAGAATTTGTCATGAAAAATCTCAAGAAAATCCTCGCGGTTGTTCTCGCTCTTGTTGCAGTTGCAACAATGTTTGCTGCTTGCGGCGGCAAAGAAGAGCCCGAAGCCAAAGAGGCACTGAAGGTCGGCTTTATCTTCCTTCACGACGAGCAGTCAACTTACGACAAGAACTTCATGGACGCTGCAAAGGCAGCTTGTGAAGAAATGAACGTTGAGTATGCTCAGAAGACTCAGATCCCCGAGTCCAAGGACTGCTACGATGCAGCTGTTGAGCTTATTGAGGTTGACGGTTGCGACATCATCTTCGCTGACAGCTTCGGTCACGAATCATTCCTTATCGACGCTGCTAAGAAGTATCCCGATGTTCAGTTCTGCCATGCAACAGGTACACAGGCTCACACAGCAGGCGTTGCTAACTTCCACAACGCATTCGCTTCTATCTATCAGGGCCGTTTCCTTGCAGGCGTTGCTGCAGGTCTTAAGCTCAACGAGATGATCGATGCAGGTAAGATCACAGCAGAGCAGGCTAAGATGGGCTATGTCGGCGCCTTCACATTTGCTGAGGTTATGTCCGGCTACACATCCTTCTACCTTGGCGCAAAGTCAGTTTGCCCGAGCGTTACAATGGATGTTAAGTTCACAGGCTCATGGTACGACGAGCAGCTTGAGAAGGAAGCAGCACAGGCTCTTATCGCAGGCGGTTGCGTACTTATCAGCCAGCACGCTGACTCAATGGGTGCTCCCACAGCTTGTGAGACAGCAGGCGTTCCCAACGTTTCCTACAACGGCTCAACACTTGCTGCTTGCCCCAACACATTCATCGTTTCCTCCAGAATTGACTGGACACCTTACTTCAAGTACATGATCCAGTGTGTAATGGACGGTAAGGCTATCGACACAGACTGGACAGGCACAATTGAGACAGGTTCTGTTGTTCTTACAGACGTTAACGAGAAGGCTGCTGCTCCCGGCACAGTTGAGAAGCTTGCAGAAGTTAAGGCTAAGCTCCTTGATGGTTCCGTTCAGGTGTTTGATACTTCCACATTCACAGTCGGCGGTCAGTCTGTAACAAGTTACATGGCTGACGTTAATACAGACGCCAACTTCGAGAAGGATACAGAGGCTGTTGAGAATGGTGTATTCTATGAGTCCAAGCACCGTTCAGCTCCTTACTTCGATATGGAAATCGACGGCATCACTCTTCTTGACAGAAACTACGGCTAATATTTAATTAACGGTCTGAGACGGGAGGTAACTCTCGCCTCAGACTAATTTTGAAGAAAATGCTGTAGAATGATTTACAGAATTTTCTTGAGAATTAAACAGAACGGAGGTTTATCGTGACGAAACAACCTGCTATTCAACTTAAAAATATCACAAAGCGATTTGGCAAGGTAGTTGCCAACAAAAACGTAAATCTTACTGCGTACCGCGGTGAGATTCTTTCCATTTTAGGTGAGAACGGAAGCGGAAAAACTACCCTCATGAATATGATTTCCGGTATATATTTCCCGGACGAGGGTCAGATTTTCATTGATGAAAAAGAGGCTCTCATTACTTCCCCGAGGGACGCTTTCAAGTACAGAATAGGTATGATTCATCAGCACTTCAAGCTGGTTGATGTTTTCAGTGCCGCCGAAAACATTGTGCTTGGCATTGAAGACGGCAAGTACAACCTTAAGGATTCGGTTAAGGAAATAAGAAGAATCAGCGAGCAGTACGGCTTTGACATCAACCCCGAGAAGAAGATTTACACCATGTCGGTTTCCGAAAAGCAGACCGTTGAAATTATCAAGGTGCTTTACCGCGGTGCGGATATTCTTATTCTCGATGAGCCTACGGCTGTTCTCACCCCTCAGGAAACGGAAAAGCTCTTTGCAATTCTTCGCCGTATGCGTGATGACGGCAAGTGTATTATCATCATCACCCATAAGCTCCACGAGGTGCTTTCTCTTTCTGACAGAGTTTCCGTACTTCGCAAGGGCGAATACATCGGTACGGTAAATACTGCCGAAACAAACGAGAGTGAGCTTACCGAAATGATGGTAGGCAAAAAGATTGACCTCAATATTCAGCGTGACGAGCCGAAGAATACCGAGGAAAGACTTACCGTCAACAGCATCACCTGCGTTGATAAGGTCGGCTCGGTTGTACTCGATAACGTTTCGTTCTCCGCGAGAAGCGGTGAAATTCTCGGCATAGCAGGTATTGCAGGCTCGGGTCAGCGTGAGCTGCTCGAATCAATCGCAGGTCTGCAGCGCCTTGAGTACGGCGATATTTTCTATTTCGATCCCAAAACAGGCAAGAAAGAAAGCCTGCGTGACAAAACTCCCATGCAGATAAGGCAGATGGGCGTGCGCCTTTCGTTCGTGCCTGAGGACAGACTCGGTATGGGTCTTGTCGGCAATATGGATATTGTTGACAATATGATGCTCCGCAGCTACTCAAAGGGTCATTCACTCTTCCTCAAGCGTAAGAAGCCGAAGGACCTTGCAATGAAGATTATCAGTGACCTTGAGGTTGTCACGCCGAGTGCAAGCACTCCCGTACGCCGTCTTTCGGGTGGTAATGTTCAAAAGGTTCTCGTTGGCCGTGAAATTTCCGCTTCACCCACCGTGCTTATGGTTGCCTATCCTGTGCGCGGTCTTGATATCAACTCGTCATATATGATCTATAATCTTCTCAATGAGCAGAAGGAGAAGGGCGTTGCAATTATCTTCGTCGGTGAAGACCTTGACGTGCTTGTTGAGCTATGTGACAGAATTATGGTTATAGGCTCCGGCAGAATTACCGGCATTGTTGACGCAAGAACAACAACAAAAGAAGAAATCGGTCTTCTTATGACAAAACCGAAGGATGACGGAAAGGAGAATAACAATGGCTAAAAAAATCTCTGCCAAACAGCGTGAACCTTTTTTTCACGTTGTAAAGCGTGACGATATGCCTGCGGCTAAGGCTTGGCTTATCAGATTCGGTACTGTTGCAATCTCCTTCCTGCTGGTCGGTTTGCTTTCAATGGCAATTACAGGCCAGGGTCTTGGCGAAACATACGAGATTATGTTCTCGGGCGTATTCGGCAGATTGCTCAAGGGCAGCACAACAATGCTCTGGAAATATCTGCAGGAAATCGCAATTCTTCTCTGCCTTGCTCTCGCCCTCACTCCTGCTTTCAAAATGAAATTCTGGAACTGCGGCGCAGAGGGTCAGGCTCTTATCGGCGGCCTTGCCTCAATCTTTTGTATGATTCAGTTCGGAAAAACGCTCTCCTATCCCGTACTCATTGTTGTAATCGTTATAACAAGCGTTCTTGCGGGTGCGATATGGGGCATTATTCCTGCAATATTCAAGGCGCTGTTCAACACTAACGAAACTCTGTTCACCCTTATGATGAACTACATTGCAACACAGATTATTGCTTACTATGTTTACATTGAGGGCGGCGGCTCAAACGTTATCAATCCCGTGCCCTACGGCAATTTCCCCACCGTCGGCAATAACGATTACTTTGTAAATATTGTGATTGTTGCGGCTATTACGGTGCTGATGTTTGTCTATCTCAATTACAGCAAGCAGGGCTACGAAATTTCTGTTGTTGGCGAAAGTCAGAATACTGCCCGATATGTAGGCATAAATGTCAAAAAGGTTATTGTTCGCACAATGGCAATTTCCGGTGCGCTCTGCGGTGTTGCAGGTATGCTGCTTGTTGCAGGTAAAGACCACAGCATCAACACAAACCTTGTAGGCGGTCAGGGCTTTACGGCAATCCTTATGTCATGGCTTGGTCAGTTCAATCCGCTGATTATGGTTATTATGACTGCCATTGTCGTGTTCCTGCGTATCGGTGTTGCAAAGGTTGCAGATACCTCACTTCTCAATTCCTCATTCTCTGAGATTATTGTCGGTATTGTAATTCTTATGCTTGTCGGCTGCGAGTTCTTTATTCACTATTCAATCAGATTCCGTCACAGCAAAAAGGAGGTTAAAGCATGATTATTCAGTTTATCTGCCGTGCTATTCTCCTTGGTGTTCCGCTGCTCTACGGCTCAACAGGTGAAATCGTTACAGAAAAATCGGGTCACCTTAACCTCGGTATACCCGGCATAATGTATGTCGGCGCTATCAGCGGCGTTGTCGGCTCTTTTCTTTATGAAAACGCCTGCGGCAACGATATTGCCAATATGAACGGTTTCCTCGCCGTTATAATTCCGCTTCTGTGCGCAATCGCAGGCTCTGTGGTAATGGGTCTGATTTACAGCTTCCTTACCGTTACTCTTCACGCAAACCAGAACGTAACAGGTCTTGCGCTCACTACTCTCGGTATCGGTCTGGGTAACTTCCTCGGTGCTTCGCTCATCAATATTACAAAGAGCGAGCTCCCCTCAATCGCACTTACAAAAACAAGCTCATTCTTTGCTGCAAAGCTTCCCTTTGCAGACGATCTCGGCTGGTTTGGTGAGCTTTTCTTCTCGCACGATTTTATGACATACCTTGCAATTGTTATTGCAATTGCTGTTTCATTCGTGCTCAACCGCACACGCACAGGTCTTAATCTGCGCTCTGTCGGTGAAAGCCCTGCAACGGCTGACGCTGCAGGTATTGACGTTATCAAATACAGATATGCCGCAACCTGCATCGGCAGCGCAATCGCAGGTCTCGGCGGTATCCAGTACGTTATGGCATACGCAAGCGGTGTCTGGTCAAACAACGCTTTCGGCGACCGTGGCTGGATGGCTATTGCGCTTGTTATTTTCGCTCTGTGGAAGCCCTCAATCGCAATTGTCGGCTCATTCCTTTTCGGTGCGTTGTGTAATGCAAACAATTATATTCAGGGTCTCGGAACCGAAACACAGGAGCTTTTCAAAATGCTTCCCTATGTTGCAACAATAGTTGTTCTTATCATCACAAGCATGCGTAAGAAGAGAGAGCATCAGCCTCCCGCAAGTCTTGGTCTTAATTATTTCCGTGAGGAAAGATAATCGGTGAAAACTATGCAAAACAATTTTGATGTAATTATAATCGGCGCAGGTCCTTCGGGAATTTTCTGTGCCTATGAGCTTCTTGCAAAGAAGCCCGATATAAAAATACTTATGATCGAAAAGGGTCGTTCAATTGAAAAAAGAATGTGCCCCAAAAGAACAACAAAGAAGTGCGTCGGCTGTAAGCCCTGTTCAATAACAACGGGCTTTGCAGGTGCAGGCGCATTCTCAGACGGTAAGCTTTCTCTTTCTCCCGATGTCGGCGGCACTCTGCCGGAGATTCTCGGCTATGAAGAAACCATGGCTCTTCTCAAGGAGGCAGACAGTATCTATCTCAGCTTCGGTGCGGATACCAACGTTTACGGCGTTGATAAGCAGAAAGAAATCGAAGAAATCAGGCGCAAGGCAATCAATGCCAACCTAAAGCTTATTGAGTGTCCGATCCGTCACCTCGGCACGGAAGAGGGTTACAAGATTTACGGCAGACTTCAGCATCATCTTGAAGAAAGCGGCTGTAATATCCTTTTCAACACAATGGTTGACGATATTATAATTGAGGATAACGAGGTCAGGGGAGTTGTCGCAGGCGGCGAAACCTACCTTGCCGATACGATTGTTGCTGCTGTCGGCCGTGAGGGTGCAGAATGGCTCAGCCACATCTGCCGTGACCACGGTATTGAAACTGAGGTAGGCACGGTTGATGTAGGTGTACGTGTTGAGGTGCGTGACGAGGTTATGCAGTTCCTCAACAAAAATCTTTACGAGGCAAAGCTCGTCTATTATTCGCCGACCTTTGATGACAAGGTCAGAACGTTCTGCACCAATCCATCAGGTGAGGTTGCGACCGAGTATTACGATAACGGACTTGCCGTTGTCAACGGACACGCTTACAAATCGGCAGAATATAAGACCAACAACACCAACTTTGCTCTGCTCGTATCAAAGCATTTCACAAAGCCCTTCAAATCACCTATTGAATACGGCAAACAGATTGCACAGCTCAGCAATATGCTCTGCGACGGTAAAATCCTTGTCCAGACCTACGGCGATTTCAAGCGCGGCAGAAGAACAACACCCCAAAGGCTGTGCAGAAATAACCTCATTCCCACGCTCAAAGATGCCGTGCCGGGCGATTTGTCACTCGTTTTTCCGCACCGTATAATGGTCGATATTGCCGAAATGCTTGAGGCACTCGACAAGGTCACGCCCGGAATTGCGAGCGATGAAACTCTCCTCTATGGCGTTGAGGTCAAATTCTATTCCAACAAGGTTGTTGTTGATACAAACTTTGAAACAAGCGTAAAGGGTCTGCACGCTATCGGCGACGGTGCATCTGTAACAAGAGGTCTTATGCAGGCATCGTCAAACGGTATCAGCGTTGCAAGAAGTATCCTGGCAAAAAAATGAAAGCAGGCTGAAAAATGCGGCTTAAATTCAAAAATCAACAGTTCAGAATAATGCAGATTGCGGACACGCAGGAGGGCAGGAAGGTCAGCCCCGATACACTTGCCCTTATCAATGCCGCAATCGAAAAAGAGCAGCCGGACCTTGTCGTTTATTCCGGCGACCAGATATGGAATTACGCCTCTTTCAAGGGCAGCAGGGCTGCGATAAAGGATGTATTGTCAAAGCTCACAGAGCCTGCCTACTCAAGAGGTATTCCTTTTACTGTGTGCTTCGGCAATCACGACAGGCAGGTCGGCCTTTCCAACGAGGAGCAGCTTGAGATTTATCGTTCGCTGCCATGCTTTGTCGGCGACAGTGCCGAGGGTATTGACGGCTGTGCAAACCACGTTCTCGAAATTGCCGACGGTGAATCGCTGAAGTTCCTGCTCTACTGTATTGACAGCAACACGAGCCTCAGGGTAGGCTATGACAACGTTCACGAAAACCAGATTGAGTGGTACAAAAGCACTCGTGATGCTTACGAAAAAGAGTACGGCAGGGTTATACCGTCAATCGTAATCCAGCACATTCCCGTGCCGGAGGTGTTCGAGCTTCTTGATGAGGTTAAAAAGGGCACAAAGGGCGCTGTGCAGGGCTTCCGCAACCATAAGGGCAAGTGGTATACCCTCAAGAAAGACAGGGTGAATCCGACGGGATTTATGAAAGAATCGCCTGCTGACCCTATGGAAAACAGCGGCGAGTTTGACGCTATGGCGCAAAAGGGTGACGTTGTCGGTATCTATTTCGGCCACGACCATATAAATTCGTTTAACGGTAAGGTGCGCGGAATTGATGTCGGCTATACTCAGGGCGCAGGCTTTCATATCTACGGCCCCGGGCTTGACCGCGGCGTGCGTATGATTAACCTCAGCACAGACGGCACGTTTGAAACGTATGATCTGCGCTACCGTAACCTTGTCGGTAAGCACGTCAAAGAAAAGTTCCGGTTTGCATTTTATCAGCTAATGCCGACCAATTTTTATGACGCTGTTTCACAAGTGCTGAAATTCCTCGGTATTGCTGCAGCAATAGCCGCAGCCGCAATTATTATCAATATGCTCAAATAAAGTTTTAACCGCCGCAACCGATACGAAATGTATCAGCCGCGGCGGTTTTTGTTTATGGCTGCAAAAAAAAGAAGAGCTGTACCGTAATTGAACAGGTCCGTTAAAAACGGACAATGAAAAAAAGCTCCCTCTATGGTAGGATTAAAGAAACTACCATAGGGGGAATTTTTATGTCAAGAGAGTAT
>JAZPYF010000024.1:0-16946 GCA_045544055.1 Acutalibacteraceae bacterium | reverse complement strand
CCATTCCTTTTAGATGATCAGTCTTAACCATTATTGTATATGATTGGTACAATAATGAAAACAACCATATTATATTAAAATTATATCATAACATAAATGCAAATTCAATCATTATCTATACTAAATATTTCATCAACCGTTGTTTTATAAAACTTTGCGATTTTTAGTGCCAATTCGAGGGTCGGGTCTTTTTCACCGTTTTCAATTTTAACAAGGTATGTTTTTGATATTCCGAGCAAGGTTGCAGCTTCATCAATCAAAAGTCCGCAATTTTCTCTGTATGCCCTCATTTTCTGCTTTCTCAAATACTTTTCATTTCTTGTTTTTTCAACATATTCTTCAAGTTCTTTTGCTGTTGTGAAATACACTCCGCCAACCCTTTCGGCACACGCAGATTCAATAGATTCTTGCGATGTCTTTTGGGGCAACGGAATCATTTTACCGTTTACAACCATACAAATCTCTCTTTTATTTTCCATAAGTATCAATCCTCCTTATGTCTTACAATACAACAATAGCACATTTCGTGTCCGTTAATCCGTACAAAGCAAAAGAAAAAGTGCCGTTCCGATACAAAATTGTATCAAAACAGCACTGGTACTATGGTGCGGGTAACAGGACCCGATGGCGTCGCTGCGCTTTGCCATCGGAATGGAAACAATTGCAATCGCCTTACGGCGAAAGGCAGGTTCAAGTCCTGCTTGGTTAAAGCAGGCATAAAAAAATCTCCCGATACCTTTGGTATCAGAAGATTTTTGGTGCGGGTAACAGGACTTGAACCTGCACAGCCTTGCAACTATTAGAACCTGAATCTAACGCGTCTGCCAATTCCGCCATACCCGCATATTAACTTGTTTTGTGGTACGGCAGCCGCGTTTCGCGTGACTCTTGCGGTGCCCAAAATTCATTACGGCTTGGGGCGCCTATGAATTTTGACCGCTGCGCCTTTCCGTTCCTCGCTGTATCCGCCACCGGCGGCGCTCGGACGGAAACTGCCAATTCCGCCATACCCGCATATTAACTTGTGCCCCTAAATTTTACACGGTGGGACAACCGAGGCGGAGCTTACTTTTAGCTTGATCCGCAAACTTGTGCTGCTCAAATAACAGCATTTAACATTTTAATTCAAAAATACACTTTTGTCAATAGCTGATTAAAAAATTAAGAATAAAAGCAGCATCATTATTGTATTGTTAAGTTTTTGGTGATATTATAAACACAGTATTTTATATGTGAAAAGGAGATTGGCTATGAACAATTATCTAATAGTTGTTGATATGCAAAACGATTTTATTGACGGTGCTCTCGGAACGGCTGAGGCGGTTGCCATTGTTCCTGCCGTAAAACGCAGAATAGAAAGCTTTCAGGGCAGGGTAATCTTTACACGTGATACTCACTTCCCTGACTATCTTACTACTCAGGAAGGTGCAAATCTTCCTGTCGAGCACTGCATCAAAGGTACTGACGGTTGGCAGATCCGTGCCGAACTTGATGATCTGCGAAAAGAGCCTGCCGTTGACAAGCTGACATTCGGTTCGGCAGAGCTTGGCGAAATGCTCAGAGCTGAAAATGAAAAGCAACCGATTGACAGCATTACGCTTATTGGTCTTTGTACGGATATCTGCGTTATTTCAAACGCTATGATTATCAAGGCGTTTCTTCCCGAAGTGCCGGTTGAGGTAGATGCCTCCTGCTGTGCAGGCGTCACTCCCGAGAGCCACCTTAACGCTCTCAATGCTATGAAGATGTGCCAGATTAAAATAGCAGAATGAGGTGTAAGTAATGGATATTATTTTCACAAGAATTGCCGCTTGGTTTTCTTCGTTTGCAATTTTGTTTACGGCGATTTTTTGCCAGCCCGAAATTGTTCCGGAGTTTACTGAGCCGAGTAAACGTGAACAGGCTGCTTTTGACGAGGGCGAATTTGTTATGGGTGCAAATGACCTTGTCATATCGGTAAACGGTGATGACAGTAACCCCGGTACGGTTGATGCACCGCTCAGAACATTTGAAAAAGCAAAGGAAATCCTTAAAGCAGGTATCGCTTCGGGTGATGAAACCGTTACGGTATGGTTCAGAGAGGGTACATACTTTATTGAGAATACAGTTGAATTTACATCGGCTGACAGGAGTAACGTTATCTACCGTTCATATCCCGATGAAGAGGTGGTTTTCAGCGGCTCAAAGGAAATCGGCGGCAACTGGAGCGAAACTGAAATAAACGGTGTCAAGGCATTTGTTACAGATATGCCCGTTGAGAGTGATGAAGACTATTTCCATTCTCTTTTCAAAAACGGTGTAAGGCTTGCGCGCCCGGATTATCCGAAAACAGGCTTGCTTAAAATTGCTGATCCTAAATCCGATGAGGCTATGGCTCCCGATTATAATGCGAACTTCTTCACAAACTCGGCAGTATTTTACGCACACAAACAGGATGTTCTTAATTTCAGCAATATCAAGGATGTTGATGTCAGAATCATGCACTTCTGGTGTGATGAGCTGCTCCCGCTTCATTCGGTTGATACCGATACAGGCAGAGTAGAAACACAGAAGCCTACCGCAATGACGGTAAGAGTTGATGACAATTACATTTTTGAAAATGTAAAGGAAGCTCTCGGTCAGCCGGGCGAATGGTACCTTGACCGCAGCGAAGGTAAGCTGTACTACATTCCTGAAGATGGCGACACAGTTGAAAATACTGTTCTTTATGCAGGCATAACCGAAAAACTTTTGACTATTAACGGATGCAAAAACATAGCATTCCGCGGAATAAACTTTGAAAATACGGATTGGGATTATATTGGAAAGACAGACGGAACATATAACAATGAATTCCCTGCAGACCATCCGCTTTTCAACAATCTGAAATATAACTCAAACCACACTCAGGCGGCTTTTGAAACGCCTGCCGCAATTAACATTTCCGCTTCGAACGGAATAGATTTTGTTGATTGCATTTTCAAAAATATATCTTATACAGCAGTAAAATTTGAGAGCGCTTCTCAGAACTGCAGTATTGAAAGCTCCGAATTTGAAGAAATCGGTGCAAATGCAATATTTATCCACGGCGAGGGTGTTGTTCCTGCAACAACAAAGAATATTGATGTAAAAGATTGCCATATTACAAGATACGGCAGAATTTTCAACAACGCTATCGGTATTTTGCTTACCCATGCCGTTGATTGTGAGCTTTCCAATAACGAAATCCACGAAGGCTGGTACACGGGTGTTTCCGTCGGTTGGACATGGGGCTATGCTGATAACCCGACCAACAATATAAAAATCACCAACAACCTTATTTACGACATAGGTAACGGTTGGCTTTCCGATATGGGCGGTATTTACACTCTCGGTATTCAGCCTGATACCGTGATTTCAGGAAACGTAATTTACAATGTCGGCTGTGATGAAGGCAGCTACGGCTACGGCGGCTGGGGCGTTTATCTTGATGAAGGTTCAAGCGGTATGCTTGTTGAAAACAACCTCGTTTATGACTGTTCTTCACAGACCTTCCACCAGCACTACGGCAAGGATAATATTGTAAGAAACAACATTTTTGCATTCGGCGGAGAGGGTGCATTCAGAATTACAAAAAACGAAGATCACAATTCACTCACGCTTTCGAACAATATTTTTGTTACGGATAATGCAACAATGTATGCTCTTACAACCGATATGGATTGGTTTATAGATGACAGCAACCTTTACTGGGACTATAAAAACGGCGGCAATGTATACTCGGGTGATTCAATGTCGTTCTTTGAAAGAAAGAACATTCCTTCAATGGTGGGCAGAGGGTATTACAACAACGGTGTGTTTACCGATCCGCTGTTCAGGGATGCTGTAAACCGCGATTTTACACTTGCTAAAAACAGTCCGGCTTTTGAAACGGGATTTGTTACATGGGAATATGATGCAGGCACAAAAACACTGTTTGAATAAGGTGAAAAAATGACTCAGAGGGAAAGGCGCGATAAAGCGCTTGCTTACAGAATTGACAGCGAGCTTATGGAAGAAGTGCTTGAGGCGAGAGCCAAGGCTCACGAATACAATCAGGTTGACCCGAGAGATACCGAAAAGCTCGGCAGACTTATCCTAGGTATACTTGGCGGTGCGGGTAAAAACTGCACCGTCTGCCAGCCTTTTCATGTTGATTACGGCAGCAATATTTTTGTCGGTGATAATTTCTTTGCAAACTATAACTGTATGATTCTCGATGTCGGCAGGGTCGATATCGGTGACAACGTAATGCTTGCCCCGAATGTTGCAATATACACTGCGGGCCACCCCGTACATCCTCAGGCGAGAAACTCTCAATATGAGTACGGTATACCCGTGAAAATCGGCAGCAATGTGTGGGTTGGCGGCAACAGCGTAATTCTGCCGGGCGTTACGGTAGGGGATAATACCGTAATCGGTGCAGGCAGTGTGGTGACAAAGGATATCCCGTCCGGTGTTATTGCCGCAGGCAACCCGTGCAGGGTTATAAGAGAAATTACGCAAGAAGACAAAAAGTATTACTTCAAGGCTCGTGAATTTGAGCCTGAGCTTATGACGGAGATTTACGGTGAATAGAATCAGCAGATTTTTTAAGGATGAAATAGTGCTTGTAATATCGTTTGTGCTGGCGGCAGCATCGGCTTTTTTCGTGCCGATATCCGGCGGATATGTTGATTATATTGATTTTCGCACGCTTGCGCTGCTTCTTTGCCTTATGCTTGTTATGGCAGGTCTGAACGGACTCGGCGTGTTTAGTCTTATGGCAAATGCTATGCTGAAAAAAGCAGGCAGCGTGCGCTCGTTCGGGCTGATACTATGCTTGCTGTGCTTCTTTTCCTCAATGCTGATTACAAACGATGTGGCGCTGATAACCTTTGTGCCGTTTACGGTGATCGCACTTAAAATGTCGGGCAGTATGAGCGAGCTGATAAAGCTCGTAACGCTCGAAACCGTTGCGGCAAACCTTGGCAGTATGGCAACGCCTGTCGGAAACCCGCAGAATCTCTACCTGTTTTCTGCTTTTGAAATGGAGCTTGGCGAGTTTTTTCTTACGCTTGCGCCATATACGGTACTTTCACTTGTGCTGATTATTGCTTTCTCGTTCGTTTTCAAAAAAGGCGAAATCAAGGCGGCGGGTATTGAGCAGAATGAAAGTCCCGATAAACTGCGGCTGATTATTTACGCACTGCTTTTTGTGCTTGCACTGTTGACAGTTTTTCGCGTTGTACATTTTGCGGTTACGCTTATAGTAACACTTGCGGCTGTGCTTGTGTTTGACCGTAAAACCTTGCTTAAGGCAGATTACAGTTTGCTGCTGACCTTTGTTTTTCTCTTTATTTTTATAGGCAATCTCGGTCAGGTTGATGCCGTCAGCAATATGCTCAGAACACTTGTTTCGGGCAATGAGGTGCCTGTCGGAATTGCGGCAAGCCAGGTCTTTTCAAATGTTCCTGCGGCAATTCTGCTTTCGGGCTTCAGTAATGATGTCAAGGGTTTGCTCGTCGGTGTTAATTTAGGCGGTCTCGGCACGCTGATTGCGTCTATGGCAAGCCTTATATCCTTTAAGCTGATTGCGAAAGAGGATGTGAGCAAAGGCAGATATATGCTCGTCTTTACAGCCGTGAATATTGTTTTTCTTGTTTTTAATATTGTGCTTTGGCTGATTATACGCTGAAATAAGAAAGGTCTGTATCCGCTCGGTGTCGGATGCAGACCTTGTGTTTTTCCTTCCATTATTTGTGCGTTGACTGCATACCTTGTCGGATGTTAGTATTTGTTTGTCGAACGAAAGAGTTTCGTACAAAAAACAAAGAAGGAAGGAATCAGCAAATGAAAATCAAAAAGTTTCTTGCGGCTTTTCTGGCGGTTGTGATGTGCCTTTCTCTTGTCGTGACAGCTTTTGCGGTCAACGGCGATGAGGAATCCACACAGGAAAACGTTACCGTTGAAAATCCGTCAGCAGAAGAATCTTCAAGCGAAGCAGCGCCTGAGGAAGAGAGCTCTTCTGAGGAGCTTCCCGAAGAGGAAAGTTCAGAGGTAATTCCTGAGGAGGAGAGCTCAACAGAGGCAATTCCCGAGGAAGAGAGCTCAAAGGAAGATGTGAGTGAGGAAGAGTCAACAGAGGCTCCCGACAGAGACGATGTGCTTGCACTTATCATCAGCTTCCTTGAGAAGGTTGACCTTAAGGAAATCAAGGACGCCCTCAATGATATCAATGAGGCACTCGGTCTTCCCAGAGTAGAGACCTTCACCGACATTCCTGCTTATGCAGATGCACTTTACGAAAAGCTCGATGAGCTCGGTCTCGGTTATGCCGACATTATTAACGGCATTGCTTCAAGTGACCTGCTTGATTGGCTCAACAAGCTCATTTTCGGTGGCGGTTCATCCAAGCCCGAAACAACAACTGTTGTATCCGGTGAAGAGAGCAGCAAGCAGGAGGGTGACGGCAGCACAATTCCCGATACAGGTGTTGCTCTCGGTGCTGCAGGCGCGGCAGTTGCTCTGATGGGCGGCTCAGGCGCACTTGCCCTCTTCCTGCGCAAGCGTGACGGCGAAGAGGACTAAAAAACCAAAGAATCAATAATTATTGCCGAACACTATAAGAGTTCCGCAGCGTTGGTCAGCCGACGCTGCGGTTTTCTTTTACCAAAGGTCAAACAAGGTCAAAAATCAAGAAAAACAGAGCATTTTCAAGAAATCGGGAGCTAATTTCAAAAATCAGCCCGTAAAAAACAAATTTGACTTTTATTGACCTTTGACGTTTGGTCAAAAAAAGCATAGAATAAAGCCAAGGTCAAAGAAAGTCAAAGTCAAAGCAATAAAAGGAGAGTGAGCGAAGTGAATATAAGCAACACTATCGCAAAACTTATAATGGATATGATAGAGCAGGAGGGCAGTGCGGAAATGCAGCGCAACGAGCTCGCCCAGACTCTGGGCTGTGTTCCGAGCCAGATAAACTATGTGATTTCCTCACGCTTCACGCCCGAGCAGGGCTACATTGTTGAAAGCCGACGCGGTGGCGGCGGTTACATCCGTATAACACGTGTCAGCCACTCAACACCCGGCTCAGTAGTTATGCACGCCGTAAATCATATCGGTACACAGATTGATGAAAAAACCGCCCGTGCACATATAATTAACTTAGCTAACAGAGAGGTAATACCTGTGCCTGTGGCAAAGGTTATGGTGGCGGCGGTGCTCGACAGCTCTTACCGTGAGCTGCCGACCCAACAGAGAGACAAGGTAAGAGCGGCAGTACTCAAACAGATGCTGCTGCAGACAGTATAAAGGAGGAGTATTTATTATGGTATGTCAGAATTGTGGTAAAGCGCAGGCAACAACACACATCAAGCGTGTCGTAAACGGCGACACAACCGAGCATCACCTTTGTGCAAGCTGTGCAGGTGACCTGGGGTATACGGATATGTTTTCGGGCTTTGCACCGCTTAGCCTGAGCGACTTTTTCGGAGACCTTCTCGGCGATATCGGTAAAAAATCACTTGCGGCAAATGTTCTTCGTTGTCCCAAATGCGGCAATTCGTTTAACGATATTGTGCGTGACAGTCAGGTGGGCTGTGCGGAGTGTTACAGGGTTTTCTTTGAAAAGCTTGCTCCTTCGCTTGAGCGTATTCACGGCAGAGCCGTTCACTCGGGCAAGAAAATTGACGTAGTACGTGAAGAAAGAACAGAGCCTACGGTTGAAGAGCGAATTGAACAGCTCAGGAAAAAGCTCAGCGCAGCGGTAGAAACTCAGGAGTTTGAGCTTGCTGCTAAACTGCGTGATGAAATCAAAGCACTTGAAGGAGGCGAAACCGAATGAGCAAATGGTATGTGAGCAGCGGTGAAAAATCTGAGGTTGTTGTAAGCACCAGAATCCGCCTTGCCAGAAATATTGAAGAATATCCGTTCCCTGCCAAGCTTTCCGTTGCAGGAAAAAAGCAGGTCAACGAGCTTGTGCGCGATGCGCTTCTCGGCGGCTGTGATGAGGATCTGAGCTATATAGAAATGGAGCGTTTGACACGTGCGCAGGCAATTTCACTTGCAGAAAGGCATCTTGTCAGCCCTGAATTTGCAAGCTCCGTAAACGGCAGAGCGCTTCTGCTCTCCGAAGATGAATCAGTCAGCATTATGCTTTGTGAGGAGGATCATATCCGACTTCAGGTTATGGAAGCGGGTCTTGCGCTCGACAGCGCATATAAGCGTGCAAACAGCCTTGATAACGTGCTTGCTTCAAAGCTGGGGCTTGCGTTTGATGAGCGGATAGGATTTTTGACACAGTGTCCGACAAATCTCGGTACTGCGATGAGAGCATCGGTTATGCTTCATCTGCCGGGGCTTGGCAAGAGCGGACAAATTACCCGTATTGCATCAACCGTATCAAAGCTCGGCCTTACAATCCGTGGTGCGTACGGTGAGGGCTCTGTCCCCAATGGAGATATGTACCAGCTCAGTAATCAGGTAACTCTTGGTATAAGTGAGGAAACTGCGCTCAATAATCTTAAATCAATAGCTCAGCAGCTTGTTGCACAGGAGCTTGCCGTCAGAGAGCAGATGCTCAAAAGCATTGCGTGGGAGGATAAAATCTACCGTGCGCTCGGTACTCTGAAAAGTGCGAGGCTTCTCAGCGCAGACGAATTTATGCAGCTTGCATCGCTTGTGCGCCTTGGTGCGGCACAGGGTATTCTTGATGTGAGCGTAGAAAAGCTCAGCGAGCTTATGGTTGATATGCAGCCGGCAACAATAAATGCAAGAGAAGGAAAAAATCTTGAGCCTGCTCAGCGAGACGAGCTGAGAGCAAGTGTCGTCAGAGAGGCACTCGGATAAATCATACTTTGTGGAAGGAGTAGTGATTTTATATGTACAAATTTACAGGCTTTACAGAAAAAGCAAACATCGCTCTCAATAGTGCAATCAGCGTTGCAGAGAGCATGGGGCATACCTATGTGGGCAGTGAGCATCTGCTTGCAGGTCTGCTCCACAGTGACGGCAGTGTGGCTTGCCTCGCTTTGAATGCAAAAGGAATTTGCAGTGAAGACGTTGAGAATGTTCTCAAGTCAACCGTCGGTATCGGCACTCCTACGGTGCTTCTGCCCGATGATTTTACACCGAGGCTCAAATATATAATTGAGCTTTCCATTGCGGCGGCACGCTCAATGGGACACAACTACACAGGTACGGAGCATCTTCTGATTTCTCTTATCAAAGAGGGATCAAACTGTGCCGTCAATATTATCGGCAAACTCGGTGTTTCCGCTTCGGATGTGCTCAGCGATATTGTCAAAGCTGTCAACAGTAACGGTGCACCAAAGCAGGGGAAGGAAAGGAGCGGCGACAAATCCGCAAAATCCGATACACCGACGCTCGATCAGTTCGGCAGAGAGCTTACTTCTCTTGCTGCTCAGAGTAAGATTGACCCCGTCATCGGCAGAGAAAAGGAAATTGAAAGAGTTATACAGATTCTTTCGCGCCGCACAAAGAATAATCCCTGTCTTATAGGTGAGCCCGGTGTGGGTAAAACGGCAATCGCAGAGGGTCTCGCTCTTAAAATAGTTTCGGGTGAGGTGCCTGAGACTCTCAGTGACAAGCGTATTGTTTCGCTCGACCTTACGGGAATGGTTGCAGGCACAAAGTACAGAGGTGACTTTGAGGAAAGAATCAAAACAGCTCTTGAGGAGGTTGTCAAGTGCGGCAATGTAATCCTCTTTATTGACGAGCTTCACACGCTTATCGGTGCAGGCTCGGCAGAGGGTGCTGTTGACGCGGCAAATATTCTCAAGCCCTCGCTTGCAAGGGGTGAGCTTCAGGTTATCGGTGCAACGACGCTCGATGAATACCGCAAGCATATCGAAAAGGATGCTGCACTCGAAAGGCGCTTTCAGCCCGTAACGGTAGGTGAGCCGAGTGAGGACGAGGCAATTGAAATCCTCAAAGGTCTGCGTGATAAATACGAGGCTCATCACAGGGTAAGGATAACGGACGAGGCACTTGTTGCTGCCGTTAAAATGTCCGTAAGATATATCGGTGACAGATTCCTGCCCGATAAAGCTATTGACCTTGTTGATGAGGCGGCATCGCGTGTAAGGCTTCGTGCCTTTACAGCACCGCCTGACCTTAAGGCTCTTGAAGAGAAAATTAAATCGTTGTCAGATGAAATGTCTGCAGCGATAAATGCCCAGGATTTTGAAAGAGCGGCAAAGCTTCGTGATGAAAAAAGAGAAATCGAAAAAAGATTAAGAGAAGAAAAGGATAGCTGGCAGCAGCGCAGTTCAAGTGCGGCAGGCGAGGTTACGGCAAACGAGATCGCCGAAATCGTTTCAGGCTGGACAGGTGTACCCGTTGTTGAGCTCACTCAGGAGGAGAGCAGACGGCTTCTCAATATGGAGAGTGAGCTGCACGAGCGTATTGTTGGTCAGGATGAGGCGGTCAAGGCTGTCTCAAGGGCAATAAGGCGCAGCAGAGTAGGTCTTAAAGACCCCAAACGTCCGACAGGCTCATTTATATTCCTCGGTCCTACGGGCGTAGGTAAAACCGAGCTTTGCAAATCGCTTGCGGCGGCAATGTTCGGCGATGAAAGTGCAATGATTCGCCTTGATATGTCTGAATATATGGAAAAGCACACTGTTTCCCGCCTTGTCGGCTCGCCGCCCGGCTATGTCGGCTATGATGAGGGCGGTCAGCTTACGGAGCGTGTGCGCCGCAAGCCCTATTCGGTAATTCTGTTTGATGAAATTGAAAAGGCACATCCCGATGTCTTCAATATGCTGCTCCAGATTCTTGATGACGGCATTCTCACCGATTCTCAGGGCAGAAAGGTTGATTTCAAGAACTGTATTATCATAATGACCTCCAATATCGGCGCAAAGCAGATTGCAGGCAGCGGTGCTTCTTCTCTTGGCTTCGGAGCGGAAAAAGGCGGATCAATGAGTGATGAAAAGATAAAAGAGGCGGTAATGGGAGAGCTGAAAAAAGCCTTCCGTCCCGAATTTCTCAACCGTGTGGATGATATTATCGTTTTCCGCAAGCTGCAGAAAGAGGATATAGCCGAAATTGCAAAGCGTATGCTTGATTCGCTCAGACAGCGTGTGGCTTCGATGGGAATTGATATTGAGTTTGATGCCGGCGCGATTGATAAAATTGCCGATGCAGGCTTTGACCCGGTGTACGGGGCAAGACCTTTACGCAGGGCTATTCAATCAAAAATTGAAGATAAGCTTTCCGAAGAAATCCTGGAGGGTAAGATCAGCTCGGGCGATAAGTGTATCTGCAAAGTAGCAGACGGTAATTTCATATTTGAAAAAGTATAAATAAAAAAATTTAACACAGCGTATCTTCTTTTAATGCAGAAGATATGCTGTGTTTTTATAAATTGCTATTTTCAGTTATATGTGTTATGATATAGAAAATATTCACGGGAGGCGGAGCTTTCATAATGGCAGCAAAAACTCTCACTTCCGCACAGCTTGAAAAACACAGGCTGAAAACGGAAAAAGAAATTAAAAAATGGGAAAAGCAAAAGTCAGCTTCACACACAAAAACATACTTTGCCTATCTTGTCTTTATCATCACTCTTATTTATGCTACCGATGAAATAGCATCGCAGATAGGTATGCTGATGAAGAGCGAGATTGCGGCAGACCTGTTTGCCGTACACGGCAACAGCTCGGTAGGTATGCTAGACCTTGTTTCGGCGCTTGCAATTCCGTTTCAGGCTGTCGGTCTGCTTTACAGACCGCTTGCAGACCGTTGGGGCAGAAAGAAATTTCTTATTATCAATACTTTTGGTATGAGCTTTGCTCTGCTTCTCATCTTCCTTTCAAATAATCTTGTGCTTTATTTTCTCGGTGCGTGCCTTGTTCAGTTCTTTATTCCGCACGATATGCATGTGGTTTACATAATGGAATCTTCTCCGTCAAAACACAGGGCAAGAGTATATTCAAGCATCAAGTTTTTTGCAAATATGGGCGTTATGCTTGTGCCGTTGTTAAGACGCTGGCTTATTAGTGCCGCAGGCGATTCGTATGAATGGCGCATGGTTTATTTTATTCCTGCGGTTATCGGTCTTGTCATCAGCTTTGTTGCACTTGTAAGTGCGAAAGAAACTCCGTCTTTTGTTGATTCAAGACTCAGCTACCTGCGCTTGTCGGAGGATGAAAAGGCGGCACTTGCCGCAAGCAAACAGGCTGAAGCAAAGCAGGGCGGCCTTATTCCTGCGCTGAGGTTTGCACTTAAGCATAAACAGCTCCGTTGGCTCTATGTTGTATCGGCACTTGCCAATGTCGGCTTTTACGGCAGCATTAATTACGAGCCGATTCTCAATTTCGGCTATGAAAGCAGCGGTGTTTCTTCTGCGATTGATGCCGTTACATCGGCTCTTGTTCTGTTCCCGATAGGCTCTGCCATTTCTCAGGTTGTTATGGGCTTTATCTCCGATTCCAAGGGCAGAAAGACTGCCGCTATTATAACTGCCGCTGACTGCCTTGTAGGCTTTGTCGGTTTTTCGCTCGGAGCAAAGTTCGGCTTTAATTCTGTCGTTGTCGGTTTCCTTTGCGGTGTGTTCGTCGGCAGCTACTATTCACTTAACGATGTGCTTATTATGATGATCGGCGAATCAGCACCGACTAATCTTCGCTCGTCTGCAATTTCGGCACAGTATATCGTAACAGCAGCAGGCTTTGCAATTTCGCTCGGTGCAGGCACTCTTTCCGCAATTCTGCTCGGTAACAGCTTTATCGGTACTGTTGCAATCGCAATGCTCGTACCCGGCTTTGTTTCAGCTCTTGTTATGCTTTTCAAAAATGTCGGTGAAACAAAGGGAATTGATATGGATACCGTTACCGGTACGGAATGGGATTCATAAAGACAAAAATAAAAAGACATTTACAGGTTTATCAATCCGTAAATGTCTTTTTTACTTTCTTATTGAGTTGCCCTGCGGCTGAGTGCGAGTATGTCTTCGCTTGTGAAGGTGTATACCTTGTCGCAGAAGTGGCAGGTGACCTGAGTCTTTTCATCCTTTGCCATATCCTCAAGTTCTTCTTTACCTGTTGTTATAAGTGCGGCTTCAACACGCTCTCTTGAGCAGTTACATCTGTATTCGGGTGCGCTTTCGTCGAGAACATCAATTTCAAACTCGGGCAGTGCACGCTTGCAGATTTCTTCAAGCGTCATTCCTGCTGAGAGCATCTGCGTAACGGAGGGCAGGTCTGCAAGTCCTCTTTCAACGGCATCTATGGTTTCTTCACTTGTGAAGGGGAGAAGTTGGATTATAAATCCGCCTGCCGCTCTTATAGAAAGGTCGGGGTTTACAAGCACACCGAGTGCGCAGACCGTGGGCGTCTGTTCACTTGTTGCATAGTAGCTTGTTATATCTTCTGCAATTTCGCCCGAAACGAGCGGAATCTGTGCGATATAAGGTTCTTTAAGACCAAGGTCCTTCATAACGGTGAGCGTACCGTTGCCTATCGCACCCGAAACGTCGAGCTTGCCTTTGCTGTTGAGCGGAATCTCAACAACGGGGTTTGCAACATAGCCTCTGCAGTTGCCGTTGCTGTCAGATACTGCAATAAGTGAAGAAGCAGGTCCGTCACCGCTTATACGCAGCGTCAGTGTATCATCCTTGCCCTTGAGCATATCGCCCATCATCGAGGCGGCGGCAAGCAGTCTTCCGAGTGCCGCAGAGGTTACGGCAGAGGTCTTGTGAATCTGCTGTGCTTTTTCAACTATATCTGTTGCATCAACGGCAATTGCGATAACTTCGCCTGTTGTAGAAATTGTTCTTATAATTCTTCCCATTTATTTTTTCCTCGCTATAACAAAAAGTCTTTCCGAACTGTCGTGCGGCTCGTTGCGTGTCAGCTCGTCATAAACCGCAACCGTTTCAAAGCCTGCCTTGGTGAGCATAGCTTTGATTTCCGGCAGGGGATAGGCACGCTCGCAGAAACTCTCCTGCTCACGCTCATAAGCTCCGTCTGAAGCCAGTTCAAAAATATCAAGATCAATCTGCACCGTGTCTGTTTCAGCGTCGAGAGAGTTTTGCCATACGCAGTAAACATCTTCCATATCGTATACGAATGTATTATCGGCAAGAATATTACGGTGCTTATATACTGTGTTGATGTCAAAAATAAATATTCCGCCCGGCTCTGTGAATAGGGATACTTTGTCAAATGTTGCCTGAACGTCTGCGGGGTCTGTCAGGTGATTGATACTGTCGAGCGTGCAGATTGCAGCATTGATTGTGCCGTAAAGGTCGAGCTGCTGCATCGGTTGGCAGAGAAAAAGAATCTGCTTTCCTTTCTCGTATGCGTTGTTCATGGCAATGCTGAGCATTTCACCGCTTGCGTCAACACCTATCACGTCAAAGCCACGCTGAGCCATTTCAACGCTGAGCGTGCCTGTGCCGCAGGCAAGATCAAGCAAAATGCCGCCTGTGATACCGTTTTCGGTAAGCAGGTCGGCAATGTAGTCGGCTCTGGCGCTGTAATTAACGTTTTGAGTCAGCGTGTCATAAACATTTGAAAAAAATCCGTAGCCGCTCATTTTTATTCTTCGCCCTTTTCTGCAAGGCGCTTGAAGATTTCTTCATAGCCGTTGCAGCCGTAGATAAGTGAGCGGTTTACGCGGCTGATTGTTGCTGTGCTGGCACCTGTTTCTTTTACAATTTCGCTGTAAACGCGCTTATCACGGAGCATCTTTGCAACAACAAGTCGCTGAGACATGGATTTGAGCTCGGTCATTGTGCAAAGGTCCTCAAAAAAATCATAGCATTCATCAAGGGTCTGAAGCTCCAGTACAGCCTGAAGCATGAATCTGATGTTGTCGTCTTCTCTTATATTACGGGGCATAATGAACCTCCAAATAGTGTGTTTAATCAATTCTATCACAAACTTCTGCCAAATGCAATCAAAATATTTTCAAAATTCAAAGTGTTAAAGCATAAAAAATCAATTTCTTTCTCCTTGACATTGATGTTTCTATATTATATAATATTATGAATTTACAATTCGGAATAATTTCCAAACGAAAGGATGGACTAATAAATGGCACAGGAACTTACCAGAGAAGGCTATGAAAAACTCGCCCAAGAGCTTGAATACCTCAAGACAGAAGGCAGACACAAGGCAGCGGAGGATATTAAGGAAGCACGTTCACACGGTGACCTTTCCGAAAACGCTGAGTACGATGAGGCTATGAACGACCAAGGTCGTCTTGAAGCCCGTATCACAGAGCTTGAGACTATTCTTAAGGATGCTATCATTATCAGCGCTGCCGATCTTGACTGTGTTCATATCGGTTCGGTTATTACACTCAAAGACCTTGAGGACGGTGAGGAAGAGGATTATGTAATCCTCGGCGAAAACGAATCCGCAAAGGACGAAAACTACATTTCCGCAGAGTCACCTGCAGGTAAGGCAATTATGGGCAAAAAAGCAGGCGATACAGTCCAGGTAGATGCCCCCGGCGGTACATTCAGCTACGAAATTGTTAAAATTGTAAAGTAAGCTAAAAGCTTGAGAGGATAATTAAAATGGCAGAAGAAAACAATGTTGTCCTTACCCCCGAGGAAGAGAAGGTAAGCGAAAACGAGCAAAGAGCAATCAGGCTCGAAAAGCTCGAAGCTCTTCAGCAGGCAGGCAAGGATCCGTTTGAAATCACACTTGCTCAGCAGACAATTACAGCTGCAGAAATCAATGAGCGTTTTGAAGAACTCGAAAATGCAGAGGTATATATCTGCGGCCGTATTATGACATGGCGCGATATGGGCAAGGCAAACTTTATCGATATCCGTGACCGTTCGGGCCGTATGCAGGTATATGTACGAATTAACGATATCGGCGAAGAGAGCTTTGCAGAGTTCAAGAAGTGGGATATCGGTGATATTGTTGAGGTTAAGGGCTTCGTTTTCCGCACACGCAGGGGCGAAATTTCCGTACACGCTCAGCATATCCGTCTTATTTCAAAATCACTTCTTCCCCTTGCAGAGAAGTACCACGGTCTGACCGATACCGACACTCGCTACCGTCAGCGTTACCTTGACCTTATTATGAACCCCGAGGTAAAGGATACTTTCTATAAGCGCTCCGCAATTCTTCGTGCAATCCGCAAGTATCTCGACGGTGAGAACTTTATCGAGGTTGAAACACCGATTCTTGTCAGCAATGCAGGCGGTGCAGCTGCAAGACCTTTCATGACTCACCACAATGCACTTGATGAAGATTTCAAACTCCGTATTTCACTTGAGCTTTATCTCAAGCGCCTTATTGTCGGTGGTATGGAGCGAGTATACGAAATCGGCAGAGTTTTCCGTAACGAGGGATGTGACACAAGACACAATCCTGAGTTTACACTTATGGAGCTCTATCAGGCATATACAGATTATAACGGTATGATGGACCTTACAGAAAATCTTTACCGTTATGTCGCACAGGAAGTTCTCGGCACAACAAAGGTTGTTTACAACGGCGTTGAAATGGATCTCGGCAAGCCTTTCGAGCGTATTACAATGGTTGAGGCTGTCAAGAAATATGCAGGCGTTGATTGGGACGAGGTCAAAACTCTTGAGGATGCACGTGCTCTTGCTGATAAGCATCATGTCGAGTACGAAAAGCGTCACGGCAAGGGCGATATTCTCGCTCTCTTCTTTGAGGAGTATGCCGAGAAACATCTGATTCAGCCCACATTCGTTATGGACCACCCGATTGAGATTTCTCCGCTCACAAAGAAAAAGCCCGGCAATCCCGAGTATGTTGAGCGTTTTGAATTCTTTATGAATGGTTGGGAAATGGCAAACGCTTATTCCGAGCTTAATGACCCGATTGACCAGAGAGAGCGCTTCAAGGCTCAGGAAGCTCTGCTCGCACAGGGTGATGATGAGGCTAACACAACCGATGAGGATTTCCTTACCGCTCTTGAGTACGGTATGCCCCCCACAGGCGGTATCGGCT